>QFXJ01000028.1 GCA_003402375.1 Candidatus Nitrotoga sp. CP45
CTGTGCCAGTAGCATACAATGCTGTGAGGCGGCGTGCGGTTTCTTGCAGCAGACCGTCGCCGATACTGTGCCCTAGCGTGTCAATAACCACCTTGAGATTATTTAGACTGACTGACAATACCGCCAATAGCGATTTGTTGCGGCGTGCCGCCATCACCGCTTGATTCAGGCGGTCATTAATCAGGGCCCGGTTGGGCAGTCCGGTAACAACGTCATAGTAAGCCAGATAATTTAGCTGCTGTGCCTTGTTGATGTGATCCATCGCGAACGAGATGTCGCCAGTCAATTCGGTTAACAGCTTCATTTCTTCTTCATGGAAGAATTCGCTCTCGCCAGCGTACAACGCGATCACGCCTACTGCTTCATCCGCAACTATCAGCGGTAAAACAGCCATCGAGCGAACTTTTGATTCGACATATCTCTGGTTAAACAAAACCCGGGGGTCGCTTTTCGAGTCGTTGGCCACAACGGGCTTTTTCTCCCTGACCGCCCGCGCGAGCATAGTATTCGGTGCATCAGTGGACGACAACATGTCTGAGATGGCTCGCAGGAGTGCCTCGTCTTTGCCCATAGACGCAACCGGAACAATTTTCGTAGTGCCCGGATCCACCATGGCTATCAAGGCCATGCGGAACCCCCCTACCTCGACCGCGATCCGGCAAGTTTCCCGGAACACCTCGTCGATCTCACGCACGCGCACGATGAGCGTGTTGATGCCACTGAGCATGGCATATACACGGTTGAGATAGATGATACTGGCTTGCGCTTTCTTGCGTTCAGTGATGTCTTCACCGATGCTGGCCGTTCCGATCACATCGCCGTTCCCCGACCGCAAAACCGAATTGTTCCAGCGAATTAACCGACGCTCGCCGGAACGTGTAAGCATCTCGTTCTCGTGATGTCTTGCTTCGGGCTGGTTGGCGAGCAGCATCGCGAAAAATGAGTTTTTTAAATAGTTAAATTCCGGTGGTACGAAAAGCTCAAACCAGTTTCGCCCGATAACTTCCCCGAGTTGCCAACCGGTCAAACGAAGCAAGAATTGGTTGCAGTACGTAACCCGCCCTTCGCAATCGAGCATCATGGAAATCAGCTCTACATTTCCCAGCAGATCGCTAAAGCGACGTTCGCTTTCATGCAATTCCTGCGCGATCTTTTTTCGCTCCGTTATGTTCAAGTGCATGACCACGACGCCATTCGGAGGATCATCAGCGAGGGGAGTTACTGTCAACAAAAACCAGCGCTGTTCTGTCGGCGAATGACAGGGATATTCGAGCGAAAAGTTCTTTACTTTACCTGCTAGTACCGATCGAATTCCTGCGGCAGCCTTTGGCGCCTCGGAGGCGTAATCTCCCCGGGCGCTGTCGCAAATCTCTAGGTAATTGACACCGACCCCATACCCTTGGACTTGGAACGCATTTGTGCGGGCAAATCGCCGCCAAGCCTCATTCACCGATATGATGACTCCTTGGGTATCAAGCAAAGCGATATTAGCGGGCAACGCATTGAGAATGGCGGCCTCGCTGTGACGCATGCGATCCTGGGCGCGCCGCAACAAGTAGGGCCGGCCATCATGGGCCGCCACCGTATCTACCTCGCCTGCCGTTAGTTCCTCCAAGCGTCGCTCGGTGCAACTTAGAGTCTCTATTAACGCAGAAATTTTCTCATTCGAGTCTTCCTGAGGCGACGGGTCATTTGGGTTCATAACGAGTCGGCTTCCAGATTCAAAGCATGCAATACGGTCTGTGTCTGACTAAGTGAACCTACGATTATTCGAACGGGGGAGGGCGCAAGCTTGACGAGAGTCGGAGTCATGAATATTCCGTCTATCAGGGCACGCTTGGGCTCCCGAAATACATCCACGATTTCGATCTCGTGTCGATCCGGGAGGTGTGCCCGGCAAAGTGCGATAAGGTTGGCAAGCGCTTGCGTGGAGTTCGGCGCATCGCCTGCGACATAAAGCCGGAATTTGAAGATGATTTGTGGGGTCATAGTAAGTTCATTTCGGATCGGGCTTTGTTGCATCGGCTCCACGCAACTCTTCCATGCGAGTGAGGCCTTGTGATATCTCCCCCTTACGACTTTCCGTAGTGCGAACCAACAAATCCTTCTCGACTTGCTTCGCCAAGAGTTCCGTCTGGAGCGACTTCACTTGCACCTCGAGCTCGGCCTCTTCGGCATCGAGCCTGACGCGCTTAAGCTTCGCGGCAACTTCGTTAACCTCATTCGCGACCCGGTCGGCGCGTTCCTTTTGCCAGCGCAGCGCGCCCATTAAAACTTCGCCGCCTGCTGTATAAGTGTCGGTCAATGTTACCCCAGAATCGCTGAGGATCAGCTCGCGCACTTGGTTCGAATGCGCCGTGCCGCGGGACTTGATGATGGACAAGCCTCGGTTGCGCTCCCCGGCCTGTAGTAAGTAGTTGAGATGGATCCAGGTGTCCGCGATCTTCGAGATCTGTAGCGACGAGCTGCCTTCCGACTGACTGGACATTTCGTCGAGCAGGCTGGTGCAAATCAAGGTGGTACCGCCGGCCTTAGACCAGTCGATCAACCGTTCCGCTACACTGCGCGCGGTCAACGCATTGCCGGCTTTGGACCATGTAGATACTGGATCGATCACCAGGCAACGAGCCCTATGCTCATTAGCGAGCGTTTTGATGCGCACAAGAAATGTTTCTGCACTGCCGGTGATGGTGCGGGCCGAGATCATGCGCAGGCATCCGCTTTTTACATAACGATCCAGCCGGATACCTACCGAGGCCAGATTACGGATCACCTCGGAACCATCCGAATCAAAACTGACGAACAAAGTGCGCTCGCCGCGCTGGCAGGCTGCATCCGCAAACGCACCGCTCAAGGTGGTTTTAGCCGTGCCTGAGAAACCGGTGATCAGCACGCTAGCGCCGCGGTAGTAGCCGCCACCCAACATGGTATCGAGCCGCTCCACTCCGCTGGAAATGCGCTCGCTAGTCACCTCGGCATCCACACGGCTCGGCGTGTGCGCGGCGGCAACCTCAAGTCCATTTTTGCCGATCACGAACGGTAATTCATCTTCGTCGAAGCTGGAGCCGCGATACTTCTGAACGCGCATGTTGCGTTGCGATACGCCCAGAATCACGCTATGACTAAGAAGAACGGTGCAGTCCACCATGAAGTGCATGAAACCGAAAGGCGACTGACTCATAGCGTTGATATATCCCGCATCAGCCTTAAGGGTAATGAGGCCCGTCAGTTCGCGCGCCAATAACCACTCATGCAGCCTATAGATCTCTCGCCTTCTCGCCGCCTCGTCAGGTAATAGTGTCAATATGACATCCAGGGCATCGAACACAATACGCCGCGCCTTTGTTTCCTTGGACTTCGCCTCCAGCGCCGCAAGCATCCCGCCGAAATCGAAATCCCCTGACTGAACCAGATCGGGCATCGGCTGGATATCCATGAAAAACAGTTTTTTCCGCTGCAACTCCGCGAGTTTCCAGCCAAAGCTTTCGGCATTGGCCACAATGCGCTTCGAGTTTTCCTCAAAAGCGACAAAGATACCTGGTTCCTTGCACTCCCGCGCGCCATGCACCAAAATTTGCAGCGCGAGTACGGTTTTGCCGGAACCTGGCCCGCCTACCAGCAGCGTCGTGCGTCCGTGTGGTAAACCTCCGCCGGTGATTTCATCGAAACCGGCGATACCGGTCGGCGCTTTGGTTGACACTTTTATGAGGGGAGACCGGACGGATTTCATCTTTTTTCGTGTAGGAAGCATAATGGATTCCGCCTCCGCGATGACAACTGGCAATACACCTCTGGTTTTTTAGTTGCAATTCGCTCGATCGTTTGTTGCCGATGCCAGACCAAGAAAGACGAGACCTGACATCTATCAAGCATTGCCTTGGGGGGATAGACGAATAATCTTGGATCGTGACTGGAATCCAATAGGTACAAGTACTGGGCACATTCAGCGTCATGGTCAAGAACGGCAGAACTAGGCTTGCTCGCAGACATATGCCGCCTCCTGTCAAAATATGGAATGGTCCCGGATGCAGATCATGCGGAGAAAATCACGGGAGAGTACGGAAAAAAATGGCTAAGCCAGGGGAACGGCGATGCCCCGCAACTGTCTAAAATATATCACCTTATTTATATAGATGAAAGTGCGGTAACACACATACATTGCCAAAACAATTATTCAGTTTCCAATAGAAAATTTCTGTAGCGCCCAGTTACCACATGAATATATTAAGCTAATTTGCATCGCCTCTCTGTTTGGATTTGAATTTGCCTGCTGGGAAAACTTACAACAAGGGCATCGTCTCAAACAGCAACAATACGCGATGGCTTATGCGGCCTCCGGTATTGATATGAAAAGTTCATTTTGTTCTGCCGCAGATGACGGCAAACGCCACGCACAGAGTTTGCAATGAGGCAGGATTACGCTAATATAAGGCGTCTGTTGAATACAGTGCAAATGACAAATTACCAGCCTACTAAATGCACTCAAAAATAGATTTCAACGTCTTTAAAATTAAGGTGTTGGGATAACAGAAACAAAACATCTATACCAGCATTTGAATTCTGAAGAGTAAGCAACGATTCTCGATTGGCAGCATGGGCGTTAGCCCAATACCAGAAAATTAGCCAATTTATAAGCAACTCCAATACTTCAAGGAGATTCGCATGGCAGAAAAAATCAATTGGAACTTTGTAGTACAAGCACTTGACGGCCCTTCCGTCTCAGGTGCAAGCAGTCTGGATCTTGAGGCCTACGACAAGATCAAGGTGACGATCACTGCCGGTGCGACCCAGCAGGTCAATCTGGTGCCAAGCGGCGCAGTTTCCCTACTCATTATCAATCCTGCCGTGCCCGACGTTGATCTTAGCTATAAGGTCGGTGCCAATGTGGTTGCTCTAGACGGTCCACACGTGTTGATCGGCACAGGCGCGGTAAGTCTGCTTGGCGGCGCGGCGAATCTTTCCTTCACTAATAACACAGCCGCCGATGCGACCATCGAGATACTACTAGGACGCGACGCAACGCCATAAATCCATACCCTAAAATATAACCATCACTTTAAAAGGAGGAGCAACATGCCGGTTACCTTATCCTACCCTGGCGTCTATATTGAAGAAGTGTCCAGTGGCGTGCGTACAATTACCGGTGTGGCTACCTCCATCACCGCCTTTATCGGGCGCACCCTGCGCGGCCCGGTGAATGATCCGGTGCGCGTGCAAAGCTTCGGCGAGTTTGAGCGGCGCTTTGGCGGGCTGTGGCGCGATAGCACGTTGAGCTACGCTCTACAACAGTTCTTCCAGAATGGCGGCACCGATGCCCTTATCGTGCGCGTTCACAATGGTGCGGCCGCCGCCACTCTCACCTTGGCGGTAGGCTTTAACCTGGTTGCTGCCAATCCAGGCAAGTGGGGCGAGAAGTTGCGGGTGCGGATCGATTACAACACCCGCCCGCATCTCCCCACTGATCCTGCCAACAGTCTGTTCAATCTTTCGGTGCGCGACACCGCCACCGGTACGACAGAGCGCTTCCTTAACCTTTCCACCGACCCCAATAACGCGCGCTTTGTTACGCGGGTGCTTGAACAGGAGTCCAACCTGGTGCGGATTGCCACACCACCCGGCACGGTGCCTGCGCTGCGTCCCACCGCTCATGGCAATCCGCCTGCCGGTGCCGATCCGCTGCTGGATAATGCCTCCTCGACCGTGTTCACGGCAACTGGCAATGAAGGCGCAGCCATCACCGATAACCAAATATCTCTGGCCTCGTTGGAAGCATCCAAGCAGGGGATATGGGCACTGCAGAAGGCAGACCTGTTCAATCTGCTGTGCGTTCCGCCGCTGACGCGTGAACCAGGTGGTGACGTGAATTCTCAAACCCGTAGCGCCGCCGCTGCCTATTGCCTTGCGCGGCGCGCCATGTATATCGTCGACCCGCTCATGGCGTGGGATGAGCCTTCCGACCTTACCGGCGCCAGCGGCCTGGACAGCGTTAATTGGGGGCTGGCCCGCAGCGCAAATGCGGCGTTGTATTTTCCCTATCTTCGCCAGCCCGATCCTTTACAGGAAAATCGCTTGGCTGACTTTGCCCCCTGCGGTGCGGTGGCTGGAATCATGGCGCGCACTGATGGCCAGCGCGGCGTGTGGAAAGCCCCTGCCGGAAACGATGCCACCCTTAACGGCGTGGTAGAACTCACGGTAAAACTCACCGATGGTGAAAATGGCCAGCTCAATCCATTGGCAGTTAATTGCCTGCGTTCCTTTCCGGTCACCGGTCGACTTGTATGGGGCGCTCGCACCCTGCGCGGCGCGGACCAGCTTGCCTCTGAATGGAAATACCTTCCAGTGCGCCGCACGGCACTATTTCTCGAGGAAAGCCTGTTCCGGGGCTCGCAATGGGTGGTATTCGAGCCGAACGATGAACCGCTTTGGGCACAGATACGCCTCAATCTCGGCGCTTTTATGCAGAACCTGTTTCGCCAAGGCGCTTTTCAGGGCCGCAGCCCACGCGAAGCGTATTTCGTCAAATGCGACAAGGAAACCACCACCCAGAATGACATTGATCTGGGCATCGTCAATATCGTAGTGGGATTCGCGCCGCTCAAGCCCGCCGAATTCGTGGTGATCAAGCTGCAGCAGATCGCTGGCCAAGTTCAAGTCTGACCCTGATAATTTAGGAGGCATATCCATGGCAACATTCACTGTTAACGCACAGCGCTTCGATCCTTACAAAAATTTTAAATTCCGTGTCAAATGGGATGGCCGATATGTCGCGGGCATCTCTAAGGTGGGCGCAATCAAGCGCAGCACTGAGTTGGTTGAGCACCGGGAGGGAGGCGATCCATCAACGTCGCGCAAGTCACCTGGCCGTACCAAATTTGAGGCGATTACGCTGGATCGCGGCGTCACCCACGACACCGAATTTGAAAAATGGGCCAACAAGGTTTGGAATTATGGCTCTGGTTTGGGCGCCGAGGTTTCGCTGAAGGACTTCCGCAAGGATCTCATCATTGAGGTTTATAACGAGGCGGGCCAGCTTGCGCTCGCCTACAAGGTCTATCGTTGCTGGGTGTCAGAATACCAGGCCTTGCCTGATCTCGACGCCAATGCCAACGCGGTGGCCATCCAGCACATCAAGCTGGAGAACGAGGGCTGGGAACGGGACTACGATGTAACCGAGCCCAGCGAGCCCAGCTTCACGGAACCAGCCTGATGCACATACAAGTGCCTTGTGAAGCGGAGATGCTTGCCCTGTGGGAGCGCGGCCTTACGCGGCATCCGATTGACCGGGCACTACTACTTTACGCTTGGGCGCGACCGGACCTACCGTCTTCCAGTTTCCCGGACCTGCCGCTGGGAACAATCAACAAGACGCTGTTACGCCTGCGCGAAACCTGCTTCGGACCGCGCATCAATGCCTGCATTGATTGCGAGCATTGCGGTGCACGCATGGAAATCGCCCTCGATACCGGGCAGCTACTGGCTGGTATCAACGAGGATGCTACGCCCAGCAAATTCGACGATACACCGGCTGAGTTCGAGGTTTCTAATTTTCGTTTCCGCGTACCGTGCAGCCGTGATCTCGCGGCGATTAGCGGGGAGCGGGATTTCAAGGTGGCGGCAGTAAAGCTGCTGGAACAATGTTGCGTTGAACATCCAGAAAATAGTAACGCAGGTTTTGGAAATCTGCTTGCCGAGGCCGAAGCAGCCATGGAGGAGCTTGATCCTGCAGCTGACATCAACCTGTCCCTTAGCTGCGAGGATTGTGGCCACAGCTGGCTGGTTGATTTTAATATTGGCACATTGTTGTGGGATGAAATCGATGTGCGTGCCCGGGCCTTGCTTGCCGAAGTGCATAGCCTTGCCCAGGCATATGGTTGGACTGAACCGGAAATACTCGCGCTCTCATCGCAACGGCGTGCAGTTTATCTCGACATGGTGGGTGTATGAGCGGATTCCTGCATCGGCTCGCCGCACAGGCCATGGGCAGCACAAATACCCTGCGTTCCGCAGTACGCACACCTTACACCCCTCTTTCACCGGTAAATAGGGTAGAGCCGGACACGCAAGTTGCTACGTTAAACCCAATTGATACCGAACGGCAACATAGGGACAACGGTGGTGCGGAGAGGGCTTCTGTGGCCAATCAAGAGCAGCAATATGTCAATACCTATGCGGAAATTAGCACACAGCCGAGCGATAATGAAATTGCACCGTCGCCACCTGAAATATTAGTTACCAAACCAGACATTGGCTTATATACAAAACCAGATCGCCCCAGCGGCCCATCCTCATCGGCAAAAACAATATTACGGCAACCAAGTATAGAAAAAATGGTTGCGGGTGAGCCTCCAGTTTTGGCTGAGGGAATTGAAATGCGTATCCCGGAGAATAATTCCACAACTCTCCCAGAGAGCAATTACCCTACGCCACTTTTGCCGTTGAAGAATGCTGCACGTCCCTCGGCTTTGAATGCGAGTGCGGCAAAGCAACGTAGCGAACATGGCGGCTCTAGCCGGCAGGGTCAGGCCGATGAAATCACCGAAGTGCATGTGAGCATAGGCCGCATCGAAGTCACTGCCGTGCATGAGTCGCCACCACCAAAACGCCAGGCTCCGACGTCAGCCAAGCCGCTGTCGCTCGATGAGTATCTTGCTCGCCGAGGTAAAAAAACATGAGCAGCGCTCTCGCCATTGCCGGGGTGACTGCCGTGTTGCGCGATCTGCTCAATGACGGGTTGATCAACAATGACGCAACAGGCACTCTCGGCGCTACAGTCTCGGTAACCGCTGGGCCGCCTGACCGGGTGATACCGGCAAACGGTGGCACTGAGTCCTCCCAACTCAATCTATTTATGTACCACGTTACGCCCAACAGTGGCTGGCGCAACGAAAGGTTTCCTTCGCTCGACGCTTCCGGTAACCAACGATTATCCAACGCACCGCTCGCTCTCAACCTGCATTACCTGCTTTCAGCCCACGGCAGTGTAGACCTGCACGGTGAAATTCTGCTCGGTTATGCCATGCAACTTCTGCACGAAACACCGATACTCAGCCGCAAAGCTATCCGGAAGGCACTCGATCCATCGCCTCCGGTAGGGGGTACGGCACTTCCGCCCGCGCTGAAAGCATTGGCGGATTCTGGACTTGAAAACCAGATCGAGCTGATCAAAATCACACCGGAATATCTCAACACCGAAGAAATGTCCAAGCTCTGGACCGCCACGCAAAGCCATTTGCGTCCCACCGCAGCCTACATGGCCAGCGTGGTGTTAATAGAATCGAGCAAATCAGTCCGTTCATCCTTGCCGGTGCTTACGCGTGGGCCTGTGGTAAAACCCGACCCACTAAATGTAGATACGTGGTACGAAAGTGGCATCACTGCTGTGACTGGCCTTATTCCCCCTTATCCGATACTCGTTGGCATAGGGCTGCCCAACAAGCAGATAGCCGCACGCCTCGGCGAGACCATCAAACTGAAAGGCTACAACCTCAGCGGAACAAATCTTGTCGTGCGTTTTGCGCATCCTAGCCTGACGGCACCGATTGATATCGCTTTCGGTACTAATGCAAATGAAGAGAGTTTTTCAGTAACCTTACCCAATACCGCTCAAGACAACATCGACTGGCCTGCGGGTATATGGGAGGTAACTGCACTTTTACAACGCCCCGGCGAGACCGAAATTCGCAGTACCAATTCGCTTGCGTTGTTTTTGGCACCGCGTATCGACGTAGCGGGCTCCACTGCCACACGCGATTCTTCCGGTGTAACCATCAATCTTGCCTTTACGCCGCAAGCCCGGCCCGGCCAACGAATAAGCCTCAACGCCGGAGGATATGAGGCGTCGCCGGAGAAATTTACCGTCCCGACAGCCAGCCTTCAATTCAAGTATGCGCAATTGCCTGCGGGGAACCACCTGCTGCGCTTGCGCGTCGATGGCGCTGACAGCTTGCTGGTAAACCGGCTTACTACACCGCCGCAATTCGACAACACGCAAATGTTAACTGTGCCATGAACGCCCCCGACCCACGCCACGACTGGATCGATGCAAATCAACGCCTGATGGTGGCTGAACTCGCCCGCATCAAGGCACGTTTAGCGGGTGAAGAGCAAGAATCGGCAATGACTACAGCAGCCGAAATTCGTGCTGCATTATTGGCACAGTCAGCCATAGATCGCTTGGTGGAATGCTTCGGTCTCAGCACTTTCGAGCGAGACGTTCTCCTGCTTTGCGCAGGCGTGGAAATGGACGCAAAATTTGCTTCGCTGTGCGCCACTGCGCAAAGCAATCCCCAGCGATCCTATGCGACATTCAGTTTGGCGCTGGCGACGCTGGAAGAGCCGCATTGGAGTGCGCTCAGTTCAATACGCCCCCTGCGCCGGTGGCGCCTGATTGAGGTTACTGAAGAAACCAGCCTGACGAATGCGCGTTTACGCATAGACGAACGGGTGCTGCACTTCCTGGCTGGGATAAATTACCTCGACACCCGCCTGGAGCCCTTGCTGCAATCCAGCGGCGTGGCAGCGACGATGGCGGATGTCCAACGCGAAACTGCACAAGCTATATTGGAGGCATTGCATGAGCGCAATGCACCTGTCCCAGTCATCCAACTGCTGGGGGATGACCGCGATGGTCAGGCAGATATCGCGGCCAGCGTCGCAGCTGAACTCTTCGGAATGCAACTCCATATCCTGCGCGCGGAAGATATACCAGCGGGAGTACATGAACGTAATGCCTTCGCCGTGCTGTGGCAACGGGAATCTGCGCTGCTGTCCAGCGCTTTGTTGATTGAATGCCGTGACCAGGCAAATACAGCCGCAGTCACGCGGCTTGTCGAAGATTTAAGTGGCTTGCTGTTTGTCTCCAGCCATGATCCGCTGGCGCTGCAACGCAGCACCTTGCGCTTCACCGTAAACAAACCGGACGCCACGGATCAGCGGCGCTTGTGGCAACAGGCATTGGGTTCGGCTGCGCATAAACTTAATGGTTCGTTGGATGGGGTCGCGTCGCAGTACCGATTGAGCGCACAAACGATCTTGAGCACCGGAGCCGAAATCAGCGGCGCTATCAGCGCAAGCGATAAACCGGACGAATTGCTATGGCGGGCCTGCCGCACTTTGGGGCGACGGCAGCTGGATGACTTGGCGCAGCGTATTGAGCCGGCCTCCCGCTGGGAAGATCTGATCCTGCCGGAACATCAGAAAGTAATCTTGGGCCAAGTCGCCAGCCATGTGCGCAACCGGCTCAAGGTCTGCGACGAATGGGGTTTTGCCCGCAAGAGTGCCCGCGGCATGGGCCTCAGCACCCTGTTCGCCGGCGAAAGTGGTACCGGCAAAACCATGGCCGCCGAAGTGCTGGCCAACGAACTGCACCTCGATCTTTACCGCATAGACCTATCCTCAGTGGTCAGCAAATACATCGGCGAGACGGAAAAGAACCTACGCAAGGTTTTCGACGCCGCCGAGGAAAGCGGCGCAATCCTGCTATTCGACGAGGCCGATGCCCTTTTCGGCAAGCGCAGCGAAGTGAAAGACAGCCATGACCGCCATGCCAACATCGAAGTGAGTTATTTGCTGCAACGCATGGAGGCTTACACCGGCCTTGCCATCTTAACCACCAATTTTAAAACGTCTCTGGATACAGCATTTCAGCGGCGTTTGCGTTTCGTTGTGCAATTCACTTTCCCCGATACCGAACAACGCGAGGCCATCTGGCGCAGCGTATTCCCTGACGCCACGCCGACCCATGGCCTGGACTATCGCAAGCTGGCGCAGCTTCAGGTGGCAGGCGGAAACATCCGTAACATTGCTCTTAATGCCGCATTCTTGGCCGCCGATGCAGGCGAAGCCGTCGGTATGGTACATCTGCTGCACGCCGCCCACGGCGAGGGTTCAAAGCGCGAGCGACCTTTGACAGATGCAGAAACACGGGGGTGGGTATGAAACGTGTCGTCCTGCATATTGACAGTCTGGTATTGAAAGGTTTTCGGCACGAAGATCGGCATGGCATCGCCGAGGGCCTACAGCAGGAATTGACCCGTCTGTTTGCCAATCCACAGGCCGCCCAGCAGTTGGCGGCAAATGGTGATGTGTCGCGGCTACGGCTCGGCAACATATCGATCAACCAGAATTCAAAACCGCAGCACGTCGGATCGCAAGTGGCGCAGGGTATCGGGAAGGGGATGAAGATATGAGCACTTTCGCGACGCAAGAATACAGGTCCGATAAATCACTGCTTTTGGGCAATTCGCCTAACGCGGAGCTGTTGTTGCAGCGCAAATGCGCTTTGGGCTTGCCAAAGTCGCCATCGATCAGCGAATACGGGGGTAAGTCACGCTTGCAAGCCAAGCTCACCATAGGCGCCAGTAACGATCCGCTGGAACAGGAAGCAGATCGGGTCGCGGATCAAGTATTGGCCGCACCTGCTCATTCCACAGTGAGCGGAGCGGTGCCGCACATCCAGCGCTTTACTGGGCAAGAGACAGCAGATGCAGTAACTGTACCTGCCAGTGTAGACCGAGTGCTATCTGGTTCCGGCAGCCCGCTTGACCCAGCAACACAGCAAGACATGGGCCAGCGCTTTGGTCATGATTTTTCGCAGGTGCGGGTGCATACTGATTTTGCCGCTAAGCAATCAGCGCAAGATATTAACGCCCATGCTTATACGATAGGCCACAACATTGTGTTTGGTGCAGGCGGGTTCGCGCCAGAGTCGCACGAGGGACGCAAATTGATTGCCCATGAGTTGACGCATGTGGTGCAGCAAACAGGCGCGGCGGGGATTCATGCAGACCAACGCGGTGAAAAACTTACAGTATCCTCAGGGAGTAACCACACTATACAAAAACAGGAAGCTAAACCTGTTGCGGATCCCGAAAAAAATAAAACTGATGATTCAACGCTTTCCGTCCAGCTTCCCGAACCTGATTTTCTAAGTCTTAAGCAGCCTTTTTTCGAGCGTAATGTTTTTCAGCTTTGGGATCCAACTTCAGCTCTGGGTGTATGGAAATACAATTTAGACTTCTTCAAGCGCTTTGGAGTGAGTGATAAATGGGCAGGCAAAGCCGCCAATCTGACCGCTCCGCTTGCCATTGATGCGCAATTAAAAGCCAGCAATCCCAAATGGTGGGAAATAACAGACAAAGAGTTAAAAACAACTTCAATTGTAGCGCCGATACCCATCTTTCAATTTGATGCCAATTTTAGGGATTGGAAGCCACTACCATTTTTACAGAAATAATATTGCATCTATAAAGATCAGATGAATTATAACCATCGTCAAGAGGGTTGAAGTAATGAATACCGTTGCACCACTGCAGAATATTGCCGCCAAGTCACCGCCTGTGGGCAAATCGCCGCACGCGGGATTGCTGTTGCAGCGCAAGTGCGCTTGCGGTGGGTCGGCGTCATTAAGTGGGGAATGTGGGGAATGCAATAAAAAACGTTTGCAAAAGAAACTCAGCATAGGCGCTAATAACGATCGGCTGGAACAGGAAGCCGATCTAATGACCGATCAAATATTGGCAACGCCGCCACATTCCTTAGTTAGTGGTGCACATCCCGGTATCCAGCGTTACTCGGGGCAAGCGACTGAGGGTACGGATACTGCACCTACCAGTGTAGGGAGTGTCTTTTCTAGCTCCGGCAGACCGCTCGAACCAGCGCTGCGGAAGGATATGGAACAGCGCTTTGGCCATGATTTTTCCGGGGTGCGGGTGCATTCCGGTCCGGCTGCCGCGCAATCGGCTCGTGAATTGAATGCTCTAGCCTACACCGCCGGACGCGATATAGTTTTTGATGCGGGTAAGTTTGCTCCGGATACAAATGATGGACGCCGATTACTTGCCCATGAATTAACGCATGTCGTGCAACAGCGCGGCCAACGGGTTGCTGCACAGATGAAACTTGCGGTAGGCACACCGGGCGAGGCCGGAGAACGTGAAGCCGATGCTGCTGCCGATGCAGTCATGCAAGGGCGCAGTGTTCCTTCCATCACACCTGGGTTTCCGGGTATCCAGCGTAAATGTCGTGCCGCCGAACTCGGCGCTCCCACTCCTGATTGCACGCCAAGCCAACAGGGCGTAGCCGGTTGGCAGTTTCAGTTTAAGGTAGGTTGCGATGACCTTCTCTCAGGCGAAGAAGCTAAGATCAGCAAACCCAAGGTAGGGAGCCAGCTCAAGATTCACGGTTTTGCCAGCCAAGAAGGCGATGCCGGTTTCAACAATGACCTGTCATGCCACCGGGCTAACCGGATTGCCGATATAGCGCGCAAGTTGCGGGCCGATTGTCCTGTGATTGGCGTATTCAAACATGGCGCATCGCCTGTGTCCGCCCCAGGCGTGGTAAAAGACATGAACCCGCCAGACTTTTGGCGCAGTGTAATCATCGAGGAAGTAAAGCCTCCGCTGGAGTCGGGCGAACTTTGGCTGGATCCCAGTTCGAGCATCAAGAATTCCTGGGCTTTGTACCAGCGAGCCAAAGTCAATCCGACACAACCGAATTTGATGTTGGTCTTTGCATGGCGTAGCGAAGTAAAGGATTGGCTAACGAGCATAGGCAAAACGCTGGCCCCGCAAGGTGCCAAGCTGACACGGCGCAATCTGGATGATTACCGGCGCATTTATGCGTCTGCCGAACAACTGTGGATAGCAAGTGATCAATTGCTCGCGTTGCACAAGTACCCTGAAGCGGCTAAGGATACCTATACAGATTGGGCGGTAGGCAGAGGTAAAGATCAGGGTGATAAGATCCATGCCAAAAACGTTCCCACTACGGCCAAATACCACATAGATATTTTTGGCGAGGGTTACTTCAAAGGGGCGGTCAACATTGGCAGGGCCGAACGCACCAGCACCACCGGCATTAACAATTCGCGCGTGCCTAATCTGATTTACCGCAGTTTTTCCGCTAAGGACACCACACTACCGATCGCCGACCGCGCTGCAGATTTAGTCACTTCCGAAAATGGTCCTATTGGGATACCGGGCCTTGCCGAAGAGATTGCCCGCATCATTGCCCCTGGTGGCACTATTGTGCTTAAGAATCCGGTGAGTGAAGAGGCCCACCAAGATAAGGTCGCAAAAGCGACGGGAGGTACCGTTAGTAAGGTACACAACAACGATAGCGTAGAAACCGTAGAAACGACGATTGTCGTTCCAGGGCCGTAACCATGTCCTACAAAGTCACCCGTGATCAAGATAGTTGCCCGAGTATTACTTTAACGGACGAGCCACCCTATGTTCATGCATTGGTTGCGGCACCTTCTGCGCGGGAGCCCGAGCTCAATACGGACAATTGGCTGGTAATGGCCTTCGCCGTCTGGAGCACGCCAGACAACGTATCCATTCAAACGGCTCTTGATGTGGCCAGACGCTTTGGTGGAAAACTTAATCTTGGACTACGCCCCTTCGATGATACGGAAGAACTTGGCGCTTGGTGTCCCGGCTTAGAGTACTGTGGGCAAAGTCCACTTTGGGTGTTGCTCCGTGATGGCGAGGTATGTATGAAGCGCAGTGGGATTTTTGCAGTTGATGAACTAGCCGGAGTGATTGGCGATGCCTGTGACCGATTTAGCAGTCGCAAAATGATTGAAAAGCCCGCGTAAGGTGGGTGGAGAATTCGCCGTAGATAACGCGGGCGGCAATGGCTTAGCATATTGCGCCGAACGGAAGGTGATTGATACCTCCATTGCAATATTTGATTGACAGTGAGTAATCGTCATCAGAATAAGAGAAAATTTATCTTAACTGCGCAGAAGAAAAGTAATCCAGTAAAGACCCTGATAACCAGGAGATAAAGTAATGAGTACCGCTGCACCACTACAGAACACTGTTGCCAAGTCACCGCTCGTGGGCAAATCGCCGCACGCGGGATTGTTGTTGCAGCGCAAGTGCGCCTGCGGCGGGTCGGCGGCGTCATCATCATTAAGTGGTGAATGCGGGGAATGCAATAATAAACGTTTGCAAAAGAAACTTAGCATAGGCACCAGCAACGATCCGCTGGAACAAGAAGCGGATCGGATTGCTGATCAGGTACTGGCAGGACCAGCAAATTCCAAAGTCAGCAAGGTACCACCGCGCATTCAACGTTTCACGGGGCAATCCTCCGGGGAGGTGGATACGGCGCCCGTCAGTGTCGATCGCGTGCTTGCTGGTTCGGGTAGCCCGCTTGATACGGGATTACAGCAAGACATGGGACAACGCTTCGGTCATGATTTTTCGCAGGTGCGCGTGCACACTGGCTTGGCTGCCGAGCAATCAGCGCGTGACGTGCATGCCCATGCCTATACGGTGGGACACAACATTGTGTTTGGGGCAGGCGGATTCGCGCCAAGGTCGCACGAGGGGCGTAAACTGCTTGCGCATGAATTAACGCATGTGGTGCAGATGGAACAGGCACCCACCCAGATCAAGCGCAAGATCAGGAGTGATCCCCAAGCCTCGCTTAATAAATTCTTATCTGGAAAGGGGGTTCAACATTTCACTGAAAGTAACAGCGTCTATGAACGTCCCAAAGGAGGCGCTGTGAATTTCGAACAGGAGATACTCATCGACATGCTGGCTTCACCGCGCATCTTTAACATCGAAGGCGGCAGTGACTCAGTTGCAGCATCCAATCTGAACAACCACCTCAAAGCGCGGATTGGCATTGTCTTTTTTGCAGGGCAAAAGAAATACAACTTCGCCGCTTTGGCCGGATGGTCGATGAATCCTAAATACTATGAGTGGGATGTCAACAAAGGAACCTGGAAGATGAAACCCGATGTGAATCGCCAAGAGGCTTGGGACGATCTTAATGTTAATGCAAAACTTTACGCAATCGGCTGTGCGGCGGCGACGGACCTGACGATGAAAGGAGGCAGCAAGGGTGCGGACATTATTGACAAGCCCAGCAGCGACATTAATGACTGGGTGCCCGGCGAAGCCGGTTACATCGAGAACACGAATTACCCACCAGGTGGCGGCATCGGCGTGTTGGGGGAGAATCTTATATACACCGGTAACGGAAAGTTTTGGGGACATTTGCCCGGTACAGACACTTACCGCACTCTTCCCGAGTGGATCAAGGAAGTTCATAGCTGGCATCAAGGTGCCAAAGTGCTCGAGAAGCGCGAATTGCCAGCAACGGGATTAATGGACAAATAAGTTGAAATTTTAGCCAAATAGGAAGCTGAATCAATGAGTCTCCATTGTTAATTAACAAAAAACCGTAGTTAATCATAAAGAACCTGTAATGACTGCTCTATAGAATCAAGCAATGAGAAAACCAGGAAAACCTAAATGACCGGCTATTCGAATTCTCCAAAAATTCTCAAAGGCGGTATCGTACTGATCGATGCCGAATCGGGCCGGGTGCTGCGCATCATTTCGCTGCAGTACAACCCGGAAAAAATGACGCGCACCCTGCAAGTACAGGGTGCCGGCGGCGAAGGCGGCAACCGCTCGGAAGCCATGCGCTTCAAGGGTCCGGCGGTGGAGACGTTCAAGCTGGAGGCGGACATCGATGCGGCGGATCAATTGGAATTTCCCGATCAGCATCGATCCGTGGTGGAAAACGGCATTCAGCCGCAAGTTTCGGTGCTGGAATCGCTCGTCAACCCAACCAGCGGCCAGTTGCTCGACCGCAATGCAATGTCACGGTCCGGCACGCTGGAGATCGCGCCGATGGAGGCGCCACTGGCCCTTTTTGTGTGGGGAAAAAATCGCATCGTGCCGGTGCGGATTACGGATTTCAGTGTTACCGAGGAAGCCTTTGACCCATCCTTGAATCCGATCGTCGCCAAGGTAAGTATCGGCTTTAGGGTGCTGAACGTGGACGATCTTGGTTTTAGTCATAAGGGCGGCAGTTTGTTCATGAGCTATTTGCAAAACA
This sequence comes from Candidatus Nitrotoga sp. CP45, assembly GCA_003402375.1. Classification (GTDB taxonomy): domain Bacteria; phylum Pseudomonadota; class Gammaproteobacteria; order Burkholderiales; family Gallionellaceae; genus Nitrotoga. The sequence continues at coordinate 17,866 of QFXJ01000028.1, forward strand.
AGGAACGGCTTGCGGCTAAAGCCCAGGCAGGCGCTTTCTCTACGCTGGGAATAGGAGGTATTTGATGATAGATCCAATCCAAGCCTTCATGCAGGCAAATTCTCTCGTCACTCCCCTGTTTCCGCCCGAGAGCCGCTACCACGGCATTGCGGCGGTGCAGTCTACTCAGCCGGACGGCACGGTCGTCGCGTACCTGAAGCGCCGCTTTGTGCCACCGCCTGAAAACTTCTCGCTGCTACAAGAGCACATGGTCACTGCGGGCGACCGGCTGGACAATCTTGCTGCGCACTATATCGGCGATCCATCGCAGTACTGGCGCATCTGCGATGCCAACGGCGCCATACGCCCGGATGAATTGATGGAGACTGCGGGCAAGCGCCTGCGCATCACCTTACCAGAAGGCGTTCAGGGAGTGACCGATGCTGGCTAAAGGGATACACCTCACGTTGATGATCGGTCCCATCGTGCCGGTGCCGGTACCGCAGATGGTGATGAATGCGCTCGATAGCGTACAGATCACTACGGCAGCAGGCGCGGCGAGCGGCTTCCAGATGAGCTTCCAATTCAGCAGCAAGTCAGAGCTAAACACGTTTTTCATTATCGCTGGTGCGATGAACAGCGGTCCTGCTACGCCGCCTCTGCGAGTCATGCTGATCATCACCCTCAACGGTACGCCACAACCGTTGTTTGACGGGGTGATGACGAATGTAGAGGTGCAGGCGGGAAGCAACGGCTCTCCAGGCATGGTGACGGTTACCGGGGAGGATCTTACCAGGGTCATGGACATGCTCGATTTTAGCGGCCTGCCTTACCCTGCCATGCCAATTGAGGCGCGCGTGGCGCTGATTTGTGCCAAATACGCGGCCTTCGGCTTGATTCCGCTGGTTATTCCGGTGCTGTTTCCCGATGTTCCCATTCCGGTGGACAAGATTCCCGCCCATAAGGGCACTGACCTTCAATATATTCAGCAGCTCGCTGAAGAGGCCGGCTACATTTTTTATATTGAGCCTGGGCCGGCGGCGGGTACCAACATCGCCTATTTTGGGCCCGAGATCAAAGTGGGCGTGCCGCAACCGGCGCTAAACGTGGATATGGACGCGTTAACCAACGTTGAAAATATGAGTTTTTCGTTCGATCCGACCAAGGGTGTGCTGCCGATCGTATTCATCCAGAACCAACTTACGCGCGTTCCGATTCCGATCCCGATTCCCAACATCAATCCGTTGCAGCCACCGCTGGGGGTGCTTTCTACAACGCTAAGCAATCTCAAGATACTGAAGGACACGGCAAAGATGAACCCGATGCAGGCGATTTTAAGAGGACTCAATGAAGCGAAGAAGTCGCAGGACTCAGTCAGCGCCAATGGCAGCATTAATGTACTGCGCTACGGTCGGCCACTGAAAGCCAGGCAACTGGTCGGCGTGCGTGGTGCAGGCATCGCCTACGACGGACTCTATTTCGTAAAAAGTGTCACCAGCACACTCAAGCGCGGCGAGTTCAAACAAAGTTTTAACTTGACGCGCAACGGTCTGGTTTCAATCACACCGAGGGTTCCCGTATGAGCGACAACGGCGGCAATTTTTATGGCAAATACCGTGGCATGGTACTCAACAATATAGACCCGATGCAGATGGGACGATTGCAGGTACAGGTGCCTGATGTGGCGGGACTTATTCCCACAACTTGGGCGATGCCCTGCGTGCCGCTGGCCGGGATAAATATGGGCATGTTTGCGTTGCCTATGATCGGTAGCGGCGTATGGGTAGAGTTCGAACAGGGTAATCCGGATCACCCGATTTGGGTCGGCTGCTTCTGGGGCAGTGCCGCAGAGTTGCCGGTGCTGTCGCGTATGGTGCCGCCAGCAGTGCCTGGTATCACGTTGCAAACTCCGCTAAAGAATGGTCTGATTATTAGTGACGTACCTGGCCCCACTGGAGGTATTCAGTTGCAAACCACGACCGGTGCCATGATCTCGGTGACCGATATCGGTATCATGATTTCTAACGGCAAGGGCGCAGTGATCAATCTCACCGGGCCGACGGTGGACATTAATCTCGGGGCACTCACGGTGATATAAAGGAGAACGCTACTATGCCCGCACCCGTCCTTCATCTTGGCGCCACGATAACCTGCATGCATGCAGGGCCGGCGACACCGCTTACGCCATTCCCACGTGTGCTGCTGAGCGGCCAGCCGGTGACTACACTGGCCACGCCCTATGCGATTACCGGCTGCGCCCTCACCGGCTCGCCCAATCCGCCCTGCGTCACCGCGCAGTGGGTGGTGGGCGCAGTACGGGTGCTGGCTGGCGGTATACCGATGCTGATACAAACAGGACAGGCGGTGTGCGTGCCTACCGGCACCGGCTTGTTGCCGCTAGTGGTTCAACCTAGGGTGCTCGCGACATGAGCCAGATCGACTTTCCATTTCATTTTGACGGCCGCGGCCGCACCGCGCAGACGGATGAGTCCGGTACCATCCGCGACCTCATCGAGCAGGTGTTGCTGACTGCGCCGGGTGAACGTGTGATGCGTCCCACCTTCGGCAGCGGTGTGATGCAACTGGTGTTCGCCGCCGCCAGCCCTGAAGTGGCGGCGACCACGCAGTTCCTGATTCAAGGCGCCTTACAGCAATGGCTGGGCGATGTCATTACCGTGGACACCGTCGATGTGCAGGCGCAGGATGGCGCCTTGCTCATCACCGTGCAATATGTAGAACGCCGCACACAAACTCGCGGCGTGGCGCAGATCAGCGCACCGGGAGGCGGCTTATGAAATACTACTGCTGCGACCAGCGCCGCCGCGAAGTAGTGAAGTTAAACGGCACCCTCAACGGCCTGGAATATATGGAGGTGCATGACAGCGGTATGCCTGGCGACCCCACACGCCAGCGCACACTGTTCGTAAAATTCCTGCGTGCAGTGCCCGCCACTCTCAGCAAGGACAATTTCCGCATCGAAGGCGGCGAACGCATCAAGAGCGTGGACATCGAGTGGGTCGCGATCGCCAATGCGCTGCCCGCCAGTGAGCCGTCTAGTCTTGTCGACGGTTTCGTGCCTCTCAATAAATTCATGGTGATTCGCACCAAGATTTACGGTGATTTTTCGCTGTATACACTACGCCTGCTGAGCGGCCCCGGTAACGACACGCCGCCGGCTGGTTTTGATCCGCGCCTGAGCGAAATTCAGTTCTCGTTCAAGGTGCAGTGCGAATCAGATTTCGATTGCGCCAGCGTTACTCCCTGTCCTACACCGCCAGCGACGAATCCGCGCCTCGATTATCTCGCCAAGGATTACGCCAGCTTCCGCCGCTTGATGCTGGACCGCATGAACGTGCTGATGCCTGATTGGTCCAGCCGCAATGCCGCCGATGTCGGCGTAACCTTGGTGGAAATGCTAGCCTATGTGGGCGATCAACTTTCCTATCAACAAGACGCCGTCGCCACTGAAGCTTATCTCACTACCGCGCGCAAGCGCATCTCGCTGCGCCGCCATGCGCGGCTAGTGGATTACATAGTGCACGAAGGCTGTAATGCCCGCGTGTGGGTGCAACTATTCGTTAACGACGACGGTGTAAATATTCCACGCGGCACCCCGCTGCTCACGCGCGTGCCCAACACACCCGAGCGTATCCCCCCGTCCGGCGACCAACTGCGCGATGCCTTGGCCAACGGTGCGCTGGTATTCGAGACAATGGAAGACTCCCTGCTTTATCAGGATCACGAACGTATTAGTTTCTATTCCTGGGGCGAGCGCGAATGCTGTTTACCTAAGGGTGCGACGCGCGCAACGCTCAACGGACATTATCCTAACCTCAAGGCCGGCGACGTGTTGGTGTTCGCGGAAGAATTGGGCCCGCGCACCGGATTTGCCGCAGATGCAGACCGCGCGCATCGCTGGGCGGTACGTCTCACCGACGTGCGTTTGGATAGTGACCCCAGCGGGGGTTTGTTCCTGCCGGTACCTAACAATAATCCGTTAGATGTCACCGAGATCCGCTGGACAGAACAGGATGCACTGCCGTTTCCATTATGCCTATCGACCATCACTGACCTGGATCACGGCGCGACTTATCTCAGTGAAGTGAGCGCGGCCTATGGCAATATCGTGCTGGCCGACCATGGCCGCACCCTAACGGGTGAAGATTTGGGCACCGTTTCTGCCTCGCAACTTACCCTTGCATCCAAGAGCGACATATTGAGTTGCAAGCGTCCACCTTTGCAGGCCGTGCCCCCCCGTTTCCGGCCGCGACTTGCGGAACGTCCGCTCACTCATGCCTTACCGCTAATAGCTTCGCCGTTGTTCGGCTTCACCGCGACAGCGGCCATTGTCACCGCATTGCAGACCCGCAGTTTTACCCCGGCACTGCACGACGCCTTGCAGGCGCAGGGTGTGCTTTTGCAGGCGGGGCCGGTGGTAGTACAAGGCGGAGATGGCATGTGGTCGGTGTCTGACGGCGTGAGCGTCTATAGTCTGCGGCTGAACAGTGGTCAGGTGCAGGTGTCGTCGCTGGCCGATGCCGCTGTATTGATCACCGCCGCCGAGCCGCAGCGTGCCCGCCCCGCCATCTCGCTCGCCAGCAATTTCCAGAGCACACCAGACATTTGGTTGCCGCGCCCGGATCTGCTCGCCAGCGATGCCGAGGCGAACGAATTCGTGGTGGAGAGCGAACACGACGGCAGCGCTTTGCTACGCTTCGGCGACGATTATCACGGTAAGCGTCCTGACGTCAGCACCGCATTTAGCGCGAGCTATCGCGTTGGCAATGGCGTGGCAGGCAACATCGGCCTGGAGTCCATCGCGCACATCGTCAGTAACGATGCGCGGCTGTTGCATGCGTCGAATCCACTGCCTGCGCAAGGTGGCAGCGATCCTGAAAATGCCGAGGATATCAGGCGCGATGCGCCGGAAGCGTTTCGCACCCAGGAACGCGCCGTCACCCCGGCGGATTATGCCGAGGTTACCGAACGCCATCCTAGTGTACAGCGCGCCGCCGCTACTTTCCGCTGGACCGGCAGCTGGTACACGGTATTTCTCACCGTCGACCGCAAGGGCGGCGGCGAGATGGATGCAATCTATGAGCAAACCATCCGCGATCACGTCGAACGCTATCGCATGGCTGGCTATGACCTGGAGGTGAACGGCCCAAGTTATGTGCCCTTGCTTCTGGAAATGACGGTATGCGTCAAACCTGATTATTTCCGTGCCGATGTACGCGCCGCGCTGATGCGCGTATTCAGCCGCGGCTGGCTGGCCGACGGCACGCCTGCCCTGTTCCATCCCGACAACTTCAGCTTCGGCCAGCCAGTTTATCTCAGCGCGATTTATGAAGCGGCTCAGGCGATACAAGGCGTGGCCTCGGTGGTGATCAAAACCTTCCAGCGTTTGCGTGCGCCACCTGACCCCAAGCCCATGGATGATGGCGTACTGACGATCGGGCGCCTGGAGATCGCGCGACTGGACAACGATCCCAACTTTCCCGAACGGGGTGTGTTGAAGCTCTCAATAGGAGGCGGCAAATGAGCGGCGAAGAACAAACATCGCAAGACGCATGCGGTTATTGCGCGGGTGTGGGTATCCAGGCACCGGCGCTGCTCTACAACCGCCCGGGGCTTGCGGCCATCGCCTATCGCATCGGTACGCACAGCGAGGTACTGGCTAGCATGCAGGCGCGGCTGTCGTCGCAGAAATATCCCGCGCTGGCAAAATTGCGCACCCGCGACACTGATGATTTTTCCATCGCGTTGCTGGACGCCTATGCTTGTATGGCAGACGTGTTGAGCTTCTATCAGGAGCGTCTCGCCAATGAATCCTATTTGCGTACTGCAGGCGAACGCCTGTCATTGAGCGAACTGGCGCGGCTGATCGGCTATCGCCTCAAACCCGGCGTTGCCGCAGAGACCTACCTCGCCTTCACGTTGCAAGAGCAACCGCCGCAACCCGCGAGCAGTGACCCAAAACAGGCTTCCGGCGTACCCGACAAGGTGAATCTGGACATTGGTATCAAGGTGCAGAGTATGCCCGGTCCCGACGAGAAACCGCAAACCTTCGAGACCGTCGAGAGTATCGAAGCGCGGCCAGCATGGAACGTCCTGCTGCCGAAAATGCGTGAAATGATACTGCCGGTGTTCGGCACTAAGGTTGTTTATTTGCAGGGCACCGCAACGCAGCTTAAAGCCGGTGACGCGCTGCTATTCGTCGGTACGGAACGTGAAAACAATACGGGCAACGAGAACTGGGATTTCCGCCGTGTCCAAAGCGTGGCGCTCGACAGCAGCGCAGATCGTACCATCGTTACGCTGGATCACGGCTTGGGTACTACCTCACCCTACGTCACGCCGGCGGCTGAGGCCAAGGTGTACGCGCTGCGCCAGCGCGCCTCGCTGTTCGGTTATAACGCCCCTGACTGGCGGGTAATGTCCGACAGCATCAAGCGCGGCTATCTGGGCCTCGGGCCCAGTGATCCAATCACCGCCACCGAATGGCCCGGCTTCACCATCGCCGACATTTCCGACCCGCCAACAGCCACCACTACCGGTACGGGTCTCTACGGTGAATATTTTGACAATAAAGATCTTTCGAGTCGCAAGCTCACTCGTACCGACACTACGGTGAACTTAGATTGGAGCAGCGGTTCGCCCAATGCGTTGATAGGTGCCGACACGTTCTCGGTGCGCTGGACAGGCTGGGTGCATGCGCCCTCAACTGGCAGTTACAGCTTTCACACCGTCTCCGACGACGGTGTGCGCCTGTGGGTCAACAATCAGTTGATTATCAACAACTGGACCAATCACGGCGCCACTGAAAACAGCGGCAGTATTACGCTTGTCGCCGGCAAAAAATATGACATCAAACTGGAGTATTACGAGGACGGCGGCGCGGCAACCATCAAACTCTCGTGGACGCCGCCGGGCCTGGCCAAGCAGATTATCCCGCAAGGGCGACTCTATCCGCGCAACGTCCATACGCTGCATCTTGACGCGCTCTATCCGCAGATTGTGCACGACGGCTGGCTGGTGCTGTCCATCCCCGAATATCAGGAGTTATACCAAGTTGACACCGCAGGCGAGGATGCACGCGCAAGTTTTACACTTACCAGCAAAACTACGCGGCTGAAGGTAAAAGGTGAGAATCTGCGCGAACTCTTTAACGAACGGCTGCGCGAGACGGCGGTGTTCGCCCACAGTGAAAAATTGACACTGGCGGAAACACCCATTACCGCAGATGTAGCCGGAGATTTCCTGCGTGTCGATCGCAAAGTGGAAGAACTGCCGCCCGATCGCATGCTGATACTCAGCGGCACTACCACTGCCGGGGATGAGACGAGCGAAGTATTGACGCTGTTGAAAACTGAAGCGGACGGCAATACCAGCAAACTATTTTTCACTACCCCGTTGCAACATCAATACCAGCGCGGCACTGTCAAACTCTACGCTAACGTTGCGCTCGCCACCCACGGCGAAACCGTGCAGCAGACTCTTGGCAGCGGCGCGGCGCGACTTTCCCATCAACGCTACACCCTCAAACACACACCGCTCACCTTCGTTGGCGCCGAGAACGAGACTGGCGCCGAGGCGGCATTGGAGGTGCGAGTCAACGATATCCGCTGGCACGAGATGCCCACTCTCCACCAGGCCGGTGCCGATGACCGCTCCTACGTGCTGCACGTAGAAGAGGACGGTGCGGGAACTATCCAGTTCGGCGATGGCCGCCACGGCGCGCGCCTGCCGACTGGTCAAGATAATTTGCGCGCCGTTTATCGCAAGGGCATCGGCATAGCGGGCAATCTGCAAGCTGGACAGCTCTCGCAACTACTCTCGCGTCCGTTGGGCTTGAAAGCGGTGAGCAATCCGTTGCCTGCCGCGGGCGGTGTAAATGCGGACAGTGCAGCCCATGCTCGGCGCAATATGCCGCTAGGCGTGCGCACACTCGGGCGCGTGGTCTCGGTACAGGATTATGAAGATTACGCGCTCGCATTTACCGGCATCGCCAAGGCTCAAGCCACCGTACTCAACACCCGCGCCGGGCGCACTGTATTCATCACTGTCGCCGGCGATAATGGCGTTCAACCGCCGGACTTGACGCTCGCCAAACTGCTCAATACCCTCAAGCAAAACGGTGACCCGCTGGTGCACTGCGAAACGAAGGCGTACAACGAGGCGACCTTTCATCTCGCCCTGCGCATCAAATGCGACCCGGATCACGAGGGCAAAAAGGTATTGGCCGACGTCGAGACTGCCCTGCGCGCCGCCTTTTCCTTCGACGCACGCGACTTCAACCAGACTGTCTCTCGCTCAGAGATTATCGCTATTGCGCAGGGGGTGCAGGGCGTGTTGGGCGTGGACCTGAATCGTTTCTACCGTGGCACTGCTGTTACCTTGGAAGAACGTCTGACGCCGGCCGCCGCGACCATCGATGCGCAAGGTAATGGCATTGCCGCCGAGTTATTGCTGTTAGATACCGGCCCATTCGATTATCTGGAGGAGATGCCGTGAACACGACCGCCGACCGCCTCTACGAACTGCTGCCCGCCATCCACCGCATCCGCGATGCGGAGCAAGGCTATCCGCTACGCGAACTGCTCGCCGTCATTGCCGAGCAGGTGGCAGCTATGGAGGAAAACCTCGAACAACTCTACGACGACCAATTCATCGAAACCTGCGCGCCGTGGGTGGCGCCCTATATCGGTGATCTCATCGGTTATCGCACCCTGCATGGTGTGGTGCCCAATGTGGCTTCGCCGCGCGCTGACGTGGCCAACACCATCCGCTATCGCCGTCGCAAGGGTACGGCATCCATGCTCGAGCAACTGGCGCGCGATGTCACGGGCTGGCCAGCACGGGCGGTGGAATTCTTTCAGCTGCTGGGCTGGACGCAGAACATGAATCATCTGCGTACCCATGCGCACTACGCACCGAATTTGCGCAACTGGGAAAAACTGCACTGGCGCGATACCGCCTTCGATACCATCGCTCACACCGTGGACGTGCGACGCATCAACACCGGCGCCGCGCGTCACAATATTCCCAACATCGGTCTTTATTTGTGGCGGGTACGTGCATTTCCGCTAACCCGATCGCAGGCCGTGGCCGACCCAGATATTGGCGGCGGACTGCGCTTCCGCTTCAATCCGCTGGGTACCGACATGGCGCTTTACAACACGCCGGAGACGGAAGAAGAAATCAGCCTTCTGGCTGAACCGCGTAATGTGCCGATGCCGCTCGCGCGCCGTTGGCTTAAGGCCCATCTTGACGACTACTACGGTCCGGGCAAGAGTTTATGGCTGGAATTGGACGGCAATCCACCGCAACTAATTGCACGCAACAACATCCGTATCTGCGATCTTAGCGACATCAAGGACGGTGGCGGCAATGTCATTGCCTGGGCGCATCAGCCCACTGCCGGCTCCGGGCTGGTGTCCATCGATCCGGTGCTGGGCCGCATCGCATTTGCCGACGCACCGGCCTCGGCTCCGCTCGTGAGCTTTCATTACGGTTACACCATTGCCATCGGCGGCGGCGAATACGAGCGCGGTGATCCCGCCGTGCCGGTCACGCCAGTGCAAATCGTGCAGGGCGGCGCGGCACTGCAGCCAGCGCTCAATGCGGTGCAGAATGGTGGCACCGTGGAAGTGCTCGACAGCCGCCGTTATGTGGAGACGCCTTCGATCACCGTGAATGCCGGTAAGACGGTCGTGCTGCGTGCGGTCAATGGCGCGCGCCCGCTGCTGGCAGCGAGCGGCGACATCACGCTCACGCTCGGCACCGAAGCAACCTTGATCCTCGACGGTTGGGTAATCAGTGGCGGCACACTCATGATGGCCGCTTTCCCCGACACTCAACCGCGTTATCTCGTGCTGCGCGATTGCACTTTGGTACCCGGCCCGCGCACCAAAGGTGATGGCTCACCGCCACAAGCAGACGATCCTGGCTTGGTGGTCAGTCATGCCTTCGCTAAGATAGAGTTGGAACGCTGCATTACCGCACCGCTGCATATCGCCACCGACGCTGAAATCTCGTTACGCGAATGCATCGTGGATGCAACTGCGCAAAATCTCATCGCCTACCGTGGCCCCGGTGCTGACGCACTTGCAGAAGGCGGTGCGCTCACATTGGAAAGCTGCACCGTGATCGGTAAGGTTCACACCCGGCAATTGACGCTGGCCAGTGATTGCCTTTTCGTCGCCGCGCTAACCAGTGGCAGTGATCCGTGGAAAGCACCGCTTTGGGCTGAGCGCCGTCAGCAAGGCTGCGTGCGTTTTTCTTATATACCGCCCGGCTCGCGTACACCGTCCCGCTATCACTGCCAACCTGAAAATAGTGACCAGCAGATAGGGCCGCAATTCACTTCGTTGCATTATGGTGATCCCGGCTATTGTCAGTTGCTACAAAGCACCTCAGACAAGATACGTCGTGGCGCTCATGACGAGAGCGAGATGGGTGTACTACATGGTTTATATCAGCCGCAACGTGAAACCAATTTGCGCGTGCGACTGGAAGAATATCTGCGCTTCGGCCTGGAAGCGGGATTGATCTACGGAAGCTAAGAGCGGCATTGCCGCCACAATAAGGAGAAAGTCATGAGTGGAGATTACAGCCGAGTTCGATTCGATCCCCGCATCGATCTGTCCGGCGTCTTGATGCAGCAAGGGCGCGTGCAACTGGACTCGGATTGGAATGAGTGGGTGGCGGTGCTGGATAGACGCTTGCGCGCCGAGAGTGTGGATACGCTTGGCGTGCATGTTACGCCAGGAATCACGGGCGTGGCGGTGGTCTCGCCGCAAACGCCAGACGCCTTCAAAATCGAGGCTGCCGGTGGAAATATCAGCATCGGCCGCGGCCGCATGTATGTGGATGGGTTGTTGGCGGAAAATCATGGCGGCGGCGCCGCGGAGTTCGATGCGGTGCTCGCCGAACTGAGAGGAAAAACGTCGCTGGCGTACAACTTGCAGCCGTATTTCCCCGCGCCACCGACTTTGCCCGGCGGTGGACCGCACCTCGCCTATCTCGAAGTTTGGCAGCGCGAGATTACCCATCTTCAACAGCCCAACTTGGTCGAAAGCGCTGTGGGCGTGGATACCACCACGCGTCTGCAAACTGTCTGGCAGGTTCGCTTGCTGGCCAATGTCAGCGGTGCCAACTGCACCACACCCGACACCACGGTAGCGGGCTGGCAAGCACTTTCCCTTCCCTCCGGCGGGCGCATGTCCATCAAGGCGGAGGGCGTTCCACCCGATCTTGATCCATGCGAACTGCCGCCCGGTGGGGGTTATCGCGGACTGGAGAATCAGCTCTATCGCGTCGAGATTCACGATGGCGGCGCCGTGGGCGCGGCGAGGTTCAAATGGTCACGCGACAATGCCAGCGTGGCGAGCAATGTAGTGGAAATTGTCTCTCAGACCGCGACCAGCACCGAACTCAAATTAGCCAGCCTGGGTCGTGACGCAGTGCTGCGTTTCAACACGGGTGACTGGGTGGAGATACTCGATGACCGGCGCGAACTCAGTGGTGAAAACGGCGATCCCGCGCTGCGTCGCGGCGTGATGCGCAAGATCAGCGTCGACGACGCCAAGCAAACCATCAGCTTTTCACCCGCGTTGCCGGCAAATCTCGTACCCGGCGGCGGCCTCGACACCCTGGATTCCCGCCACACCCGTGTGCGGCGCTGGGACCAGAAGGGCACAGTACGCGATGCCAACAACAATGTCATCGTCAATCTCGATGCGGCCGGCAGCACCGGCTTGATCCCGGTGCCGGCGGCGGGCGTCTGGGTAGTGCTGGAAAACGGAATTCAAATTCAATTCAATCTCGACCCTTCCGGTAGCGGATTCCACTGCGGGGACTATTGGGTATCTGCGGCACGCACCAACGACACCTCAGTGGAAACCTACACCCAAGCGCCGCCGCGCGGCATCCATCGCCATTATGCGAGGCTGTCTATCGTCACCTTTCCCGACGACGAAACCGACTGCCGTGTGAAATGGCCGCCCGAATGCGGCGGGTGCTGCACCGTCAACGTCGCACCCGGTGAAAATATCCAGGCCGCGATCGACTCGCTGCCGGATGAAGGCGGTTGCGTATGCCTGAAAACAGGCGTGCATAACGTCAGCACTACCATTCAGATACTCTCCTCGCGCATCATCCTGCGCGGCGAAAGTCCTGGCACTATCGTGCGTGCGGCAGGGCTAGCCAGAACCTTGCAGATCGGCGACGCCAGTTCACCGGTTAGCGACATTATCGTCGAAGGCATACGCTTTGAGGCAACAGCCGCTGCCGCCGATATTGGCGCGCTGCTTTATCTGAATCACTGTACGCGGGTAAGGGTAGAACATTGTGCGCTTGCCATCATAATTTCGAAACTGCAAGCACCGCCGTCCTATGTCGGCATCAATTTGAGCAGCGTGACCGATGTCGACCTAATTGCTAATCGCCTGGATAATTTTCTCGTCGGTATCCTGAGTCAAGATTATCAGGGTGGCCTGCACATCACCGACAACGCCATTGCAGGCATCACCGGTAAGTTCCTCGACCAGGCCGATGGCTCAAACGGCCAATATGGCATACGGATAGACACCGGTCTTACTCAAGCTTGCAGTATCGAGAATAATCGTATCCGCCATTTTTGGGTCGGTATCTCTTTGGGCCAGAATGCCGTGGGTTCGCGCATATCTGGTAATCGCATCAGCCGCAGCGCCGGTATCACGCAAGATAAAGCTCCCTCCGATGTTGCACAAATGCGCAATTACCTAGACGCCCGCTTGTACGCAATTGATGTCGAAGCGGCCCAATGCGAGGTATGCGGTAACCAGATCGATTTACTTTCGGCAGCGTGGGGCGGCATTCGTGCCAGCGGTAATCACGTAGTAATCGCCGCTAATTTCATGGAGGCGATTGCACAAAAGGGGCAGCTGACGGTGCCCGTCGGCATTTATTGCCTGGCCGATGCAAAAAATGGCCGTGCCGCCGATCACGTTGTGGTGCGCGACAATCAATTACTCGGCCCGCAATTGGGCATTGTCGCCTCACGGATTGCCTGCCCGGCCGTCGTCGGTAATCACATCGATGGCGGTGGTACCGGATGGTACGGTGTACGGGTGGATGATTGTAGCGACAGCCGTATCGATAACAACGACCTGCGCGAAGTGTTTTTTGCCGTGCATCTCAGTGAGGGCGAACGCAACCGTATAACGGATAATCGCATCGAACAGGCAGGTACCGGCATCACCGCCACACAGGAAACCAATTTGGAGAGTAGCGGTAATCGTCTGCAATCCTGTCTGCTTTTAGGTATGGCGATGTTCGTGCGTGGCACTACTGCGTTGCTCGAAAATCGGGTGCTCAATTGCGGTTACGCCCTCAATTTTTCGATAGGGATAGGCGTGTACGCTGAAGAAATATTGGCGCCTTCAGGTGCCCATCTGCGCATCGAAAACTGTGAAGTGGCCGACACCGGAATCTCTGCTGACGGCAGTCACGTTACTACTGGCAATGCTGTTGGCATTGGCGGCTGGATGCCCGCCTGTCAGATTAATGGCAACCGAGTCGGCTACACCCAGCTTGCCAAGCTCGAACTGCTCAACGAACACCGCGCATTGCTGTTGATCGGGCCGCTTGCTTTACATTATTTGGCTGGGGCAGGCGAGATCACCTATATGTTTGGCAGCGCACAGGTGAATGACAATCACTTTAGTGGCCCGGGCCGTACTCATTTGGTGGAATTCATGCGTATTGTAATAACCGACAACATCGATCTCCGTTTCGAGAAGGTGGCTTTCAACAATAATATTTGCGACCATTTCAGCGCTGAAGCCAATCCACGAGGCGCGAGTGTACGGCTGTGGGGCGGGCATTTGATCGCCATGGGCAATCATGTCAAAGCCGCGGTCAACGTCAATGCCATGTCGCTGGCCAACAGCAGCGCCGCACTCATGGGCAACATTACTACCGGTGATTACACTGGCACCAACAAAGTTACCCCGCTACAGTTCAACAATTTCAACATCAAAATTTAAGGAGTGCACAACATGGACATCAAGACATTGGAGCAAGCGCTCAAACTGCAAAATGATCTCAATGCTCGGCTCACACAAAGCATGGCATCGCAGCGCACAGGGAAAATGCCGAACATTGAAGTGACACTCAAGGAAAAAGAACAATCGGTTGTCCGCGCCCAAGCTGAGGTCGAAATCGCCATCAAGGAGCGGGACATCGCCGTAAGCCGTTGGGATGAGCGCGTCGCACAACGCAAAGCGAGCGTCGTCAAACTGCAAAGAGAATTGGACGATCTCAAAAAACAACTTACGGAACGAAACGATCCACCGAAAGAAAGAAAAACTGCACAGCCCAAAAAAGAAGTACGCAATAAAAAATCTCAGTAAATAGATGTTTTATTTGTTGGCTTTGAACGAAACGTTGGTCCAGGATAGCAATTAATGAGCAATTAGCAAACTGACCGAATCAGGCGTTGCATCAATAAATTACCAACTCATCCAGCCTCGCACAAAAAATGACGGCTTGGAATTTTCTATCGTTAACCGTGCGCCATGGCCATTACACCCTAAAATGCTTGGACTGGAAAACCTCTCATAAGGTATTATTTGCTGCGATGTAGCACTATGTACTGCAACATGGATATGGATAAAAGAGAGGAAGCATAGATGAAGATTGCAAAAAATGTTTTGGAACTGATAGGCAACACACCATTGGTGCAATTAAACCGCGTGACCCAAGGCATAGATGCCACTATCCTCGCTAAGCTGGAATTTTTCAGCCCCGCGCTCAGCGTTAAAGACCGTATCGCCGCTTCAATGATTGAAGCTGCTGAAAAAGCAGACAAAATCAAACCAGACACAATTATTTTGGAAGCAACATCTGGCAATACCGGCATCGGCCTTGCTATGGTTTGCGCAGCCCGCGGTTATAAGTGCACTTTCATCATGCCGGAAAACATGAGCCGTGAGCGCCGCCTGTTAATGAAGGCTTATGGTGCGGAGCTTATCCTGACTCCAGGTTCGGACGGTATGCCCGGGGCGATGAAGAGAGCAAAAGAAATGGCTTTGGCCGATTCACGCTACCTCATACTGCAGCAATTTTCTAATCGCGCTAATCCTGCCATCCATCGAACTGCTACCGCCGAAGAAATTATACGCGACACCGATGGCATGATTGATATTTTTGTTGCGGGTGTTGGAACTGGTGGGACTATCACCGGTGTAGGTGAAGCATTGAGAGAGATTTATTCGGGCGTGCAAATAATTGCCGTGGAACCGGATGCTTCGCCTGTACTTTCAGGTGGACAGCGTGGTCCGCATTCTATTCAAGGGATAGGGCCGGGTTTTATACCTGAAATTCTCAACAAAAATATATTCCACGAAGCGGTACGTGTTAAAGATGACGATGCCTTCAATATGGCGCGGCGCTTGGCAAAAGAGGAAGGCTTGTTGGTTGGTATTTCCTCCGGTGCGGCTGTTTGGGCTGCCCTTGAAATTGCCAAGCGTCCTTTAAATGTTGGCAAAATGATCGTAGTGATGATCCCTTCATTTGGTGAGCGGTATTTGTCCACTAAATTGTTTGCTGATCTTGATGTGGATTGAGCAGAATGCAGTAAACAAACAAGTAAGTTGCCAATAATATTATCTGCCGCCCTCTCCAAGCTTGTTAAACACGCGATCTTATTGACGGCAGATAAACGCTATTTATTAAAAACCATTTTGACGGCTGGTGCCGTTTGTGTATAATGCGCGACTCTGTAAAACCGCATTCAAGCGAGGTTGTTATGTACGCAGTAATCAAAACTGGTGGTAAGCAATATCGTGTTGTCACAGGCGAAACCCTGAAAATTGAAACCGTTTCTGGTGAAGTCGGCAGCGCTATCGTGCTGGACAAAGTGCTGATGGTGGGCAGTGGCGAGAAAGTATCTGTTGGCCAACCTCTATTGGCTGGCGCTACTGTCACGGCAACCATAATATCAAATGGTCGTGGCGAGAAGATCAGAATCTTTAAGATGCGTCGACGTAAGCACTACCAAAAACATCAAGGTCATCGTCAAAACTTCACTGAAATCCGTATTGACGGCATTTCGGCGTAATATTGAAGGAGAAGAAACATGGCATCAAAAAAAGGCGGCGGCAGTACCAGTAACGGACGCGACTCACACTCAAAACGCCTCGGCGTGAAAACTTATGGCGGCGAATTAATTAACGCTGGCAGCATTATTGTACGTCAGCGCGGTACGCGATTCCACGCTGGTGACAACGTCGGCATGGGCAAGGATCACACCTTGTTTGCAAAGATTGCCGGCAAAGTTGTGTTCGCCGTTAAAGGTGCACAAAAACGCAAAACTATCTTCGTGGTTCCAGCTTAAGTACTCCTAGCCAAGTACAATGAGCCCTATCGCGAGGTAGGGCTTTTTTATTTGCAGGAATAACAGACATCATGAAATTCATCGACGAATCAAAAATTGAAGTCATCGCAGGTGATGGCGGCAACGGTGCGGCCAGCTTTCGGCGAGAAAAATATATCGACAAGGGTGGCCCCGACGGCGGAGATGGCGGCTGGGGTGGCAGCGTGTATGCGCTCGCAGACCGCAACATCAACACCCTGGTGGATTATCGTTTTGCGCGCCATCACCGCGCGCGCAATGGTGAAGCCGGGCGTGGCGCAGATTGCTATGGTAAAGGTGCGGAAGATATTGTACTGCGCATGCCGGTCGGCACGGTCATCACTGATATTAATACCGGTGAATTGATTGCCGACCTGGATCACGATGGACAAAAAATGTTGCTCGCCCAAGGCGGCAAAGGTGGCCTAGGCAATCTACACTTTAAATCCAGCACCAACCGCGCCCCGCGTCAATGCACCCCAGGTGTTGAAGGTGAACGGCGCGAACTGCAATTAGAGTTAAAAGTACTCGCCGACGTGGGTTTGCTGGGCATGCCCAATGCAGGCAAATCCACCTTCATTCGCGCGGTTTCCGCTGCCCGCCCCAAGGTAGCTGATTACCCCTTCACCACGCTACATCCAAACTTGGGCGTGGTGCGGGTATCGGCCGAAAAGAGTTTCGTTATCGCCGACATTCCAGGCTTGATTGAAGGCGCTGCCGAAGGTGCGGGACTAGGACACCAGTTTTTACGCCATTTGATGCGTACCCGTTTGCTATTGCACTTGGTCGACATTGCCCCGATATACGAGGGAGTCGATCCGGTGCATGAAGCCCATTCAATTCTGAATGAACTGAAAAAATATGATGAAGCGCTATATAACAAGCCGCGTTGGCTAATATTAAACAAGCTTGACCTGCTACCAGATAAAGATGAGAAGATCGCTGCTTTTCTACAAAGGTTCAGCGATTACACGCGTTATTTCACTATTTCCGCGATTAATGGCGAAGGCTGTAGAGAGCTATGCTATGCCATCATGGAGCATGTGGAGCAAGTTACTAAGCAGGAAGAGTTGGCCAACATCGACAATGCCAAAAAAACCGATAATCTAATACTTTAATGCATCATGACAACCATTCTGGCCCAGTGCAAACGCATCGTCGTCAAAGTTGGAAGCAGCCTGGTCACCAATCAGGGTGAAGGACTGGATATCCCTGCAATCCAGAACTGGGCGCAGCAAATTGCTACGCTACGTGACAATGGGCACAAAGTAGTATTGGTCTCTTCGGGCGCGATTGCCGAAGGTATGCAGCGACTTGGCTGGAAAAAACGCCCCAGCGCCGTGCATGAATTGCAGGCCGCTGCCGCAGTCGGTCAAATGGGCTTGATACAGGTGTACGAAAGCTGCTTTAGCGCACACGGCCTGCATACAGCACAAATATTGCTCACCCATGCCGATCTCGCCGATCGTGAACGCTACCTCAACGCCCGCTCTACACTGCGCACCCTGCTGACTCTTGGCGTTATTCCCGTCATCAATGAAAATGACACGGTGGTCACCGATGAAATCAAGTTTGGTGACAACGACACTTTAGGCGCATTGGTTGCCAACCTGATTGAGGCTGATGCGCTCATTATCCTTACTGACCAAATCGGCCTTTACACTGCTGACCCGCGCAAGGATCCAAATGCTACGCTAGTCAGTTTCGCGCAAGCGGGCGATGAAAAGCTTGAAGCCATGGCAGGTGGCGCGGGTAGCCACATCGGAAGTGGCGGCATGCTCACCAAGGTGCTCGCCGCAAAACGGGCTGCACGTAGCGGCGCGCACACCGTAATCGCATCTGGCCATGAAATAGATGTGTTGCCACGCCTAATGTGTGGCAACAGTATCGGCACTCTACTTGAAGCACAACCATTACCTTTAAATGCGCGCAAGCAATGGCTGGCTGATCATCTGCAAATCAGCGGCAAGGTAACGCTAGATGCTGGTGCAGTGCATGCACTACGCAACGAAGGCAAGAGCCTGCTACCGGTCGGCATCACCAAAATCAGCGGGGAATTTGAGCGCGGCACAGTAGTCGCCATTTTAGATACGAATGAACAAGATATCGCGCGCGGCCTGATCAACTACAATGCCACAGAAACACGTCGCATCGCCGGACATCCCAGTAGCGAAATCGAAACCCTTTTGGGTTACGTTGATGAGCCAGAGCTGATACATCGAGACAACTTGATTTTATTGTGAGCAACAAGCCAAATTTCCTTCTGGTTAATTTTTCCTGCCGTCAGTAGCACCATTATTTGTGCCCACTTTTCTTCTTTTTGACTCATCCTATCGTCCATTTCAAAATGCCAGCCTTTATTTTTTTACAGGCGCTGAGTCTCATCACTGAGGGAAATATTTCTACTTGGGAAAAAGGAGACATTACTACTTAGCGCTTACAGGACAAGGCTTACAGTATTCAGCAAGATGAAAGTTTAATAGTATGAACCCGCCTAATCACATTGAAATATGCCCAAAATTCAATTGCGCGCCCCAATCTCTGAGAAATTGGCAAGCCGCGAAAATAATTTAAACGCCTTACGCCTGATCGCTGCGGTATTGGTACTTTTTTCTCACTGCTACGCATTGAGCGGAAATATCCAACTAGAGCCAATTGGTCGTCTTCTTCATATATTTGATGGCGGTGCCTTGGCCGTGATAGCTTTTTTCTTTTTGAGCGGCTATCTTATTTCCTCAAGTTGGGCTTCCACGCCTCACTTTCCTTCGTTCATGGCAAAAAGAGCGCTGAGAATTTTGCCCGGCTTAGCTGTTGTTGCGGCGATCAGCGCACTTTTGCTTGGTCCCATAGTCAGTTCTCTGGATATCAATCACTATTTTTCATCTGGCCAGGCATTCAGATATATCCGTGACAACGTTAATGTCCTAAGCCTGAAAACCAACACGCTACCTGGTGTTTTTGAAGATTTGCCAATACCTCGCGCCGTTAATGGTTCTCTATGGACCTTAAAGGTTGAATTCTTGGTTTACATCGTGACTGGAGTTATCGGTGCGACCTGTCTGCTGCCAACAGAAGGAAAAGGCTGGCGCAGTATTTTATTTTCTACAGTGATGCTTTATCTAGCTGTTCGAATGATCACCGTTACCAAAGCCGAATTCGATAGTTGGAATACTGGCCTCAATTTATTTTCGAGCCAATTGATTGCAGTCTTCATACTCGGAGCTATTGGGTACACTGTACGCCACTGGATTCCTCGTTCCGGGTTACTAGTGATGGGACTCATTGGCCTTACATATTTATTTCGGGAAACCAGTCTATTTCTGCTTTTTATATATTTGTCGTATGGATATTTTTTGCTATTCGTAGCTACTTCATCATTCCATCTATTAGGAAAAAGAACACGAATCCATGATTATTCTTTTGGCGTTTACATCTACGCTTTTCCAATTCAACAAACCATTGTCACGCTGGCACCCGGGATTTCGCCAGCATGCCTGTTCCTCTTCTCGTTCCCTATTGTGACGCTATTTGCAATTGCCTCATGGCATTTCATTGAGAAACCCAGTCTTGGGCTTAAGGTTTTTTATGGTCTTGAATCCACCAAATGAAGTGGCAACCACTACTATCATTTATCATTCAGATTTTGGTAA
The DNA here is from genome assembly GCA_003402375.1 of Candidatus Nitrotoga sp. CP45. Taxonomy (GTDB): domain Bacteria; phylum Pseudomonadota; class Gammaproteobacteria; order Burkholderiales; family Gallionellaceae; genus Nitrotoga. The sequence goes on from QFXJ01000028.1 coordinate 37,894, forward strand.
AGTCTGCGGATGGTGGGTAAGAATTGTTGTGTAAACGGCCATTTGACGGGAAACTGCTGTCTTGCGAGGAGTGATAGTGATGGTGACCGTACTGAAAGCGTTATTCCCTAGATTGATGGCCTGTTGGCCGTCTACAAGAAATCCGAAGACTTAGGGAAACACTGAATAATTCACCCCGTCAGAGACCCCGAGGTGAATTTTGCGGTTGTGGCCGGAGAATTGACTTGTTTTTGGCATGAATCATGGCGATTTTCGAGTCGTTTTCTTCATTTCTCGTTTTCAGAACACACCTTGGGTGGGTGCATTGAGCAACCACCGGCGAGCCAGCATCAAATTATTAATGAGGCATTCAACTCGGACAAATTGATTGAATTTCTTGAGGCTTTAATCAAGGACGCGGAGAAATTTGAACACGAATTTGAAACATGCCATTTGCACAAAAGTGCCGGTATGCACAAAAGCAAAATTAAAAGCGGCAGCAACCGAGCATATAAATACGCAAGAAAACTCGCCTGAACACGTCAAAAAATACTTTCAGGATTCACGAGAAAAGAAGCATCATGATTCACGGATAAACGTGGCCGGATTAATAGTATGCTGCTGTGTAGTATATTGATCTTTGAGGTTCGGATAGGTGCTACTACATTAGGAAACGCTGAATAATTATATTCATGCTGCTATTTTGTGCTCCAAATCTCCTTCTTATTGCTCCGGCCCGATTGGGCAGGTAGAACAATTCGATCTGATCTTTCCGCTCTGATGCCCAAGCCTTCACAATCTTGCTGTGGTGTACCCGCAGGTTGTCCAGGATCAAAAACACTTTCCTGCCCGCATCCTTGATCAAGGCAGCCAAGAATTCAGCAAGCTTGTCTGCATCAAAAGAATCATCAATGATCATCCAACGCGTCTTGCCTTGATTGGTCACGGTGGCGATCATGGAAAGCTTTTGCCGTGTGCCGCCCACGGTCATCGCCATAGGGGTTTTGCCCGCTGGCGCAAAGCTTCTGCCACGCACATCGGTGTTGACCAACGCAGTTTTCACCCCAATGAATTTCAGCACCCTCTTGTCTGGCGCGTTGCTCAATGCCAGGCTACTCGCCTTCGAGCCATGACTGTACGGCCTCGGGGTTTTGTTCATAGGCGCGCTTGATGGGCTTTTGCGGTGTGAAGCCCCAGCGGGCAAGGTATTTGCCCACACTGCGAACGTGCAGTTTGATGCCGTACTCTTGTTCGATGGGTTGACCTACGGCTGCGCGGCTCCAAAGAAAAAATCCATCTTGAGCTGATCAGGGTTGAGGTGTTATGACGAGGACCAGCTGCCATTGTCGGATGCAACACCACCTGGTTTGGCAAGATAGCTTTTCTGACGCAAATGTCGCGCACATCCCCCGCCAGATCGCTGCTATCCACGTCATAAATCTGCCAGCCAACAGTTTTCGGCTAAAAATATCCATGAACAAATACAGGTAAGAATAGATGCCCTTCACCCGTGAAGGCAGATAGGTGATGTCTCGGCTAAATAGCGGTTGGGTGCGACAGCAAAGAACGCACGCGGCTGCAGTACATTGAATTTTTTGGGAAACAGTACTGATGGGCTAGCGATAACTCATTAGTTTCATGTGTATGGCACTCCTGCAATGCTTACGCTGACTTACACACCACCACAATTCGTAAAGTAAAAAGACCTGCATCCCTGCAAGCCTTTATCTATTTGGTGCCGCTTGTCGGATTCGAACTGACGACCTACCGCTTACAAGGCGGTTGCTCTACCAACTGAGCTAAAGCGGCGAAAAACCATCGATATTGCATCCAATGCGTTCTGAATCATGAACCACACATTGAAACTGGTAGGTCGTGCCAGATTCGAACTGGCGACCAACGGATTAAAAGTCCGCTGCTCTACCGGCTGAGCTAACGACCCATATCCCTTAAAGAAGGGCGCATTATACGGACTTTACCCGCCCTGTCAACGCGACAGGGCGCATTATCCTGCAATACGATAACGTGTCGGATCGGCTATTCCAGCGGTTTTAAAACCGGCCCGGCGTAGTTGGCAGGAATCACACACAGCGCATGCACGACCATCCGAATCAGCTTGGTAACAAGACACTGTCAGGCTGTAATCCACGCCAAGTTCCGTACCTAGCTTGACTATATCGGCCTTGGATAAGCGCAACAAAGGCGCGTGCAATGTCAAATAGCTACCCTCTACCGCTGCCTTGGTGGCGAGATTAGCCATGTTTTCAAAAGCCGTTATATATTCTGGACGACAGTCGGGATAGCCGGAAAAATCAACTGCGTTCACCCCAATAAATATATCCTGTACCTGCAACACTTCCGCCCAAGCCAAGGCAAGTGACAACATAATGGTGTTACGCGCTGGCACATAGGTCAGCGGAATACCTGTTGTTCTCTGTTCCGGTACTGCAATGCGCGTATCTGTCAAGGCAGAGCCACCAAATCCAGTCAAATCAACACTGATGACACGCTGCTCAATCGCACCCAAAGCCTGGGCCACACGCTCTGCTGCAGCAAGTTCAGCATAATGGCGCTGCCCATAGTCCACACTCAACGCATGGCAGAGATAGCCCTGCTGTTTCGCCATGGCCATCACTGTGGCGGAATCCAGACCGCCTGACAACAACACTACTGCATTCTTCATTTTCCCTGCTGGCTGCCCCACAGTAACTTGTGCAATTGCACTTGCAGGCGCACCGGCAAGCTATCGCGCAAAATCCAATCGGCCAGTACTGTCGGTGACAGCTGATCTTGTGCAGGTGAAAATAGCACGGTAAATTTTCCAGCCAAATCACGCTCACGCAACACCTGCTTGGCCCAAATGTAATCAGACTCATCACATAAGACAAATTTTATTTCGTCGTGCGCATGCAACGCAATAAGATTACTCCACAAGTTCTTTTTTACTTCGCCTGATGCTGGCGTCTTGATGTCCAGGATCTTCATCACACGCACATCGACACTAGACACATCCAGCGCCCCGCTTGTTTCCAGCGATACTTCATAACCTGCATTGCACAAGGCACTTAGTAAATGCAGGGAGTTTTTCTGCGCCAGAGGCTCGCCCCCGGTAACCGTAACATAGCGCGTATTATACCGAGCCACTTCAGTGAGTATTCCTGCAACTGTCATATTCTGTCCACCACTAAAAGCATAAGCAGTATCGCAGTATGAGCAACGTAACGGACAGCCCGTCAGACGTACAAAAACCGTCGGTAAACCGACACGGCTCGTTTCGCCTTGTAAGGAATAAAAAATTTCGGTGATGCGCAACTGCTCGCTAATGGAGCACGTAATCATGAAAACCTGCTTTATTCAAGATTCACCAACCGCTTATGGCTTTACCGGCCGGGGCGGCACGGCTGTTTCAAGCTTATCTAAGCGTCGCAAACGGGTATCCAGATCAGTGTAAACATCTTTCTGCCGCTGATTCGCTTCTTGCAGGCTATGCGCCAGCACTTCGTCCTGCCCACGCAACCTACGCAATTCATCTTTTTGTGCCTCGATCTGCGCTTGAAGATCAAATATTTCACGGATTTGCTGCTTACGAGTTTCAATCTGTTGCTTTATAGTTTCCGCTTGCTGCTTAATTGTTTCAGTTTGCTGCTTACCGCTACCTTCCAAATTAGACACACGTTCTTTTAGTTGCCGGATTTGATTATGCGCTTCTTCATCAGTAAAGAAAGCAGCATGTGCAGAACATGCTGCAATGGCACTCCATCCAGTAAGCAACAAAACGTGAAGTCTCATACCCAGCCTACTTTAAGGATAAATCAAATCAGTACGGCGATTTTTCGACCAGGACGACTCATCATGCGTTTTACCATTAGGCTTTTCCTCGCCATAACTGATTGACTCAATCTGGCCTTCTCTAACACCGCCCATTAGCAACCTCTTTTTTACTCCATCGGCACGACGCTGCCCCAAAGCCAGATTATATTCACTGCTCCCACGCTCATCTGAATTTCCTTCCAGACGCACTGTGCGGCTTGGGTGCTCGACCAAATATTCAGCATGTGCTTGCACAATGGGCTTGTCCTGCTCTGATATGGTATCCATGTCAGTTGGATAATAAATAACGCGCTTAGCCAACAAGCTGTTCGGATTATTAAAGGGGTCATTCGCTCCAGCTGAGCCTGAGCCTGAGCCTGAGCCTGAGCCTGAGCCTGAGCCTGAGCCTGAGCCTGAGCCTGAGCCTGGGTAAATTGTGACGCCAGAGGCACTAGTAAGTGGATGATCACCAGCTACTGATGTATTGGGAAGAGAGGGAGCGTCCATGGTCACCTCATTATCATTTCCTTTAATACCACCGGCTACAGGAGGCTTAGCGCAAGCAACTAAAAAATGCATTAACAACATGCCAATCACTAATCTTTTAATATTTTTCATTATCTTAATCATAATCAACTCTCGCAAAGTTGCTATTTTAAAAAAGCCCTAACTTTAGCCGCATACATCTTTGGCTTACCAGAACGTCTTAATTATCATTCGTACCATCGCTAGAATTAAAGATAACGCTCAAATTCTAACTTACAAAATACCAAGGTATACGCACACCTACTTCAAAATATCGGACAAAGACGCACTTACTTAAGGATATCGAGGCGTTTCTTGGCTTGATCAGCTATTTTACTTCCGGGGAATTTGACGATTATTTGATTGAGTGTTTTTTTGGCCCCAACTATAGCCTTAAGTTGATGCTGACAATCTGCAATTTTTAACATAGCATCTGGCACATTAGGGCTGGATGAATGCTTATTTACTAACAGCTGATAACTGTCCAATGCACTTTTGTAATCCTTCAACGCGAAATAAGCGTCAGCCATCTCATAGAGAATATTAGCCACATGCTTCGATTCAGGATATTTTTTTAGGAATTCCTGGAACGCATTAATGGCATTCTGATAGTTGCCAGCTTTAGCATGGTCATGCGCCAATTCATAAGCACGGTTTTCCATGTTAGCAGTATCTATTTCAAATACATCTCCATTAACCGCCTTTTTAGCCGAAGATGATGGAAGCTCATTTCCCCGCCCAGCCGTTTTTACGGGCTGAGAGGCTGAAGACACTGATGATGTCCCAGCAACTATCGATTCAAAATGGCGCAGACTGGCATCCATATCAATATAGAAATTTTTCTGCCGTTTCTCCGCATCCTGCACGTTGCGCAACAGCTCCTCGTTCTGGCTACGCAGCATGCGTAATTCTGTGTTTTGTGCGTCATCGATCTTCGTTTGCAAATCAAGCATTGAGTTAGTTTGCTGCTTGTTGGCTTCTGCCTGCCGCTGCTTCGATTCTTGCAAGCTGCGCAATAAATCTTCGTTCTGACTGCTCAACTTGAGTAATTCCATATTCAGCGCATCAATCTGCGTTTGCAACTTGTGTAAAGAACTTGTTTGTTGCTTACTAATTTCTACCTGCCGTTTCTCCATTTCCTGCATGTTATACACCAGTTCTTCGTTCTGATCTCGCAACATGCTTGCTTCATCATCATGAGTTCCAATCTTTTTTTTCAAATCAAGAACGGCTACTGTTTCAACATGGCGCAAGCGATTATTAAAATCACTGTAAAAACTTTTCTGCTTTTTCTCTATTTCCTGCAGATTGCGCATAAACTCTTCATTTTGACTGCGCATTTCGGTGTTCTGCACCTCAATATTTTTTTGCAAATCAAGCATCAAACTATGCTGTTGTTTATTGGCTTCTACCTGCCGCTTTTCAACATCCTGTAAATTGCGCGTTAATACTTCTTCGTCGCGACTATGCAATTTATGTAATTCTTCATTCAAAGTTTGAACCTGCTTTTGTAATTCCAGTGGAGATACAGTTTCAAAATGGCGTATACGAGTATCCAGATCAGTGTAAACATCTTTCTGCCGCTGATTCGCATCCTGTAATTTGTGATCCAGATCTTCATTCAGCCCCTGCAACTTGCGAAACTCTGCACGTTGAGCCTCGATCTGTAATTGGATATCCAACATAGCTTGGGTTTGTTGCTTGCCGCTTTCTTCCAACTGGGAGGTACTGACCTTAAACTCTGCTTGCTGCTGATCAAGAACAGAGTTAATTTGTTGCTTGCTGATTTCCTCCAACTGAGAAATACGTATTTTGAATTGAGCTTGCTGCTGATCAAGCAAAGTATTTATTTGTTGCTTGCCAGTTTCTTCCAGATTTGACATGCGCTCATTGAGCTGCGTTTGCTGGCCGAGCAGAGAGTTAGTTTGTTGTTTGCCAGTTTCTTCCAGATTCGACATACGCTCATTGAGCTGCGTTTGCTGGCCGAGCAGAGAGTTAGTTTGTTGTTTGCTAGCTTCTTCCAGATTCGACATACGCTCATTGAGCTGCGTTTGCTGGCCGAGCAGAGAGTTAGTTTGTTGTTTGCTAGCTTCTTCCAGATTCGACATACGCTCATTGAGTTGCGTTTGCTGACTGAAAAGAGAACTCGTTTGTTGTTTGTATAGTTCGGCTTGTTGTTTAATGCTTTCTTCTATTTTAGAAACACGCATTTTCACCTGCGTTTGCTGATCTAGCACAGCACTAACATGTTGTTTCAATGCCCCAAGTTGTTTTATTATTTCGATCTGTTGTTTGCTGCTCTCTTCTAACTGAGAAATGCGTACCTTCAGCTGCGTTTGTTGGTCTAGTACAAAGCTAGCCTGTTTTTTATTAGCTTCAGCCTGCTGCTTATCCACATCCTGTAAATTGTGTATCAACTTGTCATATTGACTACGCAAGTTAAGCAATTCTTTTTCGTGATTACTATAAAGATTTGTCTGTCGCTTTTCCGTATCCTGTAAATTGTGCAAACGCTCTTCATTTTGCCCATGCAACTTACGTAATTCTGTTTTTTGAACCTCGATTTGCGTTTGCAGATCACTAATCAGGTCAAATTGTTGCTTGATAGTATCAGCTTGCTGTTTGCCAACACCTTCCAACATTGAGAAGCGCTCCCTTAGTTGCCTGATCTGATTGTGCGCCTCATCATCGCTGAATAGCGCAGCTTGAACCTGCCCTATAACAACGCACAATCCTGCAAACAGCAAAGCTTGAAACTTCATTCCTAATTTACTTAGCGTTATAATTCAAGTCGGTGCGACGATTTTGTGACCAGGCAGCCTCATTATGTGCAGTAGACATTGGCTTCTCTTCGCCGTAACTTACCGACTCAATCTGGTTTTCTTTAGCACCACCCACTAACAACGCTTTCTTCACACCATCAGCACGACGTTGACCCAAGGCCAAGTTGTACTCACTACTCCCTCGTTCATCGGCGTGTCCTTCCAAACGCACTAAACGATTTTGATGTTCCGCCAGATACTTAGCATGAGCTTGCACAGTGCGTTTATCCTGTTCCGGTACAGCATCCATATCTATTGGATAATAAATACTGCGCTTAGCCAGCAAACTGCTCGGGACACCAAGAGAATCCTCAGCGACTACTTCCCGCGCTATAGCTGCCTTAGCAGCATCCCGTGCAGCATTCGCCTTAGCAGCATTCTGCGCAGAAGCCACATTAGCCGCTTCCCGTGCAGCAGAAGCTTCCGCAGCTGCCTGTGCAGCAGAAGCCTTAACGGCTTCAAGTTCAGCCGCAACCTTGGCTGCATTAGCCACTTCCCGCGCAGCAGATGTACTAGCCGCTTCTCGTGCAGCAGAAGCTTCCGCAGCTGCCTGTGCAGCAGAAGCCTTAACGGCTTCAAGTTCAGCCGCAACCTTGGCTGCATTAGCCACTTCCCGCGCAGCAGCTGCACTAGCCGCTTCGCGTGCTGCTGCTGCATCAGCAGCAGCCTGTGCAGCAGCAGCCTTAGCAGCTTCAAGTTCAGCACTGTGAACCTCAGCTGCACGGGCGGCTGCCAATGCAGCCTCTTCAGCTGCCGCCTTGGCAGCTGCTACTCTAGCAGCTTCAAGTTCAGCACTGTGAACCTCAGCTGCACGGGCGGCTGCTACTCTGGCCGCTTCAAGTTCAGCATTTTGAACCTCGGCAGCACGGGCAGCTGCCAATGCAGCCTCTTCAGCTGCCGCTTTGGCGGCTGCTACTCTGGCCGCTTCAAGTTCAGCATTTTGAACCTCAGCAGCACGGGTAGCTGCCAATGCAGCCTCTTCAGCTGCCGCTTTGGCAGCTGCCACTTGATCTGTCGCCCCAGCAGAAATGGCAACTGACTCAGAAGTTTGAGACACGCCATTTTGGTCGTTCAAAGTATCAACCGCCACAGATGCGCCAGGAGCAGAATCCACCGCTGCCGACATGGGTACGCCAGCTGCTCGCCCCCTCTTCTTGAGGTCACCCACAGGCGGCTCGTCGCTGGCACAAGCAACCAACAGGCTTGCCAACAATACTCCAATCACTATGTTTTTCATCCTCTATCCCTTATAAAATAATACTTACTGTTTCAAAAAAGGTCCCCAGGTTGGCTCACGAACATCACCTGCCTGTGAGGACAACCTTTGCTTAACCCTGCCATCGCTGGAAACGATGGCCAGTATACCACGGCCCTGTGCCTCAGTTGCAAACAGGACTAGCTTTCCGTTGGGTGAAAAGCTTGGTCGCTTTTCCCATCCGCCTTCGGTCAACAACTGCATCTGCCGACTCTGGAAATCCTGAACCGCAACATGAAATCGCCCACTAACCTGATGCGCAAACACAAAACTTTTGCCATCTGGACTATATCGCGGCGAGAAATTATTGCTACCTTCAAAGGTCAGCCGCTCAGCAGCCTTTCCCTCTACTGGCATCCTGTAAATTTGCGCACTTCCTCCACGGTCAGATGTAAACAACAGATATTGTCCATCTGGAGAAAAGCTAGGCTCAGTATCAATCGCACCGCTAAATGTGAGGCGACGCAAGTCGGAGCCATCCGGACGAACTAGGTATATCTGCGGGCTGCCATCGCGCGTCAGCACAACGGCGAGGTGCTTACCATCCGGCGCCCATACCGGGGCGCTATTACTTCCCCGTGCATTGGACAAAACCACTCGTTGATTAGTAACTAACGATTGTACATACACAACCGCATGACCCTGCTCTAATGTCACATAGGCAAGCTGGCTACCATCTGGCGACCACGCTGGCGACATAATAGGTTCATTGATCGACAGCACAACTCTATCGTTATAACCATCGCTGTCCGCCACCACCAAACGGTTGTTCTTGCCTTGCCGGTTTACATACGCGATACGCGTGCTGAACACCCCAGGATTTCCAGTGAGCCTTTCATATATCAAGTCGGCAATGCGATGACCGATGGCACGCATTTGGTCACCCTTAGCGGTTACAGCTTGGCCAAACAATTCGGTTTGCTTTACTGCATCGAGCAAACGAAATTTAACCATGACACGGCCATCCTGCTGCGTCTCCACACTACCAATGGCCAAAGCTTCCACTCCACGCCAGTCGGCATATACCACCTCATGTGGCTCATGTGGCGTCTTGCTTGTTGGGTTAACCAACCGGAACAATCCACTACGCTTCAAGTCCATGGACACCACTTCAGTAATGCTTTGAGCGAGTTTGTCTTCGTTGGCAAATGGCACAATAGCTACCGGAATCTGACGTTCTCCTGCCCCTACAATATCAATGGTCAACGCAGCGCGAGCGGGCAAGGCAGCACAAAGCAAAACCAGCAAAAACCAATAACGTAACATGTTCACTCCTCTCATAAACTATTCCTTTGGACTAAATTTGAGACGCAATTCACGAAAGTTGCTGAATAACGCCGCATCCGGCGGCAAGGGCAACGGCTCCGCTTTCTTAATGGCGCGTTCCACCGCGCTGTCATAGGCCGCACTCCCACTCGGCTTAACCAATATTGAATTTAAGACCATACCACCAGGTAGCAATGTCACATCAAATTCCGCGCGCGCATTATATGGTATATCCGGCAACATCACGATATTGCGGCGTATTTTGGCGATAATCTTGGCTTTATATTCAGCCACTTCCCTACCTACAGCCGCTGCTTGCGCAGCACGCGCGCGCTCCTGCTCAGCCTGCATTTTCTGCTCGGCACGCGCACGCTCCTGTTCCACCTTCGCTTTCTGTTCGGCTTGCGCCTTTTGCTCAGCCTGCTCCTTCTGCTCCGCAAGCAACTTTTGCTCAGCTTGTATCTTCTGTTTCGCCCGCTCTTTCTCCTCGGCCTGCGCTTTTTTCTCGGCTAAAATTTTCAGTTTTGCCTGCGTCTTTCGTTCGACCTCAGCTCTTTGCTCCATTTCAGCTTTTCGTTCGGCCTCAGCTCTTTGCTCCATTTCAGCTTTTCGTTCGGCCTCAGCTCTTTGTTCCATTTCAGCTTTTCGTTCGGCCTCAGCTTTTCGTTCCGCCTGCGCCCTTTGTTTCGCCAAGGTCTTCTGCTCAGCCTGAGCTTTATGTTCAGCCTCAGCTTTCTGTTCCGCCTCAATCTTCTGCTCGGCCTGGATTTTAAGTTTAAGATGAGCATCCACCTTTTCTATTTGTCGCTTAGACTCAATCTTTACGGCTTCTTGAAATTTTTCCTGCAACCGTTTCTTTTCAGCCAATTCAAAATCAGCTTTGAGTGACGCCGCAGACTTCACCGGTTCAACCACTTTAGGTGGCTCGGCTTTCTCCAATTCAGCCTTGAGGTTACGACGTAACTTGGCAACGATATTAGCCTGCTCGGCGCGAGCTCGCTCATGCTCAGCCCTTGCCTTCTGCACTTCAATCATCTTTTGCTCCACCAGCATCTTCTGCTCAGCCTGCACCCTCAACCTCTCCTGTTTTTTTTGCTCAGCCACATCCACTTTTTCAATTCGCCGTTTTGGCTCTGTTCTCGTCGGCTTTGACTTTTCCTGGGGCCTTTTTTTTGCAGATAACTCTATATCCGCCTTAGGTGGCGCCACAGGCTGCATAGGTTTGTCTAATTTAGATTGCTCAATCAATTTAGGAGGCTCTACCTTAACAGGAGCAACCTCCCCCCCAGGCAAACTATCCCAAATATCCACCACCATGCCCTGCGGAGGCTGAACCTTCCAGCTAGCACCGAAATATAACAATACGAAGAATGCACCGTGAACAACCAATGCCAATGCCCCAGCACGTAACTTATAGGGTTTGGCATACACGATCGTGCTCATCGATCCTTGGTTTGCGCCAACAGACCAACTTTCTTAATCTGTTGCCGTTGTAACACGTCCATCATACTAATCACTTCTTCATAACGCACATTCTTGTCGGCAGAAATCACAACTGGCTGATCCGCATTCTGTGCCTGCTTCTGTTTAAGAAGCTCAATTAATTCCTCACGTGTGACGCTCTGCTCCTGGCTCTTTTTACTTCGGTCATTGAGCGCCAGCGTGGTGTCTTTCTTGATAATCACCTCCAATGGCGCAACAGGCGGAGCAAGTGATTTACCCACGCTGGGCAGATCAATCTGCCCAGGGTTCATCAGTGGTGCTGTAATCATAAATATCACTAATAACACCAACATCACATCTATGTAAGGCACGACGTTAATATCGCTCATTGGGCGCATGACAGAACGGCGCGGGATCATGGCTGACGTTGCAAAACGTTAGAGAATTCTTCCATAAAAATTTCAAATCGTGAGGCTAAACGCGTAATATCATGCGAGTAACGATTGTAAGCAACCACAGCGGGAATGGCTGCAAACAACCCCATCGCAGTGGCTACCAATGCCTCGGCTATACCGGGCGCAACATGTGCTAGCGTAGCTTGACCGACATTAGACAACCCACGGAATGCATTCATAATCCCCCACACTGTACCAAATAGCCCGACATAAGGACTCACCGAGCCAACTGTGGCTAGAAAAGCCAAATGCGATTCAAGAACATCCATTTCACGCTGATAAGTGGCACGCATGGCACGACGTGTGCCATCCATCACCGCATTGTTATCCATATCATGTTTCTTTTTAAGCTTAAGGAATTCAGTAAAGCCAGCTGCAAAAATTCGTCCCATACTGCCCGAGTCACCGCGCATTACAGAAGTGTTTTGATACAATCTGTTGAGGTCATCGTTATTCCAGAATGATTCTTCAAATTCCTCACTTTGCTTCACTGCCTGCCTGACAGTAAACATCTTGATGAATATGAACCACCATGACATCAATGAAACAAGTAACAACAAACCCATTACCAACTGGACAAGTACGCTGGCATTCTGAATCAAATGGATAAACGATAAATCCTGTGTTACATCCATAATTTACAATATCCTTTAGTTTTTCCATTGCTTTCGCAACATTTCCGGCACGCTCACCGGCTTGAAATTATCCATTGTTACGCATACTAAATGTACCTCTGCCTCAACCAGTACATCCCCATCGCGCAGCACTTCCTGACACAAGGTCACACGACTACGTCCGACATCCTTCAGTTGTGCGCTGACAGCAAGTAAATCATCCAGCAACGCGGGCTTAAGATAATCCAGCCTTAGTGAGCGAACCACAAATACCGTACCAAATTCACGCATCAACCCCGTATTACTGTAACCATAACATTCCCGCAACCACTCAGTCCGCGCGCGCTCTAAAAAGTTCACATAACTAGCATGATATACTACCCCTCCCGCATCTGTGTCCTGAAAATACACACGCACTGGCAGTGAAAAATTTGATTTAAGGGGTGACTGAAGCATAGTATTTAACCTTAAAAAATTTTAATCACCCAAAATTTAACGCACTATGAACCCAACAATGTTGTCAGCCGTATTTTCTTATATTAACAAGGCATCAGTTGAATCGACAACCCCACGCAACGCCATCGGCCACCATCAAGACCTCTACCTCAATCATACTCAGTTGTGCGAAGCTCCAATAATCCCAGAAAAATTGAATTCCATACCAACGAAAAATCCCTGATAACATAATTCCTTTCAATTAGCTAGTGTCAAGCCCCACTTGTTTCAACCCGTAAGTCTAATATCGTTGCCCGCTGGTAAGCCGCTTATATTTCTTCGTCTACACTCCTTTATTACTATAACTGGATCGTTTAAGTGGCTCCGATATAAACCCAGCTCGCCACCTAAATTCTCTTAAAGAAGCGCTGAATAATTCACTCCGCCAGAGACCCAGGGGTAAGTTTTGCGGTTGTAGCCGGAAAATTGGCTTGTTTTTGGCATGAGTTGCGGCGATTTTCGAGACATTTCTTCATTTCCGGTTTTCAGAACACACCTTGGTGTGTATGCGTTGAACAACCACCGGCGAGCCAGCATCAAATTAGCGAAACCGAACTGCTAGCTTTGGTATGTTCAATCTTCTGCAGCAGTTCGCCCTCTGTTATTTTGGGCAATACCTTACGTTTTCCCGGTCGCATTGCGATATGCCAGGTTACGGGTGTATCCAGGCTTTCTTCCAGCTTCTCTTCCTTGTTCTTGGTTGAAGGCGCCGCTGCAATCAGCATGGCATCGACGATGGTGCCTTTCTGAAGAAACAGGCCCTTCCCAGCGAGATGGGTATTGATCGTATTTTAAAGATCAACTCAGTCAGTTGATATATTTCCAGCGAGTGGCGGAAATTGAGGAGAGTAGTGGTATCCGGGACTGCTTCGCGGCTCAAACCAATACCGACAAAGCAACGGATGGCTTGGCTGTCATAAAGCGCATCTTCTACCCCTTCGTCAGATAACTCAAAGCATTGCTACACAACATACATTTACAGGATCTGCAAATTCGTGAAATCGGGCTGTTGTGCGTACAGGCATTATTGGTGTTGTTTTGGAGATTTTTTCCTGATTTAATTATGAACAGTAATGTTACGATAGCTGCTGAAGATTGGCTGAGTCGACTGATTCATTAATATTAATCCAATCTCCTCTTTGCCAACTTACGCTGACGCTAACCGATTCTTCACCATCTTGACTAGAGGACTCTTTATCGATACTGTCTGAACCGACGGTTTGCATTTGTTTCCGGCGTTTATATTTATTTTTAATGATGAGAAAAATGAACCCACAAAAAATAGTAATTGCCATGCCAACCGAAGATGAATTTATGCCAAGTATTTCAAGGTGGGGGCATGAGTACGTTTGGACCCATAAAGAAGTATATTTTATTCATGTTGCCAGGAAAGATATTTACGTTCACGAGATGGGCGTTGACGAAATCCCTGGCAAGGTCGAACAAGAAAATATAAAAAAACAACTGCTGGACTTCATTAAAAATAAAGCAGGTGAGATGATGCCCTTGCAGGCATTCAACAAAGCTCATTTTGAAGTTATATTTGCGCAGTCTCCAGCAGATCGACTTGCTGAATATGCTAGAGAAATTAATGCGGGAATGGTCGTGGTAGCAACAAGAAACAAAAAAGGCTTCTCTGGGATATTCCTTAGTTCATTTGCAGATCGCCTTTTGAAGTTATCACCCTGTGATATTTTGGTTTTAAGACCGAATTAAAAATTAATATATCTTTAATGAGATGTCGTTAGTCAGTTTTAAGTAGATATTTTTATGGTATTGAAAGATCTATCTGTTCGTAAAACATAAGCCGTTATTGTTTTTCAATGCTAACAAAGCGTAACAATTAAGTTATTTTTAGACCCAAAGTTTTGGAGGCGAAAAAATGAATCATTACCCAGTGCAACACTACTTACGGCATTTGAAAGATGATTTTCCTGCTGGTGTTGTGGTATTTCTAGTAGCTCTACCGCTATGTCTTGGTGTCGCTCTTGCATCTGGAGCTCCTTTATTTTCTGGTCTTATAGCAGGAATGGTCGGTGGCTTGGTAATTTCTTGGTTGAGCGGTTCACAGCTTAGTGTCTCTGGGCCAGCGGCTGGTTTAACGGTGATTGTTTATAATGCTATTGAAACATTAGGCAGTTTCCAAGGATTTTTGGTTGCTGTTGTACTAGCAGGCATAATGCAATTAGTCGCTGGTTTTCTTAAAGCAGGGATCATTGGAGCTTTTTTCCCTTCAGCGGTTATTAAAGGGATGTTGGCGGCTATTGGCTTGATTTTAATTATTAAACAAATTCCTCATGCTACTGGCTATAGTGAACATTTTGGAGGTCCTGAAGCGTACAGAGAAGAAGATGTACAAGAGTTCTTACTTCCAATATTTGACGCATTTAGTTCGATTTCACAAGGCGTTATACTTATATGCGCGATTGCCCTCTTAATATTAATAGTTTGGGAAAGGCCTTGGTTTAAAAGTAAAAAATTTTTAAAACTAATTCCTGGCCCTCTAATCGCCGTAATCTGGGGTGTTATCTATAATTTAGCTGCTGAACGATGGGCGCCGGAATGGGCGGTCAGCGCAATACACTTAGTGAATGTTCCTGTCTCAAATGATTTCGGTGAGTTCTTGAATAATTTCTCATTTCCAGACTACAGTTATTGGACAAATCCTCAGGTTTATATTATTGCAGCAACGCTAGCTATTATTGGCAGTCTCGAAACATTGTTGAGCCTTGAAGCAGTAGATAAGTTAGATCCTTTAAAACGCACTGCACCAACCAATAGAGAGCTGAAAGCACAAGGAGTCGGAAATATTATTTCCGGATTAATCGGAGGACTACCGATTACTGCTGTCATTGTGCGCAGCGCAGGTAATATTAACGCTGGTGGTAAAACCCCAACATCCAGTTTTATTCATGGCTTATGTATATTGTTTAGCGTAATGTTCTTCGCGAATTACATAAATTATGTTCCGCTCGGTTGCTTGGCCGCTATTTTGCTACATACAGGTTTTAAATTGGCTAAACCCGCCTTATTTATGGATTTTTATCGCAAAGGCTGGAGTCAACTGCTACCTTTCGTAATCACAATATCGGCAATTTTGACAACGGATTTATTAAAAGGAATGACAATTGGCCTCATAATTGGATTATTTTTCGTTATCAAGGCGAATTACCGTGCCGCCATTACTATGACTCAGGATGGCTCATCTTATATATTAACGCTTAATAAAGATGTTGCTTTCCTTAACAAGGCGTTGTTGAGAAAGCTTCTTTTGCATGTCAAACCAAACAGTAAGCTCATAATCGACGCCAGCAAATCTCAATTTATTGATCACGATATTGTGGAAACAATTGATGATTTTTTAGTAACCGCACCCAGTCATAACATTTCAGTTGAGCTTCGCGATATATACGGCAAGGAGAGATTAAAAAAACATGAGGAGTTTGTTGTATTACAAGACCAATATGATAAAAACCTACCTGCCAAAAAAATTCTGATCCAGAACAAGGTGGCGGGACTATGAAAAAAATCATGCCTCCTATTTGTTGAATAAAGCCGCTATTCAAAGCCCCCCAACAAATTGATTAAATAAGGCTTACCCCCTTGTGTCAGACTAATTGTCGCTTCAAAATTTAACAGTGAAGCGGCAAACTAGCCAAAGATATAATAGCGCGCTCTTCCAACCAACTCATAGGGTTGGGGCGTTGACATTATTTGTCGCAAATATAAACACAAGTTAGTACAAATTACAGCCATTTTCACATAAACTTAAACTGCGATTTTAAAATGAATATAGTGCGGCCAAATGAAATTTGAAGTGACAAGTACCGTTACTACGCGATTTGACTGGCAGATAATAACTATCCTATGCCAAGATTAGAGAGAGGGTACATCCGGCGAGGGTGAAGATGTCTTATACACCGTCGCATGCCACAAAAAAAGCAACCACGTATTGTATCTTGAGTTGGCAAACTAATTTCCCCACACTACAAATTCTTACGGAAATTCACTAGGTGAGAGATAATCAATAGGTTTGTGAATAACAGGGATATTTTTAATAATAGAAGTAACCTTGCTTAATATCGACTACTACCGTACTTTTTGTTTTTCAAACCATCTCTGTCGATTTTAGATTACGTGTATTTAACCGGAGAGTCGGATGAAATAGTAATGGCAGGGATGAAATAGTAATGGCAGGGATGAAATAGTAATGGCAGGGATGAAATAGTAATGGCAGGGATGAAATAGTAATGGCAGGATAGCCCCGCCACTACTATCAACTCAGAGAATTAATGAGCCGCTGGAGCTGCAGCGGGAGCTGCTTCACCAGCTTTATGTTCGTCAGCTGAATGGGCTTTTTTAGCTTTTTTAGCTTTTTTAGCTTTTTTAGCAGGGGCAGCAGCGTCCGGCGCAGCCGCAGGGGCAGCCGCAGGGGCAGCCGCAGGGGCAGCCGCATCAGTAGCAGCAGCGGAGAAAGAAGCAACGGCGAATACAGCAGCAATCAATGTGGACAACAGTTTCATGT
Source organism: Candidatus Nitrotoga sp. CP45 (assembly GCA_003402375.1). Taxonomy (GTDB): domain Bacteria; phylum Pseudomonadota; class Gammaproteobacteria; order Burkholderiales; family Gallionellaceae; genus Nitrotoga. The sequence continues at coordinate 55,083 of QFXJ01000028.1, forward strand.
GAACTCCAGTTCTTTAAGTTAGGTTGACAATACAATTATGACATCAGTTAGTGTCATGTGACATTAACGCCCCAGTTTACTATTGGTTGACAATTTGGCAATGAATCTAGGGAAACGCTGAATAATTCACCGCGTGACCGATCCCGGTGCGCAGTTTCCGGATGCGGGATGAAATTCTGCGATTATTAGCCTGACAAGCAGTGTTTTTTGCATTATTGCCCCCTTTTTTCGTTTTTAGGGCGCAACTTGGCTGTCAGCAATACCTAGCCATCGGCGCGCCAGCACTAAATTGGCAAAACCAAACAGCGTAAATAGCTGAGCGGTGTTCTTAGCCAACCCTTTGTAGCGAGCCTTGCGGTGCTGGAACAGGTTCTTCACCACATGGAATGGATGCTCGACTTTGGCACGAATACTGGCTTTTGTGTGCTCAAGTTTTTCCATCAGCTCTCCTACAGCGGACTTGTCCAGTGCTTTACGTTTGGAGGGCCGCATCGCAACATGCCATATTATCGGTAGTTCCAGATTCTCTTCACGCTTCTCAACGCCCTGATAACCTGCATCACCAAATACATCCGTTTCATCGCCATGCAGCAGCGCCTGTGCTTGGGTTACATCATGCACATTGGCTTGCCGTGCGACGAGGGTGTGAACAAGCCCTGACTGCGCATCAACCCCAATGTGTGCCTTCATGCCGAAATGCCACTGATTGCCTTTTTTTGACTGGTGCATCTCGGCATCGCGTTTCCTAGCCTTGTTCTTGGTTGAAGGCGGTGCGGCGATTAGCATGGCATCGACAATGGTGCCCTCACGCAGAAATAACCCCTTCTCAGCCAGATGGGCGTTGATCGCGTTGAAGATGGATTCGGTCAGTTGATGCGCTTCCAGCAGATGGCGAAATTTGAGCAGGGTCGTTGCATCCGGTGCCGCTTCACGATTCAGGTCAATGCCGACAAAACGGCGTATCGCCTGACTGTCGTAAATCGCATCTTCGGTTGCCTCATCTGAAAGACCGAAGCACTGCTGCGCAACATACATGCGCAATATCCGTTTCAGCCCGACTGGTGGGCGACCTGGGCCGCCGCCGATTGGGTAATGTGGGGCGATAACCTTTATCAAAGATGGCCAAGGCGTGACCGCTTCAATTTCGGCCAAGATATGATCTCGCCGTGTCACACGCTTCTTTGCCGCATATTCCAGTTCTGAAAAGCTCGCTTGCATCTAATTAGTCACTAATAATCATAGTGATGGAATTATACCATGATCGCTCAATTCAGGATTGATCTGAGGAATAAATCAGCGTTTCCCTAGGTTTGGTGCCGGGAGAGGGACTCGAACCCTCACACTGTCTCCAGCACCGGATTTTGAGTCCGGCGCGTCTACCAATTCCGCCATCCCGGCACGCTGAGATGAGGATTATCCATGAAACAGAAGCCTTCTTCAAGTGTAAGCCTCTTCCAACATGAAATAAGCGTAGCAATTGGCCTTCGGCCGCAATACGTTTGACAGGAACACGATGCGGCGAGACGTGAACTGGGAGTTTAAACGTTTTACAGAAGACCTGGAGGAGTGTGCGGACTGGCTGATGTGCTGCGGCGTGGATACAGTGGCAATGGTATCGACGGTGTGTACTGGATACCCGCTCTACGGGATTCCCACAGCGCGTGGATTGGCCGTGAATCTCGTCAATGCAGGGCAGGTAAAATGCCTCCGGTCGCAAGTCAGATGTTCTCAATTGCACGTGGCTGCAACAGTTGATGGGTTATGGCCTGCTGACCGGCACTTTTCGCCTGACGGATGAAATTTGCATACTGCGTGCGGCATTACGACAACGCGACTGCCGTGGTACGTAGCTATCTGGGTGATGCGTATAACCCGCAATACTGCACCAGCTTGGTCAACATCTTCTGTGCCGTATTCCTAAACCCCTTCGTCAAATTTCCATCGATCATGTTTCTTTCCAGAGGTAATCACAGATACCCAAGAGAACAAACGCAAAAAATACCGCTACAAAGGCGTGATGACCCCTTATGAGAAATTGCAATCAATATCCAGGGCCAGCGAGTATCTTGAAGAGAGGACACGTTCAAACAACTGGATGCGCAGGCAGCAAAGATGAGCGACAATGATGCCAACCTTGGTGCCGGACAGCGCAAGAAAACTACAGTTGCAACGATACCTCTGCAGCGATGAAAAAACAGGTTTGAAATCGATTGGTAATAATAAAATCCAATAGGTTAAACAACGAACTGTTTCATGATTAGCGTTGCGTGGAAGCAGTACGTAACCAGTAGCCCAAATAGGGCTATTTCCGCTGCCCATTGTGCAGGATCGCAATATACTCAGGATATCTACATTGCCTGCGTTCGGGTGTAGTAATGCCAAAGATGAATCAGCTCATTTTATTTGATACGCACATGACCAATTCGCTACAACTCGTTCTAATTTTGCTTGCCGTTGCCGTTGGTGTGGTGGTGGCATGCCGTGTGTTGCACTTGCCTGTTGTACTTGGCTACCTAACAGTGGGCATTTTGATCGGTCCGCATGCGCTGGGTTGGATACCTGATACACCAGGCACTCGTCATCTGGCGGAATTCGGCTTGGTATTCCTAATGTTCAGCATCGGCCTTGAATTCAGCCTTGCGCGTCTTCACAAAATGAAACGCACAGTATTCGGCCTGGGTGGCGCGCAGGTAATGGTAACTCTTTTGTTGATTATGACAGCTGGGTGGCTGGCAGGATTTGATTGGCGTGCAAGCTTAGCTATGGGCTGTGTGCTAGCGATGTCATCCACCGCTATTGTAAGCAAGATGCTTGTCGAGCGCGCCGCAATGAGTGCACCGCACGGCCAGCAGATTATTGGCGTATTGCTATTTCAGGATTTAGCTGTGGTGCCGCTGCTCATCATCATTCCGGCTTTGGCAAGTCCGCCAGGCGATTTACCGCTCACGCTCTCCCTTGCACTGCTTAAAGCCACACTAGTGCTAGCTGTGCTGTTGGTATTCGGCCAGCGCGTAATGCGATCTTGGTTTCATGTCGTGGCACGGCAAAAATCTTCCGAGCTATTTATGCTCAACGTACTTTTTATCACACTGGGCCTTGCCTATTTCACTGAATTAGTTGGGCTATCACTGGCACTGGGAGCATTTGTGGCCGGCATTTTGATTGCTGAGACTGAATACCGCTATCAAGTTGAAGATGACATAAAACCGTTCCGCGATGTACTAATGGGCCTGTTTTTCGTTACTGTCGGCATGATGCTGGATCTCGGCGAAATGTTTGCCAATATTGGCTGGGTACTTCTAATGCTACTCTGCTTAGTACTAATTAAATTTACTGTAGTAGCCTTATTAGTGCGCCAATTTTCCGGCGACTGGGGCGTAGCGATTCGCAGTAGCTTAGGATTGGCGCAGGCCGGTGAATTCGGCTTCGTGCTTTTAACTCTGGCAGGCGGGGTAAATCTGCTGTCTCCTGCAACAGTACAACTCATCCTAGACACTATGCTTCTCTCCATGCTGGCCGCGCCTTTTTTAATCCAGCATACCGAAACTATTGTACGGCGTATTGTACCTTCGGAATGGATGAGCCGCGCCATGCAGATACATCAAATTGCGGTGCAAAGCATATCCGCCGATGCAAACATCATTATTTGCGGCTACGGTCGAAGTGGGCAATCGTTGGCTCGTTTTATGAGGCAGGAAAATGTTCAATTTATCGTACTCGATCTCGACTCACGCCGTGTACAGGAGGCCGCGGCAGCAGGTGAAAACGTGGTGTATGGCGATGCCGCCAAGCGTGAAGTACTTTTGGCGGCCGGGTTAATGCGCGCTAAAACTCTAGTTATCACTTACATCGACACTCACTCCGCACTCAAAATTTTACACCTAGTTAATGAACTACGCCCTGATTTACCAGTGGTAGTTCGAAGTGCCGACGAGACCCATATCGAGGCGCTCAAACAGGCTGGAGCGGCCGAAGTTGTGGCGGATGTGCTAGAAGGCAGTGTGATGCTGGCATCGCAAGCACTGCTAATGTCTGGCGTGCCACTCAACCGCGTTGTCCGCCGCCTTCAAGAAAACCGGGCACGTCGCTATAGCATGTTCAGCACCTACTTTCGTACTGCCGTGAATGTAGTGGGTGAAATCACAGAAAATCTACAGCCGCGCTTCCATAGCGTATTACTGGGAGAACGCGATGCCGCCGTGGGCAAGACACTTGATGAAATTAACCTAGCCAAATTAAATGTTGAAGTAAATGCAGTACGACGCCACAACGTGCGCGGCAATCAACCTGCAGGCAATATGATCATGAAAGCTGGTGACGTACTGGTATTGCTCGGTCAACCAAGGCCGCTTGCGGCGGCGAAAAAACACTTGCGCGAAGGATAACTGGGATAGCGCTTTACAATTCTCGACCAACAGGTGTTCTATGAAATTAGCTTTTTCACCCTTGGCTTTGCGGCACAACGCCATATCAAATAAGCGCCGCGCCGCCATCTTACGAGTTCAACCGGGCATGGCCATATCGCCAAGGTTTAAGTTAAAATAACTACAAACTTGGTCAAGATATACAGATGTTCTGTTATTCATATTAATGACCGTGCCCCTCGCATAATGTTTAATTATAACCACCTATTTCAGACTCAAACATCATTAAACAATGCTTCCTGTGGGTATTTTCATAAAATGGGCGTAAACTAGACAAATTAATTTGTCCCTATGTAAAATCGGGCGTACCCGGGCTGCCAGGAAAATACATGAGTAGGAAGACAAGCGGACTAGGCCAGCTATGCACAAAAACTGAAGTGCAACTTGCTCTTACACCAGAGCAGGACGGACTGCCGTGGCCTGTCGAGAAATTTCTGCACGAGCTCCAAGCACCCTCGGCTGAACTGGAGATACAGAACGAGGAGTTACGGTACGCGCTCGCCGAACTGGAAAAATCCCGTGACTGCTACATGGATCTTTATGATTTTGCTCCTGTCGGTTACCTTACTCTCACCAGTGAAGCCTTAATTGCCGAAGTAAATCTCACCGGTGCTACTCTGTTGGGAATTGAGCGCAAGGAATTGCTGCTACACCATTTTACGCATTTTATTGCAGATGATTACAGCGATCACTGGAACCACTTTTTCCTGAGCGTTTTACAACGTGATGAGCGGCAGGATTGTGAATTGGTACTTAAGCGCAGCAATGGCCCGCTCTTTCATGCCCACCTGGACTGCTTGCATGTAAAAACTGACAATGGCGGACACTTAGCACGCATCGCATTTACCGACATCAGCGAGCGTAAGCAAGCTGAAGAAACGTTACGCATCGCCGCCATCGCCTTCGAGTCACAGGAAGGGATCATGGTGACCGATGCCAACGGCGTCATCCAGCGGGTAAACAATGCCTTCACCCGCCTCACGGGTTACAGTACGGAAGACGCAGTGGAAAAAACACCGGCGCTGCTGAGTTCCGGACGGCATGACAAACACTTTTACCAGTGCATGTGGACAACCCTGAATGAGCAGAAATACTGGCAGGGCGAGATGTGGAATAAACGTAAAAATGGCAAAATATGTGCCGATTGGCTGACCATTACTGCCGTCGCTGCGCCCGATGGAAACATCACTCATTACGTCGGAACTTTTTCCGACATCACCAGCAACCCTGAATCATTGGCCGAAATCCACCGGTTGGCCTATTATGATTTACTCACCCAGCTTCCCAACCGCCGCATGCTGCTTGACCGCCTGAGACAGGCACTCGCTGCCAGCAACCGCAGCAAGCATTATGGCGCTCTTCTATTTCTGGACCTGGATAATTTCAAAAACCTCAACGATACGCGCGGCCACTATATCGGCGATTTGCTACTAGTTGAAATCGCACACCGTCTGAATGCCAACGTGCGTGAAGGCGATACGGTGGCCCGGTTGGGGGGTGATGAATTCGTATTGATGCTAGAAAATTTGAGCGATAATATTCAGGAAGCTGCCATTCAGGCAGACTTGGTAGGCGAGAAAGTTCGCGATGCCGTTGCATTGCCTTATAGGCTTAAGGGTCTCGAATTATGGTGTACCGCCAGTATCGGAGTCAGCCTGTTTTACGGCCATGAAGCTTCAATTGATGAGCTGCTCAAATATTCCGATTTCGCGATGTATCATGCCAAAAAAGAGGGGCGCAACAGCGTACGTTTCTTCGACCCCGAAATGCAGGCCACGTTGATCGAACGAAGCGCGCTTGAAAGCGACCTGCGCCATGCACTGAGCCGACAACAATTACGTCTCTATTATCAAATACAGGTAAACAATGAACGTCGTGCCATCGGTGCCGAAGCATTGCTCCGCTGGATACACCCCGAACGTGGTTTGATTCTTCCTGAACAATTTATTCCGCTGGCCGAAAAAACTGGCCTGATCGTACCGATTGGATTGTGGGTGCTGCAAACGGCATGCGCTCAGATCAGGGACTGGTCTGGCAATCCGGCCACCAGCAGCCTGCAACTCGCCCTCAATGCCAGTGCGCTCGAGTTGCGCCAACCTGATTTCGTCGAACATGTGCGGCAGGCCATTTTCACAACCGGTATCAATCCGGCACTTCTAAAAATCGAACTAACTGAGAGCCAGCTAATCGACAATATCAGTGATACCGTCGCTAAAATGAATGCGCTCAAGGCGCTCGGCATCCGTTTTTCGATGGATGATTTCGGTACCGCTTACTCCTCACTCGCCTACCTAAAACAACTACCGTTAGATCAATTGAAAATCGATCAAACCTTCATCCGCGATCTAGGCGACAACTCCAGCAATGCAGCCCTTGTGCAGGCCATCGTCCTTATGGGGCGCACATTCGGTTTGGACGTCATTGCCGAAGGTGTAGAAATCGAAGCACAGTTAGAGTTCCTAAATTTGCACGGCTGCCATGCCTACCAAGGCTATCTATTTAGCCGTCCTCTGCCGCTGGAAGAATTCGAAGAGTTTATAGAACGAGTTTAATGCACAATGCTGGCCGTGCCCAATTCCGACCATGTGAAACTCAATTATTAACTGTGCGGCCCTTGCTCAAAAAACTCCCGCCCGCCATCACTGCACTACTGCTGCAAGCAGCAGCAGTAGTGCTCATGTTACTGACGGTTAAAATTATAGGTCAGCACGAATCGCCATTGTTGTTTGCCTTACTTTGCGGCTTGCTCGCCGCCACGTTCAGTTTCTTCGCTGGACTTGCCAAGTGGTGGTTGGCCATCCAACTGCTGTTCGCGCCAGCCTTGGTACTGATGCTCTCAGCCAAGTTACCTCCTTCTCTTTTTCTCGGCGCATTTCTGATATTACTGCTTGTATATTGGAGCACTTTTCGTACACAAGTACCGCTGTATCTTTCCAGTAATAAAGTGTGGCGTGCCTTAGAACATTTACTGCCTGCCGCAAAAGCTAATTCAAATTTCACCTTCATTGATTTGGGTTCTGGCTTGGGTGGGGTGTTAACACATCTTGCCAACGTTCGCCCGGACGGACGCTATATCGGCGTGGAGGCAGCACCCTTGCCATTTTTCTGGAGTTGGTTGCGTATTAGGCTAGGCAGCCACCGCAATTGCCGGGTGAAGTGGGGAAGTTTGTGGAACTGCGATTTATCGCAGTATGACGTGGTGTTTGCCTACCTCTCACCAGTGCCAATGGGTAAACTCTGGCACAAGGCACGCGCCGAAATGCGTCCTGGCACAATGTTTATCAGCAGCACCTTTAGCGTACTTGATCAAACACAGCATGAAACCGTGCAGGTAAATGACTTGCATCATTCCACTCTATTTATCTGGCATATGTAATGATGGGCAAGGATGCATAAAGCACAAATTAAATCATTCGTTCGCACCGATAACCAGCCACTTAGCAAGTGTAATTAATTGCCCATTGATACGCCTGGGCCGTTCTATACGAAAGATTGCGCTACCACTATTCATAAAAACAAGACTATTGTTTAAGCTCTGACGCGCCAATCACTCGATTGCGCCCAGTCTGTTTTGCCATATAAAGTGCAGCATCAGCTCTTGGTAATACCTCATCAACTGTCTCATTCGAAAATCGCTCTGCCACGCCAGCGCTAAACGTAATTAATACACGCTCATTATTTTGTAAGAAGAAATTCTTAGTTAAATCGCGCTGCACCCCTTTTATTACCTCTATTGCATCATCTTCCTTTGTGCCAGGAAGAATAATAATAAATTCTTCGCCTCCATAGCGGGCCAGTACATCAGTACTGCGTATTATGCTCTTCACAACTTTAGCCAAGTGTACAAGCGCCACATCACCGGTAGAATGCCCTAATCTATCATTGATTTCTTTGAAATGGTCAATATCTATCATTGCAAGGGTTAGAGGTGTGCCATGTCTATCAGCCCTTTCAAATTCCCGCACCAGTGCAGCATCCATACCACGTCTATTCAGCGCACCCGTTAAAAAATCTTGATGCGCAACTTCGCTTATATAATCAAGCTTTGTAGTGAGTTCATTAATTTGCTTCTCTGCTTCATCCACTTTTTTTTGAGTTTCTTGGAAAGCTGTATGACTACGTTGCGCATCCGCACTCATCTTTCGTATGTCGCCTACCAAATTTTCAAGTATGGCGCTTAAATTAGTTACGTCATGTATCGATGTGATTTGTTCCTGATAATTCTTTATTTTAAACTGATAGTTACCCGCGCTCTCTGTTATATCTGCCAAATTACTTACAAAAGTGACCACCATTTTTTTAATGGCTTCTTTAGCCTCATTAAGCCCTTGCTTGATATGTGATTGCTTGTAGATCAATTCTTTGAGACTATTTTCTGCGTTGTAAAGTAAATCAATATCAATCGGTTTTGAAATGATCTCTTGAACGATTGTAATTTGCCCATGAAACCATTCGTCTTCTATGGTCAATTCGCCCATGCTGGAAACCAGCAGCCGCAACATTTGAATAAGCATTTCCTGCATGCGGCGTTGCGAATCATTTTGTAACTCCGCTCGGAGTAACGTGGATTTTAATGCCTCGCCCAGTGAATTCGCTTCTTCTATGGACAGAGATTCGCGCACGCGTTTTAGCAATGCTTCTATTCTCTGAGCCGCGCCTGCAATGTTAGCAAGTTGTGGAACGACCGCTAAATTAACGGCTCTGATCAGCATATCGCGCCAAATAATTGCCAGTTCCCGCTGACTATCATCAGTATTAGCTACTGGGTTGGATGACTGAACAATTTTCTGAATTGTAAATTTTTTTTCTTGTGCTGCTTCTTGCGCATGGAAGTGACTTATTTCAGTAGCTTGATGGGTTATCTGACCTTCCCCCCAAGACGTGATTAAGATATGCATCTTTTGACCCAATTGATTGGGATCATTGGCAAACTTGATTAATATGCGATTCAAGTTTTCAATTTTTTTACTCAGACTAAGATTTCCATGGTTTACTTCTAATTGCTTTAGCAGCGAGCGTAAAAGCGTAGTCCAATTCACTCCAACAGCTTCACCAGTTCCTGTTGAAAAAAGGCTACGAAGCAGCTGCTCCAACTTGGTTTGGTCAGGTTTTTCAACCAACTTATGAATAGACTGCGCAACGGCCACCAACTTGGGACGTTCCTTGCCCATCTCATATAAAACTTTTTCCAGAGATTTACTAAGAATTACGGAATGATCTACAAACTCAATTCCTGCAATCTTGTTATAGGCACGTCGATAATTGTCCGGTGTTGGCGGACTCTTGTCATTGGAAAGTTGTATAAAGGCCTGTCGAGCCAATTCTATAGGCGTAATTGTTTTCATATATCGCTATCGTTAATCTGCAAAGCAGGATCGTTGCTAGTATTTAATTGCATTAGCTGACAATAACATTGTGGGGCTATACTCTTTTCATTTTACGCCTGCACCAATCGAGCGGCGATACCTTTTTAGCGCCTGCAGTCGTGTTGGCCTTCTAAATGCATTGAGTAAATTTGCAGACTACTCCATCACATGGCTTTGCACTACAAATTCCGGATTATACTTTTATCCGTCTCTGATTAAGACAGCTCACCGACGCACTTATAAGTCCGCAATGATCTTTGTCAGGCTAACCTCAGTAATCTGGCCAGAACTTGTTGCAACACAATAATGATAACGTGTCATCGCGTTGCGAGGTAGGCGAGCAATTCTTTAGTCCAGCTATCGAGATGATGGTTTTCACCTTCGTTCAAGACCACACGGATGATCTCTCTGCGGCGGCAAATCTCCCGTTCGAGGTCTATGAATTGCCAATCTAATTCGTCTAACACCGCAGTCAATTCGTTGGCAATCTGGGGATCAGCCATCGCGATTTCAACCAGTAACTCCAAACTGCCTGGGTCGAAGCCGAATTGAAAAAGCATTGAACGTAAATTCGCCATGCGATCGAACATAAACTCCAGCTCTCCAGCCAAACTACTACTATCAGTAGCTAACAGACCAAGTACAGCGCGAAACTCACTCCATGTCTCAAATAGTTGGGAAACCGCCTCGAGCCGGGGTAACTCAGTATTGTTGGCGGCGACAGTGCAGTTGGTCATGCGGCCAAACCCTTCATGAACAAAGGAGAGTAATTCAGGGTCGTACTTTTTTACATTTAGGCGCATCAAGGTGGCCAACCGTAGATTAGAACCAAAGCGCGCAAAAATGGAAGCGCAGACATCGGCAACGCTGACGATACGGGCTATAGTTCCAATTTGATCACCATGCAACCCATAAGGATAACCGCTGCCATCCTGCCTCTCATGGTGCTGTAGAATCGCGGTTGAAACAGCGGGGTCAATGCCTGCCACTTCACGGACAATAAGATAGCTTGCAATTGGATGTGCATAGATGTGGCAACGCTCTGTTTCACTAAGGTGGTTTGTTGAATTCAGCAATGCAGGATTGATATGAAGCTCGCCCAAATCATGAAACAAGGCTGCACACAGCAGATTTTCCATGTCCGTTCCAGACAGTTTTTTACGTACTGCCAAATAGTGGGCAATCAAAGTCACAAGCAGTAGGTGTTGGTATAAATGCGGATGCTGCTCTTTGGCAACAGTAAGTTTGAACGCTATATGCGGTGATAACACCAGAAGGACGAGTTCTTGAGGCAATGCCCGTAAATCTCCATTGAAGGCCGCCAAATATTGCAGGTTGGGGTTTTCTTTGATTAGGCGAGTGACTTCTCTTGCCAAGGAATCCACCGTGACACCGTTCTGGACTATGAGGCTTTGGTCGATCGGTTTACACAGCTTGTGCCTTATCAACCCTTCACGCTGACTACCACCAATAGTCGTGTTCTTTGTAATTAATTTGATCCCATTGGTTGTGTAAATGTCCTCAGAGGAAATTACTTCCTTATGGTCTGCCATGTCGGTGATCGCTGTCACATAATGTGGAGCTTCCTCGATCGACTGATGCGCCATGTCTTCATACAAAGTATTGCGGGCAATTGTCATATGGCGATGTTTATATATACTAGCGTTGCTCGCTGAGGTTTTGACAATTTCTCAAGTTAGCGATACTGTTTGGAATCATAAAGATGCTATAACAAGCAATTGATATAGGTTGCCGATAATGGACTGCTCGTTGCGCTAAGAAATGCGCTATTCAGTAGTTGCGGCGGTCAAGCTCTATCTAGTAAGTTAAATTATAGAAATAATATAAAACATGGGAAATTACGCATCAGGTATCATAAGAAAATTTAATTGCTCTTATTAATGCAGCCAAGCGAAGTATGAAGTGGGAGGTACCGTTAGAAATTTGACCGCCATACAAGTTGAAATCTATCCTGGCCGGGTCAATACGTAACAATATTCCTTACGATTGGCCAGTATGCGCTTTCATTATTTGACGTATAAAACCAATGAACATACTTACACCCGCTTGCTTCATAACGAGCGCCAAGTTTATAAAAAGTTTTTTAATATAACTTAATTAAAAATTATAGCTTTGCCATAAGTATCGCAATACTTTGCTGACCGTCTCATGGCAAGCATTAACCAATGCATATGAATAATCACCCGCAAGCCACTGTAGGAATTAAGTGCGTGTCGACTAACTCAGTATGCAAAGAGGAAAAATCAGCGTTCTGGGCTGACATAGTCTGTCAGCATTTAATTCAGGTTGATTGTAAATCGATTGCAGACCAAGCGCAGTTTCATGGATCCATTCAATTACGCAAAATCGCGCATGTGGATGTCTCACAAGTGGAGTCGTGTGCCCAGCATGTGGCGCGCACGGCACCGCTCATAGCGCAAGCGGATGAAGAGTATTTTTTGCTGAACATTCAGCGCCAAGGCAGCAGCTTCGTACGGCAGGATGGCCGCGAGGCCAAGCTCGTCTCAGGAGACATGGCCCTGTACTCGAGCGCCCGGCGCTATGAGTTAACATTTGACGCCGCGTTTTCACAGACCGTGCTGATCTTTCCCGCAGAGATGATGCGAGCGATAAGTCCGGCGATCGATGCACTGACAGCGACTACCTTAGATAGTCACAACCCGACAACGAAGCTGCTAACCTTGATGGCCGACAGTTACTTTCAGACCTCGTTCGAAACCTTGTCCACGCATACCATAACCCACGCCGCAAATGCATTAGCCGAAATATTCGCTGCAAACGTGGCCGAATTTTCCACCAAGGCCGACACAACTAAGCCAAACTTAGAACTGTTCCACATAACTCGGATCAAGCAGTACGTCTTTAAAAACCTGAATAATCCAGAATTGTCGATCCAGAACGTGTCCCAAGCCCTGCAGATTTCGCCAGCTCATATCCACCGCTTGTTCAAAGTAAAAGAGCAAACATTCAGCGCATGGATCTGGACACGCCGCCTTCTCGCGTGCAAATTAGCGCTACAAGATCCGGCCAAATCGCATTTAACAATTAGCCAAATTGTATATAACTGCGGGTTTAACAACTCATCCCATTTTTCACGCGCGTTCCGCACGAAATTCGGCACAACGGCGCGCGAATGGAGAGCTAAAATGATAATGAGTGCTCAAGCCTTAAAGACTGCCGATAAATAACGATTTCAATTACATGAACCGCAGTATCCGATTTTCCCCTCGATGACAAAACCTGGTCAACTATGTTGAAAATGTGCCTAAAATATACGTCGGACTATTAAGATCATTTTGGGTTTTATTATCGGTGGAATGGCGGGAATTGAATCCGCATCGGAAGAAGTCATTGGCATACTTCTCATTCGCTGGTGCGAAAAGAGCCAATGTTGGCACTCACGATTGGTATGGAAGCATAACTCCACGAGTACGGTTAGAGTGCCTGCGAATAGCCTACATGCCCGTCCGGCTGTTAGGGCAGACAAGCTATACTTGACGTTAGCCTCCTCATCTTCATCGGGGTACCTAGAAATTGTCACCATCAATCGCCCCGAGCCACAAACCCGCATAGAAGGGTGGGTATTTGTCGGGGCTGGGCTGGCCAACCAACGGCACACAGGCGCGCGTCATCAGCACATACAACAGGCGCATGCCGATCTTGTTACGCAGTTCACTGTGTGTTTTGATACCGATGCAGACGTCGGGCTGAACCGTGCTAGACAAAATCCTGCGCAATGACAACAAATACTTCCTCGTAGAGACCAACCCAGGGTAAAACTGAGTACTATGCAGTAGTAGACCGCCTGCAAAAGCCGAAAAACTGCTGAACACAGGCTGTTGTAGCCAGTGTTCTTCGAGAGTTTTGTGAATGTACCCAGTCAGATATACTCTAGCCAAAAGACTGACACACAGACAGTCACTTAACTAGGCTCCGGTATTCAAAACTGTTATGATTTGTACCATTTGCGCTTACTTAGGAGCAATGGCTTAGTACAACTGATCTTTATTTATCCGAACAGTATGGAGCCAATCCTGCTCTTAATTGCATGTTTATTCTTAGGCGGATTCAGCTTCGACCAACTTAGTATCCAACGGTCGATCTAACAATTCAATCAATGCCATTGGTGCATTGTCTCCTTTACGAAAACCGAATTTAAAAATTCGAGAATATCCACCATTTCGAGTTGCATAACGTGGGCCAAGCTCATCAAACAGCTTAGTAACCATTTCACGGTCACGCAACCGATCAAAAGCCAAACGCCTGTTAGCCAAACTAGGATTTTTACCCAGAGTCAAGATTGGTTCAGCTACACGACGCAATTCCTTTGCCTTGGGTAAAGTGGTCTTTATAGCTTCATGACGTAACAAAGAAGTAATCATGTTGCGTAACATTGCCAACCGATGACTGCTAGTACGATTAAGTTTTCTTAGTCCTAAACGATGACGCATAAATACCCTTTCTTACTTCTCTATTGGCACAGGCCAATTTTCCAATTTCATTCCCAATGACAAACCATGCTCAGCAAGTACCTGTTTGATTTCGTTCAAAGACTTACGACCCAAGTTAGGAGTGCGTAACAAATCATTTTCAGTATTCTGAATTAAATCACCAACATAATGGATACTTTGTGCTTTAAGGCAATTTGAAGAACGCGGAGTCAACTCCAAATCATCCACCGGGCGCAACAACATCGGGTCGACCTTAGGAGTTTGCGGCTTTTCCACAGGCGCTGGTGTACCTTCCAATGCAGCAAATACTGAAAACTGATCGACTAATATACGAGCAGCATACCGAATAGCATCTTCAGGATCAATGGCACCATTAGTTTCAATTTCCATTATTAGTTTGTCTAAATCCGTGCGCTGTTCCACACGCGCGCTTTCAACCGCATAGCTAACACGACTTACTGGACTAAAAGATGAATCAAGTGCAATATGTCCAATCGCACGATTTTCTATTGGACCCTGACGCGCAATAGCAGATACATATCCTCTACCTTGTTGAACCTTAATTTCCATATCTAATTTACCACCTGCAGTCAGATGCGCAATGACATGTGAGGGATTAATCACCTCAGTGTCCGCATCAACGGTAATATCACCCGCCGTCACAACACCAACACCTTCTTTTTTAAGAGTAAGTATCGCCATGTTAGAGTTATGAAGCTTGATCACTAGACCCTTTAAATTAAGCAATATCTCAACTACATCTTCCTGCACACCATCAATAGACGAATATTCATGTAAAACGCTTGCAATTTTTACCTCCGTCGGAGCATAGCCAGGCATAGAAGACAACAATATTCGACGCAAAGCATTGCCAAGCGTATGTCCATAGCCACGTTCAAAAGGCTCCATTACAATTCTAGCTTGCATGCTAGAAACTCTTTGCACTTCGATAATGCGGGGTTTCAGAAAATCATTGTTGTGCATATCCGACTCCGCATAAATTACTTGGAATACAACTCGACAATAAGATGCTCATTAATTGATGCGGGTAATTCCGAACGCTGGGGCTTAGACTTATATATACCTTTCATAGCCTTAGAATCAACCTCCACCCACTCAGGAAAACCTCGTTGCTCAGCTGCTTGCAAGGATGCTTTAACTCGTAGCTGCATCTTAGCATTATCTGCTATTTCGACCACATCACCAGCGCGAACCTGATAGGATGGTATATTTACACGTTTTCCATTTATCAAAATACCATTGTGACGAACTACTTGACGCGCCTCCGAACGAGATGCACCAAAACCCATACGATAAGACACGTTATCTAGGCGAGATTCCAGCAATTGCAATAAATTTTCACCAGTGATACCGCGCTGTATTTCTGCAGAGCGATACGTCAAGCGGAACTGATGCTCAAGCATGCCATAAATACGGCGCACTTTCTGCTTCTCGCGTAGTTGCCCACCGTAATCAGATAACCGGGTATTTTTCTTTTGCCCGTGCTGACCCGGAGGGTAAGCACGTCGCTCAACCCCACATTTGTCGGTAAAACATTTTTCGCCCTTCAAAAACAGTTTTTCGCCTTCACGACGGCACTGACGGCACTTTGGATCAAGATTTCTAGCCAAGGCTATCTCCTAAAATTAGATACGACGCTTTTTTGGCGGACGACAACCATTGTGGGGAACTGGCGTAATGTCAGAAATACTAGTAATTTTAAAACCTGCCGCATTTAAAGCACGCACCGCCGACTCACGACCAGGACCCGGTCCTTTAATGCGCACTTCAAGGTTTTTAACACCACATTCATGAGCCGCCTTACTAGCAGTCTCACCAGCAATTTGAGCTGCAAACGGCGTACTTTTACGCGAGCCTTTAAAACCATTACTGCCACTAGTTGACCACGCCAAAGCATTCCCTTGGCGGTCAGTAATTGTCACAATAGTATTATTAAATGAAGCATGCACATGGGCAATACCTTCGGCTACGTTCTTTTTTACTTTCTTGCGCACTCGCGCATTCGTTTTAGCCATAATCAATCCTCTCGAAATTACTTCTTGGCGCCAGCGACAGACTTGCGCGGACCTTTGCGAGTACGCGCATTAGTACGAGTTCGCTGACCTCGTACTGGCAACCCACGGCGATGGCGCAAACCTCGATAGCAACCCAAATCCATCAACCTCTTGATGTTCATCGAAATTTCTCGACGCAAATCACCTTCCACAGTAAATTTAGCAACTTCGTCGCGCAACTTATCCATTTCCGCATCGGCGAGATCTTTTATTTTGGTGGCGGCATTAACCCCTACAGCAGCGCATATTTTACGCGCTCGAGTGGTACCGACACCATAGATCGCAGTCAACGCGATTACAGTGTGTTGATGGTTTGGAATATTTACCCCTGCAATACGAGCCATACAACTACCCTATCGTTTAAAAAGGCATTAAAAATTGCCACCTGAGAGAAAGCTTGGCTCACACTCATTTAGCCCTGGCGCTGCTTGTGGCGTGCATCACTACTACAGATCACGCGAACCACCCCTTTACGCCGTACTATTTTACAATTACGACACACTTTTTTTACCGACGCATGTACTTTCATTTCCCTCTCCTCGAATCTACAGGTAACTACTACTTAGCGCGAAACGTAATCCGCCCCTTAGTCAGATCATAAGGGGTCAGTTCAACTGTAACCTTATCACCTGGCAAAATACGAATGTAGTGCATACGCATTTTACCTGAGATATGACCCAGAACGACATGACCGTTCTCTAATTTCACACGAAAAGTTGCATTAGGAAGAGACTCAACAACCTCTCCTAGCATTTGCATCGCATCTTCTTTGGCCATCAGCGAACCAATCCGCCCTTAAAGTTTGCCTTCTTTAACAAACTTTCATACTGATGCGTCATCAAATATGATTGAACTTGCGCCATAAAATCCATGGTTACCACCACCATAATTAATAACGATGTTCCACCAAAGTAAAATGGCACATTCCACTTTACAACCAAAAATTCAGGCAATAAACAGACTAATGTCACATACACCGCACCAACCAAAGTTAGGCGTAGAATAATTTTTTCTATATGACGGGCTGTCTGATCACCCGGACGTATACCTGGCAAAAAAGCACCACTTTTCTTCAAATTTTCCGCCGTCTCTTTTGGATTAAAAACTAGTGCGGTATAAAAAAAACAAAAGAAAACAATCGCCGACGCATACAACATAACATATATAGGCTGGCCGGGCGACAGCATTTCACTAAAATCCTTTAACCAAGTCAGGCCTTGACCGGTAGCAGACCAACCCGCTAAAGTAGCCGGGAACAAAATTATGCTTGAAGCAAAAATTGGCGGAATTACTCCAGCAATATTCACCTTCAGTGGCAAATGCGAGCTTTGACCGCCATAAATCTTATTTCCAACCTGACGCTTGGCATAATTAACAAGAATTTTTCTCTGGCCCCGCTCAACAAACACCACTAAAGCAGTAATTCCAACGGAACCAAACAACAGCAACAACACAAGCGGGATAGAAAATGCACCCGTCCGCGCCAACTCTAAAGTACTACCAATTGCATTAGGTAATCCAGCGGCAATTCCGGCAAAAATAATCAGAGAAATCCCATTGCCCAAACCACGCTCAGTAATTTGCTCCCCTAGCCACATTAAAAACATAGTGCCAGACAACAATGTCATCACTGTTGTCAACTGAAACATAACACCGGGATGCACAACCAGGCCAGACTGAGATTGCAACGCCACAGACATGCCAAATGCCTGAAACAACGCCAACACCAAAGTACCATAGCGAGTATACTGAGTAATCTTACGACGTCCAGCCTCTCCATCTTTTTTCAACTGCTCCAGATGCGGCACAGCATATGTGGCCAGTTGCATAATAATAGAAGCAGATATATATGGCATTATGCCCAATGCTAAAATCGTAAAACGCGAAAGAGCGCCGCCAGAAAACATGTTAAACATGCCCAAAATGCCACTTTTTTGCGAATTAAACAATTCAGCTAGCACGACAGGATCAATACCCGGAACTGGTATATGCGCACCAATGCGGTAAACTATCAGCGCGCCCAACAAAAACCACAAACGGCGGCCAAGATCGCCATACTTTCCATTATTCAAACGCTTTTTAGATACTACATCCACGGAGCCCACCATTACTCTGCAATACTACCACCAGCTGCTTGAACAGCAGCACGAGCACCTTTGGTAAGCAACAAACCTTGTAATTTAACGGAACGATTGATCTCGCCAGACATCACCACTTTAACGATCAGTGCAGCAGCAGGAACGACTCCAGCTTGCTTCAATGCTAACAAGTCAATCACATCAACCGTCATTTTTTCCAGGTCAGATAAGCGCACTTGAGCGCTGTCATAACGAGTCAAAGATATGAAACCGCGCTTTGGCAAACGACGTTGCAGGGGCATCTGACCACCTTCAAACCCAACCTTATGAAAACCGCCGGAACGCGATTTCTGACCTTTATGACCACGACCACAAGTTTTACCCAGACCGCAACCAATACCACGCCCAACACGACGCTTAACGTGTGTAGAACCTTCTGCAGGCTTAATTTTATTGAGTTGCATTTATACCTCGCACTTAACCAAGTAATAAACCTTATTAATCATGCCTCGGACAGCTGGCGTATCTTCCACCATGACGGTATGATTCAAACGGCGCAAACCCAACCCACGCACACAGGCACGATGCGATTCTTTGGTGCCAATCACGCTTTTAATCAGCGTTACGTGAAGCATTCCGGCTGTTATTTTAACTTTCTGCTGAGACTGAACCATTACATTACCCCTGAATTTCTTCAATGCTCATACCACGCTTGGCAGCAATTTCAGATGGAGAATTGATAGCCTGCAGTCCATTAAGAGTTGCGCGCACTACGTTGTATGGATTACTTGAACCAATGCATTTAGCCAATACATTATGCACACCCACTGCCTCAAACACAGCGCGCATCGCGCCACCCGCAATAATTCCAGTACCTTCTGATGCTGGTTGCATGTAAACCTTAGCAGCACCATGACGCCCAATCACCGTATGGTGTAGAGTGCCCTTATTTAAATTAACATTAATCATTTTTCGACGTGCCTCTTCCATCGACTTTTGTACAGCAACCGGCACCTCCTTAGATTTCCCCTTACCCATGCCTATACGACCATCGCCATCTCCAACCACGGTAAGCGCAGCGAATCCCATAATGCGACCCCCCTTTACCACCTTAGTTACACGATTAATCGAAATCATCTTCTCAATAAGACCATCACCACGATCTTCTGATTGCTGCATTCTTCCCTGCGCTTTAGCCATCATTCACCTCAAGTTAGAACTTCAAGCCATGCTCACGCGCCGCAGCAGCAAGCGCTTTTACGCGACCATGATATTTGTAGCCAGAACGGTCAAAAGCGACTTCAGCAATACCAGCGCTTTTTGCTTTTTCAGCGATACGCTTTCCCACCAATATAGCCGCTGCGATATTGCCCCCGTTAGCAAATTCTTTTCGTACCTCAGCCTCTAAAGTAGAAGCACTCACTAACACTTTGCTGCCGCAAGCAGAAATTACTTGAGCATAAATGTGTAAATTACTGCGACGTATCGCCAAACGAATCGATTTTTGACCGGCAATTTTAGCACGCGTTTTACGAGCCCTGCGCTGACGCGCATCATTCTTGATAAACATTATCAACCTCAATTATTTTTTCTTAGTTTCTTTCAACTTCACCACCTCTTCGGCATAACGAACCCCCTTACCCTTGTATGGTTCAGGTTCACGGAACGCGCGAATCTCAGCGGCGACTTGACCAACCTGCTGCTTATTTGTGCTTTTTAATACAACCTCAGTTTGAGTCGGCGTCGAAACAGTAACACCAACAGGAACTTTATAAACTACAGGATGGGAGAAACCAAGAGTCAGATTAAGAGTGTCACCAGTAGCTTGGGCACGATAACCAACGCCAACCAAGGTCAGTTTGCGCTCGAAACCCTTGGTCACACCCTGTACCATATTAGCAATCAGCGCACGAATAGTGCCCGACATAGCATCCGCTTTTGCAGATTCATTACTAGCCTTGCACAGCAACTCCTTACCTTCTTGCCGCACAACGACATCGTTGCTCAGCCCTTGCTTCATTATTCCCAACGGACCCTTAACAGAAACTTCATTGGTGACCAGCGTGACTTCGACACCAGCAGGCAAAACTATAGGATTTTTAGCGACTCTAGACATAATTACCCCGTTACGCGACTATGCACAACACTTCGCCACCAATCCCATTGGCACGTGCTTTGCGGTCAGTCATCAACCCTTTTGAAGTAGACACAATAGCAATACCCAAGCCATTCATTACATTAGGTATATCATCGCAACCCTTATACATGCGCAGACCAGGACGACTTACGCGCTGAATCTTCTCAATCACAGGTCGCCCCGCATAGTATTTCAGACCGATTTCTAACGTAGACTTACCATCTACGCTAGTAATATCATACCCTTCCACATAACCCTCATCTTGCAATACTTGAGCAATTGCCACTTTTAATTTGGAAGACGGCATCTTTACATTTATTTTTTCCGCCATCTGCGCATTTCTAATGCGCGTCAGCATGTCGGAGATCGGATCACTCATACTCATAGTTCACCCCTACCAGCTTGCCTTAATTACACCAGGAACCTCGCCACGCATTACAAATTCACGCAACTTGATACGACCCAGACCAAACTTACTGAAAACACCACGCGGACGGCCGGTTAATGAGCAGCGATTACGCAAACGTACAGGGCTAGAGTTTCGCGGAAGCGCCTGCAATTTTTGGCGCGCAACATAACGATCCTCGTCGCTTAACTTAACGTTAACTATAGTTGCCAACAGCTCAGCACGCTTAATAGAGTATTTTTTTACAATGTCACGACGTTTTTGTTCACGATTAACAACAGCTGCTTTAGCCATTTTGCCCTCAGTTCTTCAACGGAAATTTGAAAGCCAAAAGGAGCGCACGCGCTTCTTCGTCGGTCTTCGCACTAGTAGTGATAGTAATGTTCATGCCACGCAATGCATCGATTTTATCATATTCGATCTCCGGGAAGATAATCTGCTCCTTGACGCCCATATTGTAATTGCCACGACCATCAAACGCCTTCCCAGAAATACCACGAAAGTCGCGAATCCGCGGGATAGCTACAGACACCAAACGATCTAGAAATTCATACATACGAACTTTGCGCAAGGTAACTTTGCACCCAACAGGATAATTTTCACGAATCTTAAAACCCGCGATAGATTTTTTGGATTTGGTCACCACCGGCTTTTGCCCGGCAATTTTTTGCATATCGCCAACCGCATGCTCCATAACTTTTTTATCCGCAACCGCCTCACCAACACCCATATTTAGAGTGATCTTTTCTATACGTGGCACTTCCATGATGGACTTATAGCCAAACTTCTTCATCAACTCCGGAGCTACCGTACCCTTATAAAAATCATATAGACGAGCCATGCTATCCCCCCTTTTACGCGCCAACTACATCACCACTCGACTTAAAGACGCGCATTTTGCGACCATCTTCCAGCATTTTAACACCCACACGATCAGCCTTTTTTGATATCGCATTGTAAACAGCAACATTGGAAGCATGGATCGACGTCTCCACAGCCACGACACCACCAGTCAATCCTTTTACAGGATTTGGCTTCTGATGTTTTTTAACCATATTAACGCCACTTACCAACAAACGATCATCAAGCACACGCAACACCTTACCACGACTACCCTTATCTTTTCCCGCAATAATGATCACATCATCATTTTTCTTAATTTTGCGCATGACTATTCCTTAGACTGCGTTACACCATCGCTTACAATACCCCCCGCCATTTACAAAACCTCAGGGGCGAGCGATACAATTTTCATAAACCGCTCAGTACGCAATTCACGCGTAACCGGACCGAAGATTCGAGTACCAATCGGCTCAAGTTTCGCATTCAGAAGAACCGCAGCATTACCATCAAACTTTATCAAAGACCCATCTGGACGACGCACACCTTTAGCCGTACGCACCACCACCGCACTATATACTTCACCCTTTTTTACACGAGCACGGGGCGCAGCATCTCTTATGCTGACCTTAATTACATCCCCTATAGCTGCGTACCGACATTTTGAACCACCCAACACCTTGATGCACATTACTGAACGCGCACCGGTATTATCAGCAACAGTCAAAATAGATTGCATTTGTATCATAATTTATACTCCAACTTTATCCGCGGTATGACGGCTAGTTTTGGAACCCGTTTGGGTTAGATCGCTGCCAACCGGAGCAGCAGTGAAACGAAGATTCGTAGTATATGCAACATTGTCAAATAAGGCAAGTAATAAACACAATTAATTACCAATTTTAACAAAAATGCAGTGTCAAACCGCTTGAGATTTTTCTGCCAATTTAGTCACACGCCAACTTTTGGTTTTAGCCAATGGTCGACATTCTTCAATAAATACCAAATCCCCCTGAAGAAATTCATTATTTTCATCATGAGCATGATATTTTTTTGAAACACGCAAGACTTTACCCAATAAAGAATGTTTAATCTTTCTCTCAACCAGTACGGTAACGGTTTTGTCCATTTTATTGCTTACAACCACACCAGCAAGCGTTCGTTTTAAATTTATTACACTCATTATTGAGTACCTTTTTCAGTCAATATAGTTTTCACACGAGCAATGTCTCGACGAATTTTGCGAAGCTGACTATTGTTACTCAACTGCTGTGTTGCCACCTGCATACGCAAGCCAAATTGAGCCTTGGTTAACGACAACAACTCATTATTTAAATCCATTATTGATTTCACTCTTAATTCATCGGCTTTCATTGTTTTATGCTCCTACCTGTCTAATTACAAACGTAGTGGCAATAGGCAATTTAGCAGAAGCCAAGCGAAACGCTTCCCGAGCTATTAACTCATCCACACCATCCATTTCATACAACATTTTACCAGGCTGAATTTCGGCAACATAATACTCCGGACTACCCTTACCGTTACCCATACGCACTTCAGCGGGTTTTTGTGAAATCGGTTTATCCGGAAAAATGCGAATCCAAATTCGTCCACCACGCTTAATATAACGAGTCATGGCGCGCCGCGCCGCCTCAATCTGACGAGCCGTTAAACGACCACGAGCAACAGCCTTAAGACCAAATTCACCGAAGCTAACCTTATTACCCCGTGTAGCAACCCCAGTATTACGACCTTTTTGCTCCTTACGATATTTTCTTCTAGCTGGCTGTAGCATGTTTCGCCCCCGACTTTCTTACTCTTTTTTCAGGTTCAGACACTATAGGCAAAGACACCTCGTCCACTTCAGCATGATCACCTTTATAGACCCAAACTTTGACCCCGATTATGCCATAAGTCGTTTTAGCCTCAGCGGTACCATAGTCAATATTAGCACGCAAAGTATGCAGCGGAACTCGTCCTTCGCGATACCACTCAGTTCGCGCAATTTCGATTCCGTTAAGACGACCAGCACTCATGATTTTTATGCCTTGAGCACCAAGGCGCATTGCATTCTGCATAGCCCGCTTCATAGCACGACGAAACATGATGCGTTTTTCCAACTGCGAGGTAATACTTTCCGCAATTAACTGAGCATCAATTTCAGGTTTTCGCACCTCTTCAATATTAAGCGCAACATCAGGCAATTCCATACGTCTTCTCAACTCAGCCCGCAGGGATTCAATATCTTCACCTTTTTTACCAATCACAACACCAGGACGAGCTGTATAAATTGTAATTTTAGCATTTTTGGCAGGTCGTTCGATGACGATCTTTGATACACCTGCACCAAAAAGCCTTTTCTTCAGGTAACTGCGCACTTCTATATCCTTAAGAAGCATTCCGGCAAAGTTCTTGCTGTTAGCATACCACTTTGAAGTCCAGTTTTTCTGAACACTCAATCGGAAACCGATTGGATGGATTTTTTGTCCCATATCTGTTTTAGCTCCCGACAATAATCGTAATGTGACAGGTCTGTTTTTCGATGCTATTGCCTCGTCCCTTAGCGCGAGCCGACGTCCTCTTTAGCGATGTACCTTTATCCACGTAAATAGTAGCAACCTTTAAATCATCAATGTCAGCACCATTATTATGCTCTGCATTAGCAACCGCGGACTCCAAGCCTTTTTTAATAATTACAGCAGCTTTTTTTGGACTAAAAGCTAGTGTATTTATGGCCTTATTAACTGGCAAGCCACGAATTTGATCCGCTACCAAACGACCTTTTTGAGCCGAAAGTCGAACCCCTCTCACTACCGCAACTGTATTCATCATGCCTCCTTATTTTTTCTTGACTACTGCTTTTTTGTCAGCAGCATGTCCTTTGAAAGTGCGGGTCAACGAGAATTCACCAAGCTTGTGACCCACCATATTCTCGGAGATATACACAGGAATATGTTGCTTACCGTTATGAACAGCAATGGTTAGACCAACAAATTCGGGAAGAACCGTAGAACGACGCGACCACGTTTTCACTGGCCGCTTATCACTGTTCGCGCGCACTATTTCAATTTTTTTTATTAAGTAAGCGTCAACGAACGGACCTTTTTTAATCGAACGTGCCATATTTTTTACCCCTTAAGCCTGAAAGCGGCGGCGGACTATCATGCCCGTTGTGCGCTTATTACGACGTGTGCGGAAGCCCTTAGCAGGCACACCCCATGGACTGACCGGATTACGACCAGCAGCAGTCTTTCCCTCGCCACCCCCATGCGGGTGATCCACTGGATTCATTGCCACACCACGCACAGTCGGGCGTACTCCACGCCAACGCATTGCACCAGCCTTACCGATAGACCGCAAGCTATGCTCAGCATTGCCCACTTCACCTATAGTCGCCTTACAATCCACATGAACCTTACGAATTTCGCCTGAGCGCAAACGCAATTGCGCGTAACCGCCCTCACGCGCCAACAACTGCACTGAAGTCCCAGCCGAACGTGCCAACTGTGCGCCTTTACCTGGCATCATTTCAATGCAATGTATAGTCGAGCCCACCGGAATATTACGCAATGGCAAGGCGTTTCCCGCTTTAATTGGTGCCTCCGATCCGCTGACCAGCTGAGAACCTACCATCACCCCCCTTGGAGCCACAATGTAACGACGCTCGCCATCGGCGTAGCACAAGAGCGCCACATGCGCGCTGCGATTCGGGTCATATTCCAAATGCTCAACTATAGCCGAGACACTATCTTTATCACGCTTAAAGTCAATTATGCGATAATTCTTTTTGTGTCCACCACCCATATGACGGACAGTGATGTGCCCATTATGGTTACGACCAGCCGTTCTGTTCTTTTTTTCCAACAACGGCGCGTGCGGCTTACCTTTATGCAAATCAGTATTAACCACACGCACAACGGCGCGTCGCCCTGGAGAGCTTGGTTTAAGTTTAATTAGTGCCATATTATCCTTGCTCGCTCTCAGAGAAATTGATTTTCTGACCAAGCGCGAGGCACACATATGCCTTCTTCCAATCTTTACGCCGGCCCATGAACTTGCCAAAGCGTTTTTGCTTACCCTTGACCAGGGCAACCTGAACGCTCTCCACATCCACTTTAAACATCAACTCGACAGCAGCTTTAATTTCTGGCTTCGTCGCAGTAGAATCAACACGAAAAATTACTTGCTCGTATTTCTCAGCAACAAACGTAGCTTTTTCAGATAGCTGCGGAGCCTGCAACACGTTCATTAAACGCTCTTGGCTGAATTTTTGATTGCTCATGCCAACACCTCCTCAAATTTCCTCATGGCATCAAGCGTCACAAGCACCTTTTGAGAGCACACCAGACTTACTGGATCGGCCTTATAAGCCTCTAACACAAGCACATTTGGCAAATTACGCGAGGACAAATATAGATTATCATCAATATTACTAACAATAATCAGCACACGCGTTGAATCAAAACCCATATCCATCATCTTTTTTGCTAAAAGCTTGGTCTTTGGCGCCTCAATCGTCAGACTGTCAATCACCGTCAAGCGATCTTCGCGTACCAATTGCGAGAGAATAGAGGCCAAACCAGCACGATACATCTTACGGTTAACCTTCTGAGTAAAATTCTCGTCCGGGCTGTTCGGAAAAATTTTGCCGCCGCCACGCCACAACGGGCTAGACGCCATACCAGCACGGGCACGGCCAGTCCCTTTTTGCGCCCAAGGCTTACGCGTGCTCTTCGCAATTTCACTACGACCTTTTTGCTTGCTATTACCAAAACGAGCATTGGCCTGATATGCGATCACCACCTGATGAATCAACGCCTCGTTATATTCGCGACCAAACAGCTCATCGGAGGCGGACATACTAGCGCTCACCAGGCCTTTACCATCAATAACCTTAAGCTCCATTATGCACCCGCCTTTACTTTTACTGCTGGACGCACAATAACGTCCCCACCCTTTGAGCCAGGAACAGCACCCATTATCAACAATAATTGACGATCGATGTCGATGCGGACTATTTTGAGATTTTGCACTGTACGCTGCACATCACCCAAGTGCCCAGACATGCGCTTACCCGGAAACACACGACCCGGATCTTGCGCCATCCCAATAGAGCCAGGCACATTGTGAGATTTTGAATTACCATGCGTAGCACGACCAGAACTAAAATGATAACGCTTAATTACACCACTAAAACCCTTACCAAGAGTAACGCCAGTTACATCCACTTTTTGGCCAATCTTAAATAAATCTGCGCTTAGCGTACTACCCGCCTGCAGACCACTCATTTCGCCCGGGGTAACAACAAACTCTTTTTGCATACTACCCGCCGCCACCCCTGCCTTAGCAAAATGACCTGAAGCCGCTTTCGTTACGCGGGTTGCACGACGCACACCAAACGTAACCTGAAGTGCAGTATAACCATCAGTATTAATGGCTTTAATTTGAGTAATTCGATTATTTGATACGTCCAACACTGTCACCGGCAGAGACACTCCGTCATCGGTAAAAATGCGGGTCATACCAATCTTTCGACCAATAAGTCCTAAGCTCATTTTTATATCCTTTTTAAGGGGCTGACTACAATTGGCCAGCCGATTCACTTACCCACAACTACTGTAACTTTATTACAACGTCTACACCCGCAGGCAAATCCAGCTTCATTAACGCATCTACAGTTTTCTCAGTCGGATCAACTATATTTAACATACGCAAATGCGTACGAATCTCAAATTGATCACGCGAAGTCTTATTGACATGTGGAGAACGCAAAACATCAAAGCGCTCAATTTTAGTAGGCAAAGGAATGGGACCTTTCACAACCGCACCAGTACGCTTCGCAGTCTCTACGATGCGAGACGCGGACTGATCAATCAGACGATAATCAAATGCTTTTAAGCGTATACGAATATTTTGATTTTTCATAAATTTTTTACTTTATTTTACGGTAGCTATTGCCACAATTGCAAATCAACTGATTATTGTACAATAATATAACATCTCATTGCACACACATTTACTCAATCACCTTAGCCACCACGCCCGCACCGACGGTACGCCCCCCCTCACGTATCGCGAAACGCAGCCCCTCTTCCATCGCAATTGGGGCAATCAAGCTCACCGTCACCGATACATTATCTCCCGGCATCACCATTTCAGTGCCAGCTGGCAGTTCAACCGCACCCGTCACGTCAGTAGTCCGGAAGTAAAATTGTGGGCGGTAACCCTGGAAGAATGGGGTATGACGCCCACCTTCATCCTTACTGAGCACGTAAATTTCGGCTGAAAATTTAGTATGCGGAGTAATGGAGCCAGGTTTAGCCAGAACTTGACCACGTTCAACTTCTTCACGCTTTGTGCCGCGCAACAGTATACCAACGTTATCTCCGGCTTGACCTTGGTCGAGTAACTTACGGAACATTTCCACGCCGGTACAAATAGTTTTAATAGTAGGCTTGAGGCCAATGATTTCAATTTCTTCACCCACTTTGATGACACCACGCTCAATCCGACCAGTCACCACGGTACCTCGACCAGAGATAGAGAAGACGTCTTCAACGGGCATCAAGAAAGTTCCATCCATGACGCGCATAGGTTGCGGTATGTAGGCATCCAGCGCTTCGGCCAGACGATAAA
>QFXJ01000029.1 GCA_003402375.1 Candidatus Nitrotoga sp. CP45
TTCTTGGATAGCACCGTGGTAATCGCCGCAGTCAGGGTGGTTTTGCCATGATCAACGTGACCAATTGTACCCACATTAATGTGCGGCTTGGTACGCTCAAATTTACTCTTTGCCATGATTTAAAGTTCCTTGATTATTTGACGATTCATGAGTTATTCAAAAATTATTTCCTACTACTCATCACCGCTTCAGCCACATTTTTTGGCGCTTCGGTATAATGCTTAAATTCCATTGTGTATGTAGCCCGGCCTTGGGTTGCGGAACGCAACGCAGTAGAATAGCCAAACATCTCCGCCAAGGGCACTTCGGCCTTCACTATTTTTCCACCGCCAATCATGTCATCCATTCCTTGAACCATACCGCGGCGCGATGACAAATCACCCATCACCGTACCAGTATAATCCTCTGGCGTTTCCACCTCGACCGACATCATCGGCTCCAGCAACACTGGACTAGCCTTACGCATACCATCCTTGAAGCCCATAGAAGCAGCCATCTTAAATGCATTTTCATTGGAATCCACGTCATGGTAGGAGCCGTCAAAAAGAGTAACTTTAACATCTACCACAGGGAAACCGGCTAACACACCATTCGGCAAGGTATCTTCCAAACCTTTTTGAACTGCCGGGATAAATTCCCGTGGAACTGACCCACCCTTAATAGCATCGACAAACTCAAAACCTTTACCCGTTTCATTTGGCTCAATTTTTAACCATACATGACCAAATTGGCCACGACCACCAGATTGCTTAACAAATTTACCCTCAACCTCGACCATCTTACGTATCGCTTCACGGTAGGCCACTTGCGGTGCACCAACATTCGCCTCTACACTAAATTCACGCTTCATACGCTCAACCAGAACTTCTAAATGTAGCTCACCCATACCAGAAATAATAGTCTGACCTGACTCCAAGTCAGTATGAACACGGAAAGATGGATCTTCTTTTGCCAAACGATTCAGCGCCATGCCCATCTTTTCTTGGTCGACCTTAGTCTTCGGCTCAACAGCAATATGAATTACCGGCTCAGGGAATATCATACGTTCCAACGTTATCACATTGGCCGGATCACACAAAGTTTCACCAGTAGTCGCTTCTTTTAAACCCACCGCAGCAGCAATATCACCCGCAAAAACCTCTTTGATCTCTTCTCGCTCGTTAGCATGCATCAACAAGATACGGCCAATGCGCTCCTTTTTGCCCTTGATCGGATTGTAAACTGTATCACCCGCTTTCAACTGACCGGAATACACACGGAAGAAAATCAACTGCCCAACGAATGGGTCAGTCATGATTTTAAACGCCAACGCAGAGAACGGCTCATCGTCGTTCGCCTTACGTTCCCCCATTTCCCCATTTTCCAATTCGCCCTTAACTGCCGGAATGTCAGTCGGTGCAGGCAGATAGTCAACCACAGCATCCAACATGGCCTGCACACCCTTATTTTTGAAGGCAGAACCACATAACATCGGCACTATTTCGCCAGCAATGGTACGAATACGTAAGCATTGTTTAATCTCAACCTCGGACAAATCGCCATCTTCGAGGTACTTATTCATTATCTCTTCGGTTGCTTCGGCCGCACTTTCCACCATCTTCGCACGCCACTCTTGCGCTGACGCCATCAGATTGGCGGGAATATCATGCAGCTCAAACTTCATGCCCTGAGAAGCCTCATCCCAGTAAATCGCCTTCATCCGCACCAAGTCAATCACACCCTCAAACTTTTCCTCCGCTCCAATCGGCAATTGGATCGGCACCACATTGGCACGCAAACGAGTACGCATTTGCTCGTAAACGTTATAAAAATTTGCACCCGAGCGATCCATCTTATTAACAAAAGCCAAACGCGGCACACCATACTTATTAGCTTGACGCCACACTGTTTCGGACTGTGGCTGCACACCACCCACGGCGCAATACACCATACATGCGCCATCCAGCACACGCATCGATCGCTCAACTTCAATTGTGAAATCAACGTGCCCCGGTGTGTCGATGATATTAATACGATGCTCAGGTAAACTGGAATCCATTCCTTTCCAGTAACAAGTCGTCGCCGCCGACGTAATGGTAATACCCCGCTCCTGCTCCTGCTCCATCCAGTCCATCACTGCGGCGCCATCATGCACTTCGCCGATTTTGTGCGACACACCCGTGTAAAACAAAACACGTTCAGTAGTTGTGGTTTTACCCGCATCTATATGCGCGCTAATGCCGATATTTCGATATCGCTCGATTAATGTTTTCCGTGCCACAATAGATTACCTAATTTATAAAACTTTCAAAAACGGCCAATAAATTTCTAGAACCGGAAGTGCGAAAAGGCTTTGTTTGCCTCAGCCATGCGATGAACTTCTTCACGTTTTTTAACTGCGCCTCCACGGCTTTCTGACGCGTCGAGCAATTCTCCAGCCAGCCGCATACCCATCGATTTTTCACCGCGTTTGCGTGCAAAATCTTTGAGCCAACGCATAGCCAAAGCCATTCGGCGCGAAGGACGAACCTCGACAGGAACCTGATAATTAGCCCCCCCGACACGACGGCTTTTTACCTCAACCTGAGGCTTAACATTGGCCATCGCCAAATTAAATACCTCGATCGGATCCTTACCACTTTTTTTAACAATTTGATCCAAAGCACCGTAAAGAATACGCTCGGCAACAGACTTCTTACCTGCCGCCATCAAAACATTAACAAACTTAGACAGATCTTGGTTACCATATTTTGGATCCGGAAGGATTTCGCGCTTTGGAACTTCTCTACGTCTTGGCATATCTTAAAACCTCATGTTAACTGACGAATTCACAAACCACAGACCTAGCGATACACTAAGCCTTTTTTGGGCGCTTAGCACCGTACTTGGAACGGGACTGCTTACGGTCTTTCACACCTGCAGTATCCAAACTACCACGCACCATGTGATAACGTACACCAGGTAAATCCTTTACACGGCCGCCACGTATAAGTACCACCGAGTGCTCTTGCAAGTTATGACCCTCACCACCAATGTATGAGATAACCTCAAAACCATTGGTTAACCGAACCTTAGCAACCTTACGCAAGGCAGAGTTTGGCTTCTTTGGTGTTGTAGTGTACACACGAGTACACACCCCCCGCTTTTGCGGACTCCCGCCCAGAGCAGGAACTTTACTTTTCTCAGGCTCGGAAACACGAGGTTTACGCACTAATTGGTTGATGGTTGGCATTATCTAAATTTTCCTAAAAATTTTACTTATCAACTATATAAAAAAAATAACCTTATAAGCGACACTGCTTTGCCCAGCCATGGATGGGCAAAAAGACCGCGCATTCTATTGAAAGATATCCTAACTGTCAAGCAAGCTGATTATCCTGCACTTCTGTAATCCGCTCCCCTTCTTCGCTCGACTTCATTGCTACCGTACCCGTCCCTAACCGCTGCTTTCGCCGCGCGGCATGATAAGCTAAGCCTGTACCAGCCGGAATCAATCGACCTACAATGACATTCTCCTTTAGCCCACGCAACTCGTCTCTTTTGCCCATAATCGCGGCTTCGGTCAGCACACGCGTAGTTTCCTGAAAAGATGCCGCAGAAATAAACGAATCAGTAGACAATGAAGCCTTGGTAATTCCCAGCAGCATGTATTCATAGGTTGCTGGCTGCTTGCCTTCTTTCTCAACACGTTCATTTTCTTGCAGCAAATCCGCACGCTCCACCTGCTCTTTTGGGATAAATTTAGTATCACCTTCATCCACAATCTGCACTCGGCGCAACATCTGACGCACTATCACCTCAATATGCCTGTCGTTAATCTTAACACCCTGCAGGCGGTACACATCCTGCACTTCGTCGGCAATGTAACGCGCCAGCGCTGCCACGCCCAGCAAGCGCAAAATGTCATGCGGATCGCGCGGACCATCCACAATCATCTCGCCTTGAGTCACCATTTGCCCATCGTGTACTAGCACATGCTTGTCTTTAGTAATCAGAAATTCATGCGCCACACCTTCCATGTCGGTGATTACCAAACGTTGCTTACCCTTGGTGTCCTTACCGAACGATGCCGTTCCGGTAACTTCCGCTAACATACCCGCATTCTTGGGCGAACGCGCTTCAAAAAGCTCCGCCACGCGCGGAAGACCACCAGTAATGTCACGTGTCTTGCTGCTTTCTTGCGGAATACGTGCCAGCACCTCACCCACGCCAACATGCTGACCATCTTCCACGGTGATAATACAACCCGTCTGAAAAGTCACTGAAATTGGTAATTCTGTACCGGCAATTTTGATCTCGTGGCCTTCCGCGTCGAGCAAGCGTACCAATGGTCGCAGTACGCCCTTGCCTTGCGTACCAGCAAGCTTAGGATCCACCACCAAGGTTGACAATCCAGTTACTTCATCAATCTCCCTGGTAACAGTAACACCCTCTTTTACATTTTCAAAACGCGCCCGGCCAGCATATTCGGTAATAATAGGACGGGTATGGGGATCCCATGTAGCCAGCACTTCACCCGCGCGAACCAGGCTACCCTCACGTACGGTCAACATCGCGCCATATGGCACCTTGTGACGCTCGCGCTCGCGTCCATGATCATCGGTAACCATTATTTCACCACTACGCGCTACCACCACTAACTCATCTCGTGTATTGCTGACGGTACGCATGTTTGCGCTGTATTTCACCTGACCATTAGATTTACCTTCGACCTGACTAGCCACCACAGTACGCGATGCTGCGCCACCAATGTGGAAGGTACGCATGGTCAATTGGGTACCTGGTTCGCCGATTGACTGCGCGGCAATTACGCCAACTGCCTCACCTACCGTCACAGGGCCACCTCGACCTAAGTCGCGACCATAGCATTTGACGCACAAACCATAGCGAGTTTCACATGTTAGGGGCGTCCGCACGTGAACTTCGTCAACACCCAGCGACTCAATGCGTTCCACCATATCTTCATCCAGCAGAGTGCCCGCTTCATATAGAGTTTCGCTGCTTTCTGGGTTGACGACATCCTTGCTAGCAACACGGCCTAGTATGCGCTCCCGCAATGCTTCAATCACCTCACCTCCTTCAACCAAGGCCTTCATTGCAGCACCATTGCTAGTGCCACAATCTTCCTCAGCCACCACTAAATCCTGGGTCACATCTACCAATCGACGCGTTAGATAACCAGAATTCGCGGTCTTCAATGCAGTGTCGGCCAAACCTTTTCGCGCACCGTGGGTGGAAATAAAGTATTGCAGCATATTTAGCCCCTCGCGAAAGTTAGCGGTAATCGGGGTTTCAATGATAGAACCATCCGGCTTGGCCATCAGGCCACGCATACCTGCTAACTGACGAATCTGAGCCGCAGAACCACGCGCACCAGAATCTGCCATCATATAAATGGAATTGAAAGACTCCTGCATCACCACTTTGCCTTTTTTATCAGTAAGCTGTTTGCCGCTGACACGGTCTATCACCGGCTCACTACCCAGTTGATCCATCATAGCCTTGGCTACTAGATCGCCCGTGCGGCCCCAGATGTCAACTACCTTGTTGTAACGTTCACCCTGAGTTACCAAACCAGATGTGTATTGCACGTCAATCTCACGAACCTCTTTTCCTGCAGCGTTAATTAACTCATTTTTTTGCGGTGGCACCAACATGTCGTCCAAGCAAATAGAAATACCAGCGCGGGTAGCATAAGTAAAACCAGTGGTCATTAACTTGTCAGCCATGATCACGGTGTTGCGCAAACCACAACGGCTGAAACTGGTGTTAATCAGACGAGAGATTTCTTTCTTTTTTAATGCCTTATTAACTAAACTGAACGGCAAGCCGGCTGGCAAAATATCTGACAGAATGGCACGTCCCACGGTAGTTTCATAGCGAGTACGTTTTTCCTGACGCTCATTGTTTTCATCCAAGCATATTTCTTTAATGCGTACGACTACCTTGGCATGCAGATCTACATGACCAGATTCATAAGCTCGTAGCGCTTCAGACACATCAGCAAACAACGCGCCCTCGCCAAGCGCACCGATTTTTTCGCGCGTCATATAGTAAAGCCCCAGCACGATATCCTGCGACGGAACAATGATAGGCTCGCCATTGGCAGGCGACAAGACGTTATTAGAGGCCAGCATTAAGGTGCGGCATTCCATCTGCGCTTCCAACGACAGCGGCACGTGCACTGCCATCTGATCACCGTCAAAATCGGCGTTAAAAGCTGTACAAACTAATGGATGCAACTGAATTGCTTTGCCTTCGATCAGTATCGGCTCGAACGCCTGAATACCGAGACGATGCAGCGTAGGCGCTCGATTCAACAGTACCGGATGTTCACGGATAACATCTTCCAGAATATCCCACACAACTGGTTCTTCCGCTTCCACCATACGCTTGCCCGCCTTAATGGTTGTGGCCAGCCCGAGAATTTCCAGTTTATGAAAAATGAATGGCTTGAATAGCTCCAGCGCCATTTTCTTGGGCAAGCCGCACTGATGCAATTTCAGTTGCGGACCCACAACAATTACGGAACGGCCGGAATAATCTACGCGCTTGCCCAGCAAATTCTGGCGGAAGCGGCCACCCTTACCTTTGATCATGTCCGCCAGCGACTTCAGTGGACGCTTGTTAGCCCCAGTCATTGCCTTGCCGCGACGACCATTATCCAGCAGCGAATCAATCGATTCCTGCAACATACGTTTCTCGTTACGCACAATAATTTCCGGCGCCTTCAACTCCAAAAGGCGTTTCAAACGGTTATTCCGGTTAATTACACGACGATACAAATCATTCAAATCAGAAGTCGCAAAGCGACCGCCATCCAACGGCACCAGAGGACGCAATTCTGGCGGCAACACGGGCAGCACCAACATAATCATCCACTCGGGCTTGATGCCCGAAACCAAAAACGCCTCAAGAATCTTCAATCGTTTCGCATATTTCTTGATTTTGGTTTCGGAGCTGGTCGCTTCAAGATCAGCACGAAGCTTTTCCACCTCTGCTGGCACATCTAACGCGTGCAAGAGCGCACGTATGCCCTCCGCCCCCATTACTGCAGAAAATTCATCACCATACTCTTCCAGCTTGGCTAGATAATCATCTTCGGAAAGTAATTGAGCGCGTTCGAGCGTGGACATCCCAGGATCGGTCACTACATAAGCCTCGAAATAAAGTACGCGCTCTATGTCGCGTAACGTCATATCCAGCACCATTCCTAAACGTGACGGTAATGACTTTAAAAACCAAATATGCGCCACCGGACTTGCCAGCTCAATATGCCCCATCCGTTCGCGACGCACTTTAGATAGCGTTACCTCCACACCGCATTTCTCGCAGATCACCCCACGATGCTTCAAACGTTTATATTTACCGCATAAGCACTCATAATCCTTGGTTGGGCCAAAAATCTTGGCACAAAACAAACCATCCCGCTCCGGCTTGAAAGTTCGGTAGTTAATGGTTTCCGGCTTTTTCACTTCGCCGTAGGACCAAGAACGAATTTTCTCCGGTGAGGCCAACCCGATCTTAATCGCGTCGAACTCCTCCTTCTGCGTAACTTGCCTGAACAAATCCAGCAATGCTTTCATATGTAACTCCTAAATATTCGGCAGCAATGTAGGGTGCGCCCGGCGCACCAATCTTGAGCGGCGCTCAGAGCGCGCCGCGCTCTACTCTCGATGACGAACAAGATCGATATCAATGCCCAGGGAGCGGATTTCCTTGGTTAATACATTAAACGACTCCGGCATGCCGGCATCAATCTTGTGATCGCC
The DNA here is from genome assembly GCA_003402375.1 of Candidatus Nitrotoga sp. CP45. Classification (GTDB taxonomy): domain Bacteria; phylum Pseudomonadota; class Gammaproteobacteria; order Burkholderiales; family Gallionellaceae; genus Nitrotoga. Next base: position 7,752 of record QFXJ01000029.1, read on the forward strand.
CTTGACAATGCTCTCGTAAATTTTAGTGCGTCCGGCCACGTCATCTGATTTGACCGTAAGCATTTCCTGCAGCGTGTAGGCTGCGCCATACGCCTCCAGCGCCCACACTTCCATTTCACCGAAACGTTGGCCACCGAACTGCGCCTTACCGCCCAACGGTTGCTGTGTTACCAGACTGTACGGGCCAGTGGAACGCGCATGCATCTTGTCATCCACCAAGTGGTTCAGCTTCAGTACATGCATATAGCCAACTGTGACCGATCGGTCAAATGCAACCCCAGTACGCCCATCGTATAGGGTTATTTGGCCAGAACGCGGTAAATCTGCTAGCTCCAACATGTCCTTAATTTCATCTTCATTCGCCCCATCGAACACTGGCGTGGCGAAGGGCACACCTCCGCTCAGATTACGGCACAGATCTAACACTTCCTCATCACTGAACCCAGCAATCTCCGTAGCCTGATCATGCATATAAATCTTACCGAGGAATGTGCGTATTTTTTCAATCTTGGCTTGCGATTCCAGCATCTTGCCGATCTTATTCCCCAAACCCTTAGCCGCCCAACCCAGATGAGTTTCCAATATTTGCCCCACATTCATACGCGATGGAACACCAAGTGGGTTCAGCACGATATCAACTGGCGTACCATCCGCCATGTAAGGCATGTCTTCTACCGGCACAATGCGTGACACCACACCTTTATTACCATGTCGACCCGCCATCTTGTCGCCAGGTTGTAAACGGCGTTTCACCGCCACATACACCTTAACCATCTTCTGCACACCAACTTGCAGCTCATCGCCTTGAGTTAAATTGCGCTTCTTTAATTCAAATGCCGCATCGAATTCCAAACGCTTCTGTGCCAAACCTTCTTTAACTTGTTCCAACTGCGATGCAGTGTCTTCGCTTGCGAGACGTATGTCGAACCACTGATGACGCTCCAAACTGGTCAGGTAATCCTTAGTCAACTTGGTACCCTTAACCAGTTTTTTTGGCCCTCCATTAACCACCTTGCCCAATAGCAGCTTACCCAAACGAGTAAATACATCGGCCTCAACAATGCGCATTTGATCCGCCAAATCTTTCTTGTAACGTTTCAATTCGTCGTCAATAATCTGTTGCGCACGCTGATCACGCTGTAGCCCTTCTCGCGTAAACACCTGCACATCTATCACGGTTCCAGAAATACCCGCCTGCACCCGTAAACTAGTATCCTTAACATCAGATGCTTTTTCACCAAAAATAGCACGTAGCAGCTTCTCCTCCGGCGTTAGTTGAGTTTCGCCTTTTGGCGTAACTTTACCAACCAACACATCACCGACTCCAACTTCCGCGCCAATATGCACAATGCCACACTCATCCAAACGTGCCATTTGCCCCTCAGACAGATTAGGAATATCACGAGTAATTTCTTCCGAACCAAGCTTAGTATCACGCGCTACTACTGTAAGCTCTTCGATATGAATAGAGGTGAAGCGATCTTCCGCCACCACGCGCTCGGAAATCAGAATCGAGTCCTCGTAGTTATAGCCATTCCAAGGCATGAATGCCACCAACATATTCTGGCCCAGAGCCAGTTCCCCCATATCGGTGGACGCGCCGTCGGCGATCACGTCGTCACGCGCAATCACGTCTCCCATTTTAACCAACGGACGCTGATTAATATTGGTGTTCTGATTTGAGCGGGTGTACTTAGTTAAATTATATATATCCACACCAACTTCGCCGTGTGTAGTTTCATCGTCATTAACGCGTACCACAATACGGCCTGCATCTACGTAATCTATTCGCCCACCACGCCACGCCTGCACTGTGGTGCCAGAATCCACCGCCACTGTGCGCTCGACTCCAGTTCCAACCAACGCTTTCTCCGCACGTAAACAAGGTACAGCTTGGCGCTGCATATTGGCACCCATTAAAGCTCGATTTGCATCGTCGTGCTCCAAAAAAGGTATCAGCGCCGCTGCCACCGATACCACTTGGGCAGGAGCCACGTCCATGTATTCAATGTAATCTGGAGAAGCCAGCACAAACTCATTGTGCTGCCGGGATGAAACCACGTCATTAGTAAACTTTCCTTTACTATCTAACTCAGCGTTGGCTTGAGCAATAGTAAACTTACCTTCCTCAATCGCGGACAAGTATTTAACTTCATCAGTCGCCTTACCCTTAGCCACCTGACGATAGGGAGTTTCGATAAAACCATAATTATTGATGCGCGCATACAGCGCCAACGAGTTAATCAAACCGATATTCGGGCCTTCTGGCGTCTCAATCGGGCACAAACGACCATAATGTGTCGGATGTACGTCACGCACCTCGAAGCCAGCACGTTCGCGAGTCAATCCACCAGGGCCAAGCGCAGAAATACGGCGCTTGTGCGTCACTTCAGATAAGGGGTTAGTCTGATCCATGAATTGCGACAACTGACTAGAGCCGAAAAACTCCTTGACCGCCGCAGAAATTGGTTTTGCATTAATCAAGTCATGCGGCATCAGATTGTCCGCTTCGGCCTGACCCAAACGCTCCTTTACCGCACGTTCGACACGAGCCAACCCAGTGCGAAACTGATTCTCGGCCAACTCACCCACAGCGCGCACACGCCGGTTTCCAAGGTGATCAATATCGTCAATTTCGCCACGACCATTGCGCAACTCGACCATAATCTTAATTACCGCCACAATATCTTCATTAGATAGCGTGACCGGCCCAGTCAGCTCATCCGACCCGATACGACGGTTGAATTTCATACGCCCCACAACCGATAAGTTGTATCGCTCTTCAGAAAAGAACAGGCCGTTAAATAAGTTTTCCACCGCATCCTCTGTGGGCGGCTCTCCAGGACGAATCATACGATAGATAGCCACTCGCGCTGTCCACTGGTCGGTGGTCTCATCAGCACGCAGAGTTTGCGAAATGTAGCCGCCTTGATCCAGGCTATTGGTATATAACGTACGAATTTTTTTCTCTCCAGCCGCGTGCAACTTGGCCAGCAGTGTTTCAGTGATCTCATCGTTAGCATTAGCAATGATTTCGCCACTATCTTTATCTATCACGTTATGCGCTAACACGCGTTCGAACAAGAAGTCCTCTCCTACCGCCAACTTGTCAATACCAGCTTCCTGTATTTCACGGATATGGCGCACAGTAATACGCTTACCACTGGCCACGATCACCCTGCCACTCCTGTCTAAGATATCAAAGCGCGCCACTTCACCACGTAACCGTTCTGGCACCACCTCAAACTGGATACCTTTTTTTCCGAGATGAAAAGTATCAAATTCAAAAAATGCCGCAAGTATCTGCTCTGGCGTATAACCCAATGATTTCAGTAAAATAGTGACCGGCATTTTACGACGACGATCTATACGGAAATAGACGTAATCTTTAGCATCGAACTCAAAATCCAACCATGAGCCGCGATAGGGAATAATGCGCGCGGAAAATAACAGCTTGCCGGAGCTATGTGTTTTGCCGCGGTCATGTTCAAAAAACACACCAGGCGAACGATGCAATTGCGACACGATAACGCGCTCGGTGCCATTAATGACGAATGAACCAGTATTGGTCATAAGGGGAATTTCGCCCATATATACTTCTTGCTCTTTCACTTCCTTCACGACAGTCGGCTTGGACACCTCCTTATCGAATAAGGTCAGACGAACACGAGCGCGTATCGGTGACGCATAAGTCAGACCACGTTGCTGGCACTCCTTCACATCAAAGGGCGGCATGCCCAAGTTGTAACTGACAAAATCGAGACGCGCATATTTATTATGGCTCTCAATCGGAAAAATAGAATGGAAAGCTGCCTGCAAGCCATCATTGATACGCTGATCAGGCAACTGGTTAGCCTGAAGAAAAGCACTGTATGATTCTAGTTGCGTGGACAGCAAAAATGGTATCGGCAAAGCACCGATACGTTTCGCAAAACTTTTACGAATACGTTTTTTTTCAGTAAAAGAATAACTCATGATATCTCCACGACCGAGGGAAAAGATAATGAACAAAAAACATTTTGTAATTTGTTATCCATTATCTTCTTAAAACGGCAAAAGGCTGGCGGGCATCCGTCAGCCTTTCGACGCGCACTATAGTTACTTGATTTCTGCAGTTGCACCAGCCTCGATCAATTGCGACAAGATAGCGTCAGCGTCTGCTTTGCTCACACCCTCTTTAACCAACTTCGGTGCCCCATCTACCAAATCCTTAGCTTCTTTCAACCCAAGACCGGTAATCGCACGAACTACTTTAATCACGTTTACCTTGCTGGCACCGGCAGAACTTAGCATTACACTAAATTCAGTTTGCTCAACCGCCGCAGCAGCACTAGCGGCGGCTGGCGCAGCGACTGCTACAGCAGCAGCGGACACACCAAATTTTTCTTCCATTTCCTTGATCAATGCAGACAACTCCAACACAGTCATCTGTGCAATTGCGTCCAGAATGTCAGCCTTATTAACAGCCATGTTGCTCTCCTAAATATTAATTCAAAAAGTTTTGTAAGAGCGTTAAGCGGCAACCGTTTCGGCTTCCTTCTTATCGCGGATAGCGGCCAAACCACGCACAAAAGTGCTAGTTGCGGCATTCATAGTCGCCATCAAACGTGCGATCAACTCATTTCGGCTTGGAATAGCAGCCAACACAGCGACCTGCTCCGCAGACATCAAAGAGCCCATCATCGCGCCTGCCTTGATTACCAACTTGCCGTTCGTCTTGGCAAACTCATGCACTACTTTTGCTGCCGCAACAGGGTCAGCACTGATGCTATAGATTAACGGACCAACCATTTTTTCCGCCAGATCCTCAAACGGAGTACCAAGCACAGCACGGCGCGCCAATGTGTTTTTTAGCACACGCAGATACACCCCAGACTTACGTGCACTGGCACGCAACTTGGTAATATCACTAACTGCAATGCCACGATACTCTGCCAAAACAATAGTCTGAGCCTGTGTTACTTGCTCACTAACGTCAGCCACTATTGTTTGTTTTTCTTGCAGATTTAGACCCAAATCATTCTCCATCTTCAGCTGGAGCACCAAACCAAAGCTCAGCGATCCATTGTTAACAACCGCGTCCTTAAGCCAAGAAAATAATCCCCCTGCTCATGGGCACACCATCTACGTAAGCGTCATGAAACAGAGAACAACAGCCTCGATCTTAATGCCGCCACACAATGCCTCTGCACATTAAACCCTATAGGTACTTACGGTCTTTGACACCCCGCCAATAAACAGCAGTTCAAAGCTTGTTAACGGCATGATAGACAAGCCAATCATGCCGTACAATTTACAATCACCCCGCCTCCATCTTTTGGCTAGGATTTGCCATGCGATAAAACCATCGCCTTCCATGCCCCATACAGGCAAAAAGCCAGATAAATTACCCCGCCAAACTGCCCTGCTCAATACGAATACCCACACCCATGGTACTGGAAACAGACACTTTCTTTAGGTACACACCTTTTGCAGTAGCTGGCCTTGCCTTGTTTAAGGCATCGACCAGCGCCAGTAAATTTTCACCCAGTGCTTCTGGCGCAAATGAAGCGCGTCCAATGGTACACTGCACAACACCATTCTTGTCAGTACGATATTGCACTTGACCAGCCTTGGCATTCCTCACGGCACCAGCAACGTCAACGGAAACCGTACCCACCTTAGGGTTAGGCATTAAACCACGCGGACCAAGAATCTGACCTAATTGACCAACGATGCGCATAGCATCAGGAGAGGCTATCACTACATCAAAGTCCATATTGCCAGCCTTAATGCTCTCCGCTAAGTCTTCGAATCCCACCACATCCGCACCAGCAGACTTGGCTTCTTCAGCCTTTGCACCTTGAGCAAATACAGCAATACGCACAGTTTTACCAGTACCCTTGGGTAACACCACAGCACCACGCACCAGCTGATCCGATTTACGTGCATCTATACCCAAGTTGATTGCAATATCAATAGACTCATCGAACTTGGACGTAGCAGTTTCTTTTACTAGACTCAACGCCTCGCTCATAACGTACAGCTTGTTACGATCAATTTTGGCAATCAGTGCCTTATAACGCTTAGAAATATGTGCCATTTTTATATGCCCTCCACCACTATTCCCATGCTACGCGCACTACCAGCAATAGTACGCACCGCCGCATCCATATCGGTAGCGGTCAAATCTGGCATCTTGGTTGTTGCAATTTCTTCTGCCTGCTTACGAGTCAACTTACCAACCTTTTCTGTAAGCGGCCTAGGGCTACCTTTCTGCAAACCCGCCGCCTTCTTAATCAGAATGGTCGCAGGTGGAGTCTTCATAATAAAAGTGAAGCTCTTGTCTGCAAAAGCTGTAATTACTACCGGAATTGGCAAGCCCGGCTCCACGCCCTGAGTCTGTGCGTTAAAAGCCTTGCAGAACTCCATTATATTCAGCCCACGCTGACCAAGCGCCGGACCGATAGGCGGACTGGGATTTGCCTTGCCCGCAGGAACTTGCAGCTTGATAAAACCTATAATTTTCTTTGCCATCACACATCTCCCTATGGGTTCAAACGAACGCTATTACGCTCTCCCCGATCAATACAGTATTACAAAAAGGGAAAGGACGACCACAATCGCCCCCCCATTCATCCTCAACTTTACGCTTTTTCAACTTGACCGAAATCGAGCTCCACAGGTGTCGAACGGCCAAAAATGGTTACCGCCACCCGCAATTTATTTTTATCATAATTAACATTTTCCACCACACCGTGAAAATCAGTAAATGGACCATCCTTAACACGCACCGCCTCACCCACTTCAAATAGCACCTTAGGTCTCGGCTTTTCTACTCCAGCTTGCATTTGGTGCATTATATTTTGCACTTCTTTTTCGCTAATGGGAGTAGGCTTCATTGCCGAACCACCCAAAAATCCAGTAACCTTAGGTGTACTTTTAACGAGATGCCAGCTCTCGTCAGTCATCTCCATCTCAACCAGCACATAGCCCGGGAAAAATTTACGCTCACTGATATTCTTCTGACCCAGCTTCAGCTCTACAACCTCTTCCACCGGCACCAAAATCTGACCGAACTGATCCTCCAAACCCGCGCGTTGAATACGTTCCGGCAACGCACGCTGCACAAATTTTTCAAACTGGGAGTACGTATGAACCACATACCAACGCTTGGACACTATTCACGCCCCATTAGTTTATTAACCAACAACAACAAACCGGCATCAACCGCCCACAAAAATAACGCCATTACAACCGCAAACAGGAGCACCACCCCTGTAGTTTGCACCGTTTCCTTACGTGACGGCCATACCACACGCTTGGCCTCGGCTACAGATTCCGCACCAAACGCAAACAGACGCTTGCCAGGCAAAGTCGTCCAAACTACAGCAACAGCTAACAAAAATCCGAACAATATCGCCGCAAGCTTCACCACCGCAGCACTTTCATGCAAAGCATAAAACCCCGCTATGCCCGCCGCAATGAACATAAACGCAACAACTAATTTAATTTTATCCGCCATGCGCAATCTGTCCGTCTTCTGATTTACTGGCAGGCCAGGAGGGTCTCGAACCCCCAACCCTCGGTTTTGGAGACCGATACTCTACCAATTGAGCTACTGGCCTAATTTTTAAATGGAAACAACAAACAAATCACAGTGAAGAACCCGCCATTTAAACGCGCCCCCCACCAAAGCCACCTCCGCTACTCAATCACCTTAGCCACCACGCCCGCACCGACGGTACGCCCCCCCTCACGTATCGCGAAACGCAGCCCCTCTTCCATCGCAATTGGGGCAATCAAGCTCACCGTCACCGATACATTAT
>QFXJ01000030.1 GCA_003402375.1 Candidatus Nitrotoga sp. CP45
GAGTTCGGGCCAAAGTAGGTTGAACTTACACCAGGAAGTTTGGAAAGCGTTTCACCTAATGTGCTTTCTTGCCGAAACGATAATTCTTTTCCGCTCAGAACAGAGACTGGGGATACGAGGTTAATCAGGGCGCTTCCTAATGGGTTGGCGGTTACAACGACTGGTGGCATAAAGACAGGTTCATTTGCTGCTTGCTCTGTTACCACAGCTTGCGGCGGCAGAATGACGGGAGGAGTGGCAGGAGCAGCTACGACGACCGGCGGAACGACAGGATTGGTTATGGCAAAATTGGTGGTTGGAATTGCCATAGTTTCGGGCTTGCCTTCTTTTCCTGGCTTCTTCATGTCGGCTTGCTCCAGGCTCAGTCGCTTGGATTGGAGCTGCTTGCCTTTGGCGTTAAGCTGCGCAGCAACTAATGGCACTTTGACATGCTTGTTCACGCCTTTGCCTACTCGGATTTCTTGCTCGAATACGCGATCATTAAGAGCATCAACTTTCTTTTGCACTTTCAGTTTCAATTTGCCAGCGGGAACGGTTAAATCCAATGGACATTTCCCTTTGAATTTGCCGTTGATGAACACTTCGGCGCCCATATCCTCATCGTTGCAAGTAACGCTCAGATTGGAAACAGCTGCGTGTGCTTTTGGAGATACCGCGAAAGCTAGAAATAGCAGGGATATTAAATAAACTGCATGGGTGAATAGCTGCGCGCGCTGCGCCGCGCCACGTATGACGTGCTTGAACATAGCAATTCTCCAAAAATAAATGATATGACCCCGCGTTACACGAGGTATGTTTTATGCGATTTCTTGGAGAAGAGCAGGCGGGCCGCGCGCAACGGCGATAAGGGGTTGGTTGGAGCGGAATGAAATGGTGTCAAACCGTACCGTTTCGTTCGGAATGGCAATAACTGCGAAGGAATGGGAAGCGCTGCCAAGTACGCCACCCAGTTGCGCGTAAGCCGCACAATACCCACATGTTGCTGAATGTGGTGCGTGCTTGTCGTGCTGCTGATCTTGTTTCGCAAGAGCGTGGTGCAGAGCATGTGCCGCTCCGCTTTGCTGGGCAAAAAGCAGCAACAAGGTAAGCAGCAGCGGGAAAAAGGCACGGGAAAATTGCATAATGCGGCCAACCTTAACAAAGATTGCATGATGGTGCAAGGTGCGGGTGATCTTTGTAATTTTATTCAATGATGTAGCCTGTATCAGGCCGGGGCTTCCAAACGGCGACAGCTTTATGCTGGTAGAGCACAGACAATAAATCCTAAAATAAGTATCTCCCGCTAAAGTCGGGGGCTTTAATGTGCGAGCCGCTCAAAGCGGCTTAACGGGGTCGCTCCCTGCTATTGTGGCCACTTTTTAGTGGCTGGTCAGCGCCATAAGTGCATCTATTCTAGGCGCTTGCCTTGTTCCTTTCGGTGCCGAATTTATTGCCGGATCGATTCCCCATCTCTGCCTACCGTTAACACACAATATCCTCATTTTAGCTTGATTCACTAACTCCCCCTCATCTGGATAGCTCACCAAACAATTCTTTGATGTCCAGAATCAATATAATTTCACCCTCGCTAGACATCGTCACACCTGCGACACCCTTGGGCCGGAAAGTATCCAATGACTTAATCACCACGTCATCATGTCCGGCAAAGCCATCTGCCGAGAGGATGAAACTATTTTTATCGATCTGCATCAGCACACCTACTTCAGGTTTTTCAGTCTGCTCCCAACCGATCAAACTAGCCAATGAAAGTACCGGCAAAACCTCACCGCGCACCACCATAGTAGCTTTGCCAGCTATTTGTTGCAGATCATTTGGCGGTACTGATAAAATCTCCCGAACCAGTGATAATGGAACTGCAAATGACTGATTACAAAGACGAAGCAACAGAACTGGCAAAATCGCTAACGTAAGCGGTAAGGAAATAGTGAACTCACTGCCTTTCCCCGGCACAGATGTAATACCGATGGTACCACTCAATTTCTCAATATTGGTTTTTACCACATCCATGCCGACTCCACGGCCGGAGACACTAGAAATTTCTTCTTTAGTTGAAAATCCTGGGAGCAAAATCAAACTCAAGCTCTGTTCATCATCCAGACTACTCGCGGATTCCGCACTGATTATTCCTTTCTCGATTGCCTTGTTGCGGATCACCTCGGGACGCATACCTTTGCCATCATCAGTTATTCTTATGATGATGTGATCCCCTTCCTGTTGAGCACTTAAATGCACTAAGCTTTTCGCTGCTTTACCCACCGCCGCGCGCTGTTCCGTACTTTCCACGCCGTGATCCACCGCATTGCGAATCAAGTGTACCAATGGATCGTTAAGATCCTCAATCATGGTTTTATCAATCTCGGTTTCTTCACCGGACAACACCAACTCAACATCTTTACCAAGTTGGCGCGCCAAATCGCGCGCTAGCCGGGGATATTTATTGAAGAGACGACCAATAGGTTGCATACGCGTCTTCATCACTGCATTTTGCAAATTCACTACTAGCATATCAAGCTGACTGACTGACTCATCCAGTGCAAGCAATATGGCCGCGTCAGATCGCCCCTGCAAAATGTCGGTACGTAGGTGAGTCAAACGATTTTTTGTCAATCCAATTTCGCCGGAAAGATTGAGCACTTGATCCAGCCGGTCAGTATCAACACGGATAGTATTGTCCTTGCCAACTTCACTTTCACGGCGCCCGGCGGCGGGAGCTTTATTGCCTGGAATATCGTTGCCACGTCGGCCAAACGAACGAATCTCTGGAGATGTCGCTTCCACGCCGCCTGTGGACGGTAATGGTGCTTGTATTGCGGCTGGTGAAGGGGTTAACTCAGGTACAACTGATATCACATCGGATCCCGCCTGAACTGGAACAGGGGCAATGGCCGTCAATGCCTGGTACAAAGCAGGCCAGTCTGGACTAGACACTGATAAAGAAGGAGAACTAGCAACCGCAGGTTCAAGTATCGCCGCCTGCGGCGTAACAGCCGAAACACCAACAGCCTCTCCATTCAAAGCAGCTTGCAGTGCTGAAATTAGATGGGGAGGCGCGGCTTCTGGCTGCTTATATTGTCCTAGTGAGTCAAACATCAGCCTAACCTCTCCCGTGGCTGCAAAAATTGCGTCCATGAGATCCGCATTCAAAACCAATTCGCCGTTACGTAGATTGTCGAACAGGTTTTCTGTGAGATGGCATAACGTAACCAACTCCGTTGCATTGAGAAATCCAGCGCCACCCTTAATGGTGTGGAAGCCACGAAAGATAATATTAAGCAGATCGCGATCATGCGGCTGCTTTTCCAGATCGATGAGCTTACTGTCGACGTCAGACAACAAATCTGAACCTTCAGTCAGAAAATCTTGCATTAACTCTTCCATACCTGCAAAGTCGTTCATTTTAGAACCCCATGCTTTCTAGCAAGTCATCTACTTGATCCTGATTAGATACTATATCAGTACGCCCTAATGGGTTTATCACCGGTCCATTTAGCAGCCCGGCATGGGCATCCTGGTTAGCTATAGGTGGGGAACTCTCAACCAGCAACTCGACAAGTTGCTTTTCCATTTGTTGTGTCACATCCACAATTTTTTTAATGACCTGCCCAGTCAAGTCCTGAAAATCTTGTGCCATCATGATTTCCGTCAAATAGGCATTGGTAGCCTTTGCTTGCTTGGGCAGCTCAGTCAGGAAAATAAGAGTTTGCGCTACCAAGCTCTTGAACTGTTCAATATCAAGTTGTTTGTCAAAGACCCTCTGCCATTCTTGCGCCAGCAGCTGAGAATTAGCCTCAATTTTTGTCATAATAGGCTGCGCAGCCTCAGTGGCATTGAGCACCCGTTCAGCCGCTTTTTGAGTCATGGTAACTACATAACCTAGGCGGTCACGAGCGTCAGGAATAAAATTTGCAACCTTTTCAAGATCCTTGTCATAACCAAGTTCATGCAGAGTGTCATGAAACTTACGCGTCATTTGTCCTAGTTTGTTTACTACATTGTCCGATGGAGTACCCGCATTAACACTTTGGTTTAACCCCTTATTATCCGAAGGCGGTGCAATATGGGCTGCGTCTCCTTCACGACCATCACTTGCCGAAGCAATGCTGTCAAACAACGCTTCTAAGTCATCTGAATCTTGTCCTGCAACTGCTTTCTTAGTCATGGCATCACTCACTTTTGCATGGTCAGGAAAATTTTCTTCAGTTTTTCATCTAGTGTGGCAGCAGTAAACGGTTTAACGACATATCCGCTGGCACCTGCCTGTGCCGCCTCTATAATATTTTCGCGCTTGGCCTCAGCGGTCACCATCAATACCGGCAAGTGCTTCAGTGTTGGGTCAGCACGAATGGCTCTAAGCAAATCAATGCCAGTCATGTTGGGCATATTCCAATCAGACACTACAAAATTAAAACTTTCACTGCGTAATTTTTTTAACGCATCAACACCATCTTCTGCCTCTTGCACATTGACGAAACCAAGCTCCTTGAGTAAATTACGCACAATACGCCGCATTGTGGAAAAGTCATCCACCACCAAAAATTTCATATTTGCATCTACCACGATATACCTCCAGTTGCTTTTAGTTCTCAGGGAAATGATGGACAGGTAGGAATGTAAAACCATTCACTGTGTTACTACTTTTTTTATCTTTTACTCTTATTCCTTATCCCGTTAACAATATTCAGACATATCAGGTCAGCAAAGGCCGCAATGTATTGCTCAACATCGCCACATCAAATTTTGGTACGTAATAATCCACGCCAACCCGCTTCCCCATATCGCGGTTGGCATCAGACGATAACGACGAATGCATCACCACCGGAATACCATCGAAACGCTTGTCCGCCTTGATATGCTGAGTCAGCACGTAGCCATCCATTACGGGCATTTCTGCATCTACGAGCACCACCTGAATCTGGTCATGCAAACTCGTACCACTGCTCTGCGCGGCATCCGCCAGCCCCTTCAAGCGCTCCCATCCTTCCAATCCGTTATTTGCCTGCAAATTTTTAACACCCATCTTATCCAATACTTCGGTTATTTTCTTACGCGCTACCGCCGAATCATCCACGAAAAAGATACATAATTCATGGCCATTTTCAATCTTATCCACATTGCCTACCACATCCTCACCGAATGCACAGGAAAGAATCTGTTCAACATCCAATATCGAAACAAGCTTGCCATCTGGCAACTCGGTAATCGCAGTAATCATATCCTTATTGCCTGAAAACATATCCTCTGCAGGGCGTACCTTATCCCAGTCAACGCGGATAATTCGATCCACATCATGCACTAGAAAACCGAGAATATGACGGCTATATTCGGCCACCATCATAGTGCTTTGGTCGCTCAACGTTGCCCCATCAAACCCCATAAATTTAGCCAAGGTCAATACGGGAAGAATGTGTCCACGTAGTGACACAATACCGTCTACACCCGTCGGCATGTTAGGTGTCTTGGTAATCGCCATCGCACGACACACCTCCTTGACCTTGAATACATTAATGCCAAAAGTTTCTGGGGTACCCAACGAAAACAACAGGATTTCCATCTTATTAGAACCGGCCAGACTGGTTCTAGCATCCACGGTGTCAAACAAACCACCTGTGCTCTGCGACAGTAGCGTGTTGTCTACCAACTGAGATTGATATTCGGCAATCGACATGATCAGTCCTTTCCGTTTCTGGTCAACAGCCGAGCGAGCGTCTGCGAAAGCTTCTTCGGTTCAAATTTTGGTACATACTCATCCACCCCAACTGCCTTGCCGAGCTGTTGATTAGATTCACTGGAGAGTGATGAATGCATTAACACCGGAATATTATCAAAGCGCCTGTCCTCCTTGATTTTGCGGGTAAGCATGTAACCGTCCATTTCCGGCATTTCCACATCGGTAAGGATGACCTGTACCATATCGCTCACGGGTATCCCCGCCGATTCAGCGTAACTTGCAATTTTTTGCAATTCATCCCACGCCTTGCGGCCATTGATAGCCGAAATATGATTCACTTGCATTGCCTCTAGCGCACCAACAATCTGCTTACGCGCCACTGCGGAATCGTCGGCAAAAAATACCGTTCGATCAGCCACCCCCAAGGGCTTGACAGCCTTCAATGCAAGGTCATCATTAAAATGTCCGGTTTCAGATAACACTTTTTCTACATCCATCATCATCACCAACCTCCCATCTGACAATTCAGTGACAGCAGTCACCAAACCACCCATTTGGGCATTAAGCATTTCCGGCGGTACCTTCATGGAGGCCCAATCGAGACGCAGAATGGTGTCCACCGCTTCGACCAAAAAGCCCTGGGTATGGCCATTGTATTCAGTGACCACCATAATTCCTGGTTTAATGTCAGTCTGCACCCCGGTGTATTTCGCCAAATCAATCACTGGCACCAGCACTCCGCGCAGGCTTACCATGCCTTCCACTGAGCCAGGCATTTCTGGTGCATGAGTAATGGCTGGCACACGCATCACCTCACGTACCTTGAATACATTGATACCAAACGTTTCGCAGCGCCCCGTACGATTATCCAAGCCAAGCGTGAACATCAGAATTTCCAACTTGTTGGTACCTGCAAGCTTGGTGCGCCCATCTATATTTCTAAGCAATTCAGACATGACTAACCCCGTTACTGTAAGCCCCTCTCTCCTTAATACTTCGTTCCCCGTATTCACCCACCGCAAAAGGGTGGGGTTTACAAACTGGACGATGAAGCGCGGGAGCGCACGGCATTATTGTTTTATTAATTACACCTTAAAGTGGGCCACAGCGGCCTCCATATCTTCAGCTAACTTTTCTAACCGTAATATGTCCTGCCCAACATGTTCGATCGCCGCATAATTTTCTTCCGCCATTTGTGCGATACTTTCAACGTGACGGGCAATTTCATGGCTGCCTTTACTTTGCTCATCCACCGATGCGGCAATATTACTCACCCCGCTACTGACATCTGTTACAGATGCTCCCGCCTGGACTAGCATATTGGACACAGTGTTAATCTGCTGCTGAGTAGACTTCAATGACTGCAAACCATGCTCAATGGCTTTTTCCACATTGCTGGACTGACTGTCCATCGTACTAGTTACCTTGTCTATTTCACGGGCCGATTGCGCAGATTTCTCAGCCAGCTTACGAACTTCGTCCGCCACCACCGCGAAACCACGCCCTTGTTCACCAGCACGCGCCGCTTCAATCGCCGCATTCAACGCCAACAAATTGGTTTGGTCAGCAATATCTTTAACCTGCTGAGTCATACTGGCAATGGTGCGCGCGCTTTGCACGAAATCACCAACCGAAGCGGCAATCTGGTTCACCGCTTTTTCAATGCTGGCGATTTCGAGAATCATCACTTCTGCGCTTTGATTGCCTTGCTTGGTTTGTTGCAGACTTTGCTCGGAAAGCTTATGCACATCTGCCGCAGTCGCCGCCACTTCCGAAATACTTACCGTCATCTGTTCCACCGCAGCCGCTGTGGAAGCCGCTGCTTCATTTTGCGACTGTGAACTGTGAGTAATTTTCAGGGAAGCTGCAGAAAGCTGGGTGGTACTCTGGCGTACCTGTTTGGAACTTTCGATAACATTGTTAATAATTACCTGCATACTGCCAATCAGAAGATTGAAGGAATTACCGGTCTCGGCAATTTCATTCTCGCCTTCCACCACGATGCGGTGCGTAAGATCATTGTCGCTCTGAATAAGGGCAATAGTTTCCTGCAAGGAATGCAATTCGCTAACAATACTTTTAACGATAAACATGCCAGCCATCACGGTCACCAGGATAGCCACTAAACCGAATATTGCACTAGCCATAAAAGCCGTGCGGGCACTGGCTGCAGTCGCAACAGAAGATGCCCGTATGCGCTCGGCGAGCAAATTTTCAACTTCTTTCATGCTATTTATCTTGGATGTAATACTGCTAAACCATTTGGTTGGCTCAATACCAAAATCACCCACGGCCACTTTCTCGATTACTGCCTTACGCATGGTCTCCACTTCATCCACAGATGTACCAGTCATCTTGCTTTTGAAAAGCGCGCGGGCCTCATCTGTCGCGTAATTAACAAACGTATCCAGATGCGTCTGCTGCGCAGAAATATGACCAATAAAAGTCCGATACTGCACTGGTTCAATTTTATTGGCTGTAAATACCGGCACCATTAACGCACGCTCCTGTCCGGAACGTTCCTTCGCGTAAAGGAAAGCAAGGTATGCCGTCATTTGTTTGGCTACTTGCAAATCACTGGCCTGCTCGGTAATCACCGGCATTATTTCAAGCAGAGTAGCGACGGTCTTGGTGTAATAACCGGCGGCTTCTGGCGCGGTGATTCTGAACTGCGAAGCGGCATCGCGGTTATCTTTAAGACCATCCAGTTTTCTCACTGCGGCATCCATCGTAGTCCGCAGGGACACAGGAAAACCGGCTGTATTCAGATGGGAATAACTACTCTTGAGCACCCCAATTTTTTGATCTGTTTCAGCGCGATATCCTGGCAAATCATTGGCAAATCGCTCCCCCTTGGACTGTACAAAACCAGCCGTGGCGCCGCGTTCAATTTGCAGGTTATGCGTAGCGTCCCCTATTGCGACAGCGACATTCATCAATGCTTCGGTTTGCGTCAGACTTCTCCACTCCTTATAGCTTTGTTGAGCATTAATGGCCGAGAAAATAATCAACCCAATCAGCGGCAGAGCCAGTAACATTATCAATTTTTTTGATATAGAAATATTTTTCATGATTTGCCACATGCCTTATATAAAAAGAACTATTTAGTACCCAGTAACAATTAATTCGAATTAATTTTTAACTACAACCTGAATCGCTTAATTGTCTATGCTGCGCAATGATTAAAACTCTTAGCTCCCTAGATTCAATTGAAATCTAAATTACTAGTTTTAAAAAATATTACCCTTCACTTTTTTATTACCCTCACTTCACTTATTTCAGGTTGTTGCGTTAATTCGCGTAAAAATTATTCTTTTTACAGTCACTTGTAACGGCGATACGACTAAAAACTTTAGGGCGCATTTACATAGCCCAAGGAAATTTCAGTCCGTATTACCCGAAAACCCGCTATGTGGCACGACCTCAATTTAACAAAAATAGAATCCTAAAATAAAAGGCAACGGCCACTAGAACGGCAGCTGTTTAATCTTTCGAAAAAAACTATTGAACCCATTGTGAATCAGCGAACCTTGGCCTGCCCAAAATGCTCAATAAAATCGGAAGAGACTTAACCATGGCCGCGCCAATGAATACTGCAGAAGATTGATATACAGAATATGCCGACTAAAAAAATTTGATCCAAAGAATAACGCCTGAAATTCACAACTTTTCAGCTGTTACACCGGTAAATCAGGCAGCGTAGCCAATGAGATAAATCAGCACAGAAAACCGGGACGAATCTAAAGATCAAAGCCAGATTCGGCCCAGCCTTTGTGGTAATCAAACGATTGAAAGATTAAATGAAAGGGCACTACCGTGGTTTGGCCAAGAATACCAACCAGACATTTTTAAGAGGCGGATTTAACTTTGAAGCGCAACTTCAGCAGAGAATTTAAGTGGCGGGCTGCATTAATATCGGAGCCATTTGTGCCCTCCGTAAAAAAGCACACATACGGCCACAGTAAGCACTTAAGTGAACTTATATTTCGCGTTGCCTTCAGCAAAAAGCTACACAAACGATGAGGCCAGCTTTAAGCTGGCCTCATCGTTACTATTAACAATACATTTGTTACTTATTAACCCACTGATTATAGCCTGAGTTAGGAGTAAAATGGCTATGGCCTAATGTATCCCCAGATCCTTGGGCATTGCCTGTGGTTGCGGCATCTTTCCCGGCACCATAAGCTTTACTGTCGGTAGGTTCGTTATTTTTAACCACTGCTGATGCTAGCCTGAAATCTGGCATACGGTTTCCATCATCATTTTTGAAGCCAGGATCGATTGTACCGTCTCTATTTCTCGAATGATTATTTTTTGCTCCAGGTTTATTCATTTGCCCAGGCTGATCACGCTCACCATCAAAACCAACATACTGTTTGCAGCAGTTCCATGGGGTGTTCAGACCTTTCCCAGTAAACGGAGTCGCTTTATCTGCTGTAAATGCAGGCTTAGGGGCCGAAATTGCTTGCGCCTGCGCTAACGAAGCGCCAAATACAAAACAGGAAGCAATAGCGAGACTAATAACATTTTTTTTCATGAGAAGCTCCTTATATATAAAACTTGCGAGATTAGTTGAATAGAGTCAAGGCACGCCAAGCTTCTACGCCACAGGCTTTTACGGAGCCTACCCATACTCCAAATTTGGCAGACTCAGGCTAGCATACTAAGGGGCAGCTTCGGAATATGTCAAGAACTTTGAGATCAACAGGTCAAAAAAGTTATGAGATTTTCTGATTTTGGTACTGTAATCCACATCATGCAGAAACGACAAGGCAATATTAAAGTCGCCTTGTCGCTAAATGTTGCTTAAAAACGAATCTAACCATACTTAATGCAAGTCTTTACCTTCATGATTTTTTCTCCAGGTTGCCATGAATTCCATCAATTCATCGCCTGTTACTTTGTCATCATTGTTGGCATCTATTGCTTGGAAGTGTTCTTTTATCAGCGGAACAGCTGCCGATTCATCCAGGCTTAGTACACCATCACGATTGGAATCCGCTAAAGTGAAGTCGACAAATAGCACTTGTCTATGCGAGATTCTGCCATCTTTTTTCCCTAATTCCTGAAGACGTTTGTCAAAATAAGCCTTATACTCTTTATTAGTGATCGAATTTGACATGTCGTCAAAGCTCTTATCATGCTTCATTTCTACCGTTTTTTGACCATCTTTTTGCCACCCGGCTGGGTCACTTACCGCATACGCCGTTACGACACTCAATGCAAGACTGGAAAAAATCGCCAGACTAATAACATTTTTTTTCATGATAATCTCCTCAATATTAAGGTATTACATGGATAGATCAGTAGATGTGCAACATGCCGCGCTTCTACCCTTCCAAACGGAGCCCGACTATCTCTAATAACTTAGCTGGCTCTGAAGGAAAGCTAACAGTAAGTCCGTGCAGCGTCTGTGCGCTATCGCACACATACAAAAAAATAGTTGTGATCACCTTCACGACATAAAGCCAATTTAACAGGCTATTTTTAAATTAATGCAATTTTCAGTGAAACTCCAGGCCATGATCAGCGCTGGGGTATAATTGCGCCATTTTTTTCGCCACACTCCCTTATGAACGTTTTTTATGAAGAAGATGGCACTTTCAAGGTCGGCTCGATCCTCACTGACAACACAACTTCTCTGCAAGTGGAAAGCACACATGGCAAGCGCAGCAAGATCAAGGCAGCCAATGTGCTGTTACGCTTTCTCCAACCGGGGCTGATTGAGTTTATGACGCAGGCGGATGGCATCGCGGCAGGCATAGATGTGGAATTTCTATGGGAATGCAGCCCGCCAGATGATTTCAGCTTTAATGAGCTGGCCAGCGAATATTTTGGCCACGCGCCTAATCCAATCGAGGCAGCGGGCACCTTGATCTGCCTACATTCCTCCCCAATGCACTTTTACAAAAAAGGCAAGGGGCACTACAAGGCCGCTCCACCGGATGCCCTTAAGTCTGCGCTAGCCAGCGCCGATAAAAAACGCCTGCAAGCCGCCTTGCAAGCACGTTATACCAACGAACTGGTCGCTTTTACCTTGCCGCCGGAATTCACCAGCAAGTTACCGCATCTGCTATACAAACCGGATCGCAACACCCTAGAGGTGAAAGCGCTGGAGGCCGCTTGCACCGCTACACACATGTCGGCCGCGCATTTGTTGCAACGCTGCGGAGCAGTACCTTGCACACAGGCTTACCATTTAGAGCGCTTCTTATTTGAAAATTTTCCGCATGGAACCAGTTTCGCTGAGATCGATTTGGCTGTCTGGCCCGATCTGCCACTGGCAGTGGATACGGCATTTAGCATAGATGATGCGACCACCACAGAAATCGACGATGCTTTTTCGGTCAGAAAGCTTGCCAATGGCAACTGGCGCATCGGTATACACATTGCGGCCCCCTCGTTGGGCATAGCGCCCGGTTCGCCAGGTGATGGCATCGCGATGCAGCGCATGTCCACGGTATATATGCCTGGAGACAAGATCACCATGTTGCCAGACAGCGTAGTGCAGGCATTTACCCTAAGTGCTGACAAGGTTTGCCCTGCGCTTTCCATGTACCTCGAAGTCGATGCCGAAACCCTGATCGTGCTCGGCACGGAAAGCCGCATTGAACGTATCCATATCGCCGCCAATCTGCGCCATGACACGCTGGAACCATTATTTAACGAGGATACACTAGCAGCTGGCAAACAGGATTTTCTATTTGCGGCAGAGCTCACACTATTATGGAATTTAGCGCAAAAGCTGGAAGCAACGCGTGGTAAATCGGCCGACAATAGTATCCAACAGGTAGATTACAATTTTCATGTAGAAAACGATCGCATCAGTATCAGCACTCGGCAGCGTGGTTCACCCATCGACAAGGTGGTGGCAGAGCTGATGATTTTCGTTAACTCGGAATGGGGCAAGCTACTCGCAACACACGACGTAGCGGGCATCTACCGCACGCAAAGCAACGGCAAAGTGAAGATGAGCACCGTGCCGGCACCACACCAAGGATTAGGCGTGGCGCAGTATATGTGGTCGAGTTCGCCGCTGCGCCGCTACATAGACTTTGTTAACCAGCGCCAAATAATCAGCCTGTTGCGCGAAGATTCACCCGTCTATGCCAAAAACGACACAGCACTGTTTGCCGTTATGCGCGATTTCGATGCTGCTTATGTGGTGTACAACGAATTCCAGCGTAATATGGAACGTTACTGGTGTTTGCGCTGGTTACTACAAGAAAATATTCAGCAAGCAGAGGCGTTGGTGCTACGTGAAAACCTGGTAAAGCTCATGCACATCCCTTTGGTAAGCCGCATCCCATCACTACCGGAATTGCCGCCTAACACGCGAGTTATCCTGGAAATAGGCGAAATTGACTTGCTCGACCTGAATTTCAATGCCCGCTTCATCTCCACGGTAGAGGAGGAGACTCCCGTTTGCTAGCGATGTTCAAACAGCCAATCGCCATTGCCCTGGCATTTTCGCTAGCGCTACATGCTTTTATGCTGTTTGGCGTCGGTTTCGTCTTGCCCGACCCACGTAAAGTGGCTGATTTCATGCAACCACTGCAAGTGGTCCTGGTAAACAGCAAATCAAAGTCGCGTCCTGTTAAAGCCGATGCTTTGGCGCAACACAGCCTCGACGGCGGTGGTAATACACATGAAGATCGTCGCGCACAAAGCCCTTTACCCACGCTGAACGACGACAAACAATATACGCCTGAACAATCCGCGCAGCGTGTACAACAGCTTGAACAAGGAGTCAAACTCCTGCTGGCACAGGCAGCCATAAGCGCTCTTAAAATACCGCAACCAAAAACCCAGGGACAAGAACAACAACAAAAAACCAGTGACAATGCAAATAACCTAGACATGGTGCAGCGCAAGCTGGAGATCGCACGTTTGGAAGCACAAATCAGCAAGGATTTTAATGCTTATCAAAAATTGCCACGGCGGAAATTTATTGGTGCGCGCACTCAGGAATATCGCTTCGCACAATATATTGAAGACTGGCGCATCAAGGTAGAACACATAGGCAACATGAATTATCCCCAAGCTGCGCGCCAAAAAAATATTTATGGCAAACTGCAACTCAGCGTTTCCATCCGTGCGGACGGGAGCGTAGAAAGAATAGAGGTGAGTCGCTCATCCCGGCAGCCCATTCTGGATGCTGCGGCGCGACGTATCGTAAAACTGGCTGCGCCTTTCTCCCCACTCCCGCCAGACATCCGCAAAGACACGGATATTCTTACTATCACACGCACGTGGACATTTACCTCAGCCGACAAGCTGCAAAGTGAATGACCCATTCCCCTAAAAATCAAATTTGCAAATATCCACTTCATGGTAGGCTTGCATTTTGGCTTGTAGTGCGTGGTCGAAAATAGCTGACAAATTTTCATTCATTACGAATAAGCAAATTACCTATTTTATTTTTATGCCTCTCGTCCTATTATCGGGTACGCTGAGTGGCTAAACTGCATCAGTCGGATAACTGTTTGACATATTTAGATTGATCATAATGATGAGAAGATGGAAATACTTAAGCTGGGTTGCGCTACTGTCGGTGCTGCAATGCATCGCGCCGTTAGTGCATGCCCATGTCGGCGGCGATTTCCATTCCGGCAGCGTACATTTCCATCTCAATGGCGACATACTTAACCATAATGACGCTACAACTGCCAAACCAGAGTTGAGCGGTATCCAGTCGGAATTTCCGACCATTGGCATGGCGCAGGGATATAAAAATGATTACATCCTGTTTTTAACAGGGAGCCATGGACCGTCTCATACTGGATTATCGGCCTCTTTATTAAATGCAATATCTCTGGCCAATATTAGCCAGACAAAACAAACTTTCTTTCGCTTTTCGTATTGCCACCCTCCAGCTCAAGCACCTCCGATGCTTTCCTCAGATAAATAACATACAAAACTTGGGCGTTTCATGTGGTTGCATGGTGGTGTGCGGAGTTTTTACGAATCAGCGAGATTCTTCTCGCAGGATTTGCATGGCAACACTCGCACAACCGCTCATCCCTGCGAACCTTGCTTGTTTGATAAGCAACAATGTGAAGAAGTGATGTAGCTATCCATACATCCGACGGAGCAAAAATTACTTAACAAATATTTATGGGTCAGGAAATCCATGCACGCTTATGAAATATTCAGGTTAAATCAGCGGAACATTAATTATTACGGTTAGTATTTTTTGATGCTTCGCCGAGTTTCTTCTCTATTTCACCAGGAGAACTGAATGAGGATATTTCTTTTACCACTGGGGTTGGCGGCGCTAATTTTTAATCCCTCTTTTGCTCTTGAGGCGGCGAGCCACGCTCGTTATGAAGCTGCCGAAAGTAATGCACTTCGCGCTATTGAGCCAGCCACCCCACTCACGCTAAAAGCCGCCCTCGAATTAGCTTATGGCGCCAATGCAGCCCTGTCCACCGCCAGACGGGAGCTTGAAGCAGTTGCTGGTTCAGTCCTTCAAGCTGGCCTGCGGCCGAACCCGAGAGTTGAGGCGTTAATCGAGGATCCACGACCCGCGAATCGTCTCACCGCAGTCTATGTGAACCAGCCTTTAGAGCTCGGCGGCAAGCGACCCGCGCGTATTGCCGCTGCCGAGCGGCGCCATGATGTAGCCTCGGCAGAATTGCATACCATGCGTGCAGAAATTCGCGCAGCCGTCATGGTGGCTTTTTTTGATGTGCTTGTGGCACAAGAACGTTTTCTTTTAACGCAAGGATTGGTCGAACTCTCTCAACGCGCAACCACGGCTGCCTCAAAACGGGTAACGGCGGGCAAGGTGTCCCCAGTCGAAGAAACTAAGGCACGTGTAGCTGAAGCGAGCGTTCGGGTCGAACTTAGTCAAGCGGCCACCAGCCTAAAAATGGCACGCAAACGCCTCACGGCTATATGGGGAAACGCAACGCCCCGTTTCGAGCGGGCGGAGGGTCAGGTTGAAACGCTACCCGCACTACCCGCACTGAAAGATTTGACTGCCCGCTTGGCAAATTCACCCGGGCTGGCTCGCGCACAGCTTGAAGTGAACCGCCGACAGGCACTAGTGGAAGTAGAACGTAGTCTTCGCGTTCCAGACGTGACACTTAGTTTGGGTGGCAGACGCAACGCTGAAATAGGCCTCAACCAAGCGCTTCTTGGCGTGTCATTACCGATCCCGATCTTCAATCGCAACCAAGGAAATATTTTGGAGGCGTTACGCCGCACCGACAAGGCACGGGACGAGCTGTCCGGAACTGAGATCCGTCTCAATAATGAGATCGCTCAGGCGCTCGAACGTCTTAACATTGCCCGTCAAGAAATTGAAATTTTACAGCAAGAGATTCTCCCGGGTGCGCAAAGTGCCTACGATGCAGCGACCAAAGGTTACATTATGGGTAAATTCAGTTTTCTTGAAGTGCTCGACGCTCAGCGCACGTTGTTCCAAGCCAAATCCCAATACCTGCGCGCCTTGGCAGAAGCGCATCGATCTGCTGCTGAAATCGAACGTGTTCTTGGCGAAACGCCCGATGGTTCAACGCTTTGATAACCGTTAAGGCCGACCGCCACAACGCCATAAGGAAATTGCCATGAAACTAAATCCAAACAAGCAGCAAACTATTTATATTGCTGCTGTTCTAGCGATCGGTATCGTAATCGCCATCCTTATTCTAAACAGCCAAGGAGGCACAAAACAGCAGCTACATGAAAAAAATGGAAGCGGGCAGCACAGCCACTCAGAAGAACCGCAGACTGGTCAACACGGTGGAAAGCTATTCACGCAAAACGGCTATGAGGTTGAAATAACTATCTTCGAAGAGGGCGTGGAACCCGAGTTTCGAGTCTATACCTACAAAAATGGCAAGCTGCTTGATCCTGCCACCAGCAAGGTTACGATCACCCTTGAACGCCTCGGCCGCAAGCCTCAGAAAATCACTTTCGAAAAGCAAAATGATTATCTAAAAGGCAATACAGTAATTGAAGAGCCGCACTCTTTCAAAGTAACGGTCGACGCGGCATTCGGCAATAAGCCTTACTCGTTTACCTATGAGCAGATCGAAGCACGCGTGAGCATGACCGATCAACAGGTTGAACTAGGCGGCATCGAAATGTTGACCTCTGGACCAGCACACATCAAGAGCACATTACAATTTATTGGCCACATCAGTTTCAATGAAGACCACATGGTTTATATCGTACCGCGACTAGCTGGAATAGTTGAATCGGTGGGCGCAAATGCCGGTGACCACGTGCGTAAAGGCCATGTTCTCGCAGTAATTTCAAGCCAAGCGCTGGCCGACCTACGAAGCGAACTGCTGGCGGCACAAAGGCGGTTGAGTTTGGCGCGTACTACCTTCGAACGCGAGAAAAATTTGTGGGAAGAAAAAATTTCCGCCGAGCAAGACTATCTACAAGCGCGCAACGCCATGCAGGAAGCCGAAATCATGACCCAAAAGATCAAACAGAAACTGGCTTCGCTCGGCGGCACCTTGACGACCAGCAGTAATCTCACGCGCTATGAAATTCGCGCGCCAATCGATGGCATCGTGATGAAGAAGCAAATTTCGGTCGGCCAAGTACTTCAGGAGGATGCCAACATCTTTGTCGTGGCTGATATGTCTACCGTTTGGGCGGTATTGACTATCTACGCCAAAGACCTGAATACCGTGAAAGTCGGGCAGATGGCCACTGTCAAAGCGACTGCATTTGAATACCAGAGCAGTGGCAGCGTGGACCATCTTGGCGGGTTGCTGGGCGAACAGACGCGCACAGCCGAAGCACACATTATTCTACCCAACCCTAAAGGCACCTGGCGACCCGGCATGCCAGTCAATATCGAACTGGTGGCTGACGAAACCGAAGTGCCGGTGGCAATCTCCGTGGATGCCATTCAGACTGTGCGCGACTGGACGGCTGCCTTCGTCCGCTACGGCACCTTCTTCGAAGCGCGCCCGCTGGAGCTTGGACGTAGCGACGGCCAGTATATTGAAGTGGTCAAGGGGTTAAATGCAGGCGAGCGGTACGCCGCGAAGAACAGTTTCCTGATCAAGGCTGATTTGGGCAAAGCTGGCGCAAGCCATGACCATTAGGAGCCCCTCATGTTCGAAAAAATAATACGTTTTGCCATTGATCAACGCTGGCTGGTGCTGGTGATGGTACTTGGAATGGCAATATTGGGTATCTATAGCTATCAGAATTTGCCGATCGATGCTGTCCCCGACATTACTAATGTACAAGTTCAAGTCAATACTGCGGCACCTGGGTATTCGCCGCTGGAATCCGAGCAGCGCATCACGTTTCCGATCGAAATCGTCATGGCCGGCCTACCCAACCTGCAGCAGACCCGATCGCTGTCGCGCTATGGGTTGTCGCAAGTGACCGTGATTTTCAAGGACGGTACCGACATCTACTTTGCACGCCAGCTCGTCAACGAGCGCATCCAACAGGCCAAGGGAAAATTACCGGCGGGTATCGAACCCAGCATGGGGCCCATCTCCACCGGTCTCGGGGAAATTTTCATGTGGACGGTCGAATCCAAGGAAGATGCGCGCAAGCCCGATGGCACACCCTATACTTCCACCGATCTGCGCGAAATCCAAGACTGGATCATCAAACCGCAGCTGCGTCATGTGCCCGGCGTGACCGAAATCAACAGCGTTGGTGGTTACGTAAAGGAATTTCAAGTCGCGCCATTGCCGGATAAATTAGTGGCTTACCATCTGACGTTACAAGACTTAATTGTGGCGCTCGAACGCAATAATAACAACGTCGGGGCTGGTTATATCGAAAAGCGCGGCGAACAGTATTTGATCCGCGCTCCCGGCCAGGTAGCCTCCATTGAAGACATCGGCAACATAATTGTCAGCAGCCAACAAGGCGTACCTATCCGGATTCGGGAAGTGGCCGAAATCGGCATCGGCAAAGAATTGCGCACCGGTGCCGCGACCGAGAATGGCCACGAGGTGGTGCTCGGCACCGTGTACATGCTGATCGGACAGAACAGCCGAACAGTCTCCCAAGCCGTCGCCAAACGCCTGAGGGAGATCAACCGCACGCTGCCACAAGGCGTGGTGGCTAACGAGGTCTATAACCGCACGGTTCTGATCGACAAGGCCATTAGAACCGTTAAAAAAAATCTGATTGAAGGCGCGCTGCTCGTAATTACCATACTATTTTTATTTCTCGGCAATATCCGCGCTGCCATTATTACTGCCCTGGTCATTCCGCTGGCTATGCTGTTTACTTTCACCGGTATGGTTACTAACAAGGTCAGCGCCAACCTGATGAGCCTGGGGGCTCTGGACTTTGGCATTATCATCGACGGTGCCGTGGTGATTGTAGAGAACTGTGTACGGCGGCTCGCCCATGCGCAAACCGTGGCGGGCCGGGCATTAACTCACGATGAGCGTTTTCATGAGGTATTTACAGCCTCGAAGGAAGCGCGTAGACCGCTTTTGTTTGGCCAGCTAATTATCATGGTGGTCTATCTACCGATATTCGCACTCTCTGGAGTGGAAGGAAAGATGTTCCACCCGATGGCGTTTACTGTGGTGGCTGCTTTGCTGGGAGCCATGATTCTATCGGTCACATTTATTCCTGCGGCGGTATCAGTACTGATCGGCCACAAAGTTAGCGAAAAAGAAAGCCGTTTGATGATCCTGGCTAAACGCGGCTACCAACCGATGCTTAATTTTGCAATGCTTAACAAGCAGTTAGTGTTAATTGTGACAATTGTCGCCGTGATACTCAGTGGCCTGCTTGCCACACGCATGGGCAGCGAATTCGTGCCTAGCCTAAACGAAGGCGATATCGCACTGCATGCACTACGCGTTCCCGGAACCAGCCTGTCACAAGCGGTCGAAATGCAAACTGAACTGGAACGGACAATCAAGCAGTTTCCCGAGGTCGACAGGATTTTTGCCAAAATGGGAACCGCCGAAATTGCTACCGACCCCATGCCGCCTAACGTCGCCGACAATTTTGTGATGATAAAACCACAATCAGAGTGGCCCAACCCAAGCCGTAGCAAAGCCGACCTGATCGATGCCATGCGGCAAGCCGTGACCAAAGTACCCGGCAATAACTATGAGTTCACCCAACCTATCCAGATGCGGTTCAATGAGTTGATATCTGGTGTCCGCAGTGACGTGGCCGTAAAGGTGTTTGGCGATGACATGGACACAATGAACAATACTGCCGATAAAATTTCAAACGTACTGGCCAAAATTCCCGGCGCAACGGATGTCAAAGTTGAACAAACCACGGGCTTACCCATTCTGACCATCAAGATAGATCGCGAGAAAACCGCCCGCTATGGCGTTAGTGTTGGGGATGTGCAGGATACGATTGCAATTGCGATGGGCGGCCAGGCAGCCGGAGTATTATTTCAGGGCGACCGCCGCTTCGACATTGTCGTGCGCCTGCCTGAGAAATTACGAAGTGATATGGAGGCGCTCAAACGATTGCCGATTCGTTTGCCTGATGATCAAGCCAATGACCGATTTCGTTCCAACTATTTGCAACTGGGTGACGTTGAGCACTTTGGAGCCAGTAGCCGCCCCCCATCTAACTATATACAACTAAGTGAAATCGCGGTCATTGAGGTGGTGCCTGGGCCAAACCAGATCAGTCGCGAAAATGGCAAACGTCGCGTAGTGGTAACAGCTAACGTACGGGAACGGGATATTGGCTCGTTCGTCACTGCGGCCGAACAGGAAATTCAGCAAAAGGTTCCGATACCTACTGGCTATTGGACAACCTGGGGCGGCACTTTCGAGCAAATGCAATCAGCGGCAAAGCGCCTGCGGATTGTGGTTCCTGTTGCACTGCTGCTTGTGTTTATGTTGCTGTTTGCGATGTTTAACAACGTGAAAGATGGACTGCTAGTGTTTACCGGTGTGCCGTTTGCCTTGACCGGTGGGATCCTGGCGCTGTGGCTACGGGATATTCCACTTTCTATTTCGGCGGGCGTAGGCTTCATTGCGCTGTCAGGTGTTGCCGTACTCAATGGTTTAGTGATGATCTCCTACATACGGTCTTTGCGTGATAAAGGCATGCATCTTGATGCAGCGATCCAGGAGGGCGCGCTCACCCGCTTACGCCCGGTACTAATGACGGCATTGGTAGCCTCTCTGGGCTTTGTGCCCATGGCAATCGCGATCGGCACGGGTGCCGAAGTGCAACGTCCACTCGCGACGGTTGTGATTGGAGGTATTTTGTCATCAACTGCACTGACGTTACTGGTTCTGCCGATTCTGTATCAATTGGCACACCAAAAAGAAAGCGTCCGGCTACGGCATGTGCATGATGAACCATTCCGTCCACACGATTTCAACGGTACCAGCTAAGATTTACAGCGTAGCGAGTACTGTAAATCGGGCAAACCATTGGTTTGCCCGTACTCACCCTAATTTCGACCGTGAGGAAACTATTCGCCTTGACATCAACCTAACTGAAGAATTTATAGGAAGTGTTTGTGATGGGTAATCAACCAAACTTCTGCGGCATCATTCAAATGACTTGCCCGTCCACTAAATTAAGACTCCGCTCATAAAATCTGCGCACTGAGTCAACGGTCACTTAAGTCATGCGTTTTTAAAAGATGTAGACCCCGATTATTTATGAGTTAAGATCCTTTATGATAACAAGATCGAATTTTCTACTTAAACCCATCGGATAGCCGTTCTGTAAATTAAATTGTTACGTATGCTAAATAGTGGAGTACTGAGATAATGAAGACATCAAAAATGCGTCTTTCTTTAACTTTAATCATGGCACTGATGGCGGGAACGTTGACTAGCGAAGCAGTATTCGCGGCAGGCGGAGGGTATGGTGGTTGGCGCGGAGGGGGCGGCTGGCATGGCGGCGGAGGTTGGCGTGGTAACGGCTGGGGAGGGGGGCGTGTAGGCATCTATCTCGGTGCACCGATTGGTTTTAACTTTGGCTATTCCCCGTACCCATACTACAGAACACCGTATTATGGATCACCGTACTATGGATCGCCTTATTATTATTCACCGGCACCCGCTTATTATCCTCCAGCTTACCCACCGGTGCAGCCTGCGCCAATAATTTACACCGAGCAAAGGAACGACCCACCGATAAAAACACAGGACGCACCGAGAACGTCACAAGACATTCAAGAGTCCTGGTGGTATTACTGCGTCGATGCCAAGGCCTATTATCCATACATTAATAAATGCCCAGGAGGCTGGCTGCGAGTCGCACCGCAACCTGCACCTGATTCAGATGATCAACCCGCTGTAAATAATGTACCTGCGCCATGACCCATAAAATGCGACTTCCTACTGTGCTAGTGGCAGTACTTGTACTGAGCGCTTGTTCATCAATACCGACTGGTCCGGGTATGCTTGCGCTACCGGGCACGGGAAAAAGCTTTAACCAGTTCCGATTTGACGAGGCCGATTGCAGGCATTATGCCAGCGCCCAAGTTGATGGCCGCACAGCAAATCAAGCTGCTGCCGATAGTGGAGTCAAAAGCGCCGTCATTGGAACTGCGATTGGTGCCACAGCGGGCGCATTGCTAGGGGGGCACAGTGGTGCTGGCGTGGGTGCCGGATCTGGATTACTCGTTGGTTCCATGGTAGGAATGGATACAGGTGAAAGCTCGGGCCGCAACCTGCAACAGCGTTATGACTTTGCATATCACCAATGCATGTATGCAAAAGGCCATCGTGTCCCAGTATCGGGGCGCTTAGAATCTTCGCGGCCGCCTGTTAAGAAGAGTAATTACGCATCCCCACCGGCTCCAAGCGCGGTTCCATCGTTGCCATCGACTCGTTCTTTCATACCTCCGCCGCCTCCACGTGGCAATCCACCTCCACCGCCCCCCGATGTTATCACTCCCCCATCGGCGCCTGACGACATTCAGCCACTACTGACGCCTGATGGCAAATTACCACTAATGCCTTCTGATGATTTTCAGCCACCAATACCTCCAAGCGGCAATCCGCCGCCGCCACCGCCCGATGCTTAGTCATCAATGTGGTTCACGAGAGTATCGGTATTTCAATGCCTCGCGACTTCTGCCTGTTTGAACGCGATGGGCGGCGCGATAGCATTACCTTCAAGATCGAATACCCATAACAATGCCTCATATCCAAAAAGTGCATTGGTAGCCAAATTGAATATTGGCTGAAACACGCTACGCGGTTGCAAAGCGCTAAAATTAGCCCGTACATCGTTTTCTTGAACTTCAAGCCTGTAGTTCCATTAAGGCTGAGACTTTATGCATGGCGCAGTTCATTCTGAAGTGCATTTAAGCGATCAAGTTGTGACATGACACGCCCTTTATTTCCTTGAATAGATTTGATCAAACAAACCGCCATCTTTAAAATATACTGCCTGCACTTGTTTCAAGCTGCCAAACACCTCATTCACGGTAAAAAGTTTAAGTGGCGGCAAGATGACGGAACTTATCAAATGAATACATTTAGATTTAATCTAAAAAGCATAAAATGAAGTTTCAACATACAAAAAGCTTGAGTTATCTTTACGCCCAAGCTCTACTAGCTGGGACGTCTTTTTAGTGAAGTCGCCTGCCATAAAGTACGCATAGCCCACGTTAAGCCCCATATATTTACTAATTGGATATCGCACGCGAATATCGAACTCTTCGCCTATGTTTTTGCCATTTTTACCAGTCTGATCGCGTAGGTTCGCTCCACCACTCCAGCGGTCTGTGACGCTGTCCAACTCATACCAGTTATAGCCAAAATCAATTTTTAACTTACTGGTAGGGTTAAACTCAACGCGAACCTTAGATGCATGAATGTTCTCCATCTGGATATAGTCATTATTCGACCAGGGTCTGGCAAAGCCGAATAAACGCTCAAAACGTTGGCTGGTGTTGTCTTTTGGGTTTTTATCACCACTGGCAAAACTTATAAGGCCGCTCAGGCGGGGTTTCCAGGAATGGTTGGCGGTATATCCAGCTTCCAGGCTATAAGCATAGGCATCGTGATCAAGCCCGCCATCCTCACCCCATTGCTTGACATAATTTGCATCGTAATCCAGGCCGGTATTCCCTACCACCCCATACCCACGCAAACCAGCGGTATGGATATCACGATTTTTATGGGCGCTTGCCGGTGCAATGGTTCCATCCGAAGCATATAAAACTTTGCTGCCATTTTGCTGAAACAGGTAATAATAGGGTTGCAGGGTGACGACTTTAGACCATTTGCGCCACTCTCCGGTAGCACCATAGAACCATTGTGCTTGATCGGCTTTATCCGCCTGGTCAATTAAGCGAACGACAGGCTGCAAGGCAAAAAAATCTGCCTGCCAGTCACTTTCTGGCTGGCCCAGAGTCGTCCGTAACCCCTGGAAGTTGTTTGTTGTATTGCGCCACTCATTACGTGCAACCAAACGGCGGTCTGTTAATTCGAAAGCCATGCGTCCAGCTTTTATGCTGATGGACCGATCATTACCCAGATCATCTTTACCCAACGCATCTTTAAAATACAGCTCACCGTAACCCTGCATTACATCTACTTTGTTAAAATCCCGATTATCTGGCGCGAATACACTGTTAAACCGTCGAGAATCTTGCAGCTCAATTGTGGCGCGAAATGGATCAAACTTACTCTTAACCGCAGCATATAAACGTGTGCGCAATAAAAACGGTTCATCCAAAACATCCTTATTACGGCGAAAATCATTGTCACGATATTCATAACGAAGCCTGGATTCCAGACCCAAATCCACCCAATCCACATTTTCCAAGCCTTCAGTATCTTTCAACCATGTTTTGTTGAGTTGCCTTACATAGCGCGGCGGCTCAGTTTCACGTTGCAACCCATAACTACGGACTGGAATGTAGTATGTATGGGTTTCTGCTTTGGCGGATTCCTTAGCCTTCAAAAAAGCATTCTCCTTTTCTATCTCCTGTAATCGTTCTGATATGCGTCTTTTTTGATCAAGTTCATGCTCCTGCCCGTTTAATTGTGGTGCATTTTCCTGCGCAAAGGCGATGAGTGGCGTTATTAATAAAGTACCAGCCAGCAGTCTGGCTATTACCCGTAACCGGAAAGCTTTTTTCTTGTGTAACTGCAATGCTTTCATTCACGAATTCCTTAAAATCATGTGATATCTATAGACTCGGCCCGATTTATCCGTGAGTCACCCAGTTTAAATTGCTCATAGAACTTGTATTTATTGACTTGCATGAGTGTCTCTCATACATGAGTCGCGGATAAATCAGGCCGGATCAATAGTATTCCGGTCAGCCTGGGAAACACCATTTATTGTGTAACTCATTCTTCCGGTTATAATTTTGCAATCGATACTTCAGTAGATTTCACTAATACCACTACGTTTGAGCCAACCCTCAATTCCAGCTCGTTGATGGAACGGGTGGTGGTGACTGGCTTTACCGTGCCAAATAGTGTGCTCACCACAACCTCCGACACCACCGGTTCAGTCACGATTTCAATAATCTTGCCCTTGAATTAATTTCTTGTATTAATTGCGTTGATGGTCATTTTTCCCGACGAATCAGTCAGAAATGCATAACCGTTATTTTTTGGAATAAATCTGATCGAACACGCCGCCATCAGCAAAGTGTTCCTTTTGCGCCTTGCTCCAACCACCAAACTCCCCATCAATGGTAATTAGATTTAGTTTCGGGAATTGTTTGGCATATTTTGCGGCCACTTTTTCATCCGTAGGGCGATAATAATTTTTAGCGGCAATTTCCTGACCTACTGGCGTATAAAGATAATTCAAATAAGCTTCTGCCACTTTACGTGTGCCATGTTTGTCAACGTTTTTGTCAACCACGGTAACGGATGGCTCAGCCAGAATGCTCAGCGAAGGTGCTACGATGTCAAATTTATCCGGTCCCAGTTCTTTGACGGCAAGATTTGCTTCGTTTTCCCATGCCAGCAATACGTCGCCAATTCCGCGCTCAACAAATGTAGTTGTAGAACCGCGCGCGCCCGAATCTAATACAGGGACATTGGAGAACAATTTGCCGACAAGCTCCTTGGCCTTGGCCGGGTTGTTTCCATTCTTCTTTAACGCATAACCCCAAGCTGCAAGATAATTCCAACGCGCACCGCCAGAAGTTTTAGGATTAGGCGTAATGACAGATACACCGGCTTTGATCAAATCATCCCAGTCGCGGATATGTTTTGGATTGCCCTTGCGCACTAGAAATACGATGGTGGATGTATAGGGCGAGCTATTGTGCTGCAAGCGCGTTTGCCAGTTAGCCGGGATCAAACCGGCCTTGCTTTGCAATACGTCCACATCGTAAGCCAGGGCGAGTGTTGCCACGTCTGCTTCCAGGCCGTCGATAATGGCGCGTGCTTGTTTACCAGAGCCGCCATGCGATTGCTTGATGGTGACATCATCGCCGGTCTGAGTTTTCCAGTGCTTGGCGAATGCTTCATTGAATTCCTTATAAAGCTCACGCGTTGGATCGTAGGAGACGTTCAGCAATTTGATGTTTGCCGCCAAAACGACTGGGCTTATGGTGGTGAATAGCAATGCCAGTGTTGATGTGATAATAATTTTTTTCACTAAAATTTCCTTTATAGTTAAAGCCCATTAACAAACTTGACGCCAATATGCTTCAGCGAGGTGCGCATTCTGGAGAGATTTTTTTCCTACGTGAACCAATTAATTCTTAATTGCATATCTGTTTTTTGCATATAGGAAGAACCGAAAGTCGGGGGTAGGTCATGCAACGAAATTGACAGCCCCGGGCAAAACACGGAAACTACGCGTCAGTGCCGATTTGACATCAGCTTGCGGGGCACTTTAAAAATTCCAGCTAAAGCGAAGCGACCCGCTCCGCTTTAGCTGAACGGGTTTTGTTTTTGAGGATCCTTAATTGAACGCATCAAATAACATCGGCATCGTCAATGCGCAGTACGCGCAGTTCAATACCCCAATTTCATGTAAAAGCGGGGCTATGTTGCCCAATTACGAACTGGTATATGAGACTTACGGCTCGCTAAACAGCGATAAATCCAATGCCGTCCTGGTTTGCCATGCGCTTTCCGGACATCATCATGTAGCAGGTTATTATGTGGATGATCCGAAAAACGTCGGTTGGTGGGACACGATGGTGGGTCCCGGTAAGCCTATCGACACTGAGAAATTTTTCGTCATCGGCCTGAACAATCTTGGTGGCTGCCATGGTTCCACAGGCCCCATGAGTATCAACCCGAAAACTGGCAAACCTTATGGCGCAAGCTTTCCCGTGGTGACAGTGGAAGACTGGGTTGAATCGCAAGCACGTCTAGCCGATCAGCTCGGCATTGATCAATTTGCGGCAATAATCGGCGGCAGTCTGGGTGGAATGCAGGCATTGCAATGGTCGTTGGCACATCCTGAGCGGGTGCGCCATGTACTGGCGATTGCCTCGGCACCTCGTCTGACCGCACAAAATATCGCATTCAATGATGTGGCACGCAATGCAATTTTGACTGACCCCAATTTTTACGGTGGTGATTATTATGAACACGGCGTGGTCCCTACGCGTGGCTTGCGCCTAGCGCGCATGCTGGGACATATCACCTATCTTTCCAACGATGCGATGGCGGACAAATTCGGGCGTGGGCTGCGCTCCGACAAGTATAGCTACAGCTATGATATCGATTTCGAGATCGAATCTTATCTACGCTATCAGGGCGACAAATTTGCCGCCTATTTTGACGCTAATACCTATTTGCTCATGACCAAAGCGTTAGATTACTTTGATCCCGCCCGCGAATACGATGATGACCTGAATAAAGCTTTCGCCGTTGCGCGTGCAAATTTTTTAGTTGTGTCATTTACCACCGACTGGCGCTTTGCACCGGAGCGTTCGCGCGCCATCGTCAAGTCACTGCTTCATAACCGCCTTAAAGTTAGCTACGCTGAGATTACCTCGACGCATGGGCATGATTCTTTTCTGATGCAGCATACGCATTACCATAATGTGATGCGCGCTTACTTCGACAATATTGCCAGCGAGTTTACTGCATGAGCACGCATGATCACTCCACTCTCGCCGCAACCCGTCCTGATTTCGCCGCAATAGCGTCATGGATTCCGCAAGGCGCTTCAGTCCTGGACTTGGGTTGCGGTGACGGCAGCTTGCTGCGCTATTTGCAGGGGACGAGCAAGGTTCAAGGCTATGGGGTAGAAATCAGTGACGATAACATCGTGGCATGTATCCAGAATCAGGTGAATGTAATTCAAGGCAACTTGGAATCAGGACTTTCCGGTTTTGAAAGCGATGCCTTTGATTATGTCATTCTGTCGCAGACGCTACAGGCCACTCGTCACACGGAACCCCTGATGCAGGAAATGCTACGCGTGGGACGTGAAGGTATAGTCAGCTTTCCCAATTTCGGCTACTGGCGGAACCGTATGGACATATTGCAAGGAAATATGCCGGTATCTGAAGATCTGCCCTATCAGTGGTATGACACACCCAATATTCATCTGTGCACACTGATTGATTTTGAGACATTCTGCTATGACAATAAAATACATATTCTTGATCGACGCGTCATGACAGGCGATAGCGAGATAAAACTATTGCCTAATCTGTTAGGCAGCACCGCGGTGTATCGCTTCAAGCGTGCTGATTAATCCATGAGTGTCATCGCGCAGCTGTTCACGCGGCGCATGTTGATTTGCATATTTACCGGTTTCAGCTCCGGCCTGCCGTTGTACTTATTGTTCAATTTGGTGCCCGCCTGGCTGCGTAGCGAGCAAGTTGATCTCAAAACCATCGGCCTGTTCGCGCTGATCCAATTCCCCTATACCTGGAAATTCCTGTGGTCGCCACTATTGGATCGCTATGTCCTGCCTTTGCTTGGGCGACGGCGCGGCTGGATGCTGCTCACCCAAATCGGTCTGTTGGCTGTAATTGCCTCGATGGGGGCTTTTTCGCCGCAAAGCGATCTACACACTATTGCCTACATTGCAACGCTATTGGCATTTCTGAGCGCTACTCAAGACATTGTGCTGGATGCCTATCGGCGCGAATTGCTAGAGGAAAATGAACTGGGATTGGGTAATGCGGTGCACGTAAATGCCTATCGCATTGCCGGCCTAGTGCCGGGTTCACTGTCACTAATCCTGGCAGATTTTATGCCGTGGAGCATCGTGTTTATCATTACAGCGTTGTTCATGTTGCCCGGCATGGCGATGACGCTCATGGTGAAAGAGCCGCTGAATATTAACCCGCCGAAATCGTTGCGTGATGCGGTTGTTGAACCCTTTCACGAATTCATCACTCGGCATGGTTGGAAAAGCGCCCTCCTCATCCTTACCTTTCTGTTCTTTTATAAACTCGGGGACAGCATGTGCACCGCGCTGGCCACCCCGTTCTACATGGATATGGGATTCTCTAAAACACAGATCGGCCTGATCGCCAAGAATGCGGGTCTGTGGCCCGCTGTAATTGGCGGATTACTTGGCGGATTATGGATGGTAAAGATCGGCATTAATCGCGCCTTGTGGTTGTTTGGCGTAGTTCAAGTGGTATCAATCTTTGGATTCTTCTGGTTGGCATCGGTAGGGTATCACGCCGAAATTACCACCGTGGAACTCACCCAACTCGCTATAGTGATTGGCATAGAAGCCTTGGGCGTAGGGCTGGGTACAGCCGCGTTCGTCGCCTTCATTGCGCGCACCACCCATCCCGCCTACACCGCCACGCAATTTGCGCTATTCACCAGCCTCGCGGCGATGCCACGCACCTTCGCCAACGCAGCGACTGGCTGGTTAGTGGAAGCAATCGGCTGGACAGGATTCTTCTTGCTGTGCGCATTACTGGCACTGCCAGGAATGTTATTACTATTAAAAGTGGCACCATGGAATGGATCGAATTCATGGACACATCAATGACGTTAGAAAAAAAAGATTTGTATCTTATTAAATTTTGCACGACCTATCCAGCGTCAAGTCCAGCATCAAGTTCCGAATTCACTCCATCATATTTCCATTTTGCTCCTTGTAGCGATACTTTTGTTACCAGACAAAGTGGTACTCAATTTAAAACACCGTATGGCTGCTATATATCCAGTCGTGTGACATATTGCCGCAGCTAAAACTGACTGGGTTTATTCGGGCGGGTATCGCTCGTTGGCACGGCTTTCCGACCCATATTGCCCGAATGATTCTTTTCAGGCTACAATTGCGAACAATTTTTATTTACATTTGAGAGGGTGCCAGCCACCTGATCGGGAAGGTATGTTCATGTGGGCCGCTAAGCTTGTCCTGCAGCAAGAAGTACATGCGCTCTATAGCAACCACCACGGTTGGCTGTATAGCTGGCTGCGCAAAAAGCTGGGCTGCTCCCATCGTGCTGCCGATCTGGCGCATGATACTTTTGTGCGGTTGCTTGCCCGCGAAGAGCCAGTGGCCATCCAAGAACCGCGTGCCTTTCTCACCACTGTGGCGCAACGCGTGTTGGCCAACCACTGGCGGCGCGAACAGATCGAGCGGGCCTACCTCGATGTTTTGGCGCAGATGCCGGAAGCCTTAGCGCCATCGCCGGAAGAACGCGCTATCCTGCTCAGAACACTCGTCGAGATCGACAACCTCCTTGACGGCTTGCCCGCTTTGGCCAAGCGCGCGTTCTTGCATGCCCAGCTCGACGATATGACCTATGCCGAAATCGCGGTCGAACTCGGCATCTCCATCAGCACCGTCAAGCGCCATCTGGTGCGTGCGGGCACTCAATGCTATTTCGCGTTGATGGCGGACTAAGGTAAGTACGCTGATGAGTCTGGACGTAAGCCTGAGAGTAAATCCCGATATCAACAGCGGTCCATCTTCATCGAATGCCTCTTGCAACGACAGTCATGGCCTCGTCCGTCCCAGCGACATCCCGCCGCACGTTGCCCGGCGTGCGGTGGAATGGTTGGTAGAGCTGCAATCCGGTGACGCCGATACCACCACCCGACAGGCGCTGCAGCACTGGCTGGGCCTGCACCCCGACCACGAACGTGCCTGGCAACACATCGAGGCTGTTAATGGCCAGCTACGTAGCGTGGCCTCGCCCATGGCTTCGGCCATCGCACACGCTACACTGGCTCCCCGCCGTACAGTCAAACGCCGTGAGGTGATCAAGATCTTGGCCGTCCTGCTGTTCACGGGCGGTACAACCTGGATGACTAAAGACAGCACACCTTGGCGCGAATGGACAGCGGACGAACACACTGGCGTGGGTGAACGGCGCACCGTCACATTGACCGACGGCACCACCGTGACCCTGAACACAACCAGCGCCATTAGCATACGCTTCAGCGCCACCGAACGCCGCGTGTTGCTGATCAGCGGTGAAATTTTAGTGAGCACCGGCAAAGACACAGATCACCAGGGCAGCAACAGCGGGGTTAATAATGGCCTGTCGCGCCCCTTTCTGATTGAAACCGCGCAGGGTGAACTTCAGCCACTGGGCACACGCTTCGTCGTGCGCCAACAGGTAAATGCTAGCCGGGTGGATATCTTCGAAGGCGCTGTCGACATCCGCCCGTACGATGGCGCCGGGGCAACCCGCATCCTGCACGCTGGCGAGCAAACCCGTTTCACTCGCAACGCCATCAATGAACCCACCGCGATAAATAACACCGATGCCGCGTGGATCGACGGCATGCTGGTCGCGAGTGGCATGCGCCTGGCAGACTTTCTTGCCGAACTCAGCCGCCATCGTCCCGGCCGCCTGAACTGTGATCCGGCCATCGCCGAACTGCGCATTTCCGGCAGCTATCCACTGGCCGACACTGATCGCATCCTCAATACCCTGCCCGCCACACTGCCGGTAAAGATACACTTCCTCACGCGCTATTGGGTCACCGTGCGGCCGGCTCATACATAGCTTCGTACAGCCGCACCAAATATGTGGCCAAAAAAAATTCGGCTAAGGTGGTCTATTTTCGATTCTCGCGGGACATAGGAGTTGAGCGCATCACATCTCCAACCAGCCAGAGAGGAATCAAACAATGGAGCAACACAATAGAGCCGACATCGGCGGTGGCATCGACACCCTCAAGAGCGGCAAGGCGCCCAGTCTTCAGCACTTCACCCGTAGCTTACTGGCATGCGCCTTTACGACGATAGCCATCTGGGCAACATCGGTGCATGCGGCCGACACAGCGACCATTGCAACTACGCACACTGCCTACAACATTCCCGCTGGTCCACTTGAAGATGCACTCAACCGTTATGGTCGCGAGGCGGGCATCCTGTTGTCCTACCCCACCGAGCTCACGGCTGGACGTCACAGCCAGGGCCTGACCGGCACCCACAGCGTGCAGGAAGCCCTGCCGCTACTGCTTGCCGACACCGGCTTGGCGGCGGTGGTTCAGCCAGGGGGCGGCTGGACGCTAATGAAGCAGGTTGAACCTAGCAAAACCCTGGAGGAAGTAACGGTTAGCGCAGACTGGCTCGGTTCTCCCACGCCGAAAGCGGCGAAGAAACACCCTGGAGCGCGGACGGTCATCACCAATCAAGAGTTGACCGAATCCGGTGCGCGCACTGTGGAAGACGTATTGCGCGCTGTGCCCGGTGTGCGGGTTTTGGACGAAAGTGGTACAGGTATTCTGCCTAATATCGGTGTGCGCGGACTCAACCCATTGCGTAGTGAACAAGTTTTGGTGTTGGTTGATGGCATCCCAATTACTCTCGCACCTTATGGACAAACCGGTCTGTCATTGTTTCCGCTAACGATGAATTCGATCGAAACTATTGACGTGGCAAAGGGTGGGGTCGCTGTGCATTATGGTCCGAATAACGTCGGTGGCGTGATTAATTTCGTGACTAAGCGAATTCCACAAAAAACATCCATGACCTTCAAGGAAACGCTATCGTTTGCCCCCAATAGCCGGCTGCTGACCGACAGCTATTTGCGTGTTGGTGGTTTCGTCAGCGACAAACTCGGCTTACAGATACAGGCAAACGTTATCGATGGAAATTCAGCACGTGCCCATTCCAAAACTGCAGTGAACAATTTGATGTTAGACGCCAATTGGTTTGTCACCGATAACGCCGAGATTAAGGCTGGCCTCCAGTATTACAAAACTGAAAACGACTTACCCGGTGCATTAACACCCCAATCATATGCACGTGACCGTAACCAGTCGACTCGGCCCTTGGATCGATTCAACGGCGATACCGTGCGTGGACATTTAACCTACAACCAATACTTCGATAATGGTGCGGAATTTAGCTGGACAAATTTCGGGCATAAAAGTAACCGCGAGTTTATCTTTGGTAATTCCACCAACGCAGACATCGCGTCAACGCAGAAACAATCGGCGCCTCGAGATTTTTTAGTGTACGGCAGCGAACCACGATTCACATTTAATATTGACGGTGGGATTAAGCAGAAAATTTCTGTTGGCGCACGCTATATGCGTGAAGAAGTTGACTATCTCGTTGATGCACGCACCCTAGCGACAGGTGCTTACACTGTTTCCCGCAACTGGCGTTTCGAGAACGATGCCTATGCCCTTTACATGAGTGATACTTTCATGCTGTTAGACAACAAGTTGAAAATCACTCCGGGTATTCGCCGGGAGCAAATAGACCTTTACTACCGCAATAATCTTACCGGTGCGCAAACTCGTAATCCGACCACGGATTGGTTACCGGGCTTAGACGTTGGATACCAAGCAAATAATGAGGTATTTCTGTTTGCAAATACTCACAAGTCGATGCGTCCTGTTCAGTTCACACAGATTACGTTTGCCGCTGATCTGGCGTCCGAAAAAGCACAAAATTACGAAGCCGGAATCCGCTGGGCACCGACCAAAAATATCGATACCACTTTTACAGTCTTTCGTTTTGATTTTGACAATAAGCTCGAATTCGTGAATCAAATGGTGGGTTTCCGAAATCTCGGGAAGGCTCGCCATCAGGGGGTGGAAACTGAGTTTGCATGGCGGCCGGAGCAAGTTCTCGGTCTCGAACTTAAAACTGGCTATACCTATGTCGATACTAAACAGCTTTCTGGTGCCTTTCTTGGCAAGGAATTGCCTTTGACAGCACACCATCAATTTAATCAACGTATTAATTACCACAGCGGAAACTGGAATTGGAATCTCACTGGCCTTTACCAAAGCGAATCATTTAGCGACGGAGCCAATACAGTAACCGAAAACGCTACCGGATCAGTCGGCAAAATTCCGTCGTATTCGGTATGGAACGCACAAGTCACACACAATTTACGCTGGAACAGCAAAAAAATTAAAGCGGGACTGGCGATCAACAACATATTCAATAATGATTATTACTTCCGCGGCGTCGATTACAGCCAAGGCCGATTACCAGCGCCCGGACGGACAGCTTTGGTGACACTTCAAATTGATATTTAAGAAGGATTGTCATGAAAGAACTAATTATTTTAGCCCACGTAATAACCGATTCTGTCAATGCTGGCTTTATTCCCGCCGCACAGCGCCTTGGCTTATCTATCATATTATTGACTGACCATATTGAAGCTCACAGGCAATATTTTAATCAAACGGGGCTTCCTGCTTACCCTAATGAAATTGTCGCTTGTGATGTGTTCAACCCGCTCGCGGTAATCGAAACGATCACTTGCCGTGCGAAGACACCGGTAGCAATTTTTTCTAACAGTGACCACCTGCAAACCAGCACAGCAATCGTTGCTGACTATTTTGGATTGCCACGCAAAAACTGGCATGTCACGTATCGCGCTAAAAATAAGGCGGAGATGCGCGCCGATTTAAAAACTCGTGGTCTCGATATGCTCTGGTTTGCAGTCATCTGCGATAAAACGGCACTTGCTCAAGTTTTGGACAGCGTTCCATTTCCATGCATCGTCAAGCCTCGCGAAGGCGTTGCCAGCCAACAAGTCAGCCTGAGTTATAGCCGTGCCGAACTCGAGGCACACTGTGCTGCTGCTTGGGGGATCCAGCCGGAACAACCTTTGCTTCTCGAAGAATATATCGAAGGTCCCCTCTATACACTGGAAACTCTTGGCGACGATCAGAAAGTCTGCGTACTCGGTGGA
This sequence comes from Candidatus Nitrotoga sp. CP45, assembly GCA_003402375.1. GTDB lineage: Bacteria > Pseudomonadota > Gammaproteobacteria > Burkholderiales > Gallionellaceae > Nitrotoga. Next base: position 34,662 of record QFXJ01000030.1, read on the forward strand.
TTTAAAGTGAAATTGTCGCCGCCACCACATTTTGTCGAGCTAGAGGCAAGCTGGGGAACGGGGCTAACAAACGCGCAAGAAACCCAAGTGGTCGACATTATTCGCTGCTTTGGTGTTGGTTTTGGCGCATGCCACACAGAATTTGTTATGACCGATAAAGGTCCCCGTCTGATAGAAATAAACTATCGGAATATTGGCGATTATCGCGAATTTTTAATGCAAGACACGCTCGATATTCCGTTATTTGAAATCGTTTTACGTCTCTATATGGGCGAACCTCTCCCACATTTGAATATCGCTCCCGATGCGGGATTAATTCGTTACTTCACCGCCCACTCTGCCGGTCGGCTTGCCAACGCGCCCGAAGCATTTATCCAGTATGCGGAAAACATTCAGGTCACTTATAAGCCGCTACGTATGATCGGCGATATTATCCATCTGACCAACTCTAATAAGGATTATGTTGGAGTACTGCGTGGAGCGGGTTCCGATGCCCGATGTTTAGGTCTGGAGATGGACCGAATCACTAATGGGTTAGCATGGAAAATAGATGCATGAAAACGGTTGCTAACAAAACTATTGACAATACCCATCTGGATCACACTGACGCCGAGCATGCTGCATATATTTGCCATCGAGTGATTGATACCTTGTTACGCGAAGACGTACGCGAATGTGTGAGCCGTTCAAAACTGATACCGAACACAGCCTTGCCTGCGGGATTAGATAAGTATGCAAAGGTTAACCTTGTTTGGCTTAAGGTAACCCATTTCGACGATGACGGCTGCCTGTGGATTCCAGTCGTCAAATCCACATTCATGCAAGATTGGCGTGGAGCCGAATTCCCGCTGCTATGGCAAGAGGGTGAGCAAATTAGGGAGCTGTACGCGGTAGAGGACATTATCACTTGTTTCACCCGTGGCCTTCATCCAGCCGCAGTCCTTCCGTTTAACGCATTTGCGGCGGAGTGCCAGGTTGCCGCTGAGCATCGCCAAGTCAGCGAAACCGAACGCGAACGCTGGTTTACCGAGTTACGTGCGCTGCATGGCATAGCGACTGGCACACAGCTGCCAGATTGGCATGCCTGCCTGCTGCACTATGACCGGCTCGGTGCGTTTCTCGATCATCCGTTTTATCCTACTGCGCGCGCCAAACTCGGTTTCGATGCCGAGGCACTCGCCACTTACGGCCCTGAATTTCAACGTAGTTTCCTGTTGCACTGGCTAGCGGTGCCTCTCGCCCTCTATCACCCGAGCATAGGTAACGAACATAGCCTGCCGCTTCTATGGCCTACTTTCGAAGCCGTCGGCCTGCCTGCCGCGATGATGAATACGCACGCCTTGATTCCGATACATCCGTTCGTATGGGAACATGAACTTGCCAATTTTCTTGCTGAGGCTGGATTGCACGACGTAATTCGCGCTCCTCGTGCTTATCTCAGGGTCGTGCCGACACTTTCGGTTCGTACCGTTGTGATGCTCGATACACCGGAATGGCATTTGAAGTTGCCGCTGACAATCCGCACTCTTGGTGCGAAAAATATTCGGACCATTAAGCCGAGTACGATCCAGGATGGTCACAGCATTCAAACCTTACTTACTGATATTGCCGCGTGTGAACCATCAATTGTCAGCCGTGTACTATTGACACGCGAAGATTGTGGTGGACATGTCGACAACCGAATGTTCCTCGGCTACATCCTGCGCCGTTATCCGGTTGACGCCCTGCGCGAAAGCACGCTGATCCCGGTGGCAGCACTATTAGCCCAAACGTCGGTTGGAAACACGGTTGCCGAGGAAGCAGCGGCGAAATTCTACGATGGCGATCTTGAAGCTTTTTTTAATGATTATCTCGATCTAACTTTGCGCTTACATTTGCTGTTGTGGCTGCGTTATGGCATAGCCCTTGAATCAAATCAGCAAAATTCCGTTGTCGTATTAAGCCGGGAAGAACCGCGGCTGCGCTTGTTGCTGAAAGATAACGACTCGGCGCGCATCCATTTCGACTATCTAGCTCGGCGTTGGCCAAATTTGGCGTCTCGTGTTTCCGAATTACAAGATCGGCGCATTGTTGTTGTAGACGAGTTGCCGCTGGCACAAATGTTTACGACGATTACCCTGCAACTCAATATTGCCGTATTGGCCGAGCGCTTCGCGCCTATTCTCGGCTTACCTGCCACCGCTCTGTATTCCCGTATTAGGCTACGAATCGAGACTGTTTTGTCGGAATTAGCGACAGATGGCGAAAATATAAAGCTGGCAAATCAACTTTTACTCGAAGATGATCGGCTTTATATCAAATACCTGCTGATCGCCGCCACCCTGGCTGAAAAAACCGAAACGGGTGCTGCAGATGTAAACAAATTCTATGGTCGTAGCGCGCCTAATTTTTTGAGGTTGACGTGAAAAGTGAGCGGCGCGGCATCGTCGCCACCATTATGGCTTGCCACTTTATTGCCGCTTTCGCAGCACTTGGCATGCCGCCGTTTTTTGCGCTGATACTCGATAAATCATTGCACAGCGAAGCTACCTACTTGGCTGGATGGTTATATGTCATGCCAACTTTTTTTACTGCGATAAGCAGTCCGTGGTGGGGTAAGTTGGCGGATAAATACGGCAAGAAGCCATTATTACTGCGCGCTCAACTAGGATTGGCGGGAAGCTTTCTTCTTGCCGGGTTTGCCCCAAATATCTGGGTATTCTTCATTGCTTTATCACTGCAAGGTCTGCTCGGCGGGACCTTCGCCGCATCTAACGCTTATTTGGCCACCGTAGTAAGCGGTACGGATCTAACCCGTAGCCTGACGTTGATGCAATGGTCGGCACGGGCGGCGCTGGTGATCGCACCGGCGGGATTGGGTCTGCTAATGACTGTCGATTCTCCTATTGAGTTATACCGTTACCTGGCGCTGTTACCGCTAATCGCTGCACTGTTCATTGGTTGGTTGCCTGTTTGCCAAGTACAAACGACGTCTAAAGCACCGATGCAGGCCACGGGTAAAGTGAGAGAGGCCACATCTCAGCAAGTCTACGCCTTGCAGTTCGCGTTCATATTTGCCACCGTAATTACGTTTCCTTATTTTATTCCCTTTATTCAAGCTGATTCCGGCTCTGTTTCGCCGGCTATAGCCGGGCTGCTGTTTGGACTCCCGCATTTGATCTATCTATTGTGCGCAGTACCATTGAGTCGTTATTTGGGACAGCGCGGCCTGGTGTTCATGCTGTCGATATCATACCTGTTGCTAGCTGCATCACTGTTCGGTCAGGCGCTGTTTCCATCGCTGCCTGCCGTGATTTCCTGGCGCATCGTAATGGGATTCAGCATGACCATCGGCTTCATAGGATTGCATGCGTTGATTGCGGGCATCGTAACTAGTGGCAATGCGGGACGTACCTTCGGCTGGTTCGAAAGCAGTTCCAAATGGGGCGCCGTTATCGCCGGTTTGATTGCCGGTACTGCGGTTCAAATGCTCGATTTACGTGCACCTTTTTTTATTGGCGCGTTCACTCTGTTCATTGCTGGCTTATATCTGGCTGGCTTAGCGGCATATCGTTTACACCTAAACAATTCTTAGTCATTACTAATTAGGAGGAACCATGCATACAAATAATTTAGCGGAAGCCATCGACTCACTACAAATAGCTCAACAGGAAGCCGGCCGACGCTCTATGGAAACATTGCTTAATTGTTATTGCCGTGAGGTGGCGGGCCCGGAAGGGCAGTTAAGTGTGGGGCCTTTATTTGGCCAAAACGATAACCCTGTATCCATACGATTGGCTTTACAGCGTAGCGGTGGCCGCATCATGCACGTCCGACTGCCGCTTACCGGAGATCGCCTGCTCACGGTAGTCGACGGTGCTTCCTCTACTAGCAATTACCGTTACCAATCGCCATTTTATTGCAAATCCCCGGGAAAACCTTGGGCCTTGCTGGATTGGCAAGTGTTGGCGGGGCTTTTGCTACGCGAGATGTCTTTAAAGAATAAACTGCCTGTCAACGATGAGTTGATGCAACAGATTCATGACAGCGTTGCAGTAACCACTGCCGTGCTGTGCGCCTCCCACCCCAGACGTTTTTCGCAGGAACCATTACAGGCATTCATTGAATCCGAACAATCACTGATTTTTGGCCATCCGTTTCACCCCGCTCCGAAAAGCCGCCAGGGCGTTTCTTACGAAGACATGTTGCGCTATTCGCCAGAAACAGGGGCGAACTTCCCTCTGCATTATTTCGCAGTACGCCGCGAATACTTATTGCAGCAATCGGTGCTTACCGAGTCGTGTGATCAAATTGTCACGGCCCAGGCACCCGCCGGCCTTGCCGCTGACGATGAGTTTGCTTTGATTCCGACCCATCCATGGCAGGCACGTTATTTGCTCCGCCATACAAGCGTTGCGGCAGCAATCCGAAGCGGACGTATCTGCGACCTAGGGCAACAGGGGCCAAATTATTATCCCACCTCGTCAATCCGCACCCTGTTCCATCCTGATAATCCGTATTTCTATAAATGTTCGTTGAACATCCGAATAACCAACTGTGTGCGCAAAAATGCGGTTTACGAGCTTGAGGGCGCACTGCAAGTGACCAAGATCATGCGCGCATTAATGCCTAGCTTGGAGCTGCAATTCCCGGGTATCCGAGTACTGGAAGAGCCAGCGTTCATCTCGGTGGATTTAAAGCAGGAAGATCAGTTTGCCAAGGAGGTGACCGAAGGCTTTGGCATGATCCTGCGGCAAAATTTCACCGATGTGCTGCTTACCGGTGTCACGCCTATTTTGGCCGGCGCGTTATTCGGCAATCACGTCTATGGAGAAGCTCGCATTCGCGAGTTGCTTGCGAACATGGAGCAACATAGGAAAATACCCTTCGAGGAGGCGGCCGAACAATGGTTTTCGCGTTACGTCGCTGAAATCATGTATCCGGTACTGCACTGCTATTTCGCTCACGGTGTCATATTTGAGCCGCACTTGCAAAACGTGGTGATCGGCGTGGCCGGAGGGGAACCGCAACAGATTTTCTTGCGCGATTTCGAGGGGGTCAAGCTGGTGAAAGAACGCTATTGCGCAAATCGACTGGAAGCCATAAGTCCACGCGCCCGCGAATCCCTCTGGTATAGCAATGATCAGGGATGGAAACGGGTTGCCTATTGCCTGTTCGTCAACAATTTCTGCGAGGCGATTAGCCAAATCAGTGCAGGTAAACCGGCATTACAAAATCGCTTATGGGCGATGGTACGGCACCATCTGCATGTTTATCAAAGTCACTATGGGGACGACGTGTCGGCACGGTGCATTAATGCCTTGTTTAATGGTGAGCCGCTTCCAGGAAAAGCAAATTTGATCAACCGTTTCTTCAAGCGGCCGGATCGCGCTTCAGAGTATTTACCGGTTAATAATCCGCTGGGTACGCTGGGAAAGGATGATGCATGGAGTTAAGGTTAGCTGAAGTATTTGAGAGCATTTGCGCTGTACAGGCCGATACCGACGAGCCATTGTGTGCCTATGTATATGACTTGGCGGCCTTGCGGCGGCATGCGGCAAATTTGATCAGAACTTTACCTGAAGGCTATGAATTGTTTTACGCGATAAAAGCCAATTCTGATCTACCCATTCTGCAGACACTGGCGCCAATCATGGATGGTTTCGAGGTGTCCTCGGGCGGCGAGCTAGCCTGGGTGCGTGAACACTTTGCAGATGTGCCGGTGATATTTAGCGGCCCGGGCAAATTGGATCAGGAACTCGGTGAGGCGATAGATCAAAATGTCGATTGTCTGCATGTCGAAAGTTTTAACGAATTGCGGCGGTTAGCCGAGATTGCCATCCAGACGGGTAAAGCGGTGGCGATATTGTTACGTATCAACATGGTAGTCGACAACTTGGCAGAAACCAGCTTGATGATGGGTGGAAAACCAACTCCATTTGGCATTTCTATTCAGCAATTGCCAGAATGCATGCGATGGTTACGGGCTCATCCTGAAATTCAGCTGCGCGGCTTTCATTTTCACTTGTTGTCACATCAGCTCGATGCCCAAGCCCATCTGCAACTAGTGGCATCATACCTGAGACAGGTACGGCGATGGTGCGATGTATACGAGTTGGAAATCGACCATATCAATGTAGGCGGCGGTATTGGTATCAATTACAGGCAACCTCACCAGCAATTCGACTGGTCAACTTTTAGCGCCGGGTTGTCAGCTTTGTTAAAAAATAGCGGCTTGCCTGGGATCCGTGTACGTTTTGAGTTGGGACGTTACATTACCGCCGCCTGCGGGTACTATGTGATGCAGGTTATCGATATCAAGCGGAGCTACGACAAGAGCTTTATAGTCGGCAGAGGCGGCTCACATCACTTTCGTACCCCTTACGCGCAAGGTCACAGTCATCCGTTTCATGTGATACCGATCAATGCGTGGCAATACCCATTTCCGCGTCCTGAGATTTCCAACGAGAAAGTAAATATAGTGGGGCAATTATGCACGCCGAAAGACTTGCTGGCGTTCGACGCGCCGGTTAAATCGGTGCGTTGTGGCGACCTGCTGGTATTTCCTTATGCGGGTGCCTATGCCTGGCATATATCTCATCACGATTTTTTGCGCCATCCCCATCCGCAGCAATGGTATTTGCCGATAGAGGAGCAACCACATGTTGCAAACCAATCAACTTAAGCAGGCGCTCGTTAATGGCAAGACTGTTTTCGGGTTGCTCAATTCGATTCCGTCGCCTTTGGTAGTCGAAATGATCGGCTATGCGGGCTACGATTTCGTGATTCTGGACATGGAGCACGTTTGCGTGAATCCAGAAACACTTGAAAACATGGTGCGGGCCGCCGAATGCGCCGACATGACACCCTTGGTCAGAGTGCCCAATGCCGCGCCGGAAAGCATCTTGCGTGCATTGGACTGCGGCGCTCAAGGGATCGTAGTACCGCATGTGCGCAACCGCTTCGATGCCGAACAAGCAGTCGCCGCCAGCCGATATTATCCGCTGGGAAGCCGTGGCATCAGTGGAGGACGCACCACCGGTTTCGGCACTCTTGATCTGCCAACTTATTTTGAGCGAGCCAATGCTGAGATCATGGTAGTAGCGATGATCGAGGATAAAGAGGGCATTGATAATCTGGATGCCATTCTATCTGTCGCCGGTATTGACATGGTGCTTGAAGGGGCGATCGACTTATCGCAATCTTATGGTGTGCCAGGACAAGCGCAACATCCGAGCGTGGAAGCTGCAATCGATAAAATTGCTACCGCCTGCTTCGAGCGCAATGTCGAATTCTGCGCGATTCCGCGTGCAGCAAATCAACTAAATGCCTGGAAGGAGCGCGGTGTGCTGGCCTATTTGCTGGGAGACGACCGGGGAGTAAGCTTTAGAGCGCTCAAGGCTCACTTGGTAGGGTTTAAGTAACTTATTGGAAAGAAGCTGGCAGTGCTGCGCTTTCGCTGGCGTTTTTCTATCCCCCAGGCTAACGCTCAGACTTAGAGGCAGGCCAAAAAAACCAGGGAACTACCTGTTGTGTCCGTGACAACTGAGCGCACAGAAAGCTTCAAGTCCGATGTGTTCAGGTCGATGCTCGGATATGGTGCCGCTTGATGTGACGCACGTAATCACGCGCGAAGTGCACGACAAAGGAGGCCAAGCTTTAAATTTCATATGTAAATTAATATGAATACAAATCATTCGTGTTAGTATTCGCAAGTATTTATTATAAAAACTATCAAGGCATAGTTCTGAGCTTTGGTATCCCTGAACGCCGAAACGCTGTCAACAATCCTTGACCCTTACAAATTTTTAGGAAAGCCTAATTATGAATACAACCAACAAGCACTTTCGTTTAAAAATTATAATATGTGCGATGTTGCTGGCCTTTTCTATTCCTACAGCAAGCGCCCAGACTTCGGGCCAGGCGGAACCGGCCAAGGAGCTCCCCGCTGTAAACGTGACAGCCGACCGCACAGGGAGCTTCAAGTCCGATGTCGTTCAGGTCGGCACGTTCCGGGATATGGCGCCGCTCGATGTCCCGCAGACCACCAATGTAATCACGCGCGAAGTACTCGATGCACAGGCTACCGACAGTCTGTTTGGTGCGTTGCAGAATACAGCTGGCGTTACACGCTCGGCGATAAGTGGTTCGACTTATGACAACATCGCCATTCGTGGCATCTTGGTCGAAAATCGCGGCAACTACCGCCTGAACGGATCACTGCCAATAATCAACTTGATCTCCACCCCGATAGAAAACAAGGAGCGTGTCGAGGTCCTCAAGGGAGCGTCCTCTTTATATTACGGCTTCGTGCCGCCATCCGGTATTATTAATCTTGTGACCAAGCGAGCTGGAAGTAAACCGGTAACCAATCTCAATCTGATGGGCAATCAATATGGTGGCGGGAATGTTCACCTCGACGTTGGCCGACGTTTAGGGACCCAGCAACAATTCGGCGTACGTGTCAACTTGCTTAAAGGTCGCGAGGATATCGGCATTAACAACTATTCCGGTGATCGCATGCTGGCTTCAGGCGCATTCGACTGGCGGGTTAGCGACAAACTTTCCTTCAAGCTCGATCTGGAACATTACCGCAAGGACGTCTCGGAACAGCCGCCGATCCTAGTGCCGAGGGCAGTTAATGGCGTTATCACTCTGCCGTCCGTACCGGACAATCGGCAAAACCTGAGCGGCGAATGGCAAAGGTACGATGCCAAGGCAACGAATGTCTTGTTCCGTACCGATTACGCGCTGAACGACAATTGGGGAGTGTTCTTGGAAGCCGGCAAAGCACGCACCGGCCGAGACCGCGCTTTTTCCCGCTTCGAAAACTTCGACCTCAGGACGGGTCAAGGCACGCTACGTGTTACCGCCTTTACTCGCGGTCAGGAATGGAACAACGAGAACTACCGCACCGAGATCTATGGCCGTTTACCGGGTGCATGGGTAACCCACGAAGTGTCGTTAGGATTTACCGCCAACCAACGCAGCCAAGATGGGCGGAATTTTCCCGGCGTCAGTATACCGCAAAACCTATACAACCCGGTCGCTATTCCACCACAATCACCTGTCGGTGCGTCCAGCCCCGCCTTCCCGGGAACAATCCAGGACCGTGGCTGGTATCTGTTTGATCGTATGCTGATCGGCAAATGGACGGCCATGTTCGGTGCGCGCGGTAGCAATTACAAGAGCACAACGCCGGACTCCTTCTATACAGCGGACAAAGTGACTCCAACATTTGCTGTGATGTACAAGCCGAATTCCAAAATCTCCCTCTATGGTAGCTATCTGGAAGGCCTTGAGGAAAGCGGTACTCCAGGACCTGATCGCGCCAATTTCGGGCAAGTGCTGCCGCCCGCGTTGTCGAAGCAAAAAGAAATCGGCGTGAAGGCGGAAGTTGCGCAGGGCGTACTGCTTCAGGCGGCATATTTCGACATCGAGCGTGCATCAACTGCGATAGATTCGGCCTCCAACAACCTTACTCTGAACGGCCTGGCCCAGTACAGGGGGGTGGAGCTGGTCGCCTCAGGTGAAGTGACAAAACGACTATCACTCATCGCCTCCGCTGTGTTTCAAGATGCCAAGCAATTAAACGCAGCCAACAAGGCAACCTTCGGCAAAACTCCCGACAATACTCCGGAACAGACTGCAAGCCTTTTTTCTGAATATCGTCTAGAGAGCATCCCCGGTCTGGCACTTAGTGGAGGCCTATATTACGTGGGAAAGCGTGCAGTCAATAATGAAAATCAAGCTTTCGTGGACGGTTATACGACCGTGTCCCTGGGTGCCCGACATACCACAGTTATTGCCGGTAATCGAACTACATTCCAGGCAGTGCTCGACAATGCAACCAATAGGGACTATTGGAGTACTGCTGGCACTAACCTACTGGGTGTGGGCGCGCCGCGCATGCTGAAGGTCTTAGCCCGGATGTATTTTTAAAAGGGTGATTCATTAAGGAGCCGAGACACAGTCTTTCGGATCGAATTGATTACGCAAGATCGGCTCCATTTGATGGATTATGCTTCAGGTGCAGGCGGCACTTCTTATAGCGAAGTAAGCTGCAGGAGATAAGCTGTGACTGTTAGAAAAGTTGTTTCCAAACTACATCTGTATACCGGTTTGGCTATCGGATTGCTGCTGGTAGTAAGCGGGCTGACCGGTAGCATGTTGGTGTTTCGCGAAGAGATCGAGACGCTGGTATATCCCGAATTGATGAACACGGTACCGCGTGACGCGCGTGTTTCTTTACCGATGGTGCTGGAAACAGTGCAGCACGCCCATCCGGAAGACAAACCGGTTTTCATTCGTATGCCGCGCTCTCCAGAGCAAACCTATTTAATTAAGATGAACAATGCGCATGATTTGTTCGTTTATGTTGATCCATATAACGGCAAGATCTTGGGTGAACACCGACAGGAAGATACATTTACCGGATGGATTGCGCTTCTGCACACCGAACTTTTAAGTGGCGAGCGTGGCGAAATTATCCTTGGTGTCAGTGCTTTGCTACTGATTGGCATGAGCATAACCGGCCTCATTTTATGGTGGCCACGAAACGGAAAGTTTTCCCCGGGGTTTAAAATCCAGTGGGCCGCACAATGGAAAAGGGTTAATTTTGATATACATCGCGCCTCGGGTATCTACACCGTTTTATTTCTTCTGCTCATTGCTTTTACAGGTACATCTTTAGTATTTAATAAAACGGTTATCAGCTTGATCAATGCAATCACTCAAAGTCCACCACGGGCTGCCCCACCGCTTTCTGATCCTCGTCAAATACGGATGCCGAGGCCTGCACTCGACATGATGTTGCATCAAGCCGACTATATACTGCCCGCCTCCACCATCTGGATTAATCTTCCCCAGAAACCGACAGCACCCTTGGTAGTGCGAAAAAAATTTGTCCAAGAATTTCATCCAAACGGTAGAAGTTTCGTGTATTTAGATCAATATTCTGGAAAAGTATTACGGGTGGAAAACGCGTTGACGGCCTCTTTGGGCACGCGCATCTTTAATACACTTTACCCGATACATATCGGTGTAATAGGCGGGACGCCTACCCGTCTCTTACAGGTGGTTATCGGTTTGTCGCCGCTCATTTTATTTACCACCGGTAGTGTCATGTGGTGGAACCGAAGGAAGGCGAAACGATATCACTTCCGCCTAATAAAATAAGGTGCAAGTTTGAATATGCGAACGGGCTTTCTCTCCTTACCAATGCTAAAAATCAACCGCTCAACTCAATGCATTGACTAGCCAACCTTCTATTCCCGATTATCCCAGTATGATAAATCTACCTCTCTAAGCGCCAACTATGTATGGCCGGATAAAGAACAATGGTTTTTGTTCAGCTCAATCTGAATAGTGACGTGACCAATAGTAAAATTATCGTGCAACTCTTCCGCAACACGGCACAAAAACTCATTTCCCGGATGTCCATCGCGCATGACCAAATGAACGGTCAGGGCAATTTCTGAGGTGCTCATCGCCCACACATGCAGGTCATGTATTTCAATGACGTTAAGCTGTGCTGTCAGATAATTTTTCACCTTGTCAAATTGGATTGATGCCGGCACACCGTCCAAAGAAAGATGTAACGACTGACGCAGCAAATCCCATGTACTCCACAATGTCACTACAGCAATGACCATGCTGAGGGCGGGGTCGAGCCAAACCGAACCAGTCCAGATAAACATCGCGCCTGCAGTGACCACACCGAGTGAAACCAGGGCATCTGCCGCCATATGAAGAAAAGCACCACGTAAATTTAAATCTTCATTGTTGCCGGACATGAATAGCCAAGCGGTGATGCCGTTGATCACTACTCCAATGGCTGCAACCAGCATGACGATACCACCTTGAATCGGCACCGGATGACTGAATCTGCCCACGGCTTCCCACATGATGCCGCCTATCGCAATCAGCAAGACCATTGCATTAAACAATGCGGCAAGAATCGTGGCGCGCCCCAAGCCGTATGTGTGTTTCTGATTGGGCCGCAGCTGTGCCAGATATAAGCCTCCATATGCCACAAGTAAGCCAAGTACATCACTCAGGTTGTGCCCGGCATCGGAGAGTAGCGCAAGCGAATCGGCTTGCCAGCCGAAAACCGTTTCAACGACTACGAACATCACATTCAGTGCAATGCCAATGGTAAATGCTCGACCTTATTGATCCGGCCTGATTTATCCGCGACTCATGTATGAGAGACACTCGTGCAAGTCAATAAATACAAGTTCTATGAGCAATTTAAACTGGGTGACTCACGGATAAATCGGGCCGAGTCTATAGTTTGCGGCGTGGCTGTGCGAGTGATTATGGACTGTCATGATATTCCTTAAGGAGCAGCGGTGACATGAGATATACACTAGCAGCAAAATTTCCTGTAAACAATGGGCTGACGCTAGCCCTTACCATAAACACAGGGACTGACATCAAATTTAGCGTTGGAAACCCCATTGAACAGGATGGAATGGATTTAACACCAGCGTAAAATTTAACTGCAACTTCAGTTTGCATATGTGCAGCACCCTAATACAAACAAGGCACGCTAGATACTTTCATAATGCGCGATTGATCAATGGCGTTTAAATCGAGACAATATTCACAAGCAAAATGAGCAACCCATAATTGGGTATTTTTTGTTATCTTTAGGTCACTTTAGTGAGGCAATCACATGAAAATCGGCATACCCAAAGAAATCAAAGCAAATGAAAGCCGTGTCGCACTGGTTCCATCCGGCGCAGAATCACTTATTGCAGCCGGGCATTCTGTGCTGATCGAGGCAGGCGCAGGATTAGGCAGTGGCTTCAGTGACGAGCAGTATCTTGCGGTAGGGGCATGTATCGTCCCCGAAGCCAACACAATATGGGCGGATGCCGATCTAATCGTTAAAGTTAAAGAGCCGATTGACCCAGAATGGCGACGCATCAAGCCTGGTCAAACACTGTTTACCTATTTTCATTTTTCCGCAAATGAAAAACTAACCCAAGCACATCTGGATTCTGGTGCAACTTGCATCGCTTACGAAACAATTGAATTGCCTACACGCGAATTGCCACTGCTGACACCCATGTCTGAAGTCGCCGGACGCATGGCCGTACATGAAGGTGCCAAATACCTCGAAAAATTATATGGTGGACGGGGCGTTCTGCTAGGTGGTGTACCGGGTGTGCCACCTGCAAATGTTGTTATCCTCGGCGGCGGTGTAGTGGGCATGAATGCCGCCAAAATGGCGGCAGGTCTAGGCGCGAGTGTCACCATCCTCGATATTTCACTGGAGCGGCTACGCTATCTGAGCGATGTCTTGCCCGCTAACGTACAGCTGATTTTTTCCAATCGACACAATCTGCTGGAACAGATTGCCCGCGCCGATCTTGTCATCTGCGGAGTATTAATCACCGGGGCCATTGCACCCAAGCTAATACGCTACGATGATCTCAAGACCATGCGCCAAGGCTCGGTGATCGTGGATGTTGCAGTAGATCAAGGCGGCTGCATTGAAACTACCCATCCCACCACGCACGAGAATCCGATTTATGTAGTCGAGGGAGTCATTCATTATGCTGTGGCAAACATGCCCGGCGCCCTACCCCGCACCTCCACGCTGGCGCTAACCAATGCGACTTTGCCTTATGTAATGCAATTAGCAAATAAAGGCTGGAAACAGGCATTAAAGGATAACGCTACTTTGCGCAAAGGACTCAATATCGTGAATGGAAAAATCACTCATCACGCTGTCGCGCAGGCATTCGGAATGCTTGCCCACACACCGGAAAATTTTCTCGATTAATCCTTTGATTAATCCATGGCTCACCAACATCCATCCAGCGATTTTATCGGACTAGGGGTCGTAGCAAGCTGTACGACAGCATTACCCCCATGGAACATCCACAATGTACCCGGCATCATGGCTTGCCAAGGCTCGTTATCAGTCAGCGGCACGGTGGCAATGATAGCCACACGATCATTAGGCGTGGTCACGCGACTGAAATCGACTGTCATGTCCTCATCCTTGAGATGCGCCACATTGAATGGGCTATGGCGGACAAGGTAGTGTAATTCGGTAGAGCAATGCGCGAAAAGGCATTCGCCATTAGACAGTAGATAGTTAAAGATGCCCATGCCAGCAAGCTGATCGGTTAGCTCATGCAATGCGGCAAACAGAACATCACGGGTGGGCGCTGTGTCATTAAAACGAATTCTCAGACTTTGGAGCAACCAACAAAAAATACGTTCACTATCGGTATTTCCCACAGGAACAAAGCCACCATATAACTCAGGCTGAAATTGCGGCAGATTACCGTTGTGCGCAAAAACCCAGTACTGGCCCCACAACTCGCGCACAAACGGATGGGTATTTTCTAACGACACCAAGCCTTGTGTCGCCTTACGAATATGCGCTATGACGTTGAGGGAATGGATCGGATAGTTACGCACCAGTTCAGCGATAGGCGATTGAGCAGATGGTTTCGGATCCAAAAATAGCCGCACTCCCTTGCCTTCGAAAAAAGCGATGCCCCAGCCATCAGCATGTATACCTGTTTCTCCACCCCGTTTCTGGAAGCCGGTGAAGGAAAAACAAATATCAGTGGGAACATTGCAGTTCATGCCTAGCAGCTCGCACATATCTCAATTCCTGACCTGGCAAAGTTGGAAGTGTATTGCATCTCTAAAAATTATGCTTATTCAAAAACATGATAAGCAAAGCTGAATTTATGATTTTTACGATGCTTCTGGCGTCTATACACTGCACGACTTTCTTGGTTAAAGGATATTTTAATGGCGCAATTCAAAGCGCACAGTGTGTTGCCTGGATTCAATCTGGCACTTGGCTTCACGCTTTTGTATCTCTCGTTGATCGTACTGATTCCGCTATCTTCGCTGTTCTTCAAAACAGCGACACTAGGCTGGGGCGGTTTTTGGGAGGTAACCACGGGCGAGCGGGTTCTGGCATCGCTGCGTGTCACTTTTTTCGCTTCCTTTGCTGCTGCGGTACTGAATGCCATCTTTGGTCTGGTAGTCGCATGGGTGCTGGTGCGCTATACATTCCCCGGCAAGCGCTTAGTGGATGCGTTGGTGGATTTGCCATTCGCCTTGCCTACTGCCGTAGCGGGCATCACTCTAGCCATGCTGTATGCGCCGAATGGCTGGATCGGCCACTACTTTGCCGAGCACGACATCAAAATAGCGTACACCCCACTCGGCATAGTGGTGGCGCTCACTTTCATCGGATTGCCCTTTGTGGTGCGTACGGTACAGCCAGTACTGGCTGATGTTGAGGCCGAAATAGAAGAGGCAGCCGCGAGCTTGGGTGCAAGTCGTTGGGATGTATTCCGTCGAGTTATTTTTCCTTCAATATATCCAGCTTTGTTGACAGGTTTCGCACTGGCTTTCGCACGCTCGATTGGTGAATATGGCTCAGTCATTTTCATTGCGGGCAACATGCCGTTCATTTCAGAAATCGCGCCATTGCTGATCGTCTCTAAACTTGAGCAATACGATTATGCAGGTGCCACGGCGATTGCCTTGCTCATGCTGATAATATCATTCATTTTGTTATTGGCTATCAACGGCTTGCAGTGGTGGAGCAACCGCCGGGAAATTAGATAATGTCTTTACCTCATCAATTGATAAATAATCGAAAAATCGCCACGCATGAATCCAAAGCGGTGACGCTGGTGCTCATCACTGTTGCGCTGTCATATCTGTTGCTTTTTCTCGGCATACCGTTATTTGCTGTGTTCTACGAAGCGCTGGGCAAAGGCTGGACTCTTTACTGGGCAGCATTGCAAGACCCGGACGCGTGGTCGGCTATCGAATTAACCTTGATTGCAGCGGCTATTGCGGTGCCAGCCAACCTGGTGTTTGGCGTCGCAGCGGCTTGGGCTATTGCCAAATTCGAATTTCGAGGAAAAAGTGTTTTGATCACACTGATTGATCTGCCATTTGCCGTCAGCCCTGTAGTGTCCGGCCTGATCTATGTACTACTGTTCGGCGCGCAGGGCTGGTTCGGGCCGTGGCTGCAGGAACATGACATTAAGCTTATTTTTGCTGTGCCGGGCATCGTTTTGGTCACTATTTTCGTTACCTTTCCATTTATTGCACGTGAGTTAATTCCGCTGATGCAAGCACAGGGAAAAGATGAAGAAGAAGCGGCGATATCGCTAGGCGCTTCCGGCTGGCAAACCTTTTGGCGCGTCACCGTGCCCAACATCAAATGGGGTCTGCTGTATGGCGTGATTCTATGTAATGCCCGTGCGATGGGAGAATTCGGCGCGGTGTCAGTGGTATCAGGGCACATCCGAGGTATGACCAATACCATACCGCTGCACGTTGAGATTCTTTACAACGAATACAACTTTGTTGCTGCTTTCAGCGTGGCCTCACTGCTGGCCTTATTAGCTTTGGTTACGTTGTTCGCCAAGTCAATAGTCGAATATAAGGTCAAGGACAATGGCGACAGACATCCTCATGGAGAAACAGAATGAGCATCACTATTCAAAATTTGAATAAGCAGTTCGGTAATTTTACTGCGCTAAACAACATCAATCTCGAGGTGAATAGCGGCGAATTGCTTGCTTTGCTGGGCCCTTCCGGGTGTGGCAAAACCTCATTGCTGCGTATTATCGGCGGACTGGATGTTCAGAATTCCGGCAAAATATTTTTTCATGGCAAGGACGTGGAGCATCGCGATGCCCGTGAGCGCAATGTCGGTTTCGTGTTCCAGCATTACGCGCTGTTCCGCCACATGACCGTGTTCGAAAATGTTGCTTTCGGTCTCCGCGTGAAGCCAAAAAAGGAACGCCACATCGAAACCGAGATCAAGCGACGCGTGCATGAGCTGTTACAACTGGTGCAACTCGATTGGCTGGCGGATCGCTATCCGACACAGCTTTCTGGTGGCCAACGACAGCGCATCGCTTTGGCACGCGCGTTAGCGGTTGAACCACAGATCCTGCTGCTTGATGAACCATTCGGCGCGCTGGATACCAAGGTCCGCAAAGAACTTCGCCGCTGGTTGCGACGCTTGCATGACGAACTTCATGTCACCAGCGTGTTCGTCACCCACGATCAGGAAGAAGCGCTGGAAGTGGCGGATCGCGTCGTGGTAATGAACAAAGGCAACGTTGAACAAGTGGGTTCACCCGATGACGTATATGCCCATCCTGCCTCACCTTTCGTGTATCAATTCATCGGCAATGTAAATTTATTTCACAGCCGGACTCATGCCCTTTGGACGCAGCAGCAAGGAGATGCCGTAGCCTACGTACGTCCACATGACATTGACATTAGTCTGATACCGCAGCAATCTTCCCTGCCGGTAGTTGTCAAGCAAGTGCGCGCCATCGGGTCGGTGGTACGACTGGAAGCAGCAATCGGGCAAGACGGTGAAACAGTGGAAATTGAGCTAAGTCGCGAACGTTTTAACATCACCCCTGTGGCTGTGGGTGACGAAGTATTCATCCGGCCACGGCAGATTAAGGTGTTCGAAGCATAACGGAGAAAATCATGAATTTTCAACAATTGCGCATCATCCGCGAAACGGTCGCAAGCAATTTCAATCTCACCGAGGCGGCTAACGCGCTGTTCACCTCTCAGTCGGGCGTCTCCAAGCACATCAAGGATTTGGAGGATGAACTGGGCATTGAGTTATTCGTGCGAAAAGGTAAACGGCTGCTGGGATTGACCGAACCGGGACGTGAACTTGTAGGAATTGTTAATCGTATTCTATTAGATGCGAACAATATAACGAATTTGGCTAACCAATATAGCGGACGTGATGAAGGCCGCCTTACTCTGGTTGCCACGCATACCCAAGCACGCTACGCCCTGCCTCGAGTGGTGACGGAATTCAAGAAAGCATTTCCAAAAGTGCATCTAAAACTACACCAGGCCAGCCCTAATGAAATAGTTTCCATGCTGCTGGATGGCCAAGCAGACATAGGCGTGGCCACTGAAGCACTTTCCGATGTTACCGGACTCGATATATTTCCCTATTATTCCTGGCACCATGCGGTAAGTGTGCCTGCCGGACATCCGTTAGAGAGTATTCATCCAATCTCGCTGGAAGCGGTTGCGGATTATCCCATCGTCACCTACCACGATGGCTTAACTGGACGGGCTGGAATAGACCAATCTTTTGCTGCGGCGGGGCTGGAGCCAGACATCGTCATGTCCGCACTTGATGCTGACGTAATAAAGACGTATGTAGAACTGGGATTGGGAATTGGGATCATTGCCTCAATGGCATTTAATCCATTTAAGGATACCGGGCTTCGATTGCTCGACAGCTCACACTTGTTTGGCAAGAACACTACATATATCGCTTTGCGGCACGGACACTATCTGCGCAACTTCGCATACCGTTTCATCGAGCTTTGTTCCCCTGCCCTTGATGAAGAAGTGATTCGTGCTGGTGTGGCACCGCTTCAGGCTGAATAAAGTTAATGATTAATATTTGTTGTTCAAATCACTGGCCAGTGTTCAATTTTTCCGGCAGACCACGTATTAATTAAGATCAACGTAAGTGGACATCTCCGTTTTAAGTTTATCAAAACGGAGATGTCCACTTTTTTCCAATTTATATTTGGAAGATGGCGAATCTAATTTTCAAGACACTGCGCCATCATATCCAACCATTACTTAGCGTGCTCTGTCAGCCACTTTCGTGCCAGCGCCTGCGCCTGTTCTACTTGTACAGCAGCCAATTTATATTCAATATTTCTTCTGCTTCTCTCAGCCGTTTCGTATCCTTCTCCTGCCGCCAAGTTATACCACATGTGTGCCTGAAGCCAATCTTGTGGTACGCCTTGACCACTTTCATACATCAACCCAAGGCTATGCTGCGCCTTCGCATTTTTTTGTTCGGCTGCCTTTAAATACCACGATGCGGCTTCTTTGAAATCCTGTGGAAGGCCTTGACCATTTGCATACAGCACACCAAGATTGTACTGCGCCATCGCGCTACCCTGAGCTGCCGCTTTGCGGTACCACCACGCAGCTTCTTTATAATTCTGTGGTACGCCTTTACCATTATGGTACATCTGCCCAAGATTAAACTGCGCACCTGCGTGACCCTGTCCGGCGGCTCTGTGATACAAGGATGCTGCTTCATCATAGTCCCGTGATACACCTTGACCATACTGGTACAAAATTCCAAGAGAATTTAGCGCATCCGCATCCCCCTGCTTAACTGCATACCTATACCATACCGCAGCTTCTTTGAAATCTTGAGTAACACCTTGGCCTTTGTGATGCATCAAACCAAGATTATATTGGGCAGTTGCATCGCCACTGACCGCAAGCCGACGAAATTCTTTTAATGCAGCGGGATAATTGCCTTTTTCATAAGCCTCAGTCGCATCTTGCAAATCAGCTTGCGCAACTGCGCTCATCGCAAAAAAAATCACTGCCAACAATAGCCTGAATAAATTTACCGTAATTGTGTTGTGCATTTTCCATTCCTCGTAATTTAAGTCTATTAACCCGACGTGATTCTATTCCACCCTACACCTTCGCTGCCATTTTTAGAACTGCCAATACATCTTGCCAGTGGATACCAACACCATCTACTTTGAATGCTTGAATTATGATCACTGACGGTGCTCCCGTATCCTACCACCATCATTAGCAGCACTCAAACTTCATTCATACCATACGTATAATCAATCAGGAACGCGCAATCTGTCGCATTTCATTCACAACATGACCAAACCCAAAATTTCTTTAGGACAGAAACGTCATACAATTACCTATCCCCTCTTTAGATTTAAGCTCGCTTATAGCTTTCCCTTTACCCAAACCGATACAGATGCAAGTGCAGTGGCCAGGAATTCTGGCTGCGTACCCCCTGCTTGAGCCATATCCGCACGGCCACCACCTTTTCCACCCACCTGCTGCGCCACTAAATTAACCAATTCTCCCGCCTTCACCTTATCGGTAATATCAGCGGTAACACCTGCGATAAGCATCACTTTCCCATCAGCCACGGCAGCCAATACGATGGCCGCCGATTTAAGTTTGTCTTTCAGCTTGTCTAATGTCTCACGCAATATTTTATTATCCGCACCTTCCAAAAGTGCAGCTACTATCTTGACGCCATTAATTTCTATAGCCTGACTTACCAAATCTTCACCTTGCGAAGACGCTAATTTAGATTTCAAGGTAGCCAGTTCTTTTTCCAGCGCTTTTATCCCATCCTGCATTTGCGCAACACGCTGGGTTAGTTCATGTGGCTGCACCTTAAGCATGGCGGCGACTTCATGCACCCTTGCATCTAGCTGTTGCGCCCAGCTCAATGCCCCCTCTCCGGTGATCGCCTCTACACGGCGGATACCAGCAGCAACACCGCTCTCCATTACAATCTTGAATAAGCCAATGTCGCCGGTGCGCTGTACATGCGTGCCACCGCATAGTTCAGTGGAAAATTCGCCCATGCCTAATACGCGCACTTCATCGCCATACTTTTCACCGAACAATGCCATGGCACCGGATTTAAGCGCATCATCATAAGCCATCACCTGCGCGCTCACCGCAGCATTTGCCTGTATGGCATGGTTCACTCGGCTTTCCACCTCGCGGATTTGCGTATCGGTCATCGGTGCATTGTGGCTAAAGTCAAAACGTGTTTTTGTCTGGTCTACCAGCGAACCCTTCTGTTGCACATGCGTACCCAATACATCACGTAGCGCCCGGTGCATAAGGTGCGTGGCAGAGTGGTTACGGATGGTGCGCGCGCGCGCAGCTTTATCGACAATAGCGTCGATCGAGTCACCCACCTTGATAAAACCACTCTTTACCTGTCCGTGATGGCCAAACACATCGGGTTGAATTTTTTGTGTATCTTCTACAACAAAAAGCGTTTGATTATTGGAAGATATTTGCAGCACGCCCACGTCGCCCACCTGCCCACCAGATTCCGCGTAAAACGGCGTATTGTCTAACACCACAATACCTGTATCAGAAGCGGACAGCTCATGCACAGCCACGCCATCCTTATACAATGCCACGACCTTGCCCTGCGTGGCCAGTTTTTCGTACCCGTGGAATTGCGTTTTCACACCCTCGTATTCCAACCCTGCGGCTATCTTAAACTTTCCCGCCGCACGCGCCTGTTCGCGCTGACGTGTCATGGCATCATTAAAGCCAACTTCATCCACTATGACACCATGCTCACGACATACATCCTGTGTCAGGTCGAGCGGAAAACCATAGGTGTCGTGCAAAGTAAACGCAATATGCCCCACAAGAATTTTGGGTTGAAGTAACTTGCCTTCACCTCGACTCTTTCCACTGTCCGATTCGGCATCAAAACCAAGACCAGCCGTTACAATTTTATCGAGTGCTACTTCCAGCATTTTCATACCATGCTCAATCGTCTCAAAAAAGCGCTCTTCCTCGATGCGTAGCACCTCAGTTACCCGCGTTTGTGCCGCGACCAACTCGGGATACGCTCCGCCCATTTCTCTGGCAAGATCAACTACTATCTTATGGAAAAATGCTGTGCGACAACCTAGTTTATAACCATGCCGGATGGCACGACGGATAATGCGGCGCAGCACATAGCCGCGCCCTTCATTGCCGGGAATCACTCCATCCACGATTAAAAAGGAACAAGCACGAATATGGTCAGCGATCACCTTGAGCGAGTTGTTGGTAAGGTCGCTGGTGTTTGTTTCGCGTGCCGCGGCGCAGATAAGGTTCTGGAACAAGTCAATATCGTAATTGGAATGCACATGTTGCAATACTGCCGCGATGCGCTCCAGTCCCATGCCAGTATCCACTGATGGCTTGGGCAACGGGTGCAGCACACCGTTCTCATCGCGGTTGTATTGCATGAATACCAAGTTCCAGATTTCAATATAGCGATCACCATCGGCCTCCGCACTGCCCGGAGGGCCGCCCCAAACATCAGGCCCATGGTCATAAAAAATTTCCGAACATGGGCCACATGGACCGGTATCAGCCATCTGCCAGAAATTATCGGAAGCATAGCGCGTGCCTTGGTTATCACCGATACGCACAATACGCTCGACAGGTACGCCCACTTCATTGGACCAAATGCCATAAGCTTCATCATCCTCGGCATAAACTGTTACCCAAAGCTTGTCAGCTGGCAGCTTATAAACCTCAGTAAGCAATTCCCAGGCATATTTGATGGCACTGTGTTTAAAATAATCCCCAAAGCTGAAATTACCCAACATCTCGAAAAATGTGTGATGCCGCGCGGTATAACCCACGTTTTCCAGGTCGTTGTGCTTACCGCCCGCACGCACGCAACGCTGCGAAGACGTAGCGCGTACATACGGACGCCTGTCGTGGCCGAGGAAACAGTCTTTGAACTGCACCATGCCGGAGTTGGTGAACAACAAAGTAGGATCATTGCCCGGCACCAATGGACTGGAAGGCACAATAGTGTGCTCTTTGGAGGCAAAATAATCCAAAAATTTCAGACGGATTTCGCTGCTGTTCATCTGTTCACCAATCTTTAAAAAAGTAATTATTCTTATGTTTCATTAAGGTGTGAATAATACCATCCGGCACTACCAAGCTGCACCTCCCATTTCTTATAGCAGGTAGATGGTGCATGCGACGAAACCATTTTCTGAGGAATTTAATGATGGGGCTAATCTGATCATAATATCAAACGAGACATCATGGATGGCGTTTGCTATTGAGCAACATAATATTGATAAATTTTAAAAACACATGTCCGAAGAATCGAACAACATCATGCGTTTTTTCAGAACCCGGATGAAAATAATCTTCAGACTGACCTGTTTCCGCTTAAAGCTCAAATAAGCCTCTACCTGTAGAGAGAAGCTTGGTTAATTCCTCAGCGCATATTGGTTG
Organism: Candidatus Nitrotoga sp. CP45; assembly: GCA_003402375.1. Classification (GTDB taxonomy): domain Bacteria; phylum Pseudomonadota; class Gammaproteobacteria; order Burkholderiales; family Gallionellaceae; genus Nitrotoga. The sequence continues at coordinate 57,498 of QFXJ01000030.1, forward strand.
ACTGAAGTAATAACCCTGTATCTCATCGCATCCCTGCTGTTTCAGGAAAGCTAATTGCTCTAGGGTTTCCACCCCTTCGGCGATTACTTTCAGTTTGAGACTATGAGCCATTGAAATAATGGTACTTACAATTACCGCATCATCCGTGTCTGTCGCCAAATCACGCACAAACGATTGATCAATCTTGAACTTATCAATTGGAAAACGCTTGAGATAACTTAAACTGGAATAGCCCGTGCCAAAATCATCCACCGACAGCTTAAGCCCCATCGCCTTCATGTCCTCCAACAACAAAATTGCGGCTTCCGCATCCTGCATGACGACACCTTCGGTAATTTCAAGCTCCAGACCAGATGGAGCCAGGCCACTTTCATACAGAATAGCCTTAATTATCTCGCCAAGATTTTTCTGGCGGAATTGCACCGCCGAAAGATTTACCGCCATGGTAATTTTTGCCAATCCCAGCTTACGCCACTCCTGATTTTGACGGCAAGCCTCACGCAACACCCATTCTCCAATAGGTGGGATCAGACCGTTCTCTTCCGCAATGGGGATGAACTGCGCTGGCAAGACATTTCCATGCACAGGGTGATTCCAGCGAATCAGGGCTTCCACACCGACGATACGACCGCTTTGCAAATTCACTTGTGGCTGATAAAGCAGAAATAATTCGTTCCGTTCCAAGGCGTGACTCAATTTATTCTTGATCGCCATCCGTTCTAGCGAACGCCGGTTCATCTCGTGGGTGAAAAATTGGTAATTATTCCGCCCGTTTCCCTTAGCTTGGTACATCGCGGCATCAGCATGCGCAATCAGGGATTCACTGTCATTCCCGTCTTCCGGGAACACACTAATTCCAATGCTGGTAGTCACTTCAATTTCGTTTCCATCAATTACACAAGGGCCTGCAATAGATGTCAGAAGTTTTACGGCAATCGTGGCAATATCATCCGTATTTTCTACATATGGCAACATGATGGCAAATTCATCGCCACCCAACCGGCTTACCGTATCACTAGTACGTGCAACACTGCTAATGCGGCCTGCCACAACCTTTAATAACTTATCACCAACAAGATGGCCCAATGTGTCGTTAACACCCTTGAAACGATCCAAATCAAGGAACATAACGGCCACCTTGCGCTGTTCACGTCCAGCATGGGCAATCGCCTGCGCTAAGCGATCATGCAACATCATGCGATTTGGAAGGTTAGTGAGAAAATCATGCTGCGCAATATAAACCATACGTTCTTCTGCCGCTTTGCGCTCGCTGATATCAGAAACCACCGCAATATAATGACTAAATTCGCCCCACGCATCTTTCATCGTGCTGATGCTCAACCACTCGACGTAACTCTCTCCATTCTTGCGGCGATCTGTTATTTCACCCTGCCAACGGCCATTTTTTTTAATACTCTGCCACATCTTGTCGTAAAACGATTTATCCATCAAACCGGAATGAAGCATTCGCGGGTTCTTGCCAATCGCTTCAGTAGCGCTGTAACCGGTAATGGCGGAAAAAGCCGGATTGACCGACACAATATTGTTACTTGAATCTGTCACTACTACGCCCTCATTGATGGTATCGAATATACGCGCAAACAATCGAAGCTGTTCCGTGGCCTCTTTACGCGCGGTAATATCCTCGATCACCTCAATAAAATAATCCGGCTCACCCGTAGAAGTGCGAGTAAGCGAGCATGTAAGATTGACCCACACCAATGAACCGTCCTTGCGCACATAACGTATTTCCTTGGTAGAGCTAGGAACCTCGCCGGCAAGTAACTGCTGCATACTGTCCAGTTCGTCTGACATATCGTCGGGGTAGGTGATGCTCGGTCGATCGTGTGTTAGGAGTTCTTCCTCAGTACAACCAGTGATGACGCACAGCTTGTGGTTAACGCGCAGCCAGCGGCCATCCAGCCCGACATGTGCGATGCCAACCGCCGCCTGTTCAAACGTCGCGCGAAAGCGCTGCTCGGATTGGAAATGGGTGCGCCGCGCCTGTGCCGCCTGCAACTCGCGCTCAATAGCGGGAATCAGACGCTTCAAATTGCTCTTCAGCAGGTAGTCATGCGCCCCAGCCTTGATCGCCGCCACCGCCAAATCTTCGCCGATGGCACCGGAAACGATAATGAACGGCAGATCGCGTCCTCTTTGCTGCACAATTTGTAACGCAGCAAATGAGTCAAACCCTGGCATAGCGTGGTCAGAAAGCACCAAGTCCCACTCACCCTGTTGCAAGGCCTGATTTAAACCATCTGCGCTGTCTACCCTTACATGGATGAGTTCATAGTGTTGTTGTAAATATCGCGTCAACAGTAGCGCGTCATCTTCTGAATCCTCAATGACCAGCGTACGTAATATCGGCTTGTTCATTGCACCCGCCTACCATTTGGAGGGGTTTCATTGATTGCCAGCCAATACACCCCAAGATTGCGCACCGCCTCAGTGAATTGATCAAAATCCACTGGCTTAAGGATATAGCTGTTGAGACCCAGTTTGTAGCCGGCTAACAGGTCACTCTCTTCGCGCGAGGAGGTAAGCATCGCCACCGGCAACAGTGCAGTTAGCGGGTTCGCACGCAGTTGTTTTAATACTTCGAGGCCATCTACTTTGGGCAATTTCAAATCAAGCAAAATTAACGCTGGCATCACATTCAGGTCACGCCCCGCATACTTTCCTTTACCAAACAAATAATCGAGTGCTTCCGCCCCATCACGTGCCACTACGACTCCATTGTCGATACGGTTTTGCTTGAGCGCCCGCAAGGCAAGCACCTCATCATCAGGATTATCCTCGACCAGTAAAATAAATTTATTACCCATGCTGCGGCCCCCTTATTTGGTGCACACCCTTACTTATGGCAAAGTAAATTACGGCAAAGTGAAATAAAATGTCGCGCCCTTGTCTGGCTCCCCTTCCGCCCATACTCGACCACCATGGCGGTGAATAATGCGCTGCACTGTGGCCAACCCAATCCCAGTGCCGGAAAACTCGGCCATAGCGTGCAGCCGCTGAAATGCAGCAAAAAGTTTACCAACGTATGCCATATCAAACCCTGCTCCATTATCACGAATGAAATACACAGATGCTCCAACTTGGTGGGTGACACCCATTTTTATACGTGCATCCTCGCGTTTAGAAGTAAACTTCCATGCATTGCCCAATAGATTCTCCAACGCTATTTTCAATAAATGGGCATCACCCCGCACCGTCATTCCTGGCATACAGACGAACTCCACGCGGCGTTCAGGCTGTGCCTGTTGCAATTCGTCGGCCACCGCCTGCGCCAACACGCTCAAATTCACCGTCTCAAAATTCATTTCACTGCGTGTGACGCGCGATAGCTTGAGCATATCGTCAATCAACTGTCCCATGCGCTGGGTAGCAGCGCGTACCCGTTGCAAATAATCTTTCCCCACTTCGTCCAGCTGCACACTATAGTCATCGAGCAAAGCTCGGCTGAAGCCATCTATGCTGCGTAGCGGCGCGCGCAAATCATGCGACACCGAATAACTGAAGGCCTCCAGCTCTTGATTGGCCGCAGCCAGCTGGATAGTACGCTGCGCTACCTGATCTTCCAATTCCACTGACACACGTCGTAAACGCGTAATTACCAATGCAAGCGCCCCCAACCCGAGCACCAGCAATGCGCCAAAGAGAATAAAGACATCGCGCAAATCAGTGCGACTTTGCGCCACTACACTATCCAACGGCCGAATAATTTCTAGCACACCGCGCACATCTCCTACTTTCCAGTCATGCTTAGGGCTGTCTGAACGTGCATTGTGGCAACTTATACATTCCGCGCGCATTACATCCGCCGTAGCGTAACGTAGCGAAGCCCGCCCCTGAAAATCTTCAAAACGATAGTAAGGTTGTTGTGGGCGCACCTGCAACGCTGCCAAAGCCTGCTGCTCAAAATCATCATGCGCACCGCCATCCTTGCGCCAAGGAAAGGGGTAATTGCTATATAAACGCACCACCATGCCAGAACCGCGTAAGCTAATCCTTCTGCCAAGTTCCATACTGAAAGTAGCGGGTAACGGAATGGCTCCCGCCTTGTGCAAGTAGTCATGCGTCACTTCAATGTTGCGGCCGCTTACGCGATCCACAACTTCAGTTGTGTATAAATTACGCAGTTCCATTAGAGACTCTGCGTGCAGAGTAATGCCCTGGAGTGCGGCGGATTGCATCAATGTGGTTGTGGCGTGGGACAAATACCCTAACGTAAGCAGCGTACCGCTACAAAAAATAACGCTTAGTACCAAGATGGTGTGCTTATAAAGCGGGGTTAGGCACGCTGCCCAACACCTTTTCAATTGTTGGCGCACGTCGGATGAAATTACTGATGAACTTGCTGGTCGCATGGCGCATTCCCCTTCAGACATCTAGCCAGAATAATTGGGAACATACTATCAAGTTAAACGCTTTTTACCTTTAACTTATTAACCTGCACTTAACAAAGATCCCACGTAAATAGGTAAACCTCCTGTAGCACTTTACGCTGGCAAAAGCGGTTGGGCAAGCGGCCTGTGACTATACAAAATCAAGAAAGTGATAAAATTACTTTCTCCAAGTTTACTTTAACTTGTTCTGGTGATTGGGCAGCATTAATCAACACGAAGCGATCCGGATGTTTTTTACGACGCTCCAGGTAAGCTTGCCGCACTTTTTCGAAAAAGCTGTCTTTTTCTTGTTCGAAGCGATCCAGCGTTATATTTTTTGACAGTCGTTGGCGCGCCACCTCAACCGGAAGATCAAACAACAATGTCAAATCCGGCTGAAAATTTTCATGTACCCAGCATTCCAATTGTTCCAGCTTTGCCACGTTCATCCCCCTGCCCCCGCCCTGATAAGCAAAACTGGCATCACTAAAACGGTCGGATACCACCCAGATTCCCCGTTGCAGAGCTGGCTTAATAACCTGCTCGATATGTTCTAAGCGAGCGGCAAACATTAACAGAGCCTCCGTTTCTGCGTGCATGGTTTGGTTTAGCAGAATGTCACGCAGATTTTCACCCACGGGCGTGCCACCCGGTTCACGCGTTACAAGCACCTCATTACCGCGCTTGCGTAAAGTTTCAGCAAACCAGGTTAGATGGGTGCTCTTACCTGCCCCGTCTATCCCTTCAAAGGTTATAAATTTTGCCTTATTCATTTACTTCCCCCAAAAATCATTTTCCATGGTGTGGTGTGCATTTTCCAGACAGTAAGCTGGCCGAAACAATCAACGCTGCACCGATAACTTCCCGCAGTCCCATTTCCTCATACGCCAATAAATACGAGGAAACGGCAGCAAACACCAGCTCGGATAGAAGCAGCGTAATAGCCTGGTTGGCGGGCAAATAGGTCAGTCCGTATTGCACGGCAAAACTAATGGCGCATAACACCAATCCAATCAGCCATAGCAGCCACCACGCATCCGGTGTAATGCCTTGCAATTGCCCAATGACATTGCCCTGATGCAACAGCAATACGGCGGTAAACAACACCGTGCCAAACCACACACTAGCCACTTTGAAATTCACGCTTAGGTGCTGTGTACGACGCACTATTACATTCATCAAAGCAAAACTAATTCCCGCTGAAAGGCCTATCCATTCGGCTTGGTTTTGTGGCAGTGGCAAACCATGCCGCATATCCCACAACATCACAAACGCACCACCCAATGACAGCGCGATAATGGCGTAACCGTAATGATTTAATTTTTCACTGAGTAGCCAGCGCGAAAAGATCACCGTCCACAATGGCGCGAGATAGAACAACAACAGCACTCGCATCACCTCACCATCCAACGTCGCTAACACATAGCCTAAATTAGTCCAGCCCGCACTTGCCATCAACACAATACTCAGCCACCCGGCCACTTTTAGCTCGCGCCATATCGGCCCCAGGAATAGTAGGCCCAATATCATTGCCATAGAATAGCTCAGCAGTGTAGATAATTCGCCGCCTACCCCCATATTATTTAATGCGCGATAGGGATACCACATCAGTCCCCACACCAGCGCACCACTCAACAGGCCTATCACCGACAAAATTTTTTGTTTTGATGCCACTCGCTACGCCTTTATAATTATGCCTATTCAGCTTAAGAAAAAAATTATGAATCCTGATCTTAATCGCCTGCAGCCCTACCCGTTCCAGAAACTCGCCAATTTATTTAGCTCAGTTACACCCAACCCAGCCTGCCGGTCGATCAGCCTGCACATTGGGGAACCCAAACATGCCACGCCACGCTTCATTAGTGACGCATTAAGCGCCAACCTGTCGGGCCTTTCGAATTATCCCACAACCGCAGGGAGTGACACGCTGCGTGGCAGCATTGCCAGCTGGCTGGCGCAACGTTACGGTCTCCCCGCGCTAGATACAAAATCACAAGTCTTGCCGGTGAATGGCAGCCGGGAGGCGTTATTTGCTTTTGCCCAAGCGGTGATTGACCGTACGTGCGATAACCCCGCCGTGATTTGCCCTAATCCGTTCTATCAGATATATGAAGGCGCAGCTCTGCTGGCTGGTGCCACGCCTTATTTTCTCAACACCTTGCCGGAAGATAACTACGCGTTGAATTTTGATCAATTGCCGCAAGAAGTTTGGCAGCGCACGCAACTTATATATGTGTGCTCGCCTGGTAATCCAACCGGACGTGTAATTGAACTTGCGGAATGGAAGACACTATTCGATTTGGCCGACCGTTACGGCTTTATCATCGCTGCGGACGAATGCTATTCTGAAATCTATTTCGATACGCCACCGCTCGGTGCGCTACAAGCAGCGCAGCTGCTGGGACGCAGCGATTACCGCAATCTGGTGTCTTTTTTCAGCTTGTCCAAGCGCTCTAATGTACCCGGTATGCGTTCCGGTTTTGTGGCAGGTGATGCAAAAGTGATAGAGAAATTTACGCTGTATCGTACTTACCACGGCTGCGCCATGAACCCCGCAGTGCAAGCCGCCAGCGCCGTTGCCTGGCAAAATGAAGAACATGTCGCAGAAAACCGCCGCCTTTATGCGGAAAAATTCTCACAGGTTGTCAGCATCCTGAAACCCGTATTGCCCGTAGCGCTACCGGATGCCAGTTTTTACCTGTGGTTACGCGTGCCCATAGCTGACACCCGCTTCGCGCAATATCTGCATCGAGACTATAATGTCACAGTGCTGCCCGGCAGTTTCCTTGCGCGTGATGCACATGGCATAAATCCAGGCGAAAACTTTATCCGCATCGCCCTGGTAGCAGAGCTGAACGAAACCATGGAAGCCGCGCATCGCATCGCCGAATTTACCCGAAAACTTGACTAGGAAAATCATGGAACAACTGCAACAGATCATCGAACCCGCTTTTGAACATCGCGCCGAAATTACACCACGCAACGTAGACGCAAAACTGAAAGAGGCGGTGGACACTGTTATCGGCCACCTCGACCACGGTACTCTGCGCGTGGCGGAAAAAATAGAGGGTCAGTGGGTAACCCATCAATGGCTGAAAAAAGCAGTGCTATTGTCTTTCCGCATGGAAGACAATGCTTTCATCAAGGGCGGCTTTACCAATTATTACGACAAGGTACCGTCCAAGTTTGCCGACTATAATTCGCGTGATTTTCGCGAAGGCGGCTTCCGTATAGTGCCGCCCGCTGCGGCGCGTAAGGGTTCATTTATAGCCAAGAACGTGGTCTTAATGCCTTCTTACGTCAACATTGGCGCTTATGTGGACGAAGGTACGATGGTGGATACCTGGGCGACGGTCGGCTCTTGCGCACAGATCGGCAAAAACGTTCACTTAAGTGGCGGGGTCGGTATCGGCGGTGTGTTGGAACCGGTGCAGGCCAACCCGACCATTATCGAGGACAACTGCTTCATCGGTGCACGCTCAGAAATTGTCGAAGGCGTGATTGTGGAAGAAGGCGCAGTCATTTCGATGGGCGTGTACATCGGGCAAAGCACCAAAATTTTCGATCGTGAAACTGGCGAAGTACACTATGGTCGCGTACCTGCTGGCTCGGTGGTCGTGTCCGGCAACCTACCCTCCAAAGATGGCAGTTATAGCTTGTATTGCGCCGTGATCGTAAAAAAAGTGGATGCCAAAACCCGGGCAAAAGTCGGGATAAATGAGTTACTACGCGGAATTTAAAGCCTGCTTTAACCCCGGGGAAAATTTATGATCATTACACCTTTTTTACAGTTAGCTGCTGACAAACAGGCTTCTGATCTTTTTTTCTCCGCTGGTGCACCCATCAACATCAAAATCAATGGCGTGGTTATGCCAATAAACACAGAGAAACTTGATAGCGAAACGATTGAGCGCATCGCCTATGAAATAATGACACCGGAGCAAATCGCGGCCTTTGAATCCAGCATGGAAATGAATTTTTCCTATCGTGTTTTGGATGCCGGAAATTATCGGGTCAATATTTTCCGCCAACGCAGCAGCATTTCCATTGTCATTCGCTATATACGGTTCAATATTCTTAACGTCGAGGAACTGAATCTGCCACCGGTTTTAAACCAACTCATTATGGAAAAACGTGGCCTGATATTAGTTGCGGGTGCGACTGGTTCGGGCAAATCCACCACAATGGCGGCCATGATTGAGCATCGCAATAACACTGCCACCGGCCATATCCTGACCATTGAAGACCCCGTCGAATACCTGTTTCAACACAATAAATCGATTGTTAATCAGCGTGAAATTGGTACCGACACGCTTTCCTATGGCAATGCCCTGGAAAATGCCATGCGTGAGACACCCGATGTGCTAATGATTGGTGAAATACGCGACCGTGAAACATTTAAACATGCGTTAGTTTTTGCCCAGAGTGGCCATCTGTGCCTGTCCACGCTGCACGCCAATAATAGCTACCATACGCTAAACCGCATCGTAAATCTCTTCCCACAAGATACACGCCGGGCTGTACTCGCTGATATGGCAATGAGCTTACGGGCAGTGATTTCACAACGTTTGGTACCCAACGTGCACGGCACGTTGGTACCTGCTGTAGAAGTGTTACTCAATACAACACTTATCTCAGAGCTGATTAAGAATGATGAGCTCGACAAAATTCGTGATGCGATCGATCAAAGCGTATCGTCCGGTTCACAGACCTTTGAACAGGCCCTGTATAAACTGTACAAAAATGGTGAGATCACCAAGGAAGATGCTTTGCGCAACGCCGACTCAGCCAGCAATCTATCATCCTTGATTTCTTACTCATAACCACCCCGCCAGATTGCAGCCTACTTTTGCACTATCACACTAATTGAAATAAAAATATTTAAATATAATAATGGATTCAGCAAGATGAAATTGTATGGCATTGCAAATTGTAACACCGTCAAAAAAGCCCGCGCTTGGCTGGAGCGGCATAGAGCCGAGTATCAATTTCACGATTTTAAAAAACAGGGTCTTGAACCGGAGCTGGCGCAGTGCTGGCTGCAACAGATAGGCTGGGAAAATCTAATCAACCGCAAGGGTCTGACTTGGCGCGGTTTATCGGCAGAACAAAAACACGTCGTCCAGGATAACACCAGCGCATTAGCGCTGCTACTGGAAAAAACCAGCGTCATTAAACGCCCGTTATTGGAACAGGATGGCAAACTGCTGCATATCGGCTTCGACGAAGCCAGCTACGAAAAAATTTTCAATTTCAAACCTTAAACTATATATGTCCCCCACCCTGGAACTTGCCAAACAACTTATCACCTGCCGTTCACTTACACCATTGGATGAAGGCTGTCTGGCTCTCATCTGCGCGCGCCTCGAACCACTTGGATTCAAACTGGAAGCTTTACGCTACGACAATGTAGACAATCTGTGGGCACGACGCGGTAATAACGGCCCCGTAGTATGTTTTGCCGGCCACACCGATGTCGTGCCGACCGGCCCATTGGACCAGTGGCATAGCGATCCATTCACGCCAACCCTACGCGATGGCATGTTATATGGGCGTGGCGCTGCCGACATGAAAGGTTCACTGGCTGCCTTCGTCACCTCCATCGAACAATTTGTGGCAGCACACCCAGGCCATGCCGGTTCAATTGCCTTGTTGCTGACTTCCGATGAGGAAGGCATAGCCATCAATGGCACAGTTCGCGTGGTAGAAGCATTGCAAATGCGCGGCGAAAAAATGGACTACTGTATCGTGGGCGAACCCACCTCATCAGCCAAAACTGGCGACACCATCAAAAACGGCCGCCGCGGCTCGCTTTCAGGCAAACTTACCGTGAAAGGGGTGCAAGGCCACATCGCTTACCCGCACTTGGCCAAAAATCCCATCCATCTCGCCGCTCCTGCCATCGCCGATCTGGCCACAATGGTATGGGATAATGGAAACGATTACTTTCCGGCCACTACCTGGCAGATTTCCAACATACACAGCGGTACCGGGGCAACCAACGTTATTCCGGGCACGGTGGAAATCGAATTCAATTTTCGTTTTTCAACAGCAAGCACAGTAGACGAACTAAAAGCCAAGACCCACGCCATTCTCGATCAGCACGGGCTGAATTATGAGTTGGCCTGGTCACTATCTGGCAAGCCTTATCTCACTCCACGCGGCGATCTGGTAGATGCAATGGGCGCTGCCATCAAGGAAGTAACGGGTATCGAAACCGAACTTTCTACCAGTGGCGGCACGTCGGATGGGCGCTTTATAGCCGATATTTGCCCGCAAGTGATTGAGTTCGGCCCAATTAACGCAACGATACATAAACTCAATGAATGCGTATCCGTAACCGACTTGGATGTATTGTCGGAAATCTACTGCCGCACTCTGGTCAATCTGCTGGTGAATAAAATATGAGTGTGCTGCACCATTTTAACTGCGCCAACGAACTTCACACCGTACGTGACTGGCTGCGCTTTACGGTAAGTGCATTCAACGAAGCAAAACTCAGCTTCGGACATGGTTCAGCCAACGCATACGATGAAGCGGCCTATCTTATTCTGCACACCCTGCATCTGCCACTGGATACACTAGATCCTTTTCTTGACGCGCGACTCATACCCGATGAAAAAAATGCATTGATCGCATTGCTCAAACAGCGTGTGGACAAACGAATTCCTGTCGCCTACCTGACGCATGAAGCCTGGTTAGGGGACTATCGCTTCTATGTGGACAAACGCGTCATCGTACCCCGCTCTTTTATCTCTGAATTAATCCGGGAGCAATTTACGCCCTGGATAGCCGATGCAACGATTGTGGCCGACGTGTTGGATCTATGTACCGGTAGCGGCTGCCTCGCCATTTTGGCTGCCCACGCCTTTCCTGACGCCATAGTGGATGCTGTTGATATTTCTCCAGACGCATTGGAAGTTGCACAACGCAATGTTGCTGACTATGGCTTGGAAGACCGAATCAATATTATAAAGTCAGATATATTTGCCAATCTGACGGGCAAGCAATATGACGTCATTATCAGTAATCCCCCTTATGTTGATGCGCCATCCATGGCCACGCTACCGCCAGAATATCAGCATGAACCACAACTCGCATTGGGCAGTGGCACAGATGGACTAGATGCCACTCGCAAAATACTGGAACACGCGGCCAACCACCTCAATCCCAATGGATTGCTGGTGGTCGAGATCGGCCATAATCGCCACACACTTGAAACCGCATATCCCAATCTACCTTTCATCTGGCTGGAAGTGGCAACAGGTAACGAATTTGTATTTATGCTGCGGCGCGAAGATTTAGTTTGTAGCAGCCTCAATTTGATCTGATACCGCATTTGCAGAATGCTAGCAGCCTGTCGGATTTCCCCCATTAAAAAATAACAAATCACCATTATCAAATTTTACATTTGATATTTTATAAACAATAAGTTGAATGTTATTTAAGGCTATAAAACCGTTTCCAAAACAATCAAGAACTGGTATTTCCAGACTCATTACGCGTCATTCTCAGCAATGAAGTTTCTTACGGTTACGACAACAAGATCGCCTACACTGGATTATGAAGTTGAGCAGGTCGTCGAGGTAATTCGGGGTCTGCGTTTGGTGCAGGACTCCATGCTGTGATTGCCTCCATTTTCAATTTTGGTCGTTACCAGCCGTTCATCTACTTGATTCAATGCTTCGGTTGTCCGATCGCGACAGGGCGGGTGGGCGCAAGAAGAAACTTCCCGAAGAAAAAATTCGGCAGGTAAAACTGTTGATGGATGCTGCGATCTTGCCTGTCAAAGAGGTGACCGAGAAATTCGGGGTGAGCGTCGTCATGCTCTAATAAGATGAAGGAAGCTGTTTGAGGCTAAGTGAAGCTGAACCTTTCCACTGGAACTTCCATTTCTTTCAGCGGAAAGATAAACAAGATGTTGTTTGGTTGGTGGCGATTCTCGCCTTTTCCGCTAGTCCAGCAAACCAAGTTTTCTAAGATTACCGAGCCAGTATAGTACGAAGACTTTGTAGCCCGACTAATAACCTGGGGGATACCCAGTTAAACCGGCTGTATGATCGCGTAAAAAGTCCGCATAAGAATACACGGGGCCTTGCAAATAATGGGACGGCAAATCAAACAGAGCCCAGTAATAATCCTTCCGTCCCCGGCAAATCTGCGGCGGCAAACAATACGATAACCAGTTATGTCCAACCTCCTCCCGGTACACTCCACCAGTATCGCAAAAGAAAGGCACTAAACGGAATTCCCGTAAGGCAGTGAGAAGTTCGGGCGGAGCACCCTGATCCTGCGCAATCTCAAGCTGCGAAATTAAACTGGCCTTAGTTTCTATCACCATCAGGGTACTTTTGCCCTGGATATCAAAGAAAAGGATGGCGGCCGGGTTTGGGAATAAATAATATTCTTCAAAGTTATAGAAGCTACAGAGTTTACCAACGAGTGCTCCCAGGGCGGGATCGGTTAAGAAAGAGTAAGAATGACGTGACAAAAGATCTTTTAATGTGCTTGTCTGACTATGAAAAAACTCCTTTTGCAATTTGACTATTTCGGCTTCTAAATGGTTAAGTGCATCGGGGTCATTTTTTTTAATGAAACAATCAATCAATTTGCGGTTAAATGCGTCAATGGCGATTTTTTCATCGGCCTGTCCGGTTAACAGGATTTTTTTGCAAGGCAAGCCCTGGACAGCCTGACAAAATTCCACACCATTCATCTGCGGCATAGCATAATCAATCACCAACACAGCCGGCATATCAAAACGGTGCCGATTCATCACAATACGGTAAATTAGATCAAGATCAATAGAGGCACAACACCGCTCAAAGGAATCTGTCAATTTATCGTAGCCAACACGGATCGGCTCATTCTCATTTTTAGTGGAATGCCAATGTGTGTGGTGTAGCCAATTAATGGCAGCATCAGTATCGTGAAAAGCCTTGCATGCCAATTTTGGGTTCAGTTGGAATGCAAGACTGGTCAGAAAGCTCTTGCTATCATCTATCAGTACGGTCAACGTTGGGTATTGATAAACAGATAATTGATTGTCCATTTGGCTACAATTGAAGGCGCAACGAATGCACACCTACCTCATTTGTAATTAAACCGATAATTTAACAGAGAATGATGCTCTCCGCATTCTGTTGCGCAATTGGCAGAAGTGTCAGAAGATATGCACTTTGTTTTCGTTCTGCAATCTTTCTGGTATTGTGATTGTTTAACGCACGAGCCTAATAATCATCGGACGGAATAGATGCTCCGTACCGACTTTCCTGAACACTACCTTGCACACAAAATCACAAATAGACCCATTGGTTAGTTTCCGCAACGCGGAAGGTGAGGCGGTTCGGGGGACAATCATCAACCTCCAGAGAAAATCCCTCGTGATGGAGGTTTACAATCCGTATTCCATCGTGCAGGTCAGCGAAGTCCTCAGCGGACTCACGGTGCGATTCAGCACCAAGATTGCTTACCTCGGCAAGGCAGTTGTCATCAGCCTAGTCAACACCGGCCTCACCGCCATCGTTTCAGTGACACTCATAGACGAATGGCGTGAATTGAACGATGTGGTAGTAGTGCCGGGGGCGGTCGGGGCGGAAGCGCTGGCATTCGTTCAGGACTGGACTAAGCGTTTTCAGATTCGGCGCGATTACCAGATTTTAGTGAATGAAATGCGCGCCTATCTGTCCGACGTTTCGCGCTGGATTGAGCAAGTAGATCTCTCCGAATCTCTTCCCAAAATGGATGGACGGCTGCGAACGGATGTTTTTAATGAGCTTGTTGTGCCGTTAATGCAGAAGATGGAATTTTATCTTGACGCGCTGAACAGCGAGGCATACCTGATCGATGATGAATTTGCGTCCGCACACCGCTCCTTTGCGCAAGCTGCTCTGCACCCCCTATTGCTTAGAGCGCCCTTTGTGTTTCGCACCTATACAAAACCCTTGGGGTATGCGGGCGATTATCAGATGGTCAACCAGATACTGGATGATCCACGTCAGGGGCCGAGCACCTATTTTCAGATGGTGAATGCCGCTTGTTTGCAAAATATTCTTGCAGTTGCCCACCGCAACCGTATCGATATACTGGTTGATTTTTTGAAACGCATGGCCGATGCGGCTCAAATTGCAGGAAAAACACTCCGTATCATGAACGTCGGATGCGGCCCCGCCATCGAGATACAACGTTTTTTGCAAAGTTATCCGCACCCCGAGGTTCTATCTTTCGAACTCGTCGATTTCAGCGAGGAAACTCTTGCCTGGACGCGTGAAAAACTTTCGTCCATCGTCGCTCAGATCGGCAAGCCGGTCGTCATCAATTACGTGCATGACTCTGTGCATAAACTACTCAAACGCCGCATTGATCCTGCTTCGGAAAGCGCACGAGAATTCGATGCCGTGTATTGTGCCGGGTTGTTCGATTATCTGTCCGATAAGGTTTGTTCCAGACTTACGGCTCATTTTGCCGCGCGTACCTGTCACGGAGGCAAGATTCTGGTCACCAATGTGCATTCGAACAACTCAACGAAGTTTTTTATGGAGCATCTTCTGGAGTGGTATCTCATTTATCGAGACGAAGCTAGTTTTTATCCCCTACTCCCTGCGCAATCGACTGCGCGGAAAATCTATGTTGATGCAACCGGAATGAATATTTTCGCAGAAGCGATTATTACCTGACCGATTAACTATTATTCATGAGCAAAGAACACTACTCAGGATATGAAGATGAGATTCGTGAATATCGTCTCAGCTTCAATCGAGCCTTTGCATATACTGCTATTGTGCTTATTCTGCTCGGAATGGGATTGGATTATGGGCTTTATCCGCATTTTCAGTATTTGTTTGGTGCTGCACGGATAGTTGTTTCACTGCTAATCTACTGCATTATTATTATCTTGCGAACGAAGTGGGGGCAAGACAGGGCTGAGATGTTGGCATTCGTTTGGCTCCTTCTGCCCCAGATCATGATCACCTGGATGATCGCCGCAACGGAAGGAGCGACATCCATGTACAGCATTGGACTTTACCTCGCTATTTTTGGGGCAAGCTTAGGACTGCCGACCACCTTCCGGTTTAACCTTGTTTTAGGTTTTGTCACCTTTTTACTTTATCTTGCCGCATGTTCCATTCACCCTGAAAGCTTTGTGTTGCATGGTGCCTTTGTCGTTAACTCATTAATTCTACTGTTTGTCATTGTTATCAGTGCAGTAAGCTGCTTTTTCAACGAACGCGCTCGCTTCATATTATTTCGACTCAAGACAGAAGTGGCCGAGAAAAACCGGCAACTGGAAGAAACTAACAAAAACCTCGCCGATATCAAAGGCCAAATGCTGCAACAGGAAAAAATGGCCGCAATCGGCACGCTCGCGGCGGGGATGCTACATGAAGTCAATAATCCCGTTAATTATTGCCTAATGGCGATGGACATCGCGCTGGAAGACCCCGTTGCAAAGTCTAGTGCGGCACTCAACGAATGCCTGGTAGATGCCAAGCAAGGGATGCAGCGAGTTCAGCATATCGTTTCGGATCTAAAAACCTTCGCTTATCGAAGCAGTGAAACATCGTCCGACGGAACCGTTTTTCTTCTGGAGAAAGTTGTCGATTCCGCCATTCGCCTTGTCGGGCACGAGATCAAGGGCATCACCATCACACGAGATATGCCTGCTGACACACTGGTTCGGGGGGACGAGGCGGCCATTATCGGCGTGTTGGTCAATCTGTTCGGTAACGCGGCTTTGGCAATGCGTGCGGCAAACCGTAGTGAGCCTGCCATCCATCTGTCCGCTGCGTGGGAAGGCAACCGGCTGCGTGTCACGGTGCAGGATAACGGCCCGGGCATCGCGCCTGAAAATATCGCGCGAGTGTTCGAGCCATTTTTTACCACACGAGAGATCGGCCAGGGCCTCGGTTTGGGGCTGAGCATCAGTTATAGGGTAATCGAACAACATGGAGGCACATTAGTCGCCGAGAGTGTTGTCGGCGAATGGACGAAAATGATTTTTGACCTGCCGAGAGCCACGTGATGAGTGTAGCAATGGACAATCTTGAGTATAGGGTCTCTAACATCCTGTATGTGGATGATGAGGAAATGGCGCGGAAGTACTTCGTCCGTTCTGTCGGTACAGGCTTTGAAGTACTGACGGCATCGGATGCGGATACTGCGATTAGGATATTGCAGGACAAAGACAGGCAGGTCGGCATACTCGTCACAGATTATCGTATGCCAGGTCGAAATGGCGGAGACCTGCTACGCCAAATAGAGCGCGAATTTCCATATGTTGTCCGTATTCTGGTGACAGCATATGCGGATCGGGAAGTGCTTCTGGATACAGTGAATTCCGGTGAAGTTTTCCGGATCATTGAAAAGCCTTTGGATTTGGACGAGGTCAAGAACACCTTACGCCTGGCAAGCGAACTGTCGCGGGAACGCAGCGCAAGGCAGCAAAAGTTAATGGCAATGGATGAGACGCTCGCTTTTCTTGCACACGAGCTTAATACGCCGCTTGCCACGATCATCAATTTTGCCCGAGGCGTTCAGTGCCGAGTCGCCGATAGGAGTGTGTCGCCTCAGCAACAAACCGAGATTGGAAAAGCCGCGCTGGCAATGGACGACAATGCCCGATATTGTCTTTCACTGCTGTCCACCTTTGTCGAATCGGTTCAAGGAGCCGGTGCGTTATTCACCCATCACACCGGCGGCACGGCACAGCAGATGATTTTATCCCTGCTCGATACTTATCCGCTGACTCCCGTTCAGCGAGCCTCCGTTCATATCGACATACAGGAAGATTTCCGGATTATGGCGCTGCCGAATTGCGTTGCGCTGGTGTTGTCTTCCATATTAAGCAACGCGCTACGCGCCCTCCATGACCATCCTTCGCCGATGATTTGCTTCACGGTGCTGGCAGAGGGCAATCCGCAGATTCGCATTATTGACAACGGCCCTGGCATACCGTCTGAAATTCTGGAACGTCTGCTGGTTGATCCCGTCACGACCCATGCAAATGTCGGCGGGAAGGGCTGGGGCATGATCTTCTGCAAGCGCATCATGCAATCATTCAGTGGCGGCATCCTGATTCACTCATCACCAGACACACACACTACTGTCACACTGAATTTTCCAACTATCAAAAATCAAGTTAAAAGGAGCGATCAATGACCGAACATGGCATCACTGCCCCGCTAATTCTGTTCGTTGACGACGAAGCAACTGCCGTCAAATATTTTCAGCGGGCGATTGGCTCGTTGGCTCCCGTGGTTACCGCCGGCACTGTGGAAGAAGGCAAGCGCATGCTTGACGAACACGCGCTGACGCTGGCGGTGCTGGTGTCCGACCAGCGCATGCCGGGAGGGTACGGCAATGAGTTGCTGCAATACGCGCGGCTCAAGTATCCGCACATGACGCGGATTTTGACTACTGCATATTCCGAACTGGAGCATACCGTTGAAGCCGTCAATCAAGGGCAAATCCACCGCTACATCCAGAAGCCGTGGGAAATATCCGCCCTAAGGATGGAATTGAAGCAAGCGCTCGAATTGGCGGCCTTGCGCAAGGAACACGCCCTGCTTCTGCGTGAGAAATTGATGGTGCGGCAAAATCAGACAGTATCGAACCGCATTGGTACGCTGTATGCCATTTGCGCCAGCCTTGCCGGGCCAGAGCAATTTTTGCCTGTGGAGAGCTATCTATCTGCTGCCGCAGCCGTCGGCGTTAACACCCCAGAACCTGATTGGCTGCTAATGGATTATTCGGACGTGGTCAGCGCGGAAGCTTATCGTAGCGGCCAATTCGGGTATGCCGTATGCAACAGGCTTGCCGAAATCAAACACCGCTATCAAAGCTGGCAAGGTGAAGATGGGCTCAAACTGCTGTCAGAAGTTATGTCCAGCGAGGTTCAAGTTTCAGGCGATGAGACTGTCATGTTTCCCGATGCACGAAATTTTGCGGAGTTTCTGGAAACCCCGTCCAATGCGCCAGTCTCGCCGCAACATATATCCTGGCTGGCATTCCTCATCTGGCTGCACGGCTTGGGGTGGTCATTGCAACTGACAAAACAGGAAACTGGCATGCAGTGCCGTCTGGAAACATGCGCTGAGTCTGTTTCTATGGCACGCTTGGCTGCCTGGATCGACGAATTTTGCAATATGGAAGGACAGTGTTAATTCCATGGATAATTGTGACTGAGGGTTACTAAAATTCAGCACAAATCCGTAGCTGATTCGCTTTTTAAGGGAAAGGAAGATTTTGATGCCTATTCCAGTCAGTTCACTCAGGTAATCTGTGAGGGCTTTAAGCGGATCTGCTAAGGTATGACGTGTGATCAAGACACTGTTGCCCATCCAATTACCTTACGCGAGAATCAATCACCTTGCGCGAGAATAAGTCCAGCACTATCGCCAAATAGAGCCAGTCTGAACCGGTGCGGATAGCAACGAAATATACATTCTCCATCGCCGCGATCATTCGCCAAACTTGCGGATAAACCAGGTCTTCACCAACTGGGTCAAGACCATATAGCACAGCAACATGATCGCCAGCAGCAGCCAGTACAGCGGCGGCAGCGCGACAAAACCGAGCGTGTCGGCCAGTGGTGAAACCGTCAGCAAAGCGCCCACTGCAACGATGATCAGCGACGTGGTAATCAGCTGCCAGCTGGCCCGGCTTTCGATGAACGGAATTCTGTTTGTGCGAATAATGTGGATGATCAGCGTCTGGGTGAAGATTGATTCCACGAACCAACCGGTATGGAACAATGCCGGGTTTTGCCAGCTGTTGAATAGGTACAGCATGATGAAAAATGTCAGGTAGTCGAAAATCGAACTGATCGGGCCGAAAAACAGGATAAAACGTTCGATCTCACCGATCGCCCACTTACGCGGCTTGGTCAGCCAGTCGGCATCCACCTCGTCGGTGGGAATCGTGGTCTGCGAGAAGTCGTACAGCAAGTTGTTGATCAACACCTGGATCGGCAACATCGGCAGGAAGGGCAAAAACACGCTGGCCCCGACCACACTTAACATGTTACCGAAGCTGGAACTGGCCGCCATCTTGATGTACTTGATGATATTACCGAACACCCGCCGCCCCTCCAGCACCCCCTGCTCCAGTATCAGCAAGTTGTTTTCCAGCAGGATGATGTCCGAGGACTCCTTGGCGATGTCGACCGCGCTATCCACTGAAATGCCTACGTCAGCAGCCTTGAGTGCCGGGGCATCATTGATACCATCGCCCATGAAGCCGACTACGTGATCCTTGCTCTGCAACGCGCGGATGATGCGCTCCTTGTGCGCCGGAGCAAGCCGCGCAAACACACTGCTTGCGGCTACGGCAACCGCAAGTTCGTCATCGCTCATCGCCTCGATTTGAGAACCGAGCAACAAATTCTCGACCGGCATGCCCACTTCCTTACAAATGTAGGAGGTGACGATTTCATTATCGCCGGTCAGAATTTTGACGTCCACGTTCAGTCTGTGCAGCCGCTTCAAGGCCTCGGCAGCGGTGTCCTTGGGTGGGTCGAGAAAGGCCAGGAAACCCAGCAGGATGAGGTCCGACTCATCCTTGACCGCGTACACCGGCTTATCCGACGCGCCCTGCATTTGCTTGTAAGCCAAGGCAATCACGCGGAAACCCTGACCATTGAGCTCGTCCGCAAGCTGCCGGCGTCTGGCGTCATGCTCGGTCTGAACAGCAATCACTTCGCCATTCAGTTCCACCCTCGTGCACAGGCTCAGCACTTCTTCGACCGCGCCTTTACAGATCAGCGTATTCAATCCGCTTTCATCTTCCACCACCACCGACATTCGGCGCCGCACGAAGTCGAACGGAATCTCATCTATCTTTCGATACTTCTCCTGCACTTGCAGGTGTTGTTCCAGCTCCTCGTGCTTAAGGATGGCCTCGTCCAGCAGGTTCTTCAAGCCGGTGTGATGAAAGCTGTTCAAGTAACCAAAATTCAACACCTTCTCGCTGTCTTCGCCGTTCACGTCCAAGTGCTTTTCCAGCACGATCTTGCCTTGGGTAATCGTGCCGGTCTTGTCGGTACACAGCACATCCATCGCACCGAAGTTCTGAATGGCATTCAGGCGCTTTACAATCACTTTCTTGCGCGCCATCGCCAGTGCCCCCTTGGACAGGTTGACCGTGACTATCATCGGCAGCATTTCGGGCGTCAGCCCGACTGCCACGGCCATAGCAAACAGAAATGCTTCCGTCCAGTTGTGTTTGCTCAGCCCGTTGAGTAGAAAGACGGTCGGCACCATAACGGCGATGAACAGGATCATCAACCAGGTGAACTTGTTGATGCCTTTGTCGAAACCGGTCAACTGACGCTGTCCGACTATACTGGCAGCCAGCGATCCCAAGTAAGTCTCCTTGCCGGTACAAATGACCACCGCCGTTGCGGCTCCGCTTTCCACGTTGGTGCCCAGAAAGCAGATATTCGCGAGTTCCAGCGGGTTGTGAACGTTGACAGGGGCAGCGTCGGCCTTTTTTTCCACCGGCAGGGATTCGCCGGTAAGCGCCGCCTGATTGAGAAACAAGTCTTTAGCGGATAGCACCCTGACATCGGCTGGCGTCATATCACCTGCTGCCAGCCGGATGATATCGCCGGGAACTAACATCTTGAGCGGAACTTCCTTTTCCTTGCCGTCCCGCACCAACGTAGCCGTGTTGCTAACCATCGCCGCAAGTTTGGCTGCCGCGTTATCGGCGCGCATCTCCTGCACAAAACGCAACACAATGCCCAGAATTACCATCACAAAAATTACGACCGTCGCGCGCAAGTCGCCGGTCAGAAAAGAAAGAACGCCCAGCGCTATGAGCAGCAGGACCAATGGATTCTTGACATTGCTTAACAGGCGGATCAAGTTGGATGGCCGCTGCTCTCGGGCAATCACGTTCAACCCATATTGCTTCAAGCGAGCACTGGCTTCACCCTGCGTCAGGCCATCTAAGCGCGATGCAAGCTGCTGCAAAGCAACAGCTGCATCGGCGCGCCCTATTTCCAGCAATTGACCTAAAATATGCGCATCTTTCCCATCAGCGTTATTGGCTGTGCTTGTATTAACTGGCTGCGGTGATGATTTCATAGTTATTCTTCATGATTTGAAAAAATCTTCAACTTGTACCGGCACTAGCTCAAACGACCACTCTTCATTTTGACCACTGGAGTGATGCCAAAACGAAGGCCTTCATGATAATCCTGCGGGTAGTCCAAAAGCGGCTTTTCGCCTACGACAAATAAGTCCTGCCGAGCTTCATAATATAAAACCCCAACATTATTCTACGGTGTAACCGGCACGCTACAGTCTGCGATAGTGTGCACCATTTGGCACGTAAGCTGAAAGCATAGGGGATACACCATCAAACTAATTGCCCCACAATTCATCAAACCTCATAAAGAACAAAAAAATTATGCCAATAACGCGGAAACGATCCATGCCGATCATCCCAATTTTTTCGTAAATTTCCACCGACCGCGCTTCTTTCCAAAACCAATCTTAAGGATGTGAAAATTTTTCATGAAAAATTTAAATCAATATCCAACGTTAGCCAGTCTTAAAACTTTATGTTGCCTCCCAACAACTGGATGCACAAGCAGTAAAGATGAGCGACAATGAAACCAACTTGGCCACTGAGCAACGCAAGAAAAATTATTTAAGGGTATCTCTAGCTTCTAATTAAAAAACAGGCTTGAAAAATAAAATCAGCAAGGCAAAACAAAAAAGCACCAATTAACCAGATCAAATCAGAACAAGTCCAGTTACGTAGATTAAAAACCTTTTGCTCAGGCGATTTCTGGATTAAAAAATACTGGAGAGTTTTATGGCACGAAGTTTATGCACATCATGCGGCTATGTAGGTGAGACGAAAACTATTCCCAAGGGCAATACTGATACCGAAGTTATCCTCTGGTTTTGTTTCTTGATTCCGGGCTTGATTTATTCAATTTGGCGTTTCCGTTCCAGGCATGCGATATGCTCAATTTGTGACCAAGCAACAATCATTCCTGCTGATTCTCCGCAAGCCCTGCAAATTATTCGCGAGAACCGTGCAAAACAGGCTAGAGCTGAAATAAAGGGTTTCAGGCCACCATCGAAAGCAGCGATTAAAGTAGGCAGGATAGCTGGACGTTTCGTCGGTCGTTTATTCAAATGACCTATAAACCGAGAGCCTGTGAAGTTCGCAATCGTTTTTAAATGCAGCTTTCTAGTATGATCTAGCCAATCTGTTGAGAGGAGGAAAGTATGGAACAGCAACGGTATGTCGTGTGGCTTGAGACATTGCGTATGAGCGATGTGGCCAAGGTGGGCGGCAAAAATGCGTCACTTGGAGAAATGATTAGCCAGCTTGCCCATCTAGGGGTGCGTGTGCCGGGCGGCTTTGCTACCACGGCCGTAGCCTATCGTGATTTTCTCGCGCAGAGTGGTTTGGATGAGCGTATTCGCGTAGTGCTCGATGATCTGGCTGTGACCGATGTAACCGCGCTGGCTGAGGTTGGTAGCCAGATACGCCAGTGGATTTTGGGCACGCCTCTGCCGCCGCGTTTGGAAAGTGAAGTACGCGACGCTTATGAAAAGATGCAGGCCGAGGCGGGTGTGGATATTTCCTGGGCCATTCGTTCCTCTGCCACGGCGGAAGATTTGCCGGACGCTTCGTTCGCCGGACAGCAGGAAACTTTTCTCAATATTAATGGCGTGGATCATGTCTTGTCAGCCATTAAACAGGTGTTCGCCTCGCTGTATAACGATCGTGCCATTGCTTACCGTGTCCACCAGGGATTTAAACATCAAGATGTGGCACTGTCGGCAGGCATACAGCGCATGGTGCGTAGCGATTTAGGCGCAAGCGGCGTGATGTTTACGCTGGATACGGAATCTGGTTTTGATCAGGTGGTACTCATTACTTCCGCATATGGGTTGGGTGAGACGGTCGTCCAAGGTGCGGTCAATCCGGACGAATTCTACGTGTATAAACCCGCATTAAAACAAGGTAAAGCGCCAGTTATCAACCGTAATCTTGGCGGCAAGGCAATAAAAATGATATTCGGTGCAGGACGCGAAATAGGACGTTCAGTTCTCACTGTAGATGTACCGCCGGCTGAGAGGCAGCACTTTTCCATTACCGATGCAGAGGTGGAAGAGCTGGCGCGTTATGGGCTGATCATTGAGCAGCATTATGGCCGCGCGATGGATATCGAGTGGGGCAAGGACGGGGTGGATGGCAAGCTTTATATATTGCAAGCACGGCCGGAGACGGTGCAGTCGCATGAAACTCAAGGCAAGCTGAGGCGTTATCGGTTAAAGCAACAGTCCCCAATATTGGTCAGCGGACGGGCCGTAGGGCAGCGCATAGGCAACGGCCCGGTATGCCTGGTAGCTGATGCCAGCAAGATGAACGAAGTGCAGGCAGGCGACGTTCTGGTGACGGATATGACCGACCCTGACTGGGAGCCGGTAATGAAGCGCGCGTCTGCGATTGTCACCAACCGAGGCGGGCGCACCTGTCATGCGGCCATTGTGGCGCGCGAACTAGGCATTCCGGCGGTAGTGGGATGCGGCGATGCAACGCAAATTCTTAAACATGGCGATGCGGTGACAGTGTCTTGTGCCGAGGGAGATATCGGCAAGGTGTATCAGGGCATGCTCGACATTGAGGTATCAGATTTGACACTGGATGAAATGCCGATCCCGCCAATTAAAATCAGTCTGAACGTGGCAAACCCGGAATTGGCGTTTGAGTCCAGCCGTCTGCCCAATGCTGGCGTGGGGCTGGCGCGGCTGGAATTTATCATCGCACGGATGATAGGCATACATCCCAAGGTGGTGCTCGACTATCCCAATTTGTCAGCGGAATTAAAAGTGCAGGTGGAGGCAAAGACCGCAGGTTATGCCACGCCAGTAGATTTTTATGTTGGAAAGTTGGCCGAAGGCATTGCCATGCTGGGCGCGGCTTTTGCACCTAAACCGGTGATCGTGCGTTTTTCGGATTTCAAGTCCAACGAATATTCCAGCTTGCTCGGGGGATCTCAATACGAGCCAAATGAAGAGAATCCGATGATTGGTTTACGTGGCGCTTCACGCTACATCGTAGACAGCTTCCGCGATTGTTTTGCGCTGGAGTGCCGTGCCATACGCCGGGTGCGCGAAGAAATCGGGCTGACCAACATAGAGGTGATGATTCCCTTCGTGCGCACGCTGGACGAAGCTGGGCTGGTGATAAAAGAACTGGCTAAAAATGGCTTGCGACGGGGCGAGAACGGCCTGCGCCTGATAATGATGTGCGAGATTCCTTCGAACGCGTTGCTGGCCGAGCAGTTCCTGGAATATTTCGATGGTTTCTCCATTGGCTCAAATGACCTGACCCAGCTTACTTTAGGTATAGACCGTGACTCGGGGGTAATAGCGGGCGCATTCGATGAGCGCAACCCGGCAGTAAAAGTATTGCTTAGCATGGCGGTTCAGGCTTGCCGCAAAGCCAATAAATACATCGGCATCTGTGGGCAAGGCCCGTCCGATCATCCTGACTTAGCGCAGTGGCTAGTAGGGCAAGGTATTGAGGCAGTTTCGTTGAACCCGGATACCATCGTGGAAACATGGCTATATCTGGCGGAGCAGGCTGCTAAAAAATAACAGGCAAAGCTATATTTCAAGCATTCCACCTTTACAGGTCTTGGCTTGTTCCAATCGCGTCAAGGTTGGTAGCAAATTGAGGCCAATTTCTTTTTTTAATATCAGCGCCTGGTCTTTCAAGTCATCCATCGAAATGCAGATTGGTTCGCCCGCTGCGGCAAAGGCAATGGCATTGCCACTGTCACAGGAAGGAAAAGTCAAGACGCGGCCATCAAAGGCACTACGGATGCGTTCAACACTGTCCTTGAAGCCACGGCTGTGTCCCAAAAGATTGACGGCCATAATGCCTTCTCCGCTCAGATGGGCGCGTACAACTTGATAGAACGGCAAAGTGTCGAGCACACCAGCGCGGGCATTGGCATCAAATCCATCCACCAGTATCAGGTCATAGCTCTGGTCGCTGTTGGCGAGAAATTCGGCACCATCACCAATCACTATTTTCAATCGCTTGGGGTCTTCCGGCAGCTTGAAGAATTGGCGGGCGGCAGCGACAACCCCGGGTTCGATTTCTACCACAGTGAGGTTGGCCAGGGGTTGGTTGCGATAAAGAAACTTGGTTAGTGAGGCGGCACCGAGACCAATCAATAATACCTTGCGGGGAAAATGGGACTCGTCGCGTAATAGTAAACTCGCCATCATTTCTTTGGTGTAATCGAGCTCCAGATTCCATGGACGCGCGATGCGCATCGCACCTTGGGTCCATTCAGAACCAAAGTGCAGGGTGCGGACACCGGATTCTTCGCGAATATCAATTGAGACGCTCATATATTTTTACCGAAAGTTGTGTTTGTTGTGCAGGTTCTTTGCTTGGGTGCAGGTTTAAGTTGAGTAAACGACCAACGAAGCATCCAATCACCCCGCCTGCTCCAATAGTAGCTTTCGATGGCGGCCTGAATTCCGGAATTGCGGCGACAACCAGATCTCATCTACATAGCTGCACGATGGGCAGAAACCTTGTGACGCAAAACTTTCAAATTTTTTTATCCAGAAATCAGTCTGAGTGATGGGATTTTAATCTGAGTAACAGAACTTTGTTCTGATTCGATCAAGTTGATAAGTGCTTCTTCGTTTTGTTTTGCTGATTTTATTGCTCAATCCTGCTGTTTTATTCAAAGCAGGGATTAAAAACATTTTTCTTGTGTTGTTCAAAGCTACGGCAGCTTCATTGTCGCTTATCTTTGCTGCTTGTGCATCCGGTTGTCAGAAATCATGTAGCTTTGAAGTATCGACTGGTATTAGGTATTGAATCTATCCCAAAATTCGGTTCGGCGGGGGCAGTGTGTGACTGAAAAACACTTGCGTTGTCGTGTGAGGGTGAAGCGGAATCCGAATTTTCTGTGGGCGTTCAACGAGATATTTTGTATCGACCGATGTGCTGCGAGTATAGATACTTTAATTTGAGCGGTTGAAACTATTAATTTTTAAGGAGATGATGGTGCTAAACAATATGAAAATCAGCACGCGCTTGGTGCTTCTGCTTGTGTTGTTGCTAGTATTGGCGATGGTGGTCGGCGTGATGGGGTTGATTGCTTCCAGCAACTCGAATACGTCGATGAAATCGGTTTACGACGACCGATTGCTCCCTATTGTGCAATTGAACACCATCGCGCGAAAAAACCTGCGCAACCGGATCGCTATTGCCAATGGGATTGTCCAGCCGGAACATATGGCCGATTACCTTAAGGAAATCGAAGAAAACCGCACCGAAATAAAGAATCAGTGGGAGGCCTACATGGCAACCTACCTGACCGAGGAAGAAAAGGGTTTGGCGTCTAAATTCCAGGAGGAGCGTGCTCGCTTCGTCGAAGAAGCCGTCAAACCGGCCATTGCGGCGATGCGGGCTCAGAATGTAGAAGCTATCAAGCAGGTGCAGACGCGAAATATCCAGCCGCTGTACGAGCCGATGAAGGTTGCGCTGGACGCGTTGATCAAGCTGCAGGAGCGCGAGGCAAATAATCTATATATGAACTCCGATGCCACCTATAAAAACTCGCGCACGCTGTCTATCGTGCTGCTGTTGCTGGGCGCGGCGGTTAGCGGCGCGTTGGGATTTTCGATCATCCGTGGCATCAACCGTGCGGTGGACGAGCTGCGCAGCGTGATGGTGAAGATGTCGGCAGACGGCGATTTGAGTTCGCGCGCAAGGGTGTACGGGAAGGACGAAATTGGCCAGGCGGCGACGGCATTCAACGGTCTGATAGACAGCTTTGTCAACATCATCCGCCAGGTGCTCGGCAATGCCGACACCTTGTCCAGCACGGCGGCGCATCTGTCCGCTTCCTCACTGAAAATTACACAAGGCTCGCAGGCGCAAAGTGAAGCGACCGCATCTACTGCGGCGGCGGTGGAGCAGATCACCGTGAGTATCAATTCGGTGGCGGCCAATACCGAAGATGTGCGCAAATTGTCTGAGAAGAGCCTGCAACAAACCCAGCAGGGTAACCAGAGCGTCACTGCGATGATCGACGAAATTGGTCATGTGCAGGAATCGGTCAACCAGATCGCCGTGTCGGTAAAGGAGTTTGCCGACAGCATGCACTCGATCTCCGGCATGACTCAACAGGTGAAAGATATCGCCAACCAGACCAATCTGTTGGCGCTGAATGCGGCGATCGAAGCGGCGCGCGCCGGCGAGCAGGGGCGCGGCTTCGCGGTGGTGGCGGATGAGGTGCGCAAGTTGGCGGAGAAATCCGCGAAATCGGCCAGCGAGATTGACCAAGTGACCAATTCGCTGAACCAGAATTCCGCCCATGTCGAGGTTACCGTCCAATCCGGCCTGCGGTCACTGCAGGCGACGCAGGAACAAGTAGGGCGCGTCTCCGCAGTGTTGACTGAAGCGGGTGCAGCCGTCGCACAATCGAGCCTCGGCGTGGCTGATATCGCCTCGGCCGTCGGCGAGCAAAGCTTGGCAAGCACCGAGATCGCATGCAATGTGGAAAAAATTGCTCAGATGTCGGAAGAGAACCATACGGCAGTGGAAGCGAATACCCGGGACATCGGGCGTCTGGAGCAGTTAGCCAAAGAGCTGCAGGGTGCAGTGAGTCGATTCAAGGTGTAAAAAGGCACGGCAGTTTTTAACCTTTCCATTGGTTCAATAACCAGCGCGCCCATTCTGTTACCTCAGTGGCTGTCATGCCGATTGTAACTTTCTGTTTTGCCATTGCATCGCCTGCCGCGCCATGCAGGTGCACTGCCAACAATAAGGCTTGATCCGCATCCAATCCTTGAGCGATAAAGGCGGCGATCATGCCAGTCAATACATCGCCCATGCCGGGGCTACTCATGCCGGGGTTGCCGGTCTTGTTTACAACTATCTTGCCATTGTGAGTGACGCACAGGCTGTGAGCACCTTTCAGTACCACGGC
The DNA here is from genome assembly GCA_003402375.1 of Candidatus Nitrotoga sp. CP45. Lineage (GTDB taxonomy): Bacteria > Pseudomonadota > Gammaproteobacteria > Burkholderiales > Gallionellaceae > Nitrotoga. The sequence continues at coordinate 85,884 of QFXJ01000030.1, forward strand.
GCTATGAAAGCGTTTAGCCAGTTCCTGTGCGGCATAGGCGCGTGCGGCCTGCACTTCATCAGTGTTGCAACCGAGTAGGTGTGCGGCTTCGCCAGGATGGGGGGTAATTACGCTGGCATTCTTGCGTGAAATTAATGCAGTACGCAAATCTGGGCGGAGGGCGAGAATGTTCAATGCATCAGCATCCAATACCAGTGCGGTATCCAATTTAAGCGCGTCATGCAAAATTTTCTGGGCAGCGTCATCGCGCCCCAACCCGCAGCCGATGGCCAATACATCCAGCTTGGATAGGCGCAATGCGGCTTGTGCGCTATGTAGCATTAATTCGGGTTGCAATATATCAACACTCGGGGCGTTGTCCGCCAGCATGCCCACATGTACACAACCAGCGCCCAGCTTGAGCGCAGCACGCGCAGCCAGCAGCGGTGCACCGACCATACCGCTGGCTCCTCCAATGACGGCTACTGTACCAAACTTGCCCTTATGGCTGTCACACGGACGAGGAGGCAGAAAAGTGGCGACTTGTTTTTGTGTAATGGTGGGGATGCGCGGCGCGGCTGGCATGAATGTATTTTCCTTCGGGTGCAAATGAGGTCACATAGTATAATGGCAAGCTGTTTTTAACAGCCCCTGAAAGCCTGTTTATGTTCCGCGTGTCCTCCGGTAAGTCCGCGCTATCTTCTTTCCGTCTTGAAAAATTGTGTGCTGTCGTCAATAGCGCACTGCCCAATGTATTTATAACAGATGCATGCCATTGGTATTTCGTGGCACTCAGTGCGGATTTGTCAGCCACTGAAGCCAATTTGCTGGATACATTGCTTGGTTTGGATCATGTGAAGAAAGGCCGGCATAGCGGTAAAGATAGGTTGCAACATCTGCTGGTTGTACCACGCTTGGGTACCATCTCGCCGTGGTCCTCCAAGGCCACGGATATTGCGCAGCATTGCAGTCTGCATAGGGTTAAGCGCATTGAACGCGGCGTCGTGTACTCCGTCAAGGCTAAGGATGGCAAAGCACTGACACAAGCAGAACTGAAAGTGCTGCTGCCGTTATTGCATGACCGCATGACAGAATCCGTGTTTGATCCTGTGGTGAGTCTCAAAAAAAGCTTCAATGATGTAGCAAAAAAGATTTTCCGTCATGGTGAGCCACTGCCGCTCGCTACGGTGGACATCATGCACGGCGGCAATGCGGCGCTGGCGGCGGCTAATATCGAGATGGGGCTGGCGTTATCCAGCGATGAGATTGATTATTTGGTGGAAAGTTTCCATCGAATAGGACGCAATCCTACCGATGTAGAGTTAATGATGTTTGCACAGGCGAACTCCGAACATTGCCGCCACAAGATTTTCAATGCGGATTGGGTGATAGACGATGTGCAACAGGCGATCTCGCTGTTCGGCATGATCCGCAATACCCATATGCTGCATCCAGAAGGTACGGTGGTTGCGTATTCCGACAACTCCTCTGTGATTAAAGGAGCGCGCATTGAGCGCTTTTACCCGCGCGCCGATGGCGGCTATGCCTACAACAATGAGCTGACGCACACGTTGATGAAAGTGGAAACACATAACCATCCCACGGCCATCTCGCCCTTCGCCGGTGCCGCCACCGGAGCAGGCGGTGAGATACGCGATGAAGGCGCGACTGGTTCCGGTTCTAAACCCAAGGCCGGGCTAACCGGGTTCTCTGTGTCCAATTTGAATATCCCTGGCTTCGAGCAGCCGTGGGAAATTTACGGCGGCGCTCTCGCTAAACCTCTTTCGGATAAAGCCCCTCCGATTTATGGCAAGCCGTCACGGATTGCTTCCGCCTTGCAGATCATGCTGGAAGGACCACTTGGTGGTGCAGCGTTCAATAATGAGTTTGGCCGTCCCAATCTGGCCGGTTATTTTCGCACCTTTGAGGAGACCGTCAACGGTGAGGTGCGCGGTTATCACAAGCCCATTATGCTGGCGGGCGGGGTGGGCAGTATCGCGGCGCAGCATACACACAAGCATGCATTGCCGGTGGGCGCGCTGCTAATCCAACTGGGTGGGGCTGGGATGTTGATCGGCCTGGGCGGCGGTGCGGCATCCAGCATGGATACAGGTGCCAATGCGGAAAATCTGGACTTTGCTTCGGTGCAGCGCGGCAATCCCGAGATACAACGTCGTGCGCAGGAAGTAATTGACCGTTGCTGGCAGATGCGTGAGAACAATCTCATTTTGTCCATACACGATGTTGGTGCGGGCGGCATCTCCAACGCTTTGCCGGAATTAGTGCATGGCGGTGGGCGCGGCGCTCGTTTTGAATTGCGTGCTGTTCCTTCTGAAGAACGCGGGATGTCGCCGATGCAGATTTGGAGCAACGAAGCCCAGGAACGCTATGTGCTGGCGATTGATCCGGCACGTTTGGATGAGTTTAAAGCTTTGTGCGAGCGTGAACGCTGTCCGTTCGCCGAGTTGGGGCGCGCAATTGCCGATGACCAATTGATCGTGCATGACGAACTATTTAACAATAATGCAGTGGATATGCCGTTGTCGGTACTGTTGGGCAAGCCACCTAAAATGACGCGCAATGTAAAGCGCGAGGTTGCGAAGCTTCCCGAATTTGATGTCAGCAAAATAAATCTTAAAGATGCAATCGAGCGCACGCTGCGCTTACCCTCCGTAGCCGACAAAACTTTCCTTATCAGCATTGGTGACCGTACTGTGGGTGGATTGACTGCACGCGACCAGATGGTGGGGCCGTGGCAAGTTCCGGTCGCGGATGTGGCAGTGACCTTAATGGGCTTCAATACCGCATTGGGTGAGGCTTTCGCCTTGGGCGAGCGCACTCCGCTGGCGGTGTTGAACGCTCCGGCATCCGGACGAATGGCTGTGGGAGAGGCGATTACCAACATTGCAGCGGCGCGCATCGAAAAGATCGGCGACATTAAGCTATCGGCCAACTGGATGGCGGCCGCCGGTCATCACGGCGAAGATGCCGCACTGTTTGACACCGTACGTGCGGTGGGCATGGAACTGTGCCCGCAACTCGGCATTAGCATTCCGGTAGGCAAAGACTCCATGTCCATGCGCACAGCATGGCAGGAAGGTACAGAGAAGAAGGCGGTAACGGCCCCGTTGTCGCTCATCGTGACAGCCTTCGCGCCGTGCATGGATGCACGATTGACATTGACGCCGCAATTGACGGCCGATTTGGATACCGTATTGCTGCTGATTGATCTAGGCGAGGGCAAGAACCGCATGGGCGGCTCGGCGCTGGCGCAAGTGTATAAACAGGTCGGTAATGTTGGGCCAGACCTCGACGATGCAAGCAAGCTCAAAATCTTTTTCGATGTTGTCCAGCGCCTGAATAGTGAGGGCAAGTTGCTGGCTTACCATGACCGTTCGGACGGCGGATTGTTTACCACGCTGTGCGAAATGGCGTTTGCTACCCATGTCGGCCTGACCATCAATCTTGATAAATTGCAGGGAGATGTCCTAAGTACATTGTTCAACGAAGAGCTAGGTGCGGTGGTGCAAGTATATTGCCGCGATCTACAGTATGTACTGGACGTGTGCCATAGCGCGGGGCTTGCAGCGGTACGTTCGGTTGCTAAACTAAATATAAGCGGCACGGTAGACATCGTGCAGCAAGACAAAACATTATTCAGCGAGACGGGTGTTAACCTGAAGCGTATCTGGTCGGAAACGACTTATCGGATGCAGAAGCTACGTGACAACCCGGCTTGCGCCCAGCAGGAATATGATCGCATTCTGGATGCTGCCGATCCTGGCCTGCAAGTGAAACTCACTTATAACGTGAATGAAAATATTACCGCGCCTGCGCTGCTGAAATGTCGTCCAACAATCGCCATTTTGCGTGAACAAGGTGTAAACGGACATGTGGAAATGGCGGCGGCATTTGATCGCGCCGGCTTCACGGCGATAGACGTACACATGAGCGACATCATCACTGGCCGCGTTAAATTGGCGGATTTTAAAGGGGTGGCGGCGTGCGGCGGTTTTTCTTATGGTGATGTACTAGGAGCAGGCGAAGGCTGGGCAAAATCCATCTTATTCAACCCGCGTGCACGGGATGAGTTTGAGGCCTTCTTCAAGCGCGATGATACTTTTGCTCTGGGCGTATGTAATGGTTGCCAGATGATGAGCAATTTGCACGAAATTATTCCAGGGGCAGAAAATTGGGCGCATTTTGCGCGCAATTTGTCGGAGCAATTTGAGGCGCGTTTCGTGATGGTGGAAGTACAGACCTCTCCCTCGATTTTATTTGATGGCATGGCAGGTAGCCGTATGCCCATCGTGGTGGCGCACGGCGAGGGATATGCCCATTTTGGCAACGACAAACGTATGAAAGCGGCGCAGCCATTGGTCACACTTCGTTATGTAGACAACTACAGCCAACCGACAGAGACTTACCCACTTAATCCAAACGGTTCGCCACAGGGTATTACCGGACTGACCACGGCTGACGGACGATTCAGCATCATGATGCCACACCCGGAACGGCTATTTCGGGCGTTGCAGCATTCCTGGCATCCGGCAGAATGGAAGGAAAGTGGAGCATGGTTGAAAATGTTCCAAAATGCGCGCAAGTGGGTTAATTAACCCACTCCTTCTAAACATAATAACTGCATCAATTTAGTTTTACAGTGCCCACTCAGGCAATGGCGAATGTTTTGTACTTCAGGTTCTGTACCATATAATCTTTTATTTTTCAGTATATTACAGAGTCGTCGAATTCTATTTTCCCAGCTTACTTTACTTTTATTTTGTCCCATACCTGCTTTCTTAGCGCATAAATCTGGTATCGTTCTTCACGGGTAAGGTGTGTATAGTTCATGTTTGTAATTTCGACTGGCTGGTCAACAAAGCATGGAGGCTACTACATTTCATCCATCCGACCAGGGTTGGTAAAATTGGGCTTTACCCTTGCATTTACCTACTAATGTTATATGGGCAACTGTGAAAATGCTGAATTTCATACTCAAAGGAGGGAACTTCCATGCATAAAAAATCAATATATTTACTTTCCGCTTTAGCGATAGTCATGACACCGGTAGTAACGTCAAACCTTGCTAATGCTCAGGGTAAGCCAATGTCGAACCAATTTTGGTGGCCTGAAAAACTGGATCTCAAACCTCTTCGCCAACATGCGGCTGAATCTAATCCAATGGGCGCCGAGTTCAACTACGCTAAGGAATTTAAGACTCTCGACCTTAAGGCCGTGAAAAAAGACATTGAGACGCTGATGACTACGTCACAGGCATGGTGGCCAGCAGATTATGGCCACTATGGGCCATTTTTTATTCGGATGGCTTGGCACAGTGCGGGCACGTATCGCGTGTCTGACGGACGCGGCGGCGCCGGTGGCGGCCAGCAGCGATTCGAGCCGCTCAACAGCTGGCCCGACAATGTTAGCCTAGACAAGGCGCGGCGATTGCTTTGGCCGATCAAGCAAAAATACGGCCGAAAGATTTCTTGGGCCGACCTGATGACCCTAACGGGGAATGTGGCGCTGGAATCCATGGGTTTCAAGACCTTTGGCTTTGCCGGCGGGCGTGAGGACGATTGGGAACCCGACCTGGTCTACTGGGGGCCTGAGACTAAGTTTCTCGCGGATGAGCGTTATAGTGGCGATAGAATGCTTGAAAATCCCCTTGCCGCTGTTCAGATGGGTCTAATTTATGTGAATCCAGTGGGGCCGAACGGAAACCCGGATCCGCTCGCAGCTGCCCGGGACATTCGCGAGACGTTCGGTCGCATGGCAATGGACGATGAAGAGACGGTTGCACTTATTGCCGGCGGCCATACGTTCGGTAAAGCCCATGGTGCCTATGACCCGTCCAAGTGCCTAGGTCCAGAGCCCGCAGCTGCTGGCATTGAGCAGCAAGGTTTTGGCTGGGAAAACAAGTGCGGCAGCGGCAATGCCGGCGACACTATCACCAGCGGTTTAGAAGGTGCATGGTCCGCCAACCCAATTGCCTGGACTGCACAATACTTAGGCAACCTGTTCGCTTTTGATTGGGTGCAGACAAAGAGCCCAGCAGGTGCGATCCAATGGATTCCAGATAATAAAAATGGGTCAAACATCGTGCCGGATGCCCACGATCCTTCGAAACGGCATGCCCCTATCATGTTCACGACGGACCTTTCGCTTAAGTTCGACCCGAGTTACCGCAAGATTGCCAAGCGCTTTCATGAGAATCCAAAGGAATTCGAACGCGCCTTTTCCAAGGCGTGGTTTAAGCTGACGCACCGCGACATGGGACCGCGCGCCCTTTATCTTGGCGCTGAAGTTCCTGACGAAGTCTTGCTGTGGCAGGATCCAGTTCCAGCTGTTGATCATGATTTGATTAACGCAGAGGATATCACTCAGCTGAAGTCTACGATCCTTGCCTCGGGATTAAGCGTTCCCGAACTCGTCAGAACCGCCTGGGCGTCTGCCGCTAGCTTTCGCGGGACTGATTCACGTGGTGGAACTAACGGGGCGCGCGTCCGTCTTGAACCGCAAAGAGAATGGGAGGTCAACAATCCGAACGAACTGGCAAAAGTGCTGAAACGTCTGGAGGGTATTCAAACAGACTTCAACCGTGCGCAATCGGGCGGAAAGAAAGTATCACTCGCCGATATGATCGTTCTGGGTGGAGCCGCAGCCATTGAGCAAGCCGCGAAGAAGGCTGGCCATGACGTACAGGTTCCTTTCACGCCCGGACGCACGGATGCATCGCAAGAGCAGACTGATGTGAATTCCTTTGCTGCGCTCGAACCGACCGCAGACGGGTTCCGTAACTACTTCAGGGCAGATACCCGTAGATCGCCGACGGAAATGCTGGTTGATCGGGCGAATCTTTTGACCCTGACAGTTCCTGAGATGACGGTTCTAGTGGGTGGCATGCGGGCTCTGAATGCAAATGCAGGACAATCTGCGCATGGTGTGTTCACCGACCGGCCCGGGACGTTGAGCAATGACTTTTTCGTTAACCTACTGGATATGTCGACGAAATGGACGAAATCATCTAAATCCGATGGAGTTTACGAGGGGCGTGATCGCGGGACGGGTACACTCAAATGGACGGCCACCTCCGTTGACCTTGTTTTCGGGTCAAACTCCGAGCTGCGCGCTGTCACAGAGGTCTATGCAGCTGACGATGCAAGAGAGAAGTTTGTGCGGGATTTTATTGAAGCGTGGACTAAGGTGATGGGCCTTGACCGCTCTAAACTGTAAGATCGGCAGAAAAATGACCTCAAAGCTTCCGGAATGAAATTTAATTTAATTGCTGGTAACAAGAGCAAAAGCTTTTTATAACTTATTGAAACACGAAACGGCGGCGTTAAATACGCCGCCGTTTACAGCTTACTTCATCAGTTGCAATTTAAAACCACCATCCTGTTCCAAATAATCATATCCAAATAATCAAAATTCCCACTGCCAGAATCAATCCCCCTTTGATCACATAATACAAAGGTCGATTCCAAGCTTTTAATTTTCGACGGTACTGGCCTGCCAACCAAATAAAACGGAATACTTTATTGATGCCGCCGGTTTGATCCCCGGTTTCATTAGGCGAACTTGCTGCGGTCATGATTGTTCTGCCTAACCATTTGTTAACCATTTGTGCCCAGCGGTAGCGCATTGGACGTTCAATATCACAAAACAAAATAATTCGATTGGTATCGCAACCATTTTGAGCCCAATGAATATAGGTTTCATCAAAGACAACGGCCTGCCCGTCTCGCCAACTATAGCGTTGGCCATCAACCTCTATAAAACAGCGATCATTGTTTGGTGTTACCAAACCAAGGTGATAGCGCAGTGATCCTGCGAAAGGATCGCGATGCTCATTGAGTTTTCCACCTGGCCCTAATTCTGCAAACATAGCGGCTTTCACGCATGGAATAGCGCGCAACAGCGCAACCGTTTTGGGGCAATAGTATTCAGCTGAAGGATGGCTAGCCTCATACCATTTTAAATAAAAGCGTTTCCATCCATTTTTAAAAAATGAATTAAATCCTGCGTCATCATTTTTTTGTGTAGATTTGATCTTTTCTAAAGCTTGCAGATTAAGTGCTTCATCCCTGATTAATTCCCAATTTTTTTCCAGCAATTCCAAGCCCCGGAAATTGCTGACAGGAAAATAGGCAGTGTACGGAACCCCCGAAAACAGGTACATGAACAGGTTCATCGGAGCCACGATGGATGAATGATCGAATAACTGACGAAACAGAGGAAGACGAACCTTACCCCGAAAATGTACGGTAAAAATTGATATCAAATAAATCGAGATTACTGCCCATTTCATAACAATTCCTCCATTGACTGCTTTTCAAAGTGATATTTTATTTTGATCATAAAATAAATTATTTGGATCACTTTTCAAATTATATGGTTACGATGTAAATTCTTTATCTGTTTCTTTCGATAAAGAAAAGAGATCCCAGGCAGCGATAAACATTGCTGCAATTACCGGGCCGATAATAAAACCGTTCAAGCCAAAAAGAGCCATGCCACCAAGTGTGGAAATAAGTACTACGTAGTCTGGCATTTGTGTGTCCTTACCGACAAGTATAGGCCGGAGAATGTTATCAATCATTCCGATCACAAGTACGCCGAATGCAGTCAGAATTATGCCGTTCCAAATTTCACCGGTGACGAGAAAATAAATTGCGACTGGTGCCCATATTAATGCTGCTCCAATTGCAGGTAATAATGAAAGAAACGCCATCAAAACGCCCCATAATAGGGGGCCTTGAATACCAAGAACCCAGAAAATTGCGCCGCCTAACGCGCCTTGCATCGCAGCTACAGCGATGTTGCCTTTTACCGTCGCACGAAGAACCGTAATGAATTTGCTGAACAAATACCGTTTATGCTCCATGCTTAATGGAATTGCTTGTCTGATTCGCCCGGATAAACCAGAACCTTCACGCAGCAGGAAAAATAGCAAATACAGCATGATGCCAAAACTGACGATGAAGTCGAAAGTATTTTGACCAATAGTGAAAGCCTGAGTCGCAATAAATTGACTGCCTTCCATTACGCCAGTAGATATTTTTTCCTGCAACGCAGAAATATTTCCGAATCCGAAACGGTCCAGTAGGTCGACTACCCATCGCGGCAACGCGTTAATTATCTGTTGAAAATATGTGCCGAAATGCAGCTCCCCTGATTGAAGCTTTTGGTAAAAATGTATTCCTTCTTGTACTAATGAAGCGGTAATAAACGCTAGCGGAAGAATTACGATAACCAAACAAAGCACTAGGGTGGCGAGCGCAGCCAGATTCCGCCTGCCCCGTGTGATAACAAGTAAACGTCGATAGAGGGGGGTAAACATTATGGCAAGGACGGTGCCCCAAAAAACTGCACCAAAAAATGGCCATACGATCCAGCCAAATGCAATAGAGACGATAGCTAACAGGAGCAAAAATATTTTTTTCTGAAAATCAGAGGAATTCATATGTAATTCTGGAGGCCCGGTAAAGGGCATTCATTGTTTTAATGTCCAATGTTACCTGAACTTAGTGTTCAAGGTAGATTAGACGTATCCAGGTTACTTGAATCGAGTCGGCTGCCAAGCCAATGTTAAGCGGGCATCGGGAGACAGTATAAGTGTTGACGATTTGAATTTAAAAATTTAATGAGTATCCACTTCACGCACGTAACAAGCAGCAGATGGGTTACAGCATCTCCACGCTGTGCAACTATACTAAGGGGATGCTAGAAGGCATCGTGGGCAATTTCTAATCAATATTAACGGTTACGATTTACGTATACCAAAACCCATGCGCACGCAGTTAATATCCACGAAATCATTTTAGTTGTGCTCGAAGTATCAATTAAATCCATTTGCAGCACTACTGTGAGTGCACTGAAATTGATGGCTAAAAGTGAACATAGCATAAAATATGGCAGAAATGACTTTAACATGGCTATTTACCTTCTCTAATGATTACAGGTGGTTTTCTCTGTTATAAAACGATACTTGATCAAACTTGCAGGGGACATATGCAATGTACGGTACTGGCAAATAATGGTTAAATAAATTCACTGCAATCGGATCAAGGGATTATTTTTGGGTGGCAGTCACATTTACTTCTCCATTTCCTTTGCCCGGGCGACGATATACACCTTTCACAACCTCTCCAATAATTCCGCCAAAATTGGCAGCTTCCACTACCAGAATTAGACAAGGGCCCCAGTAAGCAAGGGGGATTTGGAAAAACATGTCTACATCTGTAGATGGGTTTTCAAAATAGGTCATATAGACAAAGTTGATACAGCGTACAAACAGGGGGGGTAAGCAAGCCAACCATTTTCCGCCCAGACCAAAAATCCACGACACCACGAAACCCGCCACGAATGGCACCAAAAATATATCTATCATCCAGGGGAAAGTAAATGTGGCGATACCCTTAAATACTTCAATATTCACCCCCAGCGCTTTATCTCCCAAATAATTCAATGCCATGCCAATCAACACAGCAATAAATCCTTTAACGTAACGGGAATTCATCTTGATTACTCCTTTTTAAACAAACGACTTATTTTTTAAAGGCGTTAATAGGGCCAGTTACTTAAACGCTATTTTATATTTAACCTTATCTTCTAGCGCTTACATTACTAGACAATAATCTGACAATACAGGTACAGTTGTACTTATATTTGACCAACCTGTACTGGTTCATTAACCATGCCAATATTAAGTTTAGATCCAAACGATCCTTTTCCGTTGATTGATCAGATTGCCGACGGCATCAAAAAAATGATAGATAGTAAGGCAATTCGATCGGATGCGCGTATGCCTTCGATACGAAAATTTGCCCAGAACCACGGAGTAAGCCGCTTCACTGTTGTCCAGGCATATGACAAGCTGGTGGCCATGGGATATCTGTATTCGAGGCAAGGTTCCGGTTTCTATGTTTCATCTCGTTTGGCGCCTCGTGATTCATCGGAAGCGGCATACAAACTCGATAGCGTAATAGATGTCGTTTGGCTATTAAGGAATTCGCTTAAGGATCGCGCTAGCAAAACGATGCCCGGAGCCTGGTGGCTTCCAGCCTCATGGATGGTAGAGACAGGCATCAAAAAAAGCTTGAGGGCATTGTCATTAAAAGACGGAGAATTTCTTACTGCCTATGGCACGCCAGGCGGTTATTTACCCTTGAGGGACCTACTGCAAAGAAAATTATCCAGTATCGGCGTTGTGGCGGATACCTCGCAGATTATCCTGACTACAGGAGTGACACATGCGATGGACTTGGTAACTCGATATTTTGTGCGGGCAGGAGATGCTATATTAGTCGATGATCCGGGATATTTTATTCTTTTCGGAGGGTTGAAATCATTTGGCGCTAAAATTGTCGGGGTACCCTGGAATCAGGATGGCCCTGATACCCATGCGATGGAAGCGCTGATAAAGGAACATCATCCCAAGCTCTTTTTTACCAATACGATTTTGCACAACCCGACCGGTGCCAGTATTAGTCAGCCTGTTGCCCATCGCATGCTTCAGCTGGCCGAAAAATACGACATGATGCTGGTTGAAGATGACATATATGGTGACTTTCATCCGGCAACGGCAACTCGTCTTGCCACGCTCGACCAGCTCAATCGGGTGATCTATGTAAGCAGCTTCTCGAAATCGGTCTCAGCAAGTCTGCGTGTTGGATATTTTGCATGTAACCGAGAAATCGCAGAGAGCCTCTGTGATGTTAAGTTACTGACTGGTCTTACCACTTCGGAAGTGAGCGAGCGACTAATATATCAACTTTTAACTGATGGCCATTATCGAAAGCATCTGGATAAGCTTCGAGCAAAATTGCAACTAGCACGACAAAACACGATTGCTAAACTCGAAAATCTTGGCTTCACACTTTATTGTGAGCCGGAAGGCGGAATGTTTGTTTGGGCAAAATTGAATGGCCTAAATAACGCGGCTGAAATTGCAAGCCTCGCAGCAAAAGAGGGAATCATGCTCGCTCCCGGAAACATGTTCCGGCCGCACCAGGAATCTTCACCTTGGTTCAGGTTTAACGTAGCCCATTGCGGCGACGATGCAACGTTTGAGTTTTTTAAAAAATGGCGGATTCAAACACTGAAGCATGGATGACTTATTTCTCAATAAGCCAATGCTGTGACACATAAATAAAGCTAAACCTTAACAAAAGCGCTTGACATTACGCTAGTTATTCACAACTTACGCATAGACCCAATAATGAAAAATATTTTAGCACTGGCATTAAGAATGCAAATATAACATATTGTTTTTATAATAAATAAATTTTGCTTATGAAATAGGCGACTAAACAAAACTGTATATAATATGAGCGGTTAGCTCAGTTACATTGAAATTATCCACATTGTTATCCACAGTTTTTGTGGACAACATAAAATACTTAATAAAGTCAGTTAGGTTCATTAAGTACGGTAGAAATTTACGTACCTGATTAGTTACGTGCCTCAGTTGGGTGTAATTTTTTACGTACAGGCTCATGTGGTGAGCCACTGAGGGGCGAATAATAGGCGCGCATTTACCCAAGGAGATGCGTCATGGCAATGAACCGAGTTCAGTTTCAAAAGGGTATGTCGATATCTGAGTTTCTAAAGCAGTACGGGAGGGTGGAGCAATGTCACGCGGCGCTGTTGGCGTCGCGCTGGCCAGAGGGCTTTGTCTGCCCGCATTGCGGAGAAACCCATCACAGCACCTTCATCC
>QFXJ01000031.1 GCA_003402375.1 Candidatus Nitrotoga sp. CP45
GGGCAACCTGAAAACAGCTATCAGTGGAACCTACCATGCTTTCGATTTCCGTAAATACGCTGACCGTTACCTGGCCGAGGTTCAGTACCGTTTTAACCGCCGCTTCGATCTTGGCACCATCCTCAAGCGCCTCGTTCGTGCTGCGGCGATTACAACCCCATGCCCTGAAGCTGCCATTCGGGCAGCTGAGGCATGTAACTAATCAGGTTTACGTAAGAAACCTTACTAATGCCCATTAGTAAATATCGCCCAGAAGTGGCATTTGTCAAGATAAGTTGAATCCGCCTGCCAAAAAAAGCAAACCAAGTTACTCATTATTTTTAGCGCACTACCACCGAATACCTTCCATAAAATTGACTCCCATCGGGTAGAAACAAAGCCGCAGGATGAACCAGAGTGTCCACTCATTGTGGCGAATGGCTAATGCATCGCCCACACTGGAGCTATTGGGCCAATTGGCAAAAATATTGGTCAGAAATTTTTACGATGTTGCTTGTACAGATGGGTAGTGCATTTCCACACCGAAGCCGCGCCAGAGGAGATTGTTATGGGCTAGATAGATCAATCGGCAGAGGTATTTGTCAGTAATTTTTACAAAGTTCGATTGTACAATGGATTAATAATTATATAACTTATTGAATATAAATACTTTATTAATTATGGCATGATACATGCTTAAGTAGATTGCAAACAATTAAACATAGGGGAGCGTAAATAATGAAGACTAAACAAATCTTGGCGGCAGTTGGTTTAATCAGCGGTGTGATGGGGAGTCACTCAGCGCTGGCGGGGACGATTGATGTTACTTATGCAGGTTCATCCAACTTCGGCGGCGGAGCCGTTGGTTACCACAGTGGCTCAATCGCTCCGAGTCCTTCCGGAACGGGTTTGACGGGTGTTTTGATTGGCGGTGATAGCTTCACAACGGCAAATCATACCTATGACTTCTCCGCCACTGGCCAATTCAATACGTGGTGTGTTGACATCTACCATTGGTTGGTTGGTGGCAACGTTACGTATACCGTTGCTACCGGAGCTGAGCTTGCAACTTCATTAAGTACGCTACGTCCGGGGACTCCCGATGGAGCGATGAGAGTGAGCCAACTGGGTCAACTGGCTAATCAAGTATATAGCCTTGTTGACACAAAAGATGAGTCAGCAGCTTTTCAACTGGCCGTATGGGCAATCACTTATGGAGATCTTGACGGAGGACGCTACGTCATCAATACGACAAACGGAGGCTTCAGGGTAGGTGCTGGTACAGCGAGTTCAACCTATGGAGTCTTGGCTGATACATGGTTGCAAAACTTGGGCACAACAGGCTATACCGGAAACTACAAGCTTACGTACTTGAATGATGGCACTCTTAACAATACGCAGGACATGGTTGTTTTCACAGTTGCTCCTCCAAAACTTTCCACCGTTCCTGAACCTGCCGCCCTCGCCCTTTTTGGCCTCGGTCTAGCCGGACTTGGATTCAGCAGGCGTAAGTTTGCAAGTCAAGCCCGTTGAAAATATCAGGAAGCGCAACTAACAAGCTCATCCAGGTCGTTTCACTCATAAAGGACAACAGCTGGTATGTGCGGATCGAAGGCTATTTTCATTACCCAAGAAGTTAAATGCCCCCCGGCATACATGGACGCCCATTTAAGGTAAAGATTTCTGCCCTACATCTGGACTTTTGATGAAGCTTTTGTTTCGGTTCCTAATAGAATTTACTGATCGAGTCCTCAACAAAACCACGCACTCTCTGTGTGAATCTCCTTCGTCTTTTGGTCAAGACTCGGGGATTCACTTCGGCTGTCGTATAGTTCAAACCTTTGTGAGTCCCCCGGCAGAACCGGGGGTTTACCCCAATGAATTAAACTGAAATAAAACGAAGCCTAACCACACACCTTGTCTACCTAACCCATTATCGCAATCCACCGGGTTCGATGTTTAGGGGGGTATTCAAACGTTCCGGCCGAGCTTGCCAAGTCGCAATCGACGGCGATTAAAAAGAGCAAGCAAGCCAAGGAAGAGCAGCGCAAAGGTAGGGGGTTCTGGAACTCGTTGCAGCTGGACAGGTTCAGCGTAAAGGAAATCGTCCATCACCACCACATCGTCGTTTGGATTGCCAAGCCTCCCGTTAGAAACAATGGTATTTTGACCGGAAGTAATGCGGACTCGACTGATGCTCTCGCCAGCATTGGCTACGCCACCTAAGAACGTCAGGCCTTGATTGCCAAACACTAAGGCATTTCTGCTGAAAATCAGCGCGTCATTTTGGTCAAAAAATTCGAGCTTGGTGAGATTTTCCACCTCAACATCCACAAAAATCAAGCCAAAGGCACTGGTCGTCGCCGCAGTATTAGTGCCCGGCACAAAGAAATGTACGTCAGTAATCGAGCTATCAATGGCGGTGAACAACCGCTGTGCGCTGAACGTCTGGAAATCACTCGAGAAACCAAACAACGCAGAACTAGACTCACCAGCGTTGGTACTGACCATGAAGCCACTGCCGGGTGTGCTGAACACAGCGCCGCGCGGCGAATTGACGTTGAAAAAATTGGCGGGAAGGAAGTTGGAGTCAGCAAAGCTATTCGGTACGCCATCCCAATTGATCTCGCGGCGCATCCCGCCGAAGGATCCGTTTGCACCAGCGGTCGTACCACCGCCGACTGCAGTGCGGAAGGCATCGCGAGTCGAAGTTATGGCAGCGGGATTGGCTCCGGCCGCCTCGAAAGTTAAAAAGCCACCGTGAGCGGCAGAAACCGAAAGTGATAATGCTGTTGTAAGCAAAGCCTTGCGTAACATATTTAGCCCCTCTTTCCTATTTGATCTAGGGAAACTCTCAAGTGTGTTTCAGTGTGCAAAAAGTACAACGACCCATACTTCCAAAAACTCCCGAATATTTTCCGGGTGAAAATGCCTTCGATCACCTTTAGGGCACCTCTAAAAATTCAGATTTCGTCACAATACGTTGTTGCTCTCAAAAAATGTTTCCTTACATATCAATTATATGCTGCGTCAACATTTTTTATTCGCGCCTAGTCTTGTTTAGAACTCTTCATTTTTAGAGGTGCCCTTTATTAAAATGTTACGTCTACCCACGTTTCAATAAAAATTTGTTGTCGCATTAATCTCTAAGAAACAAGCATTATCCGTGCCAATATAGACAATAAAACATTATATATTACATATATACAATATGTTACGTAAAATATGGACTCGCCACAATAACTCCCCGGGCAAATTTCAATACATGACTGTAAAGTTTACCGACGAATTTCTAAGACTTGTTGTTTCTTATTGATGCAACCACTTGAAGGTCTGCATGCCTAGCACAGTCATCAGCAATGAACCACCAAGATGGGCGGCAATAGTTGCAACACTCCAGGCGTATTGCCCGCGTGCCAGCAAAGTGACGGTTTCGGCAGAGAAGGTAGAAAAGGTAGTTAACCCGCCAAGAAAGCCAGTGATGATGAATAAGCGCCATTCAGGCGACAGCGCTGGTTGTTGCAAAAAAAAGGCCACAGCAAGGCCAATGAGATAACCGCCGATCAGATTTGCGCAAAGCGTACCCAGTGCCAGCTCTGACAGCGTGGAATTAAGCCATACACTTAACCCCCAGCGCAGCCATGAACCGATCGCTGCACCCAAGCCAACTGCGATAAAAGCATAAAGTGTCATGCGCGCATTCTAACCGATGACACGGACTGGCGCGAAACCGCCGCCAGCCGTGCGGAAATTGGTGGTTTGTCCTTGATACAGCCGCGCGGCAATAAGCTGCACCTGGCCGTCATACACATAGCAACGCACATCCGATTTAAGCGCAACCGGCTCCGTACCTTCCAGGCATATCATGCGTTCTCCGGGAGGAGCCATGCGCTGCGCTATATAACCTCCCTGCATGATTTCAGCAAACACCCGGTTCGTGATACTGGCGCCACGATAGGTGCCCTTGCCGCCATAACCGGTGGCGGGTTTGAAGAACCAATGCTTACGTTGCTGCCGCCACTGTTCATGCTCTTGCGCGCCGTCCACTAACCTGGTCTGCGGTATGCCCGTAATTAAAGTGGCAATAATCGTTTCTGTCACACCCATCGCGCGCAGGCTGCCGGGTGCAGTGAGCAGTGCTAGATTACGTTTGTCAGCATATAACGCATATACATGAGGGTGAGGCGTGAGCACCACTTGATTGCTCTGGTAAGCAGTGCTTATGGCACTGTATTGCTGTAAGGAAAAGTCGGTCAGACGGTTGTAAATCAGATCGATCTTACCTTCACGGATATACAGGCCGTCCGTACGCGCCTCCAGTTCAGCCGGGTCTGCGATGAACGCTGCAATGCCCGCGCGTTCAAACAATTGCTGCATCAGCACAAACTCTGGATAAAAATATTGTTCGCGTGGCTGCTCATCCACGATGGCGATGGTTTGCAGCGGCGCATCGCCCCGTTCCAGGCGCCATTCATTGCGAAACATGTCGAGAAAGACCTGCTCCAAATTGTCAATCGCCGCAGGCTTGCCCGGCGCAACTACGTCACGCTGACTGTGCAGTTGTAACGCATTGAACAGCGCTCCCCCAGCATTAGTGTTGATTTCAATGAGATGCGCGCCTTCGGCATTAAGATGAAAGTCGTAACCGAAGAATACACCTTTGGCACGAGGTGTAAATCGAGCGATGGCAGGTGCGTGTTGCAACACGGCATCGCGCCATGCAGATAGCGCCACAACCTGTTGGACGGCTTCGATGACCCCATGCATTTGCTCCATTTCTCCGCTGGAAATAAACAAAGGGGCAGCAGCAAACAGGTGGGGGCAACGCTCATTGACACGCTCGTACCAAACATCGCCCTGCTCATGCAGGGTGCGTTCCAGCGCGCCACGATCCACAATGGCCGAATGGCAATCGCTGTTCAGTTCTTTGGCAGCTTCAATGCTCACGGAATAATTTCACTTTTCCAGCCCGGATATTTAATAAATTCGATAGCGCAGGATTCTAACCGAACGTCCGGACTAAAAGGCCTCGAAAATTCCGGCAGCGCCCATGCCCGTTCCAATACACATGGTGACCATGCCGTATTTTAGTTTGCGCCTGCGCAGCCCGTGCAGCAAGGTAGCAGTGCGGATAGCACCAGTGGCACCCAGCGGATGACCCAAGGCTATCGCCCCACCCAGTGGATTTACTTTGGCGGGGTCTAGGGCGACCTCTTTTATTACCGCCAGTGATTGCGCGGCAAAAGCTTCGTTAAGTTCAATCCAGTCGATGTCGTTCAATTTCAAACCGACTTGACGCAGCACACGCGGAATGGCTTCCTTCGGGCCGATGCCCATAATCTCCGGCGGTACGCCCGCCACTGCAAAACCGAGAAACTTTCCTATGGGCGTCAGGTTGTAACGCTTCAGCGCGGTCTCGCTGACCAGCAACACCGCACCCGCACCATCCGACATCTGCGAAGTGTTACCAGCGGTAACCGAACCATGCTGCGCAAATACGGTTTTGAGTTTAGCCAGCGCTTCCATCGAGGTGTCTGCACGCGGACCTTCGTCCTGCTCCGCCATACTTGTACGCACGTTCACTTCGCGGCGTAATAAATCCGGCACATGGCTCTGAATTTGATACGGTGTAATTTCATCCTTGAATTCATTATTCGTAATCGCTTGCAAGGCGCGGCGATGACTCTCGCAGGCAAAGGCATCCTGTGCTTCGCGGCTTATCTTCCAGCGTTCTGCCACTTTCTCCGCAGTCAGCCCCATGCCATAAGCGATAGCAACATTTTCATCGTGCGCAAAAATGGCTGGATTCACCGCAATTTTATTTCCCGTCATCGGCACCATACTCATGCTCTCGGTACCCGCCGCAATCATCACGTCCACTTCACCGAGGCGAATTCGGTCTGCCGCAAGCGCCACAGCCTGCAACCCGGAAGAACAGAAGCGGTTAACGGTCATACCAGGCACAGAGTTCGGCAAGCCAGCCAGCAGCAATGCAATTCGCGCCACATTCATGCCCTGCTCAGCTTCCGGCATGGCACAGCCAGCGATGACATCGCCCACTGCGGCGGGGTCAAGTGAGGGACATTGTCCCATCACACTTCTCAGCACATGCGCCAGCAGATCGTCTGGCCGAGTATTGCGAAACATGCCTCGCGACGCCTTACCCACCGGGGTACGCGTGGCGGCAACGATATAAGCTTCCTGAATTTGTTTAGACATGAATTACTCCTTTTAGGGAATGTCAGATAAGGGCGGGGGATTTTAAAGCGCCTCTGAAAATTCAAGTTTCTAGGCAAGATAAGGCACGAGAAAAAAATTTGAGCGCGGCATATTTGTTTATATGTAAGCGATAATTTTTTTCGAGTAACGCCGTATTGTGACGAAAATTGGATTTTTAGAGGTGCTTTTTAATTCCGCAATGGCTTGCTATTCCTCAGCATGTACTCAATACGCTCCTGCGTCTTATCCATTGCCAGCAACTCAAGGAAATTGCGCCGTTCCAGATCAAGCAGCCATTGCTCATCGACCATGCTACCGACTTCCACATCACCACCACACATTACCTCGGCCACGCGGCAACCAATAGCATAATCATGTTCTGAGATGAAATCCCCTTCCAGCATGTTCACCATAGACGCCTTGAAGGAGGCAATGCCCGCCCTGCCCGCTACCGGAATCTGACGCTGTATCAGGGGCGGGCGATACGCCGTAGCTACCAGCGCCAACGCTTCTTGCTTGGCCACATGCAGCAATTCGAAGTGGTTCATCACGATGCGATCCGAGGCTCGCAAATAGCCCATCTCGCGCGCCAGCTCAGCGCTCTTGGATACTTCGCCCATGGCGATATTCTGAAAATAGCGGCGTAGGAACGGAAAAATATCTCCGCCTTTTGCTTCCGCCGCCGCACGTTGCGCCATTTCTTTGCAGCCGCCTCCGGAAGGCAGCAGGCCGACACCGGTTTCTACCAACCCGATATAACTTTCCAGCACAGCAACTATGCGCGTGCAATGAATCGCAATTTCGCAGCCACCACCCAATGCGAGGCCGTCTACCGCCGCGACAATAGGCACCTGCGCATATTTCAGGCGCTGCGACATCCGCTGGAATTTAACGATTACGTCTTCTACTCGGGGTACATTGCCGGTTGCCGCATTGACGATCTCGCTAAATCCACCGCCACCCGCCACGGTATATTTAACGCGCTGCACCGCACCTTTAAACTTGCCGAAAAAACCACTGGATTGTTCTTCGTCAACTTGCTGCACTCCTTGCATCAATTGCAGCAAATTGGCACCGGCAGAGAATGGGGGTTCGGTCTGCCAAATAATGAGTGCCAGCCAGTTTTCCTCGGCTTCGTCCAGCGCGCGCAAAATATCATCCAGCAATTCACTGCTGACGATATGCATCTTGGTTTTGAAACTCAGGATGGCGATATCGTTGCCGCTGTGCCACATACGCACCGCTTCGGTCTCAAAAATCGTTTCGCCATATTGCGTTGCCTCGCCCGGCAATCGGTCTGGAAACTCCTGACGGCCATATACCGGTAACGTCGAGCGTGCTTGATATTGATTGCTGCCCGGCGAGTATGAGCCCTGCGCACTATGCACCTCAATCCGAGTTGCATCAGTCACCCAGTCTGGCAGAGGTGCTGACGACATTGTCCTCCCCGCTGCGATATCCTCGTTAAGCCAAGCCACTACGTTTTGCCAGCCTGCCGTTTGCCAGATTTCGAACGGCCCATTGTCCCAGCCGAAACCCCAGCGCACGGCAAAATCCAGATCGCGCGCATTGTTGGCGATGCTTTCCAGCTGTACCGCGCAATAGTGAAATAAGTCACGAAACACCGCCCACAGGAATTGCGCTTGCGGACGCGCGCTGGCGTGCAGGGCAGCAAGCTTTTTCGCCCAATCGCGTTCGCGCAGCATGTCCTTTACCGCATCATCCAACTTGTCTTCCGACAAGCGATAAGTCTGCAAACCCAGATCGTAGACATGAATTTTATTACCCACTTTCTGGTATATGCCACGCTTGGTTTTCTGCCCCAGCGCGCCCTCCTCTATCAGCTTGCTTAGCCAGCCCGGCAGCGCGAAATGTGTGTGCCAGGGGTCGTCTGCAAGATTATTGCGCATGGTGTCGACCACGCGTGCGAACACATCCAGCCCAACCACGTCCAGGGTGCGGAAAGTAGCGCTCTTGGGGCGTCCCAAATAGCGGCCAGTTAAGGCATCCACGGTATCGAAGCTCAGCCCCAGCCGGTGCGCATGATGCAGGGTGGCCAGCAGCGAAAACACACCGATGCGGTTGGCAATAAAGTTGGGCGTGTCCTTAGCCCGCACCACACCCTTGCCCAGAGTAGAGACAAGAAACGCTTCCAGTCTGTCCAGCAGCGCAGCGTCGGTGCCGGCACAGGTAATCAGCTCGACCAGATGCATGTAACGCGGCGGGTTAAAAAAGTGAATTCCACAAAATCGATGGCGCTGCGCTTCTGGAAACGCCTGAGCCAGCTCGTTGATAGATAGCCCGGAAGTGTTGCTGGCGAAAATGCAGTCTGCGCCAAGATAAGGGGCGACTTTGCGGTAAAGATCTGACTTCCAGTCGATACGCTCGGCAATGGCCTCAATCACAAGATCACAGCCGCGCAATAATTCGAGGTGCTGCTCGTAATTTGCAGGCTGGAGATAGGTTAATTTAGCAGGTGATGCCAAGGGACTGGGTTCGAGCTTCTTCAAGCCTTCCAGCGCTTTGGTTACGTTGCCATTAGGATCACCCTCTTTAGCAGGCAACTCGAACAGCAGCGTTTCCACATTGGCGTTAATCAAATGTGCGGCAATCTGCGCGCCCATTACTCCCGCGCCCAATACTGCGACCTTACGTACAATAAAATTCTTAGGCATATTTCATTTCCAAAACAATAGAAAGAAGGTATGAGCCTTCCCGTTCATGCTCGCGCTTTAAAAACTATTTGAATCAACCAAATCCAACTCTCTACCCGTGCAGCAAAATAATGCGCTCATTCGTCAGGTGGAACAATACGCGGCCTGCGGTCCTCGCCCACCGCCACATAGGTCAACATGGCCTCGGTTACTTTGGCACAGATCGGCTTAATTGGATCGCGCTGCACATACACCTCGACCTTAACGGTGATGGAAGTACGCCCTACTTTTACGAGTTCAGCATAAAAACTTACCACATCGCCCATGAATAACGGCTGCTTGAATACAAATGAATTCACCGCCACCGTCACCACACGTCCGCGCGCACGAATGAGGGCGGGAATGCTTCCGGCAATGTCGACTTGCGCCATCACCCAACCGCCAAAAACATCACCTGTGTAATTACTGTCGGATGGCATGGCCAGCATACGCAATGTAGGCTCACGTTGCGGTAAGAGGGTCAAAGCTGGTTCATCCATATTCAGTGTCCTTGATAAAGCTGTTCAATTTCTTTTGCAAAGCGCTCCACTACAGATCCACGTTTAACTTTCAGGGTAGGCGTTACCAGTCCGTTATCAACACTCCACGGCTCAGTCAACAGTAATACCCGGTTAATCTTGGCATAACCCGGAAACTCCTTTATCTGATCAGCGATGCGCTGCAATGCCTGTTGTTCGATACGGGGATCATGCAACAATTCCGGCATACCAGCACGGACCCCGACCCCTTGCGCTAAGTCTGCCCAGACTGCCGGATTTACTACTGCCAGCGCAGTCAGGTAGGGACGCCCCTCACCATACACCATCACCAATTCGAACAAACGGTCACGCAGAATGGCCTGTTCCATGTCCGCCGGAGAAATTTTCTCGCCGTTGGACATCACGATAATTTCCTTCAGGCGCCCCGTGATGGTGATATGTCCAGACTCGCTAATGGAGGCAATATCGCCACTGTTCAGCCAGCCATCTTCACCTATCATGGCGCGCGTCGCCTTGGCATTATTCCAATAACCTAACATCACATTCTGCCCTTTCACCAGTAACGCACCCTGTTCGCCGATGCGCACCTCCACACCCGGCAAAGGGAGACCGACACTGGACGGAAAATTACTATTCAAGCGATTAGCGCAAACAATCGGACTGGTTTCGGTCAAACCATAGCCTTGCAAAATAGGCAAACCCAGTGCAATAAACACGCGTGAAATTTCCGGCTGTAAAGCCGCTCCCCCACACAAAGTCAGTCGAAGCCGTCCACCTAAACGCGCCATGACCTTGCTTGCAACCAAGTGATTAAGCAACGGCCATAGCAATAAAGACAAATCCCAGCCAGCACGCCCCTGTTCATGCTCAAAGCGGCGCCAACCTACATTAACCGCCAAAGCGAATAGTTTGCGCCGCAACGGCGATACCTCCACCAGCTTGGCGCTAATCGCCCCGTACACACGCTCAAAAATGCGAGGCACCGAAACCAAGATAGTTGGGCGAATAATTTGTAAATCCTCCGATAACAGCTGGACGGAACGCGCATAGGCAACCGTAACACCAGCCATTACGCAGATGTAATAACCCACCGTCCGCTCAAAAGCATGAGAAAGCGGCAAGAAAGACAACATGGTGTCCGTTCCGGCAATGGGGCAGGTCATCAAGGCCGCATGGGCGTCAAACAAAATATTGCGGTGCGACAGCATCACTCCCTTGGGACGACCCGTAGTACCCGAGGTGTACATGATCGTGGCCAGCGCATCGCGCTCGCGCCCCCGTTCCTCAACCAAAACCGCATGCACGGGCAACCACTCCTGCGCACATAGCAAACGCGCTTCATTATGCCCTGCTACCCTGTCCAGACTAATCATGCGCTGTATGCAGGGAAGCTGTGCGCACACACTGCGCAACGCTTGCCATTGTTCTGCGCTCTCGAACAGAAGCACCTTCACGCCCGCATCGTTGATAATATAGGCCACACTATCCTGCCTGTCCTCAGTGTATAGCGGCACCACAACAAGCCCGAGCGATAACGCCGCCTGATCGAACAATACCCATTGCGGGCAGTTGCGCAACATAACACCGACGCGGTCACCTGCTGCCAATCCCTCACGCATCAGCGCCGCCTGCCAACGCGCCGTTTGATCACGCGCCTGCGCCCATGTCATTGATAACCAAGAATTTACGTTCGCATCGAAATAGCGGTATGCAAGAGCATCGGGTGAACGTTTCACGCGCTCAACAAACATTCCATGCAGAGTGGCCGCCTGTTCCGGCGTAATAATGTGGTCATTGTTGTCCGACATGACTATCTCTCACTGTCATTTAAATTACTCGGCGCTGCCACCAATTGTTCCGGCGCAAAATCATCTACCATGATGGCCTTGCGCCGTAACACATAATCACGCTCCAGCAGCTGCGCTTCTTCAGCGTTGATGAACCCTTTGCGATGTGCTTCAGCAATGCGCATCAACTCGTTCATGACCGTGACCTGCCCGGCCTTGTGCGCCGCATCCACTTTTGCTTGCAAGGGTTCGCACTGCAACGTGCTGTGTAACGCGACTTCCAGTGCACCGACCGCATCATTCTCGTCACCGGACAAATACATGCCCGCTGTCAGGCGGTCCCGCGCAGCGCCCGGTTGTTGCAACAAAACTGACACTTGATGCCCGAGCTTATCCGACGGTGGCGTCAGGTATTTCCCCCTCGGGAAAATAAACGCGCGCAAGAGCAACGCAGCAAGACGGCTAGGGAAATTTTGTAGCACGCCGTCAAACGCCATCTGAATCCTGTACAGAGCATCCTGTATTGCCCAGTGCAGCAACGGCAGATCTTCAGCGGGACGGCCATCATCCTCGAAGCGTTTGAGCGTGGCCGAGCACAGGTACAGCTGGCTCAGCACATCGCCCAGCCGGGCAGAAATTTTCTCGCTCCGTTTGAGATTTCCACCCAGCACCAACATGGACACATCCGCTGCTAACGCGAATGCAGCAGAAAAGCGCGTCAATTGCCGGTAATAATGCCGTGTTTTTTCGCCCGCTGGCACCGAAAGGCCAAGCCCACCGGTAAGGCCAAAAAAGCAAGCACGCATCGCATTGCTCAGGCTCAAACTAATGTGACCCAGCAGAGCGGCATCAAAATTTCGTAGTGCACGTTGCGCGTCACTATCTTGCGCCGCTTGGATTTCCTTAAGTACATAAGGATGAGAACGGATCGCGCCCTGCCCAAAAATGAGCAGACTGCGCGTCAGGATATTCGCGCCTTCCACCGTAATGGCGATGGGATTCTGCTGGTGTGAACGCCCCAGGTAGTTGCTCGGCCCCAGGCAAATTCCCTTGCCGCCATGCACGTCCATCGCATCATTGACAACCATGCGCGCGCGCTCGGTGCAATGATACTTAACGATAGCAGAAATCACAGACGGCTTCTCACCCATGTCCACCGCTAATGCCGTTAGCGCGCGTGCCGCATCCATCAAATAGGCGTTACCGCCAATTCGCGCCAGCGCCTCTTCTACGCCTTCAAATTTACCGATCGGTAGCTTGAACTGCTTGCGCACTCGGCTATAGGCGCCACAGGTTCGCGCCGCCAGTTTCACGCCGCCGGTGGCACAAGCCGGCAGCGAGATCGATCGTCCCGCTGCCAAACATTCCATCAGCATGCGCCAGCCCTGCCCAATACGATCCATGCCACCAATAATATATTCCATCGGAATGAACACACCATGGCCCGAAGTGGGCCCATTCTGAAATGCCGAATTAAGTGGGAAATGACGACGCCCGACCTGCACGCCGGGCGTATCCGCAGGAATCAGCGCAAGGGTAATGCCGCGTTTTGTTTGCTCGCCAAGCAAACCGTCTGGATCATAAAGCTTGAAAGCGAGGCCAATCAACGTCGCAACCGGTGCCAGTGTGATATAGCGTTTTTCCCACGTTATCCGCATGCCGAGCACATTTGATTGCCCGTTGAATTCGCCGTAGCACACGATGCCATAATCAGGAATCGATCCTGCATCAGAGCCGGCGAATGGCCCGGTCAACGCAAAGCAGGGTACCTCTTTGCCCTGTGCCAATCCGCGCAGATATTTCTCTTTTTGCTTTGACGTGCCATAACGCACGAGCAACTCTGCCGGACCCAATGAATTCGGTACCATCACTGTTACGGATGCAGTAATGCTACGCGAAGCAAGCTTGGCCACCACGGCGGAATGCGCAAGGGCAGAAAATTCCAGCCCGCCGTATTCCTTGGGAATAATCATGCCGAAGAACCCGTTGTCTTTGATGTACTGCCATACCTGCGGCGGCAAATCCTGGCGCACATGAGTAATGTCCCAGTCATCCAGCATGGCGCACAAAGTTTCGGTTTCGTTATCGAGAAAGGATTGCTCTGCTGCACTGAGCGTCGGCTTGGGATAATTCAACAACTTGCGCCAGTCAGGGTGGCCACTAAAGAGATCACCGTCCCACCAAACTGTACCCGCATCGAGCGCCTCCTGCTCAGTTTGCGAAATATGGGGAAGTGTCTTGCGGAAAATTTTGAGAATTTGACTGCTGACCAACAAACGACGCAGAGAAGGAACGCCAAGAACTGCAACAATTACGGCCAGCACGATAGTCACAACTTGAAACAGATCAGCAGAAAGCTTACTTTGAATAGCAGCGATGAAAACAAAAACCACCATCGCCAACAACCACCCCCAGATGGAGGATCGAAAGAACGCCAACAAAATCATGACGCCCAGCATCACTAGCAAAGTCAATATAACCATTACCATCCCTTCTTAATCTCAGGGCAACCTCTAACAATCCTGAAATGGATGCACGTAGTGTTACGCTCAGCAAACTTGCTACCGTTCGCGGTGAGCTTGTCAAACCGCTGGTTCCGCGCCAGCACTGGCCTTCGACAAGCTCCGGCCAAACGGCGTCTTATGATTTTTGATGCAT
Source organism: Candidatus Nitrotoga sp. CP45 (assembly GCA_003402375.1). GTDB lineage: Bacteria > Pseudomonadota > Gammaproteobacteria > Burkholderiales > Gallionellaceae > Nitrotoga. The sequence continues at coordinate 13,837 of QFXJ01000031.1, forward strand.
CGATTTGTTACGTGCGTGAAGTGGATATACATTATCCTGAACTTCCCATTCCGGCAACGGAATGACCGCATTTCTAGAGGACTCTTTAATATCTGCATGTGCAGAACTTTAACGTCAGTACGCCTTGCTGACAATGCTTAACTTATTGCATGCGATCTACTACATCCTCCATTAGTTCCACTAAGATAAAATTCATACGAGTAATCACCGGCTTCGATTTACTGCGTTGGGAATTATTAGATATGCTTGGAACCAAGCTTATAGCGTATAGCAGGCATCGAGTGGCTGAACTTTTCATGCTGCCAAGAGCGATGCCGGGTGCTGCAGAGAATTTCGCCTTTGGGTATCAAAAAGGCGGTTTTTCGGCTACCACGCGCTCCCCCTCAGAAACCATCATGAATATTTTTTGTGTTTACATTCGTTTTAACCGACGGCTGTGTGATTTCAACAGTCGGGGATTTGCTCGTCCATGCAACATGAGTAGCGCTTTGACTGGACAGTTCGTGCAGCGTTTTGGTGTCGACGCACGCCACAAATGCTCTCCAGGATATCCGTTTCTCCTTCACCCATTGCCGCCCCCTCATGACATTGGGTTGACGCCCCGCTTCAAAACCTTACAATCCCCATAGGTTCCGTTCCCCGGTGGCTCAGTACAACGGGGTTTATCCGCTGCCGATAAGGTCGCGGGTTTAACAAGTTTGGGGAGGGCGACAGATAACCACTATTCGTTATACTTCACAACCCCAGCACAATTTATCGAGGAAATAAAAATGTCTAATGAAGGCTATCACGAACCAATAGATGAACTTACTAATGAAACGAGAGACATGCACAGAGCTATTACATCACTCATGGAAGAGCTTGAAGCAGTCGACTGGTACAACCAAAGAGTTGATGCCTGCAAAAATGAAGAATTAAAAGCGATTCTTGCACATAATCGAGACGAGGAAAAAGAGCACGCGGCAATGGTGCTTGAATGGATCAGAAGGCAAGACCCTAGTTTTGATAAAGAATTAAAAGATTACTTGTTTACAGATAAACCAATAGCTCATAAATAAAATGCATAACAAATCAATGCACCAGACGCTGACACACGGTGATTTCAAACGTTAGCGGTAGGCATAGCCAGATGCACAGTAATGACGTTAGATTTTATAAGTACATGAGTCCGGAATCTGCGATTGCTTCGCTAGAGAACGGTGCTATGAAATGGTCAATCCCAAAACTTCTCAACGATCCATTTGAGTTTCCTGCTTCTATGGATTTCAAATTTACTGGTGAAGAAATCGCTAATGCTCTTACAGAAGAACTTGTCACAATGGCTTATGGACCTAATGAACCCACTAGCGACCCAAATAATCAATTCATTCAACTAACTTTGCTAAATCGAAGGCTTAGGAATAGACCACCCGCTGAAAAATTTAGGGCATTTATAGCTGAAGTCAATGCCGGAACCATTCAGCGTTTCGAAGAAAACCTGGTCCAAAGAAGAGCGTTTCTGGCTGAGTATCGAAATCAGTTTACAGTTTTTTGTGTTTCCGCAAAAAAAGATAATCTTTTAATGTGGGCTCACTATGCAAAAAATCACACTGGCTGCGTATTTCAGTTTCGCTGTTTACCCGAACTAGATCGCACATTAAGCGCAGCCATCAAAGTGAACTACGTCGAGACCTATCCTGTAATCGGAAGTTTGGGCCAATACGTTAAGCATCTCACCGGGCAAGCAGAAATTAATTATGACAATTTATTTAATATATTCGCTTTTACAAAGAGCCAGCATTGGGATTACGAAGATGAATGGAGGTGTATTTCCAAACTTAACAACCATGAGACCGGATTTGATTTCAAGCCGTTTATCCCAGAAGAGCTTGAGGCTATATACATTGGTCATCGCGCGTCACAGGAGCATAAAGATTCCATTCTTAATACATTGAGAGGGAAGTACCAAGAGACAAAGGTATTTTCTTCCAGTGTAAATATCCAAGATTATTCAATGCTGTTTCATGAAAACCGCTAACGAGTACGGTTAGATTGTGATCGCAAAGCAGGCCACAATCACAGAAATTACAAAGCAGCCATGCTCAAACCTTACACTCGCCAAAAAAATGTGCAACAAAAAAAACACTACACTATGATGTGCGATTTTTTTGTAAATAAGGCAAGGAATGAGCGAAAAGATCGTGATTACGGGCGGGACTGGGTTTGTTGGAACTCACTTGATTTTGGAATTATTGGAGCAAAGCGATGCTGAGTTGTTTTGCTTGGTACGCGCAAAAAACACAAGTGCGGAGCAGCGGCTGCACCTGCAGCTTGCGCAGGTAATTCAGGGTTCAGACTATGCGCCTGAGCTGATCAATCAGGTCAAAAAACGTTGTCATGCGATAGAAGCAGATCTTCAGGGTGACATCACTTCACTGGCTACATCCATTCCGAGTGGCGTCTCGCAATTTTGGCACTGTGCGGCGTCCTTGAATTATGAGGAGCGTTTTGCCGCTGAGATTTATGACATCAATGTCGAAGGCACGCGCAAAGCGTTGGCTTTGGCGCGTGCGCTGAATGTTGATTGCTTAAATTATGTCAGCACTGCCTATGTAGCAGGACGAAATACAGGTGTCATTTTAGAATCGCCAATGGCCAAAGTGCAAAGCAGTAATGTGTATGAAAATAGCAAGGTGAAAGCAGAACAGTTGATTTATGCTGAACAGGATATGAAGTTCCGCATTTTCCGCCCCAGCATTGTTATTGGTCATAGCCGCACTTATCATGCGATTAACTTTAGCGGAATGTATGGTTTTCTGCGTCGTTTAATTCAGTTCAAAGGGATGATGGCGCGTGTCCAGCGTGGCTATCTTGAACGTGAATCCATCCGCATGAATGTCGATCCCGATGTACCGATAAATTTGGTTCCTGTGGATAAAGTGGCAAAACAGGCTGTTGCCATTGCTCGCTCTGATTCCAGCAACACGATTTTCCATCTTACTAACCGGACTGTACCTACTGTGGGCGAAGCGCTGGAAGTGCTGTTTTCAACGGTGGGGCTTCCACCACCAAAAATTGTGCAAGACACTACGCAATACGCCTGGATTGACGAAAAATTTAACGAAAAAATAGAGTTCTATAAATCTTATCTGACCGGTTACAAACAGTTTGACCGTAGTGCCAGTAATGCGGCCTTAGGAGAGCATGCCAACACCACACGGTATGCAGTAACCGCAAATAATTTAAACGAATATTGCGGCTGGTATTGCGCGCAGCTTGCCCAAACGCGTAGCCAAGTACCTGTATCTCGTTAATATTAGGGGACACAATGCCGAATGAAATTTTTGTAATCGGAACGGGGCGCTGTGGTTCCACGCTTATTTCCAATATTCTCAACCATCACCCGGATGTGCTAAGCCTGTCGGAGTTTTTCACTTTTGTCACGGATCTAGGCACGTTGATTCCACAAGCGTTTCCAGCCATGCAAATTAATGGCGCGCAGTTTTGGCAAATTGTCAGCGGGGTCTACGCCAAGCAAAACATTATGCTGGCGCACGACATTGCAATAAAAGAGGTGCTTTATCCATTCAAAACTGGCGTGCGTTTTAATGCCAGCACTGGCGTGCCCGCCATACTACAAACTACGCTCCCGCATCTGACACCTGAGTACGATGCGTTATTTGATCAGATTCATACGGTGATTACAGCCCGTGGGATGGCTACTGCAGAAGCGCATTATCATGCGCTATTTGGCTGGCTTGCCGCACACTTCGGTAGAAGCATTTGGGTAGAACGTTCTGGTGGCTCCTTACGGGTGATCGAAAGACTCTACCAACATTTTCCCAATGCAAAGTTTCTCCATATTGTGCGGGATGGCCGTGATTGTGCATTATCAATGCAACGCCATAACGGGTTCAAAATGGTATTGCTGGTATTCCAGATCACCGAAATTTTAGGTATCGATCCTTACGAATCTGATGATCGTAGCTGGCAAGACGATTTGCCCGATGAACTGATTTCCTTCTTACCAGAATCTTTCTCTGGCAAGGATTTTCTTGCCTATGACGTGCCACCCTCTCTCTATGGACACTACTGGAGCGGCGAAATTATGGCCGGACTGGACGTGTTGGATCGTATTCCTGCTGCGCAACAACTCACATTACAGTATGAGTCGATTCTAACCGACACCCGCAATACCATTGAGCACATGATTCAGTTCGTATCCCCTGATTCCAGTACCAATGCAGATTGGTGTGATGCAGTTATGTCGTCGGTAAAGCGGCCTACTGCCGCATGGCAAACTTTGGATGCCCGCGAACAATCCCGCTTGAATGATGCTTGCGAACCCGGATTTGCCGCGCTTACAAAACGGGGAATACGATGGTAAAGGCTCAACCTCTCAGTGCAAACTGGGCTTTACTCAATCCCCCCGATACCCATCCCGTTAATAAATTTTTGTTGGCGGTGTACGCGTTGCCGGTATTAAATTCATCATTTGACGCCTCCGATAGTAATTACTGACATAGATACATATTTCACAATGTACTTATTTTTTGTACCAGTAGGCTCTACGGCGGCTCGTTTTAACATTTATTGGTGGCTTGATGCTACCTAAAGAAGACGAACAATCCGGCCCAACGCAATCAGCGCCACCCCCGCCACCTATCAAGAATGGAACAAGTCTCGTCGTTAACACCCCATTTACTATCGCGTTTATATTTACCAAACCTGACACCGGAGAGGGTGGCAGTCCTCCCCCATCAAACTCGGTAGATGTATAAGTCCCTGTCAGAGGTTTGATACTGTAGCCTCTCGCGATTCCCAGATTGGCGGTACACGAATTGGCACTAGGTGCAGTTGGCTGATTAGTGCCAAAATAGGTATAGCCAGCTACCGTAGTCGGCGCATTAACTACTTTTTCCCCCGTGCCTAAGGTAACGTAGAATCCACCAAGGGTGCCATCGTAAATCGTATTGGTAGCATCAAACAGGTTTGAATTAGTGATGGTTGTCAGGCTGCTGCCATTGTTGCCAGTAAGATCTTTCAGCATATAAAACCGATTACTTATGCCGTAAGATAAATTTGAATAAAGCGGATGTTCACGGTCACCAGAACCAACCAGTACCGCATCGTATGCATTGGTCGGCACGACATCGGCCGGATAGAAAAATTTGCGCGGAGTAGTGCCAGCCGTGCATGCTCCGGTAGAACAACCCAACGCTGCCACCTTGTTAATTTGCCAGTGATTAGGCGTTATGTCAGCTACTGCAGGTTGCAAGTCCACTCGCCATACATTACCACCCGTATCAACAGCATACAGACGATCTATTTTTCCATCGCTGTCACGATCCATCAAGGTTATATCAGCGGGAATACTATAATTCATCCCAGAAACAGTGCATGTCGCTTTCGTTGTGGAACCACTACAAGTACTTGAAGTTCCATACGTGGCACTCCACACCATGGTGCCGGTAATTGCATCCACGATGAATATCCCACGGCCCATGGTGTCGGCTGTGGGCGGTTCGCTATCTTCTGCCGTATCGTAGCCTGCCCCAAAAATTAGCACTGGATTAGCATACCCTTTAACGTTGGCTACTTTGGGTTGCGACCAAGTCTGTCCGAGTTCAGTGAAGTCGCCCGTATTGCTTATTTTCCAAAGATACTGCGGATTGGTTGGAGTAGATACGTTCAGAGCATAAAGGAACCGCCCTCCCCGGCGCATGGCGAGGTAAAGGTAAGCAGTATGGGTTGTACCATCTGTATTTAATAGTTGGTAAATACCGGTCGAACCATCTACAAAATAATCTTTTTTCTGTGGTGTTGGAATAATACCTGAAGGTGTAGTAGGAAGGCTTAACAACGGACTATTATCATGCAACCGTCTAAGCTTGCCATAAAACTCACTCGGAATGAAACCCCACAATTCAGTACCTGGTTCAGTAAGGGTGCTGCTTGGAGGATTAACCTGATTGCCATTTACGGCGCGGAATGTTCCATCGTTAGAGCCATAGAAAACCACTACTCCCGTCGTGCCACCATAGTTGATAACCGTCGGTCGCGAATGAAGTACATCACCATGCACGGAAGGACGAATATTGATGGTGCCTCCGGGACTGGGTTCATCACTATTGTTGTCATGGCCGCGCACCCATTGGGTGAGGTTTGTCCTGGTGGTACTGCTTGAGGAGGCAGTTGCTGATCCGGTAAAAGTGGATAGCGGTGCAGCTGCAGTATATTCATAAGTGAAGGTGTTGGTGCCAGTAATAGTAATCGCCCAAGATCCGTTGTAACTGACAGGAGATGCACTGGCGATAGTGACAATTTCGCCATTTTGGAGCCCATGTCCGGCTGAAGTCACGGTAGCCGTGTTGGACGTATAGTGGCATGCAGTATCCGTTCCGGCCATGGCCGAAGGCGCGCTAATCGAAAACGTATTAGTTGTTGCGGCGGTTACGTTTGTAACCTGGCCGTTCAATCCAGTCAGCACCGAACACGCGGAAAACGTTACTTTCTGGCCAACTGCCAAGCCATGAGCCGCTTTGCTGACCTCTACAGTTGTGGAGGTAATAACTGTGGATGGAATAGTTGCGACATAGGGCACAGTCACAGATCCACTTCCACCCGATTTGGAATAGGTGAAAGTGGTAGCAGTTGGCGTACCCGTTACCGTGCATGGAGCGCAGTCGTATTTTGCAGCGCCGGTACTTATTGTGATTAGGGTTCCGGTGGTGATATGGACAAGATCTGCAGCTGAAACCGTTGCAGTGACAGTATTACCACTCTTGGTAAAGGGAAAAACTGAAACGTTTACTGCGGGTGAGGTTCCCCCAGCCACTGCACTTGAAACTGCCGTGGTGGCGGCACTGGTTATGGACGTAATGGTTCTTGCGCCAGTTCCCAGCATCGCGTCAGTAATCAAAGCGTTCGAACTGTTGAATGTATTAACCACAGCGGATAATTGCGCATCACATGTACCGCTGGGACAGTAAGTATATAGCTTCCGCGGATTGGTGGAGGTGGCAGGTGTAGCTGTGTAATCGTTGACCAGATTAGATAAACGCAACACCTGCGCTGCACCGCCCTTTTCTACCAGCTCTCCATCAGGCGAATCGTATCCTGCACCTGCACCATTCGGTAGGGGTAAATTTCTCCAGAATCCACCGCCCAGATCAGGCTCCGCTAAAATATTTTTGACTGTCCAAAAACTTACGGCATTAGGAGAGATAAATCCAGTTCCGGCAGCGCTGATGGCACTATTTCCGTTTTTGTCACCCAATGTCAGGTTACCGGTAGCTACATCATAGTTAAATTGATATTGCTTTAAATTCCCAAGCCATCGTGGCTGGCCGTTCGGATCTGGACGGAACATACCCATGTAAATTTGGTTCAAGTATGTCCCTTGCGCATTTACACTGACAGGCAAGCTAGAAGAAGAAAATACGCTGTTGACCGCTTGTACTTCATTGAGGATTTTAAGAAGTGCCTGGGTAATACTGACATAATCAGTAGTAGCAAAGTATTTTCCGCCGCCGACATTGGCCATACTGGTTAGTGTCGCGGCATATTCTGCCTGGCAACTGGCACCGAGCAGGCCGATCGTGTAAGTGGTGATTTTTTGAGTACCCTCTATAGCGCTGTAAATATCGGCTTGACGCATATAGCGTGCCCATTCGTCCGCATAGAAGCCTTTACTTTCGTGAGCACTGGTGGGGAAAGTGTATGAGCCGCACGATGTAGCGTGAGTGGTTGTGATAATCGATTGTTGCGCCGTAGTTATCCCGGGGGCACTGGCAAGTGCAGCTGCCGGACTAACAGAGCCGCCATCCCCCGGAGAGCCGGAAGAACTAAATGAATTGCCTATAAAAATAACGAAATTCTGCTGGCAGCCAGCTGCCGGTTTGATGCCAGTATAAGAGCGCCCGGAAAGCCCCGTGCTACCGGCATAATAGGCCCATGCTTCCTGCATGGTTGCCGCTGTCGCTTCCCCAGCTGATTTGATATATCCAGTCCCCGCGCCTCCCGATGTTCTCCAGGTTTTAATCCAGGCCAGAAGAGGAGCCTTGTGTGCCGCATCCATGGGGATCAGGGGTTGAACCAAACACCCACCATCACTCCCGCCACAATTTGCTTCGTTGATATCTCTAATATTGTTGGCGTTGTAAACCATCATGCCAATATTGATTAATGCATTGCCGCTGGAATCGGTTGGCAATGCACTAATCACATTGTAAAAGGCACATTGCTCTATGCCGCCCACCGTACCGCTAAGCGCGGTAGCCACACCATCGATAATACAAGTTGATCCGGCAGCATTGGAGGAAAAATTGGCGGCATTATCGAAGACAATCAACACATTGGGCTTTCCAGCCGCGCCGCCAAGACCGCTGTAAATGTCAATGTCCTCCGCTTTACTGACAGCAGAGATGCCCATCAAGATAACAAACAGTCCGAATAATACAAATTGTATCGATTTCATCGATGACACCTCCAAATTGCACAAATACAGCTTCTTTTGTTGTTGAAATGAATATTTTAGATTCAAGTGCTTTAGGGACAGTCTGTTCCTGCCGGCACCCGCAGGGATACACCTTGATGCACACTTGTGCTTGCTCCAGTATCGCTATCGTTTACTGTGGCGTTAACTTCCCACGTTTGTTGATAACACCATGGCTGTGTTGTTGATAGGACACCCGATGCATTCATTACTCCCGTGTTTTGTAATGAGCCGCTGCTGAGGCAAACAGCGTCTTCTGGGTTGTTTGTATCTAATTCAGAGTTGATGAGCGGAACAGTATTCTTACAAGTTGGCACGGCAACCGCTGCAACGTAATCAGTACCGCCGACATTGACTGTAACGACTGATGAGACTGGATTGGCGGTGAAATTGTTACTAATAACCCCTTCAATAGCCTGTTGTGCAGCATTATTTGCTTCTTCACGAAACTGGGCATTGCCCACGACTTGTATACTTGTTGTGCTGGCATTCATGGCAGAAAGTGCAACTAACGTTAACAACATCAACATCACAAGCGCTACCAACAGGGTGCTGCCACGTTGATTATTCAATAAGGTCATGGTGTCTCCCTCCGGCTTGACGGGTTAACCAAACGAACAGTCTGGGTATAGACGTGACGTTTATAACTGTCATTGAAAGGGCCAAATGTCCCGGCCAATCCAAGTGTGTAAGTATTGGTGTTGGTGTAACCGACAGTTGTTTCGATATTTCTGGCGATAATCCAGAGTTTTACCGAAACAATATTGGACCAACACACAGCAGTCGCGCAGGTAGTAACATAACTATCGGCTACCCCATCCGTATCTGCAATATTTATAAAACTGTCGCCATTAATATCATCCATCACACCATCAGCATTATTATCACCGTCAATACCGTAATCGACCTGAAGGAATTCGATACCCTCAACCAAAGGTGTAATGACAAATACGCCTGTACCAGTTGGATCAAGCTCTTTAAGTTTCAGTGTGGGTATTCCGTCACCGGCAATATTGTTGGGAGATACAAAGTAAGTTTGTACAAAAAAACGCCGTACATTGGCAGCAGGTAAAGTGCTAGTTGAATTACAGGGGTGCTTACGCAGGTTGAAATCCGATGCGGTTTTACTAATGACGGAAGTAGCCAAGTCATACTTACAGTTTGAAAGCTGAATATAATGATGCGTACCACTTACTGACGCTGCGGGAATAGCGGTAGTATCAGCGCGGCGCAATACCAAAATGTCACTGCCATTTTTTAGGTTTGCCGTAGCCAAAGGGGTAGTAGTCAGGCCACAAGGCGGGCTGACGATAGCTACACCAAGGCCGCTTGCATCATATCCAGCCACATGCAGGCCCAATGCATCCCTCATCTCCGTAACGCTTGGATCGGTGGGGGTTGTTGTACATGGGTCGTTTATGACCCCAGCAGCTACTAAATTACGCTCCCCGTAGAAACCGGCAAGCCGCAAATCCTCGGATAAAACTTCTAAAGCATAACGGCCGTTGTCTATCAAGCGATTGGATTTATCCAACTCAGTTCGAGTTTTGCTTTGATTAACGAACAGCATGACCAAGGTCGAAAGAATAAGGAGGCCGATTGTGATGGAAATCATTAGCTCGACCAGCGACAGGCCACGCTGTGATATCCGGTTTTTGAAAGTGCGCGTGTAAGCAGAATGGTTCATATCAGTTCAAGTCTGCTATGGAGATGGGCAGCGTAACCACGCGGTGTAAAGACTCGTTACCATATTGACCTTCGCCGCACTTCCCGGCAGAGGTGGCTGTAGTAACATCAGGAGCTTTAGTATTATTGAATCCTTGCCATGAAACTACGGCCAAATATGGCGTTGCAACTCCGCTTGCAGGTGATGTAACTTGATAAATGCAGCCGCGCGCACCTATCATAGTTCCTGCCGCCGAAACCCCACTTTGCACTTCAGCTGCACCCATAAGTGCATTACACCATTCATTTTTGTCCACACTGACAACAGAGCTCGCCGCTGCCGGACATGCAGCCCCCACACCCAACGCAGTTGTTGTTACATATTCTGCAGCATTTTTACGATTGGCATTGATACGGTTTTCCATGTCTTTCAGCAAAATTAATGCTTGCGAACGTTGGTAAGATTCCAATTGTGATGTTAATGCTCTACCCTGTAAGCCAGCCAACCCTAACAATCCAATCATCAAAATTACGATAGTAACCAGCACCTCAATCAAACTGAAACCAGTATTCCCATAGCGATTAGTCACACACATGCTCCGTTCACAGGCTTTTTTACGCGCGGCATCCCGCTTAGCTCAATCTTGATGCAGCGAGCGTTTTCGGTTAAGTTTGTTGAAACATCCAGCAAAAAAGGGAGTGGAGAGGCCTGTACTCTGCCAGTTGGGGCATAAACTATAGTGTTAGAACCTTGGGATATAACTATTTTTTTTAATTCAGATTGTGATTTAATGGTTTTGGTATCTGACGTTATTGCGTCTATGTACGTTATTGCCCAACCTTTTCCCCAGTTAGTCGAATCTGTTGGGGTTAATGTAACAAAATTATTGCGCTTGATAGCCTCACTTCTTGCCAGGCTGAGGCTAGATAACATTTCGAAACTCGCGTTCTTCGAACGTTGACTTTGGATGAGAGATTGAAAACCGCTTGTCCCCAAAGAAGCCAGTATCCCCAGTACTACAACACTTACCAGTAGTTCGACGAGAGTGAAACCGGGTGTAATTGTGTACAGACGTTTCATTGATATTTCAATCGCTTAGTATTACCACTTAGCGGAGGGCTCTTTGGTACCATCACTCCCCAACGTTAAGACGCCGTCACTATGTTGCTGACCGCCAGATGGAGGGGTTGCGGTAATAATAAAAGTCGGTGGTGTTACAACTGGAGTTGAGATTGCAATCTCATAGTGTTTACTGACATCAGCGGGGGCCGATACGCCTAATGTAGTAAAATCTGCATATGTCCGACCATCTAACAAGTATTGTTTCTCACGATTTGCCAAGTCCATCATGAATGACTGTGCGGCAGCTCGATTGCCTTTGACGACATAACTTTGGTAGCCAGGTATAGCGACAGCGGCAAGAATACCTATAATTACCACGGCAACTAACAATTCAATCAGACTAAACCCTTTTTTCGTTTTCATTTCATTTTCGTTCTATCTAAAATCAACTTATTGTTTTAACTAAATATTAATTACGTATCGAGACTCAGCTTCATGGTAAGGTTTATATATCTTCCTATCTAACTGTACTGAATGACAATTTATTGATCCGGCACAGTTTATCCAAGAAGCCGTTCGCATTGAGCTTGTCGAAATGTGAATGGCTTCTTATGCTTCGACAAACTCAGCACGAACGGCAGTCAAGTTCAATTCGTGCCGGCTTAATAGCTTATACCTGCCCCATTTACTACTGATGACGCCCTAACATAAACCGTTATGTCCTGCCTATCGGCAATTCATAGAATTACTAAAGTACATAATTTATTTTTAATTTATCCGGCCAGTTAAAGTTTTCATACTGCATATTTCACTGAAGCATCCTGAAAGTATTTTTTAAACATACCCGAGTGATTTCTCCCATATCAGCATATGCTCGATTGTTGTGTAACGGAATTTTTGAATAAATGGCGCACTTCAAATCAACGTTAAGCCTCTTTTTTGGGTCTAACTCTGGGCTATAGCCGGGCAGATAAAACAACTCCACTTTATTTTTATGTTTCTTTTCCCATTTTTTGACGGGCTTACTGCGTGTGTGATTAAAATAGAAGCTGATGTGTTTTTCAGAAAAAATGTGCGTTACACTTACCCCATATGAAAACAAAGATTCCTTCCAACAAACTTAAGGTCGGCATGTTTGTCTCTGATCTTGATCGATCATGGATTGGCACACCCTTTATGTTTCAAGGATTCCTGATTGAGAACGATAAACAGATCGGACAATTGCAAGAGTATTGTGAATTCGTTTTTATCGAATGGGATAAATCAGCACAAGGACTCCAAACAGCGCAACCTGCTTCTAAGAAGATAGCGGAGCCAGATAAACGTGAGCCCATTACACCGCCAGTTACAAGCTTTAGCCACGCTTCCGACAGCGCCAATCCAACTTTTACCACCGAGCATTCGGCACCTGAGTTAGCCAAGGAAAAGCCTGCTGACTTGCAAACTCCTGTGGCATTAGATGCTAAAGATACAGTATTCGAACGGACTGAATTGAGTCATTTATCTCCTACCGCCACAACTCCACAGAACTTAAATAAATATCTCCACGCAACTTCAGAAACGCAGGTTCAAGGGGGGTTGCTGGCCTCATTTTCCGGAAAAATAAAAGATCTGTTTAAATTCAAATCAGACTACAAAGATAAATCTCACGCTCAAAAAAAAGCTTTCGATTCTGATCAGCGCCCTGCAACACCAGAAGTGCAGATTGCGAATGCCAAGCGACCCGGCTTTATTCCTGCCAACATCGAGTTAACACTGTACAACGATATCAGACCTGTCGAGGAGGAGCTTGCTCCAGCCGGCAAAGCTTACACGCTAACAGAAAAAGTGCTGCAGGGTCTTGTTCAAGACCTACACTCCGACAACAATCTCGACATCGAAGAAGTAGAGGTAGTAATTCAGGAAGTAGTGGACAGCGTGGTACGAAATCCTAATGCGCTGATGTTGATCATGCGATTACGTCAACAAGACAACGTCAGCTATGGGTACGGGCTCCAGGCAGCCGTTTATCTGATTGCGCTGGGTAGACATATAGGCTTGCCTAAAGATTTCCTCGAGCGCTTGGGCATTACCGGATTGTTGCTTGATATTGGAAATATCAAATTACCAAGTGAATTGCTGCAAAAAAAAGAGCGGCTGACTTCAGAAGAATTTGAAATAATCAAAAGCCACGTACGTCTAGGTCTTGAGATTCTTAAAGAGACGCCTAATTTGCATACTGACATTCTGGAAGGTATCGCCCAACACCATGAGCGGGAAAACGGGAGCGGCTATCCCGCAGGGATATCTAAAGATGAAATCAGCCTGTTCGGACGTATGGCTGCTATCGTTCATTCATATACCGCGCTGACCAATACCCGTTTCCACACCAAAGCCGTTTCACCCTACGACGCATTGAAAAGTATAAATACGATGAGTGGCGAATATTATCTTGATTCTATGGTCGAACAATTCATCCAGACAATCGGTATTTTCCCGGTTGGCTCTTTGGTTGAGCTGTCTTCTGGCGAAATCGCCGTCGTCATCAGCCAGAGCAAGGTACGCCGGCTAAAACCACGTGTGCTGATCATTAGTAGCCCAGATAAAAGTCCGGCACCACATCCCGCTACGCTAGATTTACTGTGTCAGCCCGAAATAACCGCGCCAATTCATATTCTGCGCGGCCTGCCAACTGGCGCTTTCGGTCTTGATGTCCAAGAGTATTACCTGGCATGACCGGCCACAGCCCCCTTCCGCCGAATCAATCCACTACCACGGCGACACGACACCAGCTAACCCACAATCAACTGGTCGGTTTCCTGCGTGATCAAATCGGTAAAGCCGGAACCAACACAACAGCCGTGCTATTTATGAAATTAAGGCGAGCCAAACGGCTGGATGCCATCATCGGCGACACATCCACACAATCGATCATAAATTACACAGATCAGCGTCTTGATAGCCTGTTGCGTGATGTTGATCGCTATGCACATTTTTCTGATGAACAGATATGTCTTGTTTTGTCCGGCCTTGCCAATAGTGCCCAAAGCATACTAGCAGCGATCAAAATTCTCTCTGAATTGCATAAACCCTTCATTGCCGATGGCCATTCAGTATCGCTACGTCCACATATCGGTATTGCCAACTTTCCAGAACTTGGCCGTGATGCAGGTCAATTATTGATGTATGCCGACATCGCATCAGACATCGCCGCAACCAATGAACAGGGATACCACGTCCATCAGCCCGAAGATCGAATTGAAGCAGAAGTTTATAACGGTCTCGACATTGAACTTACTAACGCCATTAAAGCAAACGAGTTGCAAGTTCACTACCAGCCGCAGATTAATATCCAGACCGGACGCTGTATCTCCGTTGAAGCCTTGATACGCTGGACAGCGCCAGGACAACGCATAATCAATCCGAGCACATTAATCAGAGTTGCAGAGAACGCAGGCTTGATTAACACGTTGACCCTATGGATACTTAACACTGCACTGCGCCATACAGCCGCTTTCAAAAAAGCCGGTATTAACATAGGTATCAGCGTCAATCTTCCACCCAAGCTACTCGAAGACAAAGAGCTTCCACAAATAATCCAGCAAACACTCGATATTTGGGGTGTTTCCGCATCGAACCTTACCCTTGAGATCACAGAAAGCTTGCTCATCGAAGATTATGAATCCTCCCTCACGATGTTATCAAGATTGAGAGAGCTTGGTATTCGCCTGTCAATTGATGACTTCGGCACTGGCTATTCATCGCTGGCGTACCTTAAACGCTTCCCAGTACAGGAACTAAAGATCGATATACTTTTCATTCGAAACATACATCAATCACAAGAGGACAAACATCTTGTCCGTACCATTATTGATCTGGCCAAAAATTTCAATCTGACCACAGTGGCTGAGGGAGTGGAAGACCGAAAAACATTCGACCTGTTACGCGACCTGGGCTGTGATCTGGTGCAAGGTTTTCTATACAGCCGCGCACTGCCTGACACGGATTTTATCAATTGGTATCGACAACACAACGTTCCAGAGTAGTGACTGGCTGTTTTTTATTTTTAATGGTGGGAAATTTAAGCCGGCTAGGGTCGAATGTTTACCGCTCCATCCGGCTGTACTACACCACTCACCACTTGGCCCGATAAAGTTTTGACCTGTACGGTTTCTCCTTCCGCCGCATTACTTAACGCTTGACCATCAGCATGAACTTTGAAGGCTTGCCTTTCAATTTGAATTTGTACTGTCTGTCCCTGCTTTACTGCATAGGGGGCACGCAACATATCTTGCTTTAACACTTGCCCTGCCCCAACACTAAATTTAAGTACTTTGCCAATCGCTTGCAAAGGATCAGTGAGAATACCTGTTTGAGCTAATTCACTTTGCTGACTTCCAATATCCTCGGCACGTAGTACATACCCCTGTTGCAGGGGGCGATTGGTAATGAGTAAATTCGCGCTCACTTTAATTTGCACTGGAACGAACAGTGTCCATTTCTTCATATTAGTAATGCAGCGGACACCTACTGTACTGTTACCCAACAGTTGTCCGCCAGGAGGAAGAAATGCTTCCAGCGCTGGACAAGCTGGAAGCGAGACGCGCCGGTCAATCTCATTCACCGTGATAGTAACTTGGCCTGGCAGGTGAATTGTTTGCTCGTGCGCGAAAGCGGAAATGACCGTGCGTATTTCGGCATGGCTTTGTTGCGGCACTGCCCATACGGACATGCTGCACAATATTGCGCCAAGCAATGTCCATTGCAAAATATTTTTCATATTTATATTATTCGCATGCATGAAATATAAGGGGCTTTTAGCAACAAAAAATTGGGTAAATTTCAATATAACCTTCTCTATCAAATTCTTAACAGGCAAGAAACCTCTAAAATTCTTAAATTTTATCCAAAATATCACGTTATAACAGCCGACTCAAATAATGGATGGCGGAACTTCATGGCATAGCCAGTTGTACCACCGTTTTACTCATGCCGCATTTCTAATAGGCCAAACAGCAATCTCAGCCAGCCGTACAATCGCATACATTGCCATATTACTCCCGGATGAATTGTATGCCTTTATTAATCAACAACCCACAGCAACAAAGCCATTGGCACAGTTTCAACACAACCGCCGAACTGGAGCGGGCTGCAACACAAGCCATATTACAAGCGGCGCTACGCACCATTAGCCTGCGCGGAACATTCCATATCGTGCTGGCTGGTGGGACAACACCGCGCCGTGTATATGAATCACTGCGCAAGGCTGATGCAAACTGGGCTGCGTGGCATGTGTATTTCGGTGATGAACGTTGCCTGCCAGCTGACCACGTAGAACGCAACAGCTGGATGGCCGCGCAGGCGTGGCTGAACCATGTCGCCATCCCTCGTACCCAGATTTATCCTATTCCCGCAGAGAAAGGCGCGCAGGCAGCAACCAGCGCTTATACACAGATATTGGCAAGAATTGAGTTATTTGATTTAGTTTTGCTGGGATTGGGGGAAGATGGCCACACTGCCAGCCTGTTTCCTGGCCACGAGCTGGGTAACGCAGCCGACGCTCCAACCGTTATTGTGGTTGAGAATGCGCCAAAATATCCGCCACAGCGAATCTCGCTTAGCGCGCATCGCTTGAGTGCGGCACACAAAGTTATATTTCTAGTGAGCGGTGTTATGAAGCAGCAAGCAGTAAGGGACTGGCGCAATGGAGTCGCTATTCCTGCTGCCGCTATTAGTCCAACAAACGGTGTGGATGTCTATCTTGAAGCGGCGCTGCTAACTTGAATTGTGTAACCCACTCTGATTAACGCTGCTGCTGCCATGTACAGTGTGGAAATAATGATAAATTGTAATAGTTAATCATTACAGCACCGCATTGCCCGGATTTATAGTCAACGTAATACTCATTTCATTTTTTGAAAGTGGCCATTGCAGGGTTAACATTACAGCCTGCATGATCTTTTCGAATCCGGCTTCAGATTGAGAAACTGTAAAATATGGCATACCGAACAACTGGATCGGATGGTTGTTATTCAGCACTAAATTTCCGCCTAATACACCATCATCCAGCACCACGCCATTCATATCATTCAATTCGATTCCACCGCCAAAACCACTCAGAATTTTTTCAGCCTGGATATAACGGCCAGCATAACCATCACAGCTCGGCATCGCCAATGCCACACGTGTGAGAAAACTTCCTTGCAATACGCTATCGAAGATGTAACTAACGTATAGGCAGTTAGCTTTCAGGCTAATACGTTTTTGTATTGCTTGACCACCAAATTCGGTGCGGAATAACATTCCTTCGGCGTTCGCTTCGACCAGTTCATAAACAAGCTCAATTTCTTTGCCATCCAGCAATAAGGAATCACGAAATAAGGTCTGTGCGTGGCTATCTGCCATCAAATTTTCCGCAGTGATTTCATGCTTAAAAGCCACGCGGTCATGCGCTGAAACAATACCGCCACCTTCATGCGGGTGCGTGGCGTGACTGGATTCAATTTTGCGGAAATAATGCTCCACCTGGCGGCGCAAGGTATCACCAAAGTTGTGATGCAATTGATATGAATCAAGTTCGGATATGCTGGCGCTGCCGTCAAGCTTCACGATCGCTTGCAGCAGTGCGTTATGCAGGAAAACTTCATCGTGGCCGTCGCTGTCGGCATCGGTGCAAAAACAGGCTGCACGTGGAAGAACCTTATCCAGTAAAGATTCCAGTTTGACGATGGCGCCGTATACCGCCCGGCGCAAGTGGGGCAGATACAACCCTCCAAACAAGCCATGCCAGTATGCGTCGTTGGCTTGCGCAATATAGAGTTGGTCAATCATCTCCTGTGTGCACTTTTCTTCCGGCAAGGCATGTAAACGCTCAGATAATCCCAACATGCGCTTGTGCATCCAGTTTGACTCGGGATAACGGGTGAGAAAATTCTTCCAGATGCCGCCGCGCAGGAATGCCTTGCGATCTTCGTAATGGCCGCTTGCTTTTTCCGTATGGACTAAATCAGCATACGTATGTGCAGCAGCGACCGGCAAAGTCCACTCATTCATTTCAATGTACGAGGTGGTAGGCAGATATACAATGCCGCGCGTTTTTTCATTGGCGTGATAGTCACGATAGGTCTGTGTGGTGATTTTCGATGAAGCCAGCACCCCACGAATAAAATCTTCCAGCCAGCCTTTTTCATAAACCCACTGATAAGTTTCCGGCCAGATGCCAAACTTTTCAATGTCATCGAAATACACAGCTGATGCTTGCCTGTCGGTACGCGTCAAGCTTTCCAGATAGGCCACTACTTCATGCGCCGGAGAAAATGGCATGCGGTAGCGTAGCGCCTCGGAAATCGGGAATAAGTCGAGTTTGCGGCCGTCCTCTTCGGTGGTGAAATAGCCATTCAATTCTTCAATGCGCTTGCCGCTGCACAAGAAGTGGTAATCATCTACGGTGACGTACTCAATTTTGGAATCCGATAAGGCAGGCACTACCGTTGCCTCCCACACACGCTCAGTTAGCCATGCACCTTGTGCCCGTTTGCCCATCCTGGCTTCCA
Source organism: Candidatus Nitrotoga sp. CP45 (assembly GCA_003402375.1). Taxonomy (GTDB): domain Bacteria; phylum Pseudomonadota; class Gammaproteobacteria; order Burkholderiales; family Gallionellaceae; genus Nitrotoga. The sequence continues at coordinate 32,573 of QFXJ01000031.1, forward strand.
GTTTGTCGGACAACCTGACGATCTGTCCAATACGGTCGCGGTTGGGGATAACCGCCAGAACCGGCTCGGTGTCGCCGCCACCGAACATTTCGACTTGGCCGCGTTGTACCATTTCAGTGAGCAAAGCCATATCTTGCGGATATTTATTAAATAGGTAATCGAGCAACCAACCACTGAAATGTGCGGCAAAACGAAATTCGGGATAGCGATGTAATATATGCAGAAAAGGCTTATAGCAACGCTGATGCGCGTCGTCCACCACTTCCGGGAAGTTGCCCACCGGCTGATGAGCGTGAACGCCAAAAAGCAAAGAAACTGTTTCGTGTATTTTCATTTTTAAAAATCTGTGTAATTGCCAATGACATTGTAATATTTCAAAAAATATTACACTAAAGTTGAAATACAGCCGACTGATATTCGTTGCCAGGCCAATGCGAGCATACCCTCAAGAACCACGACGCATCGTACCACCTGCTTCAGGTAAACCACCGCCTTGGCTGATTGGAGAGTTTAAAATGGCTGGAACTGGTAATTTCAAGTAACGATATAACTGCATTAAATTGCTGCGATAGAGGCGATCAAAACTTTTTACCGCATGGTCAGGATTGTAATCACCAAACCACCAGAACCAATCGGAACTCTCGCATGAAGCCAACTGTTTTTCGGCAACCAAGCGCTCTGCCTCGTTCAAGCGGCCGCTTGCCACCACCAAGTCATAATTTTGTTTCGCCATACACAACAAATCCCAAGCGCGGTTCTTGTCGGGCGAACCAATCCAGGTGGAGAAATCGCCGTATACCCAACTACCGGCAACAAGACGCGGCAGCTCTCCTTCTTTGGCAAGCTGTTGGTTTCCTTCAGCATTGTCAAGCCGATCCAGATAACCGCAATAGGTCGTGGTGCGGATTGACGAATGGGTTTGTAATACAGAATATAAATCGGCAAAGAAATGATAGCCGTTATATGGATAATATTCCCAAGCGTTTTCACCATCAAGGATAACGCTGACCACTGGCGCTTCGCCCTCAGGTGCCTGCTGTGCAATCGCTTCGAGCTGGGAAACAAAATGCATTGCGGCGTCCTTGCCATTCCAACGCGAATATTCAAAACCAATCAAATCGGATAGGCGGTCATCCCGAAAAAAACAGCGCACACTACTTGCTGCACCTTGCAAATGATAAGGGCGATAGAGATATTGGGCTCGCTCAGGCAAATAATGCTCCGCAGTGCGCAAACTGTTAGCCAATACGCCTTCTCCACTTGCCGTCCAGCGGCATTCTTGCAGCGCAAACACTTCCAGTAATTCGGTTGAAATCGCACCTTCTGCTGGCCAAATACCGTGAGGAGTGGCACCAAAGCGTGCCTGGTGACTTTTTTGGGCGGAAAGAAGATGTGCCTGGACGCGTGATTTCCCGCCGGGATAGCATTTCGATTGCGGCAGGCTGATATCCGGTTTGCTATCACGCGCACTATTAATATCCAGTAACAACGGCGCAAGCGGATGGTAGTGGGGCGTCGTGGAAAGTTCGATTTGACCGCTTTCGGCCAGCTTGCGGTAACGCGGAATAATGCTGGATATGACTTGTCCGATCAAATCGAATAACCACTTGCGATCGGCATAATTAAAGCTTTCGTTCTTGCTCATTAGGCGAATGATTAAGTCGTGTTCGCGGCGCACACTTTCGCCACACCACGCCAAATGGTACCAGGTCAGCAAGTCAGCAAAATATTGACCCGACAGATAGGCAAGCTCTGTACTGCCGCCGGATTCGAGCATTTTGTATAAGTCAGACAGACGCTTGTAGGCGGGATACGGCGCGACCATACTATGGTGGTTACTGCGGAAGCAACTTGTCAAGACCAAATCACGTTCCGTTGAGTTCAAGTCATTGAGGTTCTCGCGCGCCAGCAGCCGCAACAACGGGTCACGTATCTGGCCAGTGGTGAACTGCTGTTCGTAATCTTCCAATTGATCCAACAAAACCGGCACGAAATTCACCGTCGCCTTCACCTGAGGATATTGTTCCAGATGAAAAGCCATGTCGGTGTAATCCTTGATCGCATGTAGATAAACCCACGGCAACAAAAAGTCGCCACTGGCATAATCGCGATAATCTGGCTGGTGCATGTGCCAAAGAAAAACTAAATCGAGAGGCTTGGACATAAAAATTTCATTTAATTAAATGTGAATAGACGTAAATTTAACGCACGCGGTGCACTTCCTGGTTTAGCATGTCGGGGGTGATCAACGTAATGCCGTTATCACTTACAAAAAAACGTCTCGCGTCTTCCTCACGGTTAACCCCGGCGGTCATGCCCTCCGGGATCACGCAATTTTTGTCCACCACCACGCGCTTGAGCGTTACATTGCGTGACACCTTTACGTTGGGCAAAATTACCGAATCCTCGACATTACTATAACTATGTATATGCACGTTAGAGAATAGCAGCGAATTACGCACGTAAGCGCCACTGATGATGCAGCCTCCCGATACTAAAGAATCCACAGCCATACCACGGCGAGTACTGTCATCGAATACGAATTTGGCCGGTGGCAATTGTTCCTGATACGTCCAGATTGGCCATTCTTGATCATACATATTAAGGGCAGGAGTGACCTTGGTAAGCTCCATGTTAGCTTCCCAATAAGCATCTATCGTTCCCACATCTCGCCAATAGGGTACTTCGCCATTCAGATTGACACAACTATCTTCAAAACTCTGCGCAAACACGCGATAGCGCGCGGATACTAGATGCGGAATGATGTCTTTGCCGAAATCATGGCTGGAATTTTTATCATCTGCGTCGCGCACCAATTGTTCGTACAGAAAACGGGTATTAAACACATACACGCCCATACTGGCCAACGCCAAATTAGGGTTTCCTGGAATCGGCGTGGGGTGGTCAGGCTTCTCGTTGAAATTCACTACTCGTGACTCCGTATCCACACCCATTACGCCAAATCCAGTCGCATCTTTGATAGGCACCTCAATACAGGCAACCGTCATATCGGCCTGTTTTTCAACATGGGTGGCCAGGAGTTTGCCGTAATCCATCTTGTAGACGTGGTCGCCCGCCAATATCAGTACGTAATCTGGATTCGTTGTGCGCATGATATCCAAGTTTTGGAATACCGCATCGGCCGTGCCTCGATACCACATTTCCTCTATTCTTTGCTGAGCCGGCAGCACGTCAATGAATTCACCAAACTGGCCATTCAGAAAACTCCAGCCACGCTGAATATGCTGGATCAAACTATGTGACTTGTATTGCGTCGCCACACCAATTCGTCTGATGCCAGAATTTACGCAATTTGACAGCACAAAATCGATAATGCGAAACTTGCCGCCAAATGGCACAGCTGGCTTGGCTCGCCAATCTGTAAGTTGATGCAGACGGGTGCCACGTCCCCCAGCTAAAATCATGGCATACGTGCTTTTAGTTATTGAACTGACAAAACGTAAATTCTCAGGTAGCGGCATGATTCCCCTCCTAGTCGTTGATTTAGAATCTTGTTCATAACTGTATCAGAATTGTAATTATAGCCGGATCTTAATTGTGGTTATAATCACCTCACCATGAGAAAGAATCTTCGCATCAAACTTGATCCGCGTGCTGAACTATTGTTGCAAGGGCGACTGCATAATCCCTTCGCTTATCTTGGCCCACATCAAGAAAAAGATAGATATGTAGTGCGGGTATTTAACCCTTACGCAAGTGAAATTTGGCTGAAAACCGCGCATGGCGGCGAGGCGCTGGAACGCGTTCACCCAGATGGTTTATTCGAATGGCATGGCAGCGAAGAACCGCACCACCCCTATAGTCTGCGCATCCGGGAAAACGGACCGGGACTAAACAACAATATTGAGCGCTTGGTGCATGATTGCTATGCCTTTGCACCACAAATTTCCGACTTCGACCTGCACCTTTTTAACGAAGGAAAGCTACATCAGGCCTATCGCGTACTGGGTTCACGTGCAATGCAAATTAACGGCATTCTGGGTGTGCGTTTTGCAGTGTGGGCGCCGAATGCCGAGCGAGTCAGTGTGATAGGCGAATTTAACCGCTGGGATGGGCGCATTCATCCGATGGCGGCGCATGGTTCCAGCGGCGTGTGGGAGTTATTCATTCCAGAAATTGAACAAGGCATGCTGTACAAATTTGAGATCCGCAATCACGCCGGTATCTTGCTAGTCAAAACCGACCCCTATGCCAACGCATTTGAATTGCGGCCTGGTACTGCCGCTCGCGCTGGATCTGCTATCCACCACCCATGGCAGGATGCAGAATGGATGGAGCAACGCAGCAAATGGGACTGGCTACACGCCCCTCTCAATGTCTACGAAATTCATGCGGGATCATGGAAACGTCATCCAGATGGGCGTTGTTATACCTATCGCGAGCTGGCTGAAAATCTTGTTCCCTATCTCAAAGATATGGGCTATACCCACGTTGAACTCATGCCTGTATCGGAACACCCACTCGACGAATCATGGGGTTACCAAGCGACCGGCTATTTCGCCGCGACCAGCCGCTTCGGTTCCCCTGATGATTTATGCCATTTCATAGATAACTGTCATCAGGCCGGAATTGGCGTGCTACTCGACTGGGTGCCAGCGCATTTCCCGCAGGACGCCTTTGCGCTGGCATATTTTGATGGCACCGCGCTGTATGAACACGAAGATCCGCGCCTCGGCTTCCATCAAGACTGGGGCACGCACATTTTTAACTATGGCCGTAATGAGGTAAAAAGCTTTTTATTGTCCAGTGCGCATTACTGGCTGTCACAATTTCATTTCGATGGCCTGCGTGTGGATGCGGTGGCTTCCATGTTGTATCTCGATTATTCGCGTAAGGAAGGTGAATGGCTACCGAACAAATATGGCGGGCGGGAAAATCTTGAGGCCATCGAGTTCCTGCGCGAACTTAACATCATGGTACATGACGTATTCCCAGGTGCGTTGACGCTAGCCGAGGAGTCCACCTCATGGCCGGGGGTATCGCGCCCAGTTTATCTTGGTGGACTCGGCTTTTCCATGAAGTGGAACATGGGCTGGATGAATGACACACTTAGCTTCATGCAGTTAGAACCAATTCACCGCCGCTATCACCTTAATCAACTGACCTTTAGTCAGCTTTATGCTTATAGCGAGAACTTTATGCTGCCGTTTTCACATGATGAAATCGTACATGGCAAGGGTTCGTTACTTGACAAGATGCCCGGCGATAGCTGGCAGAAATTTGCCAACCTACGGTTATTACTGACTTATCAAATGACAAGTCCAGGCAAGAAGCTCAATTTTATGGGTAATGAGTTCGGCCAAGGACGAGAATGGAGATCGAGCTGGGAACTTGAATGGTGGCAACTCGGCCTGGAACCACATCAGGGCATACAAAGCATGGTACGCGATTTGAATCATTTTTACCGCAATTTACCGGCTTTATATGAACAGGACTTCGAACAAGATGGATTTTCCTGGATTGATTGCCAGGATGTCGAACGTTCGCTGCTTTCTTTCTTACGCCGTGGGCGAAATGGCGAGACAGTTATAGTTGCCTTTAATTTCACTCCAGTCCCACGTCACCGCTACCGCATCGGCGTTCCGTTCAATTGTACTTATCGGGAAATTTTCAACAGTGATTCGCACTATTATGGTGGCGGCAATCTCGGAAACTCCAGCGAAATTCATGCCGAATTTCTACCCTGGATGGGACAACCCTATTCCATCGAGATAGAATTGCCGCCGCTCGCAGGTATTATGCTAACGCCAGCACGGGCATAAAACTAACGTTGCAAACGCTTTAGCGCCTTTTATTAACCTTTTAAATTTATAACAAATAAACACATTCTTCCCGTCTTTACGGGAATGAAATAGGGAAATATTTTGCAAAATCGTCAATAATATAAATGTTCAATCGATAATTTTAAAACAACTATGTCGACTCTAATCCATTCGCCAGCTTGGCAAGCTTTAACGGATCATCAAACAGAAATAAACCAGCGGACCATGCGCGAAATGTTTTGCGATGACCCGCAGCGTTTCGACAAATTCTCTTTGCAATTGGATGGCCTGCTGCTGGATTACTCGAAGAATCTCATCACCGCAGAAACACTCGCCCTGTTGTTAAACCTTGCGCGCCAGTCAAAATTGGACGACTGGATTACTCGCATGTTCAATGGCGACAAAATCAATGCTAGCGAACAGCGTTCGGCGTTACACACTGCCTTGCGCGCTCCCCGGGGCACTTCGATTTATGTAGATGGCAAAGATGTTATGCCGGACGTACATCGCGTGCTGGATCATATCCGCCACTTCTCCGAAGCGGTGCGCAATGGAACGCTGTGTGGACACACCGGGAAACCATTCCGGGACGTGGTCAATATCGGCATCGGTGGTTCCGCTTTAGGGCCGCTTATGGTCAGTGAGGCGCTCAAGCCTTATGGCAGCGCGCAATTGAACGTGCATTTCGTTTCTAATGTAGATGCGACAGACTTGGCAGAAACATTAAAACGTCTCGATCCAGAAACCACTCTTTTTATAATTAGCTCAAAAACATTTACCACACTGGAAACCCTTACCAATGCCCATTCCGCGCGCGACTGGCTAGTTAAGCATTTGGGCGCTGATAAGGTTGTCGGCAAACATTTCGTTGCGGTCTCAACCAACCTCACCGAGACATCCAAATTTGGCATTAACCCGGAAAATGTATTTGAATTTTGGGATTGGGTTGGCGGCCGTTATTCATTGTGGTCAGCTATAGGTTTGCCCATTGCGCTTTATATTGGAATAAACAATTTTGAACGCCTGCTTGCCGGTGCCCATGCCATGGACAGGCACTTTCGTGAAGCGCCCCTAGAACGCAATATGCCGGTAATACTGGGAATGCTTGGCATCTGGTACGCCAATTTTTTTGATGCAGCTTCGCATGCCATCCTTCCCTACGATCAATATCTGCAACATTTCCCCGCTTATCTGCAACAGCTGGAGATGGAAAGCAATGGTAAACGCGTAGACCGCAATGGGCAGGTCGTGGACTATGCCACCAGCATGGTAATTTGGGGTGAACCCGGCACTAACGGCCAACACTCCTTCTATCAACTGATACACCAGGGCACGCGCATGGTTCCTACGGATTTCCTCGCGCCGATTACCAGCCACAATCCAATAGGCGAACACCATTCCATATTGCTGGCAAATTGCTTTGCACAGACCGAGGCATTGATGCTAGGTAAAACAACAGTGGAAGCACGTGCTGAACTTGAGCTGCAAGGCCTAAGTGGTAAGGCGCTGGAAACGCTGTTGCCGTACAAAGTATTTCCGGGCAACCGCCCAACCAACACTTTGTTATTTGATCAGCTGGATCCATACACGATGGGAATGCTGGTTGCCCTTTACGAACATAAAGTGTTTGTGCAAAGCGTAATCTGGGATATCAATGCTTTTGACCAGTGGGGCGTTGAGTTCGGCAAACAACTTGCCGGTAAATTACTACCTGAAATTCAAAGGAAAGAACGCGCCTCTGCGCATGACTCTTCAACTAATGGCTTAATCAACCACTTTCTCGCACGCCGGATTTAGATATTAAATTATGGAATTTTGCAGCTAGTACCAAGCCATGCTGAAAAAAATAAAAGTTAAAGACATCCGCTTAGGCATGTATATCCAAGAGGTCTGCGGCAGCTGGATGGATCATCCTTTTTGGAAAAATTCATTCAAGCTGACTGAAAATAAAGATCTCAATACCCTTAAAAATTGTGGTGTGACTGAAATTTGGATAGACACTAACATCGGTTTGGATGTCGATACTGGTGTGACAGCACTTTCACAACAAGAAGAGAAACTCAAGGTCGAAAGCGAACTGAGGAAAATTGAGCAAACCTCACAAAAAACTTTAGCGCTTGTGTCTTTACAGAACGAATTAATCGTAGCGAAAAAACTACACACTCAGACTAAGGAAGCAGTTGTCTCGATATTCAGCGATATCCGCATGGGCAATGCACTCAAGCTTGATGCGACGTTATCGCTGGTAAACGAAATAAACCAATCGATAGCACGCAATTCCTCCGCATTGATCAGTTTGTCCCGGCTAAAAAATGCGGACAATTACACCTATTTGCATTCAGTTGCCGTCTGCGTCCTGATGATTGCACTGGGGCGGCAACTGGGGCTGCAAGACGAGGCACTACAGCAAGTTGGCATTGCCGGATTGCTGCACGACATCGGAAAAATTTTTATCCCCCATGAAGTACTCAACAAACCAGGAAAATTAACAGATGAAGAGTTCAATATTATCAAAACACACCCTTTAAAAGGTTGGGAAATACTTAAAGATTGCAACGGAGTCAGCGAGCTCACACTAGATGTCTGCCGGCACCATCATGAACGCGTAGATGGCAAAGGCTATCCAGACAAACTATCCGGTGAGGCGTTAACATTATTTGCACGTATGGGTGCGGTATGTGACGTATATGATGCAATCACTTCAAATCGCTGCTATAAAACAGGATGGGAACCAGCGGAATCCATCCGCAAAATGGCAGAGTGGAAGAACGGACATTTCGACGAAGTCATCTTTCATGCCTTCGTTAAAACGGTCGGCATTTATCCAACCGGTAGCTTGCTTAAGCTGAAATCCGGGCGCCTAGGCGTAGTGACTGACCAATCAAAGCAAAGTTTGACCAAGCCATTAGTGAAAGTGTTCTTTTCTACCCGCTCTAACGCGCACATCTTGCAGGAAACAGTTGATCTATCGAAATCTCCAGACAGTATCGCTAATTTAGAAAATCCTCTGCAATGGGGATTTAATTTAGATGAAATTATAGGTATCTGAAACCAGCCCAGTAGAAATCAAACATCTGATTTAGCTATGCTTCAAAGTCGGTAAGATTTATTTATAGCTCGATCTTATCATCTGGCGATTAAACTGCCCTGTCATAATTGTGCAATTTTGCGCTAAATATTAGTTGCTTTCGTAACATTGCTTTTATTCAATCTTCCATATTATCCACATGATGAATTTCGATGGTGGCATGAACAATTTCCTCATATTGGGCGAGCTGCTTATGCACACGCCGGGGCGTCAATGTTTTGTCGTTGGTATCGACGCTTAGCGCGCAAGAATATGCTCGCGTACCGACGCGCCAGACATGGAGATCAGTGATCAATGTATTAGCTGTAGCCACCCCTGATTCAACAACCTTCCTGATTTTATCCACGACAGGATGATCCATCTCACGGTCGAGCAGCACTGTTCCAGTCGAAATGATTAGATTCTTAGACCAAATCGCTACCAATACCGCACCGACAATCCCGATAGCTGGATCTAACCAAGACCAACCATAGATCCAGCCACCTGCCAGGGCAATGATGGCGAGCACTGAAGTCGCTGCGTCGGTGATCACATGCACATACGCTGATTTCAGGTTGAGATCATGATGATGCGGATGCTCGTCATGCTGGTGATCATGCGCTCTGCCAAGAATAATTGCGCAAATAACATTTACGGCAAGACCGATGGCCGCGACGATCATCGCTTCCAGATAGTGAATCGGCTGCGGTGAAAAAATACGCTCCACTGAGCTAAAAACCATCATCACAGCGATACCCAAGAGAAAGATTGCGCTTGTGAATCCGCTCAACACTTCAATTTTCCAGGTGCCGAATGTGAAACGTGAATCTTGGGCATAGTGTCGAGCTGCTGCGTATGCAAAGGAGCTCAAGCCAATAGCCACAGCATGGGAGCTCATGTGCCAGCCATCTGCTAACAACGCCATCGAATTAAACCACCAGCCCGATATGATTTCCAAGACCATCATGGCAACCGTAATCCACATGACCGCGCGTGTGCCACGCTCGGCTGCGTGACGGTCTTCGTCGAAGACGCGATTATGAGAATAAGGTGGTGGGTTACGGGTCTGCATGGCTGATTATTATTGCCCTATCGCGATAATGTGATCGTGAGGAAAATGACGTAAAGGCCGCCATTTACCAGCAGCGACCATACCGGCAATCCACCTGAACGTGCATGGAATCGGAGCCATGCGGCAGCGGCCAAGGTAACAAGTACGCCGGTCAACACTTCTATGCGCGGTTGCCAAGGTGTTAGCATAATTCCGATAGCAGGTAACAGTGTTCCTTGGAACACCATCGCCCCGGTAATGTTCCCGAAAGCCAACGTATCTTTACCACGTCGAACCCATAAGATACTGTTTACTTTTTCAGGAAGCTCGGTCGCTATCGGGATAATGAGTAACGACAGTAGCAATGCGGAAATACCCAGGATATGCGAAGTACCCTCAATACCATGGATGAATCCCTTGGCACCAAAAATCAACAATGCCAAACCGATTGCTAGTTGCAGCAAAATGGTCCATAGATTAGTCGGCAACCCAAGCTTGGCAAAGAACATCTTGCCCTCAGCCGCCGTGCCATGCCCATCCTCAACCAGCTTTTCCGAGGCACGCAACGTAAGCAGGATGTAAACGAAATAGGTGAGAACCAGTGCAATACTGAGCGCGCCACGGAGGATGCGCGCCTCCTGCGGAATGTACATAGCCACAGCGGCGAGAATGAATGCGAACAGAAAAAAATTTAGATCACGTATGAAACCGCTCCGCTCCGGCCGGACATGACCATTGACTCCACGCCGATGAAGAATAGCAAATGCCATAAGGCAGGTAGAAAGTGTCGATAACATTAGCGGCGCACCCAGGATAGCGCCAACGCCAATCTCTTCATTAATGCTGATGTTCTTTGTACCGGCGAACAGTGCGAGAAGTGGAACCATTGTTTCGGGCAAGGCCGTACCAATGGCGGCGAACACGGAGCCGGTCACACCTTCCGATATTTTTAGTTGCTCACCAAGGTGCTCTAATGCATTAGTAAAGAGTTCAGAGGCGGCCAGAATGACAAAAAGCATCATAACCAGCTCAAAAATATAACTCGTCATTCGCGTCCCCTCAATATTGCATGCAAATGCCTTATGAATTGCGCTTTTCCCAAAAAAATGGACTCGGATTTCAGAGGGTGAAGATTTTCTTCCATAAATAGCTCCAATGGCCGGACAAGATCCACTACCCTACTCTATAACCTATTCATGCTCCACGCCTTGAAAAATCTTTAAGCCGAAAACCGAGCGTCCATAACACGGCGAAATATACCGTCATACCCATCACTACCAATCCAGTTAATCGCCAGATACGCGCCCAACCACCACTGGTAAGCCAACTCTGTTCACTTCCCATACCAAACCAAAGCGTCACCCCCAGCACCAGCATTGCCGCACCCAGCTTGACAAGAAACTTTCCCCAGCCAGGTTCTGGTTGGTAGATATCACGCTTGCGCAGCAAGTAGAACAAAATGGCAGAGTTAAGGCAGGAACCAAGGCCGATGGCCAGCGCCAACCCTGCATGTTGCAGCCAGCCGATAAACAGCAGATTCATCGCTTGGGTAGCAAACAAGGTGATGACACCGATTTTCACCGGAGTTTTAATATCCTGACGTGCATAAAAAGCCGGTGCAAGCACCTTTACTGAAAGGATACCGATCAAGCCGACGCTGTAACCAACCAACGCATTGCGCGTCATAAGCACATCGAGCACCGTAAATGCGCCATGCTGAAAAAAAGTTGCCAGAAGTGGTACCGCAATCATGCCTAGCGCGAGTGCTGCGGGCAAAGTCAGCATGAAGGTCAGGCGTAACCCCCAGTCGAGCAGCTTGGAATACTCTACCGGATTGCCATTGGCGTGATGTTTGGATAGCGATGGCAGCAGGATAGTGGCAATTGCCGCACCCAATACGCCGGATGGAAACTCCATCAGGCGGTCGGCGTAATAAAGCCAGGATACGCTGCCCGCCACCAGAAACGAAGCGAAGATGGTGTTAATGATGAGGCTGATCTGGCTGATCGATACACCGAATACCGCTGGCCCTATCTGTTTGATAATGCGCCATACACCCGCATCTTTCAGGTTAAAGCGCAGGGTCGGCAGCATACCGATTTTCTTCAGAAATGGCAGCTGGAATGCCAGCTGCACAAACCCAGCTACGAACACCGCCCATGCCAGTGCCATGATAGGCGGATCAAAATACGGAGCCAGCCACAGCGCAGCGCCGATAAAACACAGGTTGAGCAGAATGGGGGTAAAAGCAGGCACCCAAAATTTATTGTAGGTATTGAGTATCCCCGATGCCACAGCGACCAACGAAATGAAAAATATGTAAGGTGAGGTAATGCGCAGCAGCTGGACGGTAAGATCAAATTTCGCCGGCATCGCTATGAAACCCGGCGCACTGATATAAACCAAAATAGGCGCAGCAATTATACCGATGAGCGTAACAATGAACAGGATGATTGCCAGCAATGTGGTTACATGATCAACCAACAGCTTGGTTTCCTCATGCCCTCGACGGTTCTTATACTCACCTAAAATTGGTACGAAGGCTTGGGAGAATGCACCTTCCGCGAATAAGCGACGCAACAAGTTGGGCAGTTTAATAGCGATGAAAAAAGCATCGGTCGCCATACCTGCGCCGAAAATGCGCGCAACTAATACATCGCGGGTTATGCCAAGTATGCGCGAAGCCAGCGTAAAGCTGCCTATGGTACCAAGAGCTTTAAGCAGGTTCATTTATGGTTTGTTTAAAATACATATTTTTATTGAATCAAAATGTTATTTAATAAATCTAGAAATTTTCTAGTTATACAAGTGTCACGAGTGGTATCTGAGGGTTCCTGAATTCGCTTGATGGACGTATAGAACTTTGCAGGGAGGCAAAAGAATTGTAACAAGGATACTGCACGGCAATAACATATAAAACTTACTAACGTCATGAAATTGGCTGAATGAAATTGCAAATTTTCTCCTTCAGCATTTGCCATGCTGGATAATGCTCAATGCCACCGCTTCAGCGACCTGTATACCGTCCACTGCAGCAGAAAGTATGCCGCCTGCATAACCCGCGCCTTCACCTGCCGGATAGAGCCCTGAGATATTCAGGCTTTGAAAATCTTCTCGGCGCTTGATGCGTACGGGTGAAGAAGTTCGTGTTTCCACGCCCGTGAGCACGGCATCAAACATGGCAAACCCTTTAAGCTGTTTATCGAATGCCGGGATTGCTTCTTTTATCGCTGTGATAGCATAATCCGGCAGCGACGTAGAAAGATCGCATAGGTGTACACCCGGTGCGTAAGACGGCACAACAGAGCCAAGCGCGGTCGAGGGCCGACCCGCGAGAAAATCACCCACTTTTTGTGCCGGTGCATGGTAATTCCTGCCGCCCAATTCAAAGGCGCGCGCTTCCCAGTACCGTTGCAACTCGATGCCGGCCAATGGATTTCCCGGATAATCGGCGGGGGTGATGCCCACAACAATCCCGCTATTGGCATTACGCTCGTTGCGCGAATACTGGCTCATGCCGTTGGTAACGACGCGGCCTTCCTCGGAAGCTGCCGCTACCACGGTACCACCCGGACACATGCAGAAACTGTAGACTGAGCGGCCATTACCGCAATGATGCACCAGCTTGTAATCGGCCGCGCCCAGCAGGGGGTTACCAGCGTTCTTACCAAAGCGGCAGCGATCAATCAGCGGTTGCGGATGCTCGATACGAAAACCGATGGAAAATGGTTTTGCCTCCATGTATACGCCGCGCTGATACAACATATGAAAGGTGTCGCGCGCGCTATGCCCAACAGCGAGCACGACATGATCGCTGGCAATGAGTTCGCCACTACCCAGCACCACTCCCCGGACTTGTCCGTTATCTATGACGATATCTTCAACTTTGCTCTGAAAACGAATTTCACCGCCGAGGGCTTCGATGCTCGCGCGCATTTCTTCCACCATCCCCACCAACCGAAACGTGCCGATATGCGGTTTGCTCACATAAAGGATTTCCTCTGGAGCGCCCGCCTTGACGAATTCCGTGAGCACCTTACGACCGTAGTGTTTGGGGTCTTTAATTTGGCTATGCAGCTTTCCATCAGAAAATGTTCCCGCGCCACCTTCTCCAAACTGCACGTTAGATTCTGGATTGAGTTTTCTTTGCCGCCACAGACCGAAAGTATCTTTGGTGCGCTCGCGCACGGCTTTACCGCGCTCCAGAACAATCGGACGAAACCCCATTTGCGCTAAAATCAAAGCCGCAAATATTCCACAGGGACCGGTACCAATCACAATTGGGCGACAGGCCAGCTTAGCCGACGCATGAGCCACAAAATGATAGCTTGTATCAGGTGTGAGTGAGATATGCCTATCGCCTTGCAGGCGCTGAAGCAGTGCCGCTTCGTTCTTGACTTCAATATCCAGCGTATACGTGAAAACAATGGCCGATGGCTTGCGGGCATCATAGCTGCGGCGAAATATTACATAGCTAATCAGCTCATCCGCGCTAATACCTAGCCGTTTTAGAAGTGCAGTCTTTAGATCATCGTCTGGGTGGTTTAAAGGAAGCTTAACTTCAGTCAATCGCAACATGCACAGTATTCCAGTATATTCTGTCAGGGAGTAACAAGGCGCCAGTTAGTGGCAAACAGTTATTTTACCGCAAGTAGGTTAATTTAGAGATTAAGTGTCAAGTAACGCATGTGTTCATTCTGTAATGTTGGGCTTCATTTCATTCAGCCCAACCGCGCTCAACGTGATGAAAAGCTGATAGCATGAACCACAGTCGCTGGAAGACGAAAAACGAATCAAACCTTAGACCCTCTTGTTACCTTTTATGCGCGTTTTTTAGGATAAACATGAGATTGCAACCCAAAGAAGTGAATGCCATTGCACAAGCTGCCCGGGATGCCTTTACGCCTGGTACAGCAGTGTTTCTCTTTGGTTCCCGAGTGGATGACAGCAAGCGTGGGGGAGACATTGATCTGCTGGTTGAGATTCCCGAAGCCATGGCTCCTGCGGAGTTGGTGCGCCGTCGCACCCGTTTTGTTTCACGCATCTACCGGCTGCTTGATGAACAGCGCATTGATGTCGTCATTGCCACGCAAGGCCAGCAAGATTCGCGGGAGGTGGTTGCTGCGGCAAAACGTGAAGGAATCCAGGTGGCGCGAGTATGATGCCGACAGACTTGCTGCTGTGCTTTGGGAGGCGGATCGCCACTTGAACACACTTACGGAAGCATTTGCAGAATGGAACGTATCGCCTACGATCACGTGGCAAGTATTGGAAAGTGATCGCGCCCGTGTCCGGATTGTGGATCAGCTGCTATTCCGCTTTATCAAATTGCAGGACACGGTGGGGGAGCGCCTCATACCAGCAACACTGTCCAACCTGCGTGAACCGTTTGAAGATTGGCCCATGCGTGACCGGCTAAATCGTTTGGAAAGGCTGGGTTACCTTGATGTGGACAATTGGTTGGCCTGGCGCGAAGTTCGCAACCGGTTGGCCCACGAATATCCAGACCAACCGGAGGTTCGTTTTGCCGCCCTAATGGCTGCAATTGAAGCAGCCAAGGCTTTGGCCGCACTGTATCGTTGTGGCGCGCCCGTTTGGAAGCGAGCCCAGGTTGGGCTGAATGAAATGAAGCCCAACATCTTACAGCTCTCCATAATCATCTACTCCATTACCTATTTGCCCACCCCAATCCGGTACTGCCATCCCCCGCTCAATGGTGCCATGCAATGTTAAATGTGGCCAATCAACAGGGTGAGTGACCTAGCCATGTTTTACGGAATTGTAATGGATGTAAGCGACGTGCCGCGCAAGATCAATCTCATCCCGGATTTGATGTTCCCAATACCGCCTCTGCCAAATGACAAACTACTCTAGTGGGCTATCCAGGATAAATATACATGCTGCGATTTCTTCTCATTTTCCTACTGATTTTAGGTGGTTTATTCGCACTTGAACTCACCCCGCCCGGTCAAGCTTTGGTACATCCGTGGGCTGCATCACTGGCTAGTTTCAGCGCCTCCCTCATTACCCTGTTCGACCCAAAGATTATCACTTACGGTAACGTCATTCAGAGCCAATCCAATGGCTTTGGAGTCGCCATTGAGGCCGGGTGTAATGCGGTCGAAGCCTGCATTGTCTTGGCGGCAGCCATCCTCGCTTTTTCCGCGCCCTGGCGGCATAAATTGCTCGGTCTCGTGATAGGTATGGTTGCCGTACAGGTAGCCAATATCCTGCGCATTATCAGTCTCTTTTATTTGGGACAATGGCGCATGGACGCTTTTGAATTCGCCCACCTCTATCTGTGGCAGGGACTTATCATGCTGGACGTGCTGGTGGTGTGGCTGATCTGGATACGCGCCATGCCGGTTCAAAATCCTGCCCGCCATGACGCGTAATCCCCTGTACAGATTTTTGTTGAAGGCCGCCCTCTGGTTGCCTGTATGCTTAGGGTTCTGGTACTGGAAGGCGGAATGGTTCAACGGCCCTGCCGTCATGCTATCGGGTTGGATTATGCAGTCACTATTTCCCAACTGGATAGAGTCGGTGGAGTGGTCACAGCGTATCCTCAGTGTCGCTACCACCCTGAAACTTGGTACTGCTCCTGGCATGCCGGTGGGAGAATATGCCTTAGTGCTGGAGGTAAATCCGCTAACCTACAGCTTCGGATTGCCGCTATTTGTCGCCTTATTCCTCGCTGGCAGTGAAACAATCCGCTGGCATAAGCTAGCGCTAGGCGCAGTACTGTTGATACCATTCCAGACGTGGGGAATCTGTTTCGATCTTCTTAAACAAGTTGCAGTCACCGCAGGGCCGGCCGTATCAGAGCAAACGGATTTCTCTGCCTGGAAGATTGAGGGGATTGCTCTAGGCTATCAATTTGGGACGCTTATTCTTCCCGCCTTAGCTCCAATTGGACTGTGGTTGGCGTTCAATGCCCGCTTTATTCCAATGCTGGTGCTGGAAGGGGCACTACGGAAGCTTTAATCCACCAAAATCTGCTTGTTCTCCACTCGTTGAACGAGTAGCGCCCTTTCCCTGCTGGTACTGAATCTAAACTAGCATCTACCGACAGTAGGTACTAGTTTAAATTCGGTACATTACTAACTATGTTCCAATTGTTACCAAACTGACCATTTTGTCTTGAGGTGCGCTTTACACCACTTCAAATAACAAATTCCTTTCCACGGGCTTCAATAGTCTACGGGACTTGATTCGCAGACGGTGTGCCTCGGTTGGTTTTTGAGCGCGCCCAGGTTAAATTTCCATCGTTAAGTATTTAAGGAATATTTCCCATATTAACCAGTTCGATTACATTAACTCTCCTCTTTTTCCACAAGCAGGGAATGTATCCTGTCTCTGCTAAAATCCTTTCACCTTCCACACACTACTAAGCCGCATGATACAAATAAGCCAACGTTCCTACCCAACTGATGCTGCACAACAGCTTATCGACACTGGCATCACACCGCTATTGGCACGTATTTACGCGGCGCGAGGCATTGGTAATGTGACGCAATTGGATACAAGCCTGCAATATCTGCTGCCCTTCACGCAACTAAAAAATGCACAAAAAATGGCGGGCATATTGGCTGATGCCATCGCCACACAACGAAAGCTGCTGATCGTGGCAGATTATGATGCCGACGGCGCGACTGCCTGTGCTGTTGGGCTGCGCGGTCTTCGTACATTGGGTGCGCAAGTGGATTTCATCGTGCCTAACCGATTCGAATATGGTTATGGCTTGACGCCAGAGATCGTGCGTCTGGCGGCGCAAGCCACTCCCGACATATTAATCACCGTCGACAACGGTATCGCCAGCGTGGAAGGCGTGGCCGAGGCCAACCGATTGGGCATGCAGGTGTTGATCACCGACCACCATCTGCCAGGCGATGCTTTGCCCGATGCGCTTTGCATTGTCAATCCAAACCAACCGGGCTGCGATTTTCCCAGCAAAAATCTAGCAGGGGTTGGTGTCATGTTCTATGTGCTACTCGCATTACGCGCCGAACTACGGACTCGCGGCGCATACACAGAACAAGCGGAACCCAATCTAGGCAAGTTACTCGATCTGGTTGCCTTGGGAACAGTTGCAGATGTTGTAAAACTGGATGAAAACAATCGTATTCTGGTACAACAAGGATTACAACGCATCCGCTCCCTGCGCGCTTGCTGCGGCATCAACGCATTGTTGCAGGTGGCCAGTAAAAATTATGCACAGGTTTCCAGTTATGAATTAGGCTTTGTCGTGGGGCCACGGTTAAATGCGGCTGGACGGCTGGAAGATATGAGCTTGGGTATCGCATGTTTGATTAGCGATGATGTCACTGAAGCAGCTAAAATCGCGGCGCAACTTGATACACTAAACCATACGCGGCGCAACATAGAAGCTGACATGCAACAAGCGGCGCTGACCACGCTGGAGCACATCACTCCGACTGACAGTTACAGCCTCGCGCTGTTCGACGAAACTTGGCACCAGGGTGTTATCGGCATTCTCGCTTCGCGCCTGAAAGACCGCTACCATCGTCCCGTCATCGCTTTCGCACGATCCTTAAATGGTGAAATAAAAGGCTCTGGGCGCAGCATCCATGCCCTGCATCTACGCGATGCACTTGATCTTGTGTCCAAACGCCATCCGCATCTGCTGCAAAAATTCGGCGGCCATGCTATGGCGGCAGGTCTTAGCCTGCGCGAGGAGCATTTCGATGAATTTAAGGTTGCCTTTGAAGCCGTAGCCCAAAGCCTACTTTCCCCAGCCGATCTTACCAAGATTATTGAAACAGATGGCCTACTCGCACCTTCCGAATTTACATTAAGCATTGCGCGGAGCCTGGAACAGCAGGTTTGGGGACAAGGTTTTCCGCAGCCCTTCTTTGAAGGCGAGTTCACTGTAGCAAGCCAGCGCGTGGTTGGCGAAAAACATCTCAAACTAAAACTCACGACATCAAACGACGCATATGATGCCATTCATTTTTTTTGCGTTGATCCCATGCCAGTATATATTCGTGCGGTTTTCAATCTGGCTGTCAATGAATACAATGGCAGTGCCAGCTTGCAGCTCATCGTCCGGCACTGGCAAAATGCAAATGTATAAAGCCGTGATCGATCGTTTGCTTAAAATTCGAAATGTCGGTAAATCACGCTTCGTTTAACTTAACTATTAAGGCGGCCAAGCGATGAACCATGAAATTTGGCAAAACAACGGTATTGAGGTTCTGCCGCAGTTCCTCGCCAGCCTCGCCATCGGCCTGCTGATCGGCCTGGAACGTGAGCGCAGGCCTTCATCCAAAGCCGGA
The DNA here is from genome assembly GCA_003402375.1 of Candidatus Nitrotoga sp. CP45. GTDB lineage: Bacteria > Pseudomonadota > Gammaproteobacteria > Burkholderiales > Gallionellaceae > Nitrotoga. The sequence continues at coordinate 51,770 of QFXJ01000031.1, forward strand.
CTGAGAACCTTTGCGCTGGTTGCGCTCATGGGCACTCTCACTGCCATGCTCTCCAGCAAAATTGGCTCTCCATGGCTACTGGTTACAGGTTTTTGCATCGTGGGCGTGATGATCATTGCTGCCTATCTCACCAGTCCCACCGAAGAAAATGATCCGGGCACCACCACCGTTGCCGCTTTACTGCTGTGTTATGCACTCGGCGCACTAATTTGGTATGGACAAACAACATTAGCCGTCATGCTAGCCATAATCACTACTACCTTGCTCTACTTCAAACCCGAGCTACGCGGCATAACGAAACGTTTGACACGCCGTGACCTGGTTTCCATCCTGCAATTTTTAGTACTAACCTTCGTCATCCTGCCAATCTTGCCGAATCAGAACTACGGCCCTTATGACACATTTAATCCGCATCAAATCTGGATGATGGTAGTACTGATTTCTGGGCTAAGCCTGGCTGGTTATGTCGCTCTGCACTGGACGAGTCAACGCTATGGCGCACCACTGCTAGGCTTGCTCGGTGGATTGGTATCCAGCACCGCAACTACATTGGTTTACGCGCGCCACGGTAAAATCAGTGAAGTTATGGCACGTTTGTCTGCTGTGGTTATTCTGCTTTCCAGCCAAGTCGTACTGATGCGCTTGACAGTGCTAAGTGCAGTCGTATCACCCAACTTACTCGCCAAACTATTGCCAGTGATGGGACTCGGCCTCTTGTTTGGACTGATCGTTACCCTTTTCGACTGGCGCAAATTACATACCTCTTCAGATTTACCCATGCCAAAAACTTCCAACCCGACCGAAATCCTTACCGCCCTGAGCTTCGGCCTACTCTATGCAGTAGTACTATTTTTTTCTGCCTGGATTTCGGATATTGCCGGTAGTGGCGGTCTGTATGTGGTCGCACTGATCTCCGGACTCACCGACGTGGATGCAATCACACTTTCCAGTCTGCGTTTGTTTGATTTGAATAAATTAAGCGATGATCAGGCAGTAACAGCCATTTCCCTCGCTTTTTTGTCCAATATGGTATTCAAATTTGGGCTGGTAGTATTTATCGGCGGCACGACCTTGGCAAAGCATGTTGCGGCAGGGTTTTTGGCAATGGGAGTGGGCGTTGCGGTTGGACTGATTATGCTTTAGAGGTGCCCTTTAGTTGGATGAATCAATTGACTTGTATAAACGACTGCCAGCAAATAATCGCGCTGAATATGCACTGCCTCAACAACAACCTCATTAAACTCAGGACTGGGCTTTCAGCTATAATCGCCCCTTTTTCCGCACTCGACACTATAAATGGAAGCCGAACAACTCAACGCCCTCGCCCACCAGTTACACGATCTCCGTGTTCGTATCACTGAGCTACGGAGGTATCTTTGACTTCGATGGCAAACAAGAGCGACTGGCCGAAGTCATAATCCTCGCCGAGGATCCAGCCATCTGGCAGGACAACAAACGCTCTCAAGAACTGGGGCGTGAGCGCAAGATGCTGGAAGGCATCGTTCTGACCTTGAATCAACTCAATCAAGATCTTGATGATACAGCCGAGCTATTTGAAATGGCGCAGGCGGAAAATGACGATGCCAGCCTGGACAGCATCGTGCAAGATGTGCAAAAAATGGAAAAGAAAGTGGCGGACATGGAATTCCGCCGCATGTTTTCCAAGCCCATGGATTCCAACAACTGCTTCCTCGACATTCAGGCAGGCTCTGGTGGTACCGAAGCGCAAGACTGGGCTTCGATGCTGCTGCGCATGTATCTGCGATACTGCGAAAAGAAAGGCTTCCAGGTGGAAATACTGGAGCAATCCGATGGCGAAGTGGCCGGCATAAAAGGGGCCGTACTCAAGGTGATTGGTGACTATGCTCATGGCCATTTACGCACTGAGACTGGCGTACACCGATTGGTTCGCAAGTCCCCGTTCGACTCCGGAAACCGTCGCCACACCTCATTTTCCAGCGTATTTGTCTATCCTGAGGTAGATGAATCCATCGAAATCGAAATCAATCCCGCAGACCTGCGCGTGGATACCTATCGCGCAAGCGGTGCAGGCGGACAGCATATCAACAAGACCGATTCAGCGGTGCGTATTACCCACGCGCCCACCGGCATTGTGGTGCAATGCCAGAGCGACCGCTCGCAACACCGCAATCGCGCCGAAGCGATGGCAATGCTGAAATCGCGCATGTATGAAGCCGAACTACGCAAACGCAATGCCGAAAAAAAGGAAATGGAAGATGGGAAAACCGACATCGGTTGGGGACATCAAATCCGCTCTTACGTTCTGGATCAATCACGCATCAAGGATCTACGCACCAATGTCGAAATAGGCAACACTCAGGGTGTGCTGGACGGCGACCTGGATGAATTTATTAGTGCCAGTTTGAAGCAAGCAGTGTAATCCGGTTTAATACTCGCAACGGTTGAAGCAATTCACCAATCAATCCATCGGCGACACGTACCGTAACCTGGCCAACACCGTATTCGTCTTTCATCAACGGAAAATTAAAGCAAGGCAAGTGTTAACACCGACCGAAAGCTGCCCCAGACATTATTGATAATATCTTTGTCGCCTATTTAGCCAATATCACGAAATTTTATTGGCAATTTTCTAAAAGCACATATCAAAATCAGTAAAAATTTATCGGTTGATCATTCAAAATTGCTTACATTATGGATATAACAAGTTTGTTATTTATACTGTTAACGGTCGCGCTTGGATGGTTCTGGTTCGACAGTCTACGCGCCCTTGAGACGGCCCGGAATATGGGCAAATATATTTGCCAGAATCAAAATTTACAGTTCCTTGACGACACGGTTGCCAGCATCGGACTGGCTCTTGCCCGCGACAAGAATGGGCGAAGGGTATTGCGGCGCACATATCGTTTTTTATTCAGCGAAACGGGTAATACCCGACTTGAAGGCCGACTGGTCTTGCTTGGTGATAAAGTAGAATCAGTCACTATGGAACCCTATCAAATAATGTCCACACATTGACGCCCACTTTTGCCAAACTTTCAATCGATGATTTTGATAAGGCAAAAATTACAGCCATGCATCCAGGTTTTTGGTGGGGCTATCACATCTACCCCTGATGAAATTCGCTGAATAGTTCCTGTTCACGGGGGCGTAATTTAGAATAACGGCATCTACAAAACCGCAAAATGGATTACCGGTATTGTGAAAAGCAACTTGTTGCTTAACCGGTTTTATTCCACTATGCCAACCAACCTTAGTTCATCCGATGCTCTAAATAAATTCAGTTTATGGCAATAACATACAAAGCCATCGTCCGAAGCTACGATAAGATTTAATTTCCTTGCCTTCAACACTCTGAACAAAAAGCTTTTTACGTATTAACCCATGAGACGCTTGCCTTGTACGAGAATTTTGTCAACAATGGCATCTCCTCATGAGAGATTACCCAGACTAGATGCTTAATCAAACTATTGCCGATTTCGTAATACCGTCCACTGACGGATTAACTTTCAAACTTTCTGCCGCACGTGGCAAATTGCTGGTGATTTATTTTTACCCCAAAGACGATACTCCTGGCTGTACTACTGAGAGTCAGCAGTTTCGGGATCTGTATACGGATTTTAAAAAAGCTGATTGTGAAGTAATTGGTATTTCACGCGATAGCATAGAATCGCATGAAAAATTCAAAACCAAGTTCAGTCTGCCATTCGCCCTACTTGCCGATTCAGATGAAACGGTATGTGAACAGTTCGGCGTAATGAAACTGAAGAATCTGTATGGCAAACAAGTGCGGGGTATCGAGCGCAGTACTTTCGTGCTCGACCGGGATGGCATACTGCGTGGCGAATGGCGCGGTGTTAAAGTCGACGGCCACGCTCAGGAAGTATTGCAATTCGTGCAATCTTTAACCACATAAGGCACATCATGCCCTCCCACAAAACATCGGCTGCAAATCATATTACTAAGCTATTCGTGCTCGATACCAATGTACTGATGCATGATCCAACCAGCCTGTTCCGGTTTGAGGAACATGACATTTACTTGCCGATATTCGTGTTGGAAGAGTTAGATAACAATAAAAAAGGCATGACTGAAGTCGCACGCAATGCCCGGCAGGCCAGCCGCTTTCTCGACTCTTTGGTAAGCGAAAGTACACATAACATTGATGCTGGCGTGCCACTACAAACGTCAAGCAACAAGGGGGCTACTGGTCGTTTATTTTTGCAAACTCAGTTCATCAACAACGAGTTGCCTGCCAATATGGCGATTGGCAAAGCCGACAACGCCATCCTCGGGGTGGTAATGTTCCTCTACAAGCAGCAACCCAAGCGTTCCGTGATCTTGGTCAGCAAGGATATCAACATGCGCATTAAAGCGCGTGCGCTAGGACTTGATGCACAGGATTATTTTAATGACAAGGTGCTAGAAGATACCGACCTGCTGTACAGCGGTGTACTGGCGTTACCGCAGGATTTCTGGGACAAACACGGCAAGGACATGAAATCCGGGCCACAAGGTGAACACACTTTTTATAATATTCAGGGGCCGCTATGCCGTGACATGCTGTTAAATCAATTTGTATATCAAGAAAACGGCAGTAATCCATTCTATGCGGTAGTCACAGAACAGAATGACAACACTGCCATGTTGCGCACTTTGACTGACTATACCCACACCAAAAATGCCATTTGGGGAATTACTGCACGTAATCGCGAACAGAGCTTCGTGCTTAATTTGCTGATGAACCCGGAGATTGACTTTGTCACTTTGCTTGGTCAGGCTGGCACCGGCAAGACCCTGCTAACACTCGCCGCCGGGTTAGTGCAGATGCTGGAACATAAGTTGTATTCAGAGATCATCATGACCCGCGTCACCGTGCCGGTTGGTGAAGACATTGGTTTTTTACCAGGGACTGAGGAAGAAAAAATGTCGCCCTGGATGGGCGCACTAGATGACAATTTGGATGTACTCAACAAGCCCAATGACGAAAGTGGAGAATGGGGGCGAGCCGCCACGCGCGATCTGATCCGTTCGCGCATCAAGATCAAATCCCTTAACTTCATGCGTGGACGCACTTTTTTGAATAAATATTTGATCATTGATGAAGCCCAAAACCTCACGCCCAAGCAGATGAAAACGCTGATCACGCGTGCTGGCCCAGGTACCAAGGTAGTATGCATGGGCAACATTGCTCAGATTGATACACCTTACTTGACCGAAGGCAGCTCTGGATTGACTTATGTGGTGGATCGTTTCAAGGGCTGGCAACACAGCGGACATGTCACCTTGCAAAGGGGAGAACGTTCACGTCTGGCCGACCATGCCGGAGAAGTGCTGTGAGTAACCATCATTCCGATATCTTAATTTCAACTTTTCCAACCCCCTGCTCTCCAATGAAAAGCTTGGGAAAAGGTTGGTCAGACTACCTATTTTCAAGATAGCCTAATGAGCGAAAAAATCCAAAAACCAGACGCTATCTGGCGCGACGAACTTACCCCCGAACAATACAAAGTATGCCGCCAGTGCGGCACCGAACCCGCATTTACTGGCACGTATTGGGATTGCCATGACAGCGGACTGTATCGCTGTGTGTGCTGTGGTAACGCACTGTTCAATTCAGATGTGAAATATGAATCCGGCAGCGGCTGGCCCAGTTTCTGGCAACCGCACCAACCTGACAGCATCACTGTTAAAAAAGATGTCAGCCATGGTATGGAGCGCGCGGAAGTTCTGTGTAGCCGCTGTGATGCCCATCTTGGCCATGTATTCGAAGATGGCCCAAAACCCACAGGACTGCGCTACTGCATCAATTCCACCGCATTGACGCTAGATCGAGAATAAATCCCCCTACATAATTTGCCGCCATGAAACTATTATTTGACCTGTTCCCCGTCATCCTGTTCTTTGTTGCTTTTAAAATATTCAACGTTTATGTTGCCACTGGTACTGCGATTGTTGCCACCATTGCCCAAATTGGATGGGTTAAATGGCGGCACGGCAAGGTAGATACCATGCTATGGGTAAGCTTTGCCATCATTGCCGTATTCGGTGGCGCGACCCTCATTCTTCACGACGAGACTTTCATCAAATTTAAACCCACGATTCTATATTGGGTGTTTGCCCTCATACTGTTGGGCTCTAATCTACTCTTAAAAAAGAATCTGATGCACACTTTGCTGAAGGAAAAAATGACGCTTCCAACTAAAGTATGGAACCATGTCAACTTGAGCTGGAGTTTATTCTTTGTTCTGCTCGGCGTTGTAAATTTATATGTTGCATTTAACTTTTCTACAGATGCATGGGTTAATTTCAAACTTTTTGGTGCCACCGGAATGATGCTAGTATTTGTGCTGCTACAAGCAATGGCGCTGTCGAAATACATGCCAGAAGAGAAGGAAAGCAACTAAATGCTATACGCCATTATCGGCCATGATGTACCTGATAGTTTAACAAAACGTTTGGCAACACGCCCCGCACACGTAGCGCGGCTACAGGCATTGCAAAACGAAGGGCGCTTAATTCTGGCAGGCCCTTTTCCAAATGTGGATGCGGTGGATCCCGGCGCTGCGGGTTTTTCCGGCAGCTTGATCGTAGCGGAATTTGCTACGTTAACGGACGCGGAAATATGGGCTCAGGCTGATCCCTATATGATCGCTGGGGTATATGCACAAATTCTGGTCAAACCATTTAAGAAAGTGTTTCCAATATGAACCATCCCGCAACCAATCACTCAAACAACCGCATAGAGCAGATGAATACCCTCCTTGCGGCGCTTCAACCCATAAAAATAGAGATTGCCGATGATAGCCATAAACATGCAGGACACGTTGGCGCACGTGGTGGTGGAGGGCACTATCGCCTCCTGATTGTATCCACGCAATTTGCTAGCAAGCCTACTTTGACTCGGCACCGTATGGTATATACTGCATTGGGGGACATGATGAAGCACGACATTCATGCGCTGGCCATTGCTGCCTATACACCAGAAGAACTATAATTTTTAATTTAAACTTTCAACGAGGACAGAACAATGCTGAAATTTTCAAAACTTGCCACTATCACTCTGTTTTCTGCACTTGCAGCGAATCAGGTTTATGCGCAAGAAAAACCCGCCGCTGTAGTAAATGGCGTCGCCATCCCACAAGCACGCGCGAACATGCTCGTGAAGGCTGCCGCTTCGCAAGGTAAGATGGATAGTCCAGAGCTACGTCTCACTATTCAAGATGAATTAATCAACCGGGAAATCATGGCACAAGAAGCGGTAAAGCATGGTTTCGATAAACAACCCGACACTATCAACCAATTTGAGCTAGCCAAACAAACCGTTCTTGTAAATGCTTTTTTACAAGACTATCTTAAGAACCATCCAATTAGCGAAGACGCAATCAAGCAAGAATATGAAAACATTAAGCAAACCACCGGTGGTAAGGAATACAATGCCCGCCACATTTTGGTAAAAGATGAAAATGAAGCGAAATCTATTGCTGCCCAACTAAAAAAAGGAAGCAAGTTTGAAGAATTAGCAAAAAAACACTCTTTAGACCAAGGCTCGCGTGACAAGGGTGGTTCTCTGGGTTGGGCCCTGCCAGGTAATTTTATGCAGACGTTTGCTGATGCACTGGTAAATCTGAAAAAAGGTGGTGTGAGTGCGCCAGTGAAATCTGACGCTGGCTGGCATCTGATTAAACAAGAAGATGTACGTGATTTCAAGTTTCCTGCTTACCGGGATGTGAAAGCGAACATAATGCAACGTCTACAGCAGCAAGCCATACAAAAGGCTGTCGTTGACCTGCGCGCCAAAGCGAAAATTGAATAAACTGATTCAAGTTCAAACAAAAGGCGACTAATGTCGCCTTTTTTGTTGATGAGCCCAATATGGTAAGTCATGCATAAATCCGACTTGACTGGCGTGGGCCAGTCGTTAAAGTGACTTGAAGATAACACCTCTACAAGCCTAGCAATGGGTAATGTACCTAATAACAAGTATGTCCATTTTGTTCTAAACGACGAAAAACAAGCTCCCAAACGTAAAAATGGTTCTATAAAACCTTAAAAATTCGGCTTATCAACGCCACATAAAAAGTGTTTGTCGCCATTCTGCACCGCGAGTCCACCGCACAGTATGTCGCCATTTTTTTAACCAATCGCAATACATAAGATCAAGCTCGATATTCTGTTGTTTTTTGTAGGCCTACCGCGTGGCAGAAACATTCCTCACCTTTTCCGTTAGTACTTCTATTTTTGCTAAAAGGCTACCTCCCCAAGTCCAGCCTTTATATTGGTTGCGTCACGATAGTATCCACATTCACCTTATAAATTTACGCACAGAATAGCTGGCAGTAAAGTGATTAACAGCACTATATCTGCGCTTCGGACATCGATACAAGTTGATGACTCTGTGGGAAAATATGCGCATCGGCAGATCGCTTCGGGTGTGATAACTTTCTTTTTATGATAGCCCTCCCCCCCAACAAATTCTCCACGATATTTACGGCTATACGTCCTTCCGTGGTGAACAGCAATCTATAGTTGAATATGTGGTTGCTGGGGGTAATGCGCTAGTATTAATGCCAACCGGCGGCGGCAAGTTATTGTGCTATCAGCTTCGGGCATTATTGCGGCGTGGGGTGGGGTGAGCATCGTAGTGTCACCATTAATTGCGCTAATGCAAGATCAGGTGGACGCACTTAACCAACTTGGTGTGCGCGCCGCTTTTCTTAACTCCAGCCTGGGGATGCGCACACCGCGCGCACCGCCTTACCATACCGGCCTGAATGTGACCGAGCGTAGCGAAAATCAACGTTCATTCCTGCGCAAGGAGGGCGTCATCATAGTTGCTACTGTCGCTTTCGGCATGGGCCTCGACAAGCCTAACGTGCGCTTTGTCGCTCACCTTGATGCCCACGAGCATGGAAGGCTATTATCAGAAACGGGGAGTGCCAGACGCAACGGCTTACCCGCAGATGCATGGATAATTTACGGTTTGGGTGATGTGGCGTGAGAGGAGCAAACGCCTACAACTAATTAAACGAACTCTACTCCATTTCAATATGGAACTGGCTAGATACGCAACTGAACATTAGCTATTGTGGGTAATTCTCTAATGTGCGCCCCCTAAACAATGTTTAATAACTAATTCCTCGGAGTCAACGATGTATCCGTAGAAACGAACTGACTCCCTAAAATACGATTAATCGCCTTTGCTTTTAATAATTTTTTTCCCACGATAGACGCCAGAGGGGCTTATATGATGACGTAAGTGTTGTTCTCCTGTAGTAGGCTCAACAGCTAATGCCTTATTTTCCATAAAATCATGAGCCCGATGCTTTCCTTGTTTAGAAGAAGACTTTTTATTTTGACCAGCAGCCATATTATTAACTCCATCTTTAAATCCACATGGGAAGTATATTATTGATCCGGCCTGATTTATCCGCGACTCATGTATGAGAGACACTCGTGCAAGTCAATAAATACAAGTTCTATGAGCAATTTAAACTGGGTGACTCACGGATAAATCGGGCCGAGTCTATAATTAAATAATCCGGGGAGTTCTGTGCGGAAGCTAACATATATAAACGGGAACCTATTCCTCAGACTTTATTTTTTATATGAGCATGCATTTGACCTGACCATATGATTATTGTTACGATAATCATATGGATCCGTCAGACTCAAAATTACCCACACGCGGCGGCGCTCGTCCCGGTGCGGGTCGTAAAATCGGCTCAAGTCCTTATGGTGAAAACACAAAGCTCATGCGTATCCCCGAAAGCGTAGTCAGCGCAGTTAAAGATGTTCTATCCTCCTGCAAAGCCCAACGGCTTGAGAAACGCTTCAAGAACGATATCTTATATCCGGCCTTAGACAGCCAACCTATCCGCTTACCAGTGTTTGGCCATAAAGTAGCAGCTGGTTTCCCCTCTCCGGCTGATGATTATATTGAGGGAAGACTAAGTTTAGATGAACGTCTTATTGGCAACAAGGATACAACTTTCTTCGTGCGCGCCAAAGGCAACAGCATGATTGGTGCCGGCATTTATGACGGTGATTTGCTTGTTGTCGACAAGTCAATTACACCTGCTTCCGGCCAAATTGTCATCGCGATTGTCGATGGAGACTTGACGGTAAAGCGCCTTATCCTGCGGGACAACACGACCATCCTCAAACCCGAAAATCCACGTTTCAAGGACATTCAACTGCAAGATGGGCAGGAACTACTCTGTTGGGGTGTTGTAACCTCGGCCATCAAGCGCTTTACTTGACATCACCCATGCCCTTCGCCCTCATCGATTGCAATAATTTTTACGTCTCCTGCGAGCGCGTCTTTCAGCCAAAACTGAACGGCAAGCCGGTCGTGGTGCTGTCCAATAACGATGGCTGCATCATCTCTCGTTCAAATGAGGCAAAAGCGCTTGGCGTCAGGATGTGCGAGCCGTGGTTCAAAATGGAAAAATTGGCCAAACAACATGGCATCGTTGCGTTCTCAAGTAACTACACACTCTACGACGACATGTCTAAGCGCGTCATGTCCATTCTTTCCACATTCTCCCCACGCCAAGAAATTTATTCAATAGACGAATCTTTTCTTGATCTAGAGGGCATTGACCAGCATTCACTGGTGGCTTACGGACACAAGATACGACAAACGGTTCTGCGCAGTCTTGGTCTTCCCGTCTGTGTTGGTATCGCTGATACGAAGACGCTGGCCAAGCTGTCCAATTATTGCGCCAAGATGGAATTGGTGGGAGAGGATGGCGTGTGTGACTTTGGGCAGTTGAATGATGCACAGCGCAGTCCGCTCTTTGCGAGTATTCCGGTGAGAGAGGTATGGGGAGTTGGGAGGCGCATCTCCGAGGGGCTTCTTGCCATGAGAATCAAGACTATCGAAGACCTGCGCACGGCCAATCTTAAAAGAATTCGTAGTCAATTTTCCATAGTACTGGAACGCACCGTACAGGAGCTCAACGGCATCTCTTGTATCCAAATGGAAAAAATAGCTAAACCACGGCAACAGATCATTGTTTCGCGCTCCTTCGGTACTATGATAACGGGATTAGATGACCTGACAGAGTCTATTGCCTACTTCACCAGTCGCGCAGCCGAAAAGCTCCGGCAAGACGGTTCGGTTGCTGCCAGCATTTCGGTTTATATTTATACCAATGCATTCAAGGAAGACGCCCCTCAATATACTGGCTCGACCATCGTGCAATTGAATCAACCCAGCGACAACACGATGGAACTCATCAATGCTGCGATCAAGGGCTTGAAGGAAATTTATCGCAGTGGCTTTCACTACAAGAAAAGCGGCGTGGTGTTGATGGGATTACAGAGCAAAGGGTCGGTTCAAGCCACCCTGTTTGATGACATAGACAAGCAGACAAAGTCCGACAATATGATGCGAACTCTAGATGCGATCAATAAAAAAATGGGAAAGGGGACCGTAACTTTGGCCGCATCTGGCTTAAAGCATCGATGGGCTATGCGTAATGAGCGACAGTCCCCAAATTACACCACAAACTGGTCTGAATTACTAATAGTAGAGTAGGACTATTGATCCGGCCTGATTTATCCGCGACTCATGTATGAGAGACACTCGTGCAAGTCAATAAATACAAGTTCTATGAGCAATTTAAACTGGGTGACTCACGGATAAATCGGGCCGAGTCTATA
>QFXJ01000032.1 GCA_003402375.1 Candidatus Nitrotoga sp. CP45
CTCATGGGGTTACTCCTTTGCGCTTACGCGCTTTGGTTGATAAAGATTCGCACCTCTATCAAACCGGGTAACCCCACCCTTTGGCAAGACCTTACTGTCAGATTAAGTCTGAACCACTACAGTTAAATGTCTCATCGATTTGGGTTGGATTGAAAATGATCCTCTGATCTCATTGGAACAGCTTTTCGCATTGTTGACGAAAAAAGAGGTGGTTCACGTCTTCGGACTATCTCGCGACAAGGCAGCCGCTAGAAAAATAGAAATGCTGGATGCTCTACAGAGAGATGCTCAGGAGTATCGACTTTTTTCCAGGTGGTATACAGGCTCGGACGACGCCCTGTATGAGGTACGCCTTAACCATTTGTGCGATCGAATCAGACTCATGTTTTTTGGTAACCTTCACCAAGACTGGTCGGAATTCATTCTTTCTGATCTGGGTGTATTCAAATATGAAAAAGTGACCTTTTTGCCTACCTCGCGTGCCTTTCATTCACGGCAGGATGTCGATGACTATTTGCACTTACATAATTGTCGGGAACGATTTTATAGAGAAGAGGCATTAGAAGATATTGAGCATGAAATTTATGCAGTTACTTGTGAAAACAGTTGGCTGCAGAGAAGACGTAACAAGCTTTTATTTCAGATTGCGCAACGTTATGAGCAGTTTGAAGATTGGGCCAGCGCAGTTAGAATATATAAGCAGTCTAGTTATCCGGGGAGGCGCATTCGCATCATCCGTATTTTAGAGAAGAATGCGCATTTTGCGTCGGCAATGGAAATGGCAGAGCTGGCCGAAACCGCGCCTGAAAGTGAAACGGAAGTGCTGCATTTGAAGCGAATCATGCCTAGGCTGCGGCGCAAGCTCAGTCAGCCCGTGTCTCCAAGCCCAGTGCGGATGCAGGTACCACCACGTCTCGATCTGAAATTGCCCCAGCCTGACGCTTCTTACTCCATTGAAAAACTCGTCCGGGACTATGTAGACCAAACAAGTCCGAACGCGACCGTCCACTACGTTGAAAATTCCCTCGTTAATTCTCTGTTCGGCTTGCTGTGTTGGGATGCAATTTTCATCGCTATTCCGGGTGCTTTTTTTCATCCATTTCACACCGGCCCTACTGACCTACATAGCGCTGACTTCTACTCTCGACGTTCCATGCAGTTTAAGGCATGTTTATCACAGCTCGAGTCGGAGCAGTATAAACAGACCATCAGGGAAAACTTCAAGCAAAAAGCGGGTATTCAATCGCCTTTTGTAACCTGGCAAATATTGACCGATACATTGCTGGAGCAGGCCTTGTCATGCTTGCCTGCAGTGCATATGGCAAAATGGTTCGAACGTATTCTTCTTGACATCCGATCAAACCGCGCGGGATTCCCCGATCTAATCCAGTTTTGGCCACAGGAGGGGCGTTACCAAATGATTGAGGTAAAGGGGCCGGGGGACAGATTGCAAGACAATCAGAATCGCTGGCTGGACTATTGCATGGCGCATGATATGCCGGTCGCCGTGTGTTACGTGCAGTGGGAAAATACTGGCGAATGAGTTATACCGTCTCCGTTCGTACCTTGTGTGAATTCACCTCCAAATGCGGGGATCTTGACCTGCGTTTCACGCCATCTCCGTCTGCACTGGAAGGCATAGCCGGGCATGCTGTGGTGCGTTCTCGTCGCCCTACCAGCTACCAAGCGGAAGTCAATTTGAAAGGCGAATTTAAAGAGCTGCGGGTACGAGGACGTGCCGATGGCTACGATCCGGATCGGAATCAGCTCGAAGAGATCAAGACCTACCGAGGCGACCTGGACGCCATACCCGATAACCATAGGCAACTACATTGGGCTCAGGCGAAAGTTTATGGTGCATTGTTGTGCGAGCAGTTGGCCTTATCCGAGATTCATATAGCGCTTGTTTACTACGATATCGTTCAGCAGACGGAAATCAAGCTAACCCATTTATACACAGTCGCCGTACTAAAACAGTTTTTCGAGGAACGATGCAATCTTTTCCTGGCGTGGGGAGAACAAGAGGCACAACATCGGGCGGCACGTGATCGGGAATTGCGTTCCTTACTATTTCCATACGCTGAATTTCGGGTGGGACAGCGGGAATTGGCAGAAGCTGTCTATAAATCGGCCACGATAGGCTGCTGTTTAATGGCTCAAGCACCCACGGGCATAGGTAAGACGATGGGTACGCTATTCCCCCTCCTCAAGGCGAGCCCGGTTCAAGAATTGGACAAGATTTTTTACCTGACTGCCAAAACTTCCGGCCGTCAATTGGCCTTAGATGCGGTTGATCTTATAAAACAGAGTGCGCCGGGACTGCCACTACGTGTGCTGGAATTGGTAGCAAAAGAAAAGGCCTGCGAATATCCCGATAAATCTTGTCATGGGGAGTCGTGCCCTTTGGCGAAAGGCTTTTATGACCGGTTACCGGGTGCGCGAAGCGCCATTTTGATCGCGCCTATTTTCGATAGGACGGCAGTCCAGAAAATCGCATTCCGCCATCAAATTTGTCCATACTATTTAAGCCAGGAGCTGGTCCGATGGGCCGATGTAGTGATTGGGGACTATAACTATTATTTTGATCTCAATGCGATGCTTCATGGCTTGACGGTAAACAACCAATGGCGCACCAGTATTCTCGTTGACGAGGCGCATAACATGATCGAACGTGCCCGGAAGATGTACACGGCCGAACTGGATCAGGTGAATTTAAAATACCTTCTCCCTGCTGCACCAACGGAACTAAAAGGGCCATTAAATCGCCTCACTCGGAGCTGGAATTCGGTGCATAAAAATCAGGATGTGCCCTATCAGGTACACGCGATGATTCCGCCGAAGTTTGTGAGTGCCTTGCAACAAGCAACGGCTGCAATCACGGACTATATGGCGGTGAACCAGACAAACGTGGATTCCAGATTGCTTAAGTTCTACTTCGACGGACTGCATTTTTTGCGGATAGCGGAGGTATTTGGAAACCATTCCCTATTCGATATCACCAAGTCTCTTGAGGGGGGTACACCATCAAACCCGCGCGGCGCGATCCTTTGTATCAGAAATGTCGTTCCTGCTCCTTTTCTCAAACAGCGCTTTTCAGTTTCACATTCAACAACAATGTTTTCCGCAACACTAAGCCCAGGTCAGTTCTATATAGATATGCTGGGCTTGCCGCAAAACACTGTTTGGATGGACGTGCAATCTCCCTTTCTGGCAAGTCAATTATCTGTACAGGTTGTTCGTCGAATCTCTACCCGTTACCGGGATCGAGAACGCTCACTATTGCCTATCGTTGATCTCATGGCGCAACAATTTAAAAAACAACCAGGAAACTATCTGGCATTCTTTAGTAGCTTCGATTATTTGCAAAACGTCTCAACTTTATTTACTGCCCACTATCCGGATATTCCCATGTGGGTCCAGACGCGTCATATGGAAGAGCGAGAGAAAAATGAATTTCTGGCCCGGTTTACGGTCGCGGGCTGTGGTGTTGGCTTCGCTGTATTAGGAGGTGCCTTCGCGGAAGGTATCGATCTTCCGGGTGATCGACTCATTGGTGCTTTTATCGCTACCTTGGGCTTACCCCAAATCAATTTAGTCAATGAACAGATCAGAGAGAGAATGACCACATCGTTTGGTACCGGCTATGAGTATGCATACCTTTATCCAGGCATACAAAAGGTGGTGCAGGCAGCTGGGCGGGTAATTCGAAACACCACCGATCTAGGGGTCGTATTTCTGATCGACGATCGATTTTCAAGAAAGAATGTACTTCAATTATTGCCAAACTGGTGGAATATCAAGCTTCAAAGCTTAAACGTATGGGACGGGCCACCTGAGCGAAAGTGCACCTATTTATCGAAGGAATACGATATTCTTGATTGACCCCTGCAATAATTAATGTAGCTTTCGAGGAGTTCCATTTATCTGGTAAACCCTTTCTAATCTAGGCGCTGACCTTTGCGCGATCCCAATGTAAAAGAGTAAATCCGGGTAAATTCCGCGCCCATCAAAAAAATCTGAGCAGAATAATATATCCATACCAAGACAACAACGAGCGAACCAGCTGCTCCGAATCCGGAAGCCAAATCACTTCTGCCAATGTAAAAACCGATCAGGAATTTGCCAATCGTAAACAGAAACGCGGTTACTACCGCGCCCATCCATACATCACGCCAATTGATATTAACCCGCGGCATAATTTTGTAGATCATGGCGAATGCAAAAGTAAGTAGTACAAAACTTAACACCACATTGACTACATTCCCAAGAAGTGCCATTCCGCCAAATATAGGTGCCCACCATTTCCCCAATGCCGCCAACCCGGCACTGAATACAAGAGAAACAATCAGTAAAAAACCTATTCCCAAGATCATGCCAAAAGACAGCACGCGTGTGCGAATTAATCCAAATATCCCGCTGTCATCCGTTCTTTTAGGAGCACGCCATATCCTATCCAAATCGTCCTGTAACTCCCCAAATACTGTAGTTGCACCGATCAGCAGCAAAACTACGCCAATAATAGTAGCAGTTACACCTTCTGTCGGCTTACTAACGCTTTCAAGCATGCCTTGTACTGCTAAGGCCTCAGTTTTTCCCATTAAATTTTGTAATTGTGCAAAAATTTCTCCCTTTGCTACTTCACCGCTAAAAATTAGCCCTGCTATAGAGATTACAATCAATAAAAGGGGGGCAATCGAAAACACTGTGTAATAGGCAAGCGCCGCACCCATGCTGGGTGCCTTGTCCTCAATCCATGCTGAAAAAGTGCTTTTAATAATATTCAATATTATTCGAATCTTCATGGGGATTGATTACAAGAGTAGTAACAGTTCAAAAGTTTTTATATAGGGTGATCTTAGCTTCTGCGCATTAAAAACTCCTTAAGCATTCAATCTTGAAATATTTTTAGATTTTTATTTTTAAAAATAATATCTGCTTTATTTATCATGTTCTGTACGTTGCCGTACCGACCTGATTGGGATGCATGTGCAAACTTCGAAATAATATTTATGTGCATTTTCAAAATATTAAATTTTCATTATCAACTGTAAATTTTTACGAAACTCATACACATGAAAAGAACGACCCAAGGCAGATTATGACTCCGTCAAATAATCGTGTTTTATGGAAAGGTGCAATCACCTTTGGCTTAGTGCATATTCCAATAGCACTTTATTCCGAGACTACTGAAACAGGCTTGGATTTCGATTGGCTGGACAAGCGGAGTATGGATCCGGTGGGATACAAGCGTATTAACAAAAAAACTGGCAAGGAAATTGACAAGGAAAATATTGTCAAAGGTATTGAATATGAAGATGGTCAATACATTATTCTAAGTACGGAAGAAATTTCAGCCGCTTACCCAAAGAGCACGCAAACGATTGAGATAGTGACGTTCGTGCCGGCTACCGATATACCTTTCGGTTATATGGAACGCCCGTATTACACCGCGCCGATCAACAAAGGGGAAAAAGTATATGCACTCCTGCGAGAAACTCTCCTTGAAACTCAGCGTATAGGGATTGCTCGCGTCGTGATTCAAACCAAGCAACATCTTGCCGCTCTCATCCCATCAGGTCCTGTGCTAATCCTGAACTTGCTGCGCTGGGGTAATGACATTCGGAGGTGGGAAGAACTGACTCTTCCTGCCGAAGGAATAAAGGGCACCGGTCTTACTGATAAAGAACTAAAGATGGCGGCCCAATTGGTGAATAGTATGAGTTCTGGATGGAATCCCGAAGAATTCCAGGATACATTCAAAGAAAAAATAATGGAACTTGTCCACCAAAAAGCTGAAAGTGGTGAACTTCAATCTGTATCTCAACCTGAAGAATTAGAACAACCACAACGTGGAGCGCAAATTATTGATCTTTCTGAACTACTCAGAAACAGCCTAAAGAAAAATAAAGATGGAGATAACAAGGCGCCAGCCAAAAAAACTGCAAAAACTACGGCAAAGGTATTGACCCATACTCCAGCACGGAAGAAATCTAGTGCATCCTGAAGATTTAAAGAACATGGCAAAGTCCGATCCGCTTCAGACCTATAAAGCCAAACGTGATTTCTCCATCACTTCGGAGCCTGCCGAAGGTGGTGATGCGAATGAGAAAGCGCTTTCGTTTGTTGTTCAAAAACATTGGGCCTCTCGTCTGCATTACGATTTCAGGCTTGAACTTGATGGGGCGATGAAAAGTTGGGCTATCCCTAAGGGGCCCAGCTTTGATTCCAAGGACAAGCGGTTGGCTGTTCATGTGGAAGACCATCCTATTTCCTACAACCGCTTCGAAGGACAAATTCCAGCGGGACAATATGGAGCAGGCAAGGTAATCATTTGGGATAAAGGAATCTGGATTCCACTTGAAGATCCCCATAAAAATTATCGTGAGGGCAATCTTAAATTTGAACTGCGTGGAGTCAAGTTACACGGCCATTGGGCGCTGGTTCGCATGAAAAGCAATGGGGTAAAACAAGAACCCTGGTTACTTATCAAGGAAAAGGATGAGTATATTCGTCCCTCAAATGAATTCAGTGTTGTGGATGAAATGCCTGACAGCGTTGCCAAACTCATAACCGACACTCATAAGGTTGCGAAACCTGAAGAAGAATTATCAGCCAAAAAAAGCTAACTTCAGGAATTCCAAACAAGGTAAATAAAGCTGATCTTCCGCTAACTCTTCATCCTCAACTTGCAACGCTGGTAGATTTGCCTCCCAAGGACTCGGCTGAATGGATATATGAAATAAAATTTGATGGTTACAGAATATTAACCAGAATAAATGGCAAGGAAATTCAGCTGTTCACGCGAAATGGGAATGATTGGTCACATAAATTGCCGACATTAGTAAAGGCGATAGATGAAATGAATTTAAAGCCGGGATGGCTTGATGGCGAAATCGTAGTGCTTAATGAAAATGGAATCCCTGATTTTCAAGCTTTGCAAGGTGCATTTGATAGCTCAAGCACTCAAAGCATTGTTTACTACCTTTTTGATGTGCCATTTTATGACGGACACGACTTAAGATCAGCTCCATTGATTGAACGCAGGGCATTACTCAAAGCACTATTTGAAAAACCAACACCAGAACAGATACGTTTCAGTGATGTTTTTGATGCGCCACCAAACGATATTTTGGCAACAGCATGCCATATGGGGTTGGAAGGTGTCGTTGGAAAACGTAAAAGCTCCCCTTATGTCCCCCGCCGATCAACTGATTGGATAAAACTGAAATGCAAGCAGCGACAAGAATTTGTTATTGGAGGTTATACGGACCCGCAGGGTTCCCGTTCTCTTATCGGCTCACTTCTGCTTGGCGTTTATAACAAAAAAGGAGAGCTGCAATACACGGGCAATGTGGGTACGGGATTTAACGAAAAGACTCTCAAAGACCTGAAAACCAAGCTGGATGGAATTCCTGCTGACCACAGTTTATTTAGCAAAGCTACTGATATCGATAAGAAGGCACACTGGGTCAAGCCAACACTCGTGGCTGAAGTTTCATTTGGTGAGTGGACGAAGAGCGGACATATCCGCCACTCTGTTTTTCATAGCCTTAGGACTGACAAGAATGCCAATACCATTATTCATGAAAAACCTATGCATTCCATTTCCACAAAGCCTGCGCCGACGCCTTCGCTTCAAACTTCATTACAGATAACTCATCCTGACCGTGTCATAGATTCATCCACGGGATTGACAAAAATTGACCTCGTACGCTACTACAGCCTGGTCGCTACATTAATGATGGAACATCTCAGAGGGCGGCCAGTTTCTTTGGTACGTGCACCTGCTGGCGTCACAGGCCAACTTTTCTTCCAAAAACATTTGGAAAAAAATAGCATGCCCGGAGTCAAACACCTTGACACTGCCCTTGACCCAGAACATGCGGCATTACTTGAAATTTCGACCGCCGAGGGGATTCTGTCTGCAGCTCAAATGAATGTGCTTGAGTTTCACACCTGGAATGCCACCAAGAGTGCTATCGGGAAACCTGACAGGATGATATTTGATCTGGATCCTGGTGAGGGAGTACCATGGAATATCATGCAAGAATCAGCGCAGCTTGTCCGCGAGTTTCTTAAAGAGCTGGGGCTGAATTGTTTTCTCAAAACCAGCGGGAGTAAAGGCTTGCATTTGGTAGTGCCCATCAAACGTCTGCGCGACTGGGACACCGTTAAGGGTTTCTCTCACGCGATTGTTACCCATCTGGCTGCAACTCTCCCGCAGCGCTTTGTAGCTATCAGTGGGCCTGACAATCGTATGGGAAAAATTTTCATTGATTATTTGCGTAACGGTTTTGGGGCTACCACCGTGTCGGCTTGGTCAACTCGCGCTCGTCCGGGTTTGGGAGTGAGCGTGCCTATAGTCTGGGAAGAACTCAAATCCCTTACAAGTAGTGCTCACTGGACTGTATCAAATATTCACAGTCGTCTGGATAAAGGGAATGATCCATGGGCAGGCTATAACGCCAGCGCTCAATCTATATTATCCGCAATGAAGGCATTGGGATTTAAGCCTAAGGTACAAGTATAATCTTACTCTGGCATCAGATTAAATTTTATACATAGAGGAGTATGCCTACACTCTTCATTTACACAAAATTTAGGACAAGCTCAATGCGAGTCCGACACTGCAAAGGAGTCACAAAATGCATACGATACTTGTCAAGAACATAGACGCTTTGGCTCGTTCCCGGCTGGTGACGGTCAGCACCGATACGTTGCTCGTCGACGTAGCGAACCTGCTCTCGGACACACATATCAGTCTTGTCGTCGTCTGTGATTCTCATGGAGCGATGGTAGGTATCATTACAAAGACGAACATGGTCCAGCAAATTGGTCGTTCCTGCGAAAGCATTGGCACGACCGTAGCTTCTGACGTGATGACTCGGAATGTCACCTCCTGCTACCCGACCGACTCCCTGCTTGACGTCATGTCGAAGATGGAGAAGAGTGGCTTTATTCACCTCCCAGTCATTGACGAGAAGTTCAAACCGTCTGGCGTCGTCTATGCGCGCGATGCGTTGCGGACACTGATGACGGAAGGAAAGCATGAAGCGGCGATACTTCGTGACTACGTGATGGGTATCGGATACCGATGAGGATTTGACGATGACAGTCTCAGACACCAGGCCGATCGTTCTTATCACCGGCGCGACTGGCAACCTCGGCCGTTCGCTCGGCAAAGCGCTTGGTCGCGACTACCGGATCGCCGGTCTGGATCTGAAAGCGCAGGGCACCGAGTTCCCGGTTTTTGAGGCTGATTTCACCTCTGAGCCTTCGGTTGAGTTGGCGATGCGAAAGTTTCGCGACGCGTTCGGCTCTCGTATCGCCAGCGTTATTCACCTCGTCGCTTATTTCGACTTTACCGGTGAGGAAAAACCGCTCTACGAAACCGTTAATGTCGATGGCACCCGTCATCTTCTGCGTGCGCTGCAAGACTTCGAAGTCGAGCAGTTCATTTATGCAAGCACGATGCTCGTTCACGCCCCCTGTCGCCCCGGCGAGCACATCGACGAGCAGCAGCCGATTGAGCCGCGCTGGGCCTATCCAGAATCAAAGGCCGCTGCTGAAGCGATGGTTCGCACAGAGCACAAAGCAATCCCTTACGTCATTTTGCGGCTGGCAGGGGTTTATGACTCACACTCGATGGTGCCGACGCTGGCCAGGCAAATAGCGCGGATTTACGACCGCGACTTTGAAAGTTATTTTTATTCCGGCAGCACACTTGTTGGTCAGGCGATGCTGCACCGCGACGACATGCTTGATGCATTTCATCGCAGCGTCGACCGTCGCGCAGCGTTGCCACCTGAGACCGAGATTCTGATTGGGGAAGCGGACGCAATCGGATACGATGCACTGCAAGACGAGCTCGGCTACCTCATTCACGGTGTCGATGATTGGCCGACGCTACGCGTGCCAAAGCCCATTGCCGCCGTTGGCGCGTGGGCGCAAGGTAAGCTCGAACCAGTCATCCCCGACGTGATCGACGGAGGCGAGGTCCCTTTCATCAAACCCTTCATGGTTGCTATGGCTGACGACCACTACGCGCTCGACATACGGCGCGCTCGCGAGTTGCTCGGCTGGGAGCCACGGCATCATCTGAAGGGTGAGTTGCCGAAGCTTGTTGCGGTCTTGAAAAGTGACCCTTCCGCTTGGTACCAATCCAACGGCATCAGTCCGCCAGCCTGGCTGGGTGATGCAGACGATGTCGGCAAAAACCCAGAAAAACTTCGCGCACGCCATGAAGCGCAAATAAAAGTTGAGCACGGCGCTAACCGCTGGGCGCATTTTGTCAACATGGGCCTGGGCACATGGTTGATAACGCAGCCACTGCTGATCAACGTCACCGAGCCGCTGCTGCGCTGGAGTGAAATTGTTTTAGGGTCGCTGCTCATTGTCTGCGCTGGCATGGCTCTATCATGGCGTGCATCGTCAGCGCGCTGGCTGTGCGCAGGCATCGGTGCACTGGTCATGGGATTACCCTTCTTGTTTGCTACCGGGAACGCCGCAGCTTATCTTTCCGACACGCTGGTAGGTGCACTGATCTTCGGCTTTGCCGTTTGTACCAAGCCCGAGCCGGGTGTCTCCGCCATCGCCGCGCTGACCGGCCCCGAAGTGCCACCGGGCTGGAGCTACAACCCGTCAACATGGCCGCAACGCCTGCCCATCATCTTGCTGGCGATCCTCGGCCTTTATGTTTCGCGCTATCTCGCAGCCTACCAGCTGGGCTATATCCCTGATGTATGGGATCCCTTTTTCTCCGGCTCACCCACAGACCCACAAAATGGCACCGAGGAGATCATTACCTCGTGGGTCTCGGAGGCGTGGCCAGTATCCGATGCTGCGGTCGGAGGTTATACCTACTTGCTGGAGATCCTCACCGGCATCGTCGGCTCGCGGATGCGCTGGCGCACCATGCCCTGGCTGGTGATTTTATTCGGCCTGATGATCGCGCCGCTCGGCATCACGTCGATCTTCTTCATCGTCATCCAGCCAGTTGTCATCGGCACATGGAGTATCGTTGCCCTCATCGGCGCGGCTGCGGTCCTGATCCAGATCCCGTATTCACTCGACGAACTTATTGCGACGCTGCAATTTTTGCGCCGCCGCGCAAAAGCGGGCAAGAATTGGCTGCGGATTTTCTTTGTAGGCGACACAGATGACGTACCCAAGACACGAAGTGTTCAGACCAACACGGACGAGTTTGACCAGTCACCCGGCATCATAATCAAAAACATGATGGGAGGCGGCGTCAGCCTGCCGTGGAACCTGGCACTGACGGCCCTTATAGGCCTCTCGCTACTGTTTACGCGTATTACACTTGAAGTCGATGGCAATATGGCTCACGCCCACCACGTGATCGGCTCCCTAGTTCTGACAGTCGTCTCGATCGCTGCCGCTGAAGTTGCCCGGCCAGTGCGCTACCTGAATATTTTGCTGGGAGCCGCATTGATGGCCGCACCGTTCATGTTTGCGGCAAGTATCACGGCGACCATCGTCAGTTTGGTCTTGGGCCTTAGCCTGATAGCTCTCAGCATGCGCCGCGGCCTGATCCGGGAGCGCTACGGCAACTGGGATCGCTGGATCATTTAGAAAAGCTTGTACTAAAGAGTTTTGGTCTTAAAATGGGGTTTGCGTGCAGTAATCAGGTTGTGTCATGCACTGACTGTAGCCCACGCACCATGTTGATGAGCATCATCAGCCACAAGCCCCCGACAAAGAACAGCGGTGTCGAAAGGGTGGCCAAGCGGTGATTGCCGCCGACCCCAGCGAAGCAAATTAATAGCACAACAAAAGGGAGTAGTAGAGTAGAAAGTTGCCTTGCGGCAGCACTCCCTCATCAAATCGTACATGCGGTTTTTCCACATTCGGCTTTCCGATGTTCTTCACGCCCCAGTAACAGGCTGACTGCTACTTGGCAAGTGTCTTGTTTACAAATATTGATCCGGCATTAAATTGTTGAACTTAAGCCGCATACTTTACATGAGCATGTTTAACAAATTAAAGCCCCCGGCTGTGCCGGGGGGAAGAATAAGCGCCGGGGCAGAATAGCTTCGAGTGTGATACCTTTCTTTTCATGACTGCTCCTACCGCCCAACAAATTCTCCACGATGTTTTCGGCTATACGTCCTTTCGTGGTGAACAGCAATCTATAGTGGACTATGTTATTGCTGGCGGTGATGCGCTGGTATTAATGCCAACCGGCGGCGGCAAGTCGTTGTGCTATCAGCTTCCGGCATTGTTGCGACGTGGGGTGGGCATCGTAGTGTCACCGTTGATTGCACTAATGCAGGATCAGGTGGACGCCCTTAATCAGCTTGGCGTGCGCGCCGCTTTTCTTAATTCAAGTCTGGATGCGAGTACGGCGCGCAGCGTGTCGAGCCAATTATTGCGGGGTGATTTAGATCTCTTGTATGTGGCGCCAGAGCGGTTGCTGATGGCTGGATTCTTGTCCATGCTGGAACAAGTGCAAGCGGAACATGGCATCGCACTGTTTGCCATTGATGAGGCGCACTGCGTATCGCAATGGGGCCATGACTTCCGTCCCGAGTATCGCGGACTGACGGTATTGCATGAACGCTTTCCGGACGTGCCGCGCATCGCACTGACGGCCACGGCGGATGCGCCAACGCGAGGCGAGATCGTCGAGCGGCTGGCGCTGGAACAGGCGCGCCAATTTGTTTCCAGTTTCGACCGTCCCAACATCCGTTACCGGGTAACGCTGAAAGCCAATGCCCGGCAGCAATTGCTGGCGTTTCTGGAAACGGAGCATGCTAATGATGCCGGCATCGTATATTGCCTGTCACGAAAAAAAGTGGATGAAACTGCTATGTGGCTTCAGGAGCGCGGCTGGAATGCATTGCCTTACCATGCCGGACTGGATGCGGCCGTGCGTAGTGAGAATCAACGCTGTTTCCTGCGTAAGGAGGGCGTCATCATAGTCGCCACTGTCGCTTTCGGCATGGGCATCGACAAGCCCAACGTGCGCTTTGTCGCTCACCTTGATCTGCCCAAGAGCATGGAAGGCTATTATCAGGAAACGGGACGTGCCGGACGCGACGGCTTACCCGCAAATGCATGGATGACTTACGGTTTGGGCGATGTGGTGTCCATGCGTCAGATGCTGGCATCCGGCGATGCACCCGAGGAGCGCAAACGGTTAGAACTGCATAAACTTGATGCACTACTGGGGTTTTGCGAATCCACTGCCTGCCGCCACCAAATTATCCTGCGCTATTTTGGAGAGGAACATCCAGGCAATTGTGCGCAGTGCGACAATTGCCTGGAGCCGATAGATACTTGGGACGCGACTCAAGCGGCACGTATGGCATTGTCGTGTGTGTATCGCACTGGGCAACGCTTCGGTGTTGGCTATTTGATCGATGTGCTACTGGGCAAGGCCACTGCACAGGTCGAAAAATTTCGCCACCAGCAACTTAGTACTTTTGGAATCGGCCAGGCACTCGCGCAGACGCAATGGAGCAGTGTCTATCGCCAGTTGGTTGCTGCCGGTTTGCTCAATGTGGACATGGAAGCTTATGGCGGATTGCGTCTTACCGAACAAGCACGCCCGGTGCTACGAGGTGAATCCGAAGTGTGGTTGCGGCGCGATGCTGAACCGGCTAAAAACAAAATCAGCAAAATTGAGCGTGGCGCAAGAATGCGCGAAGCATTTTCCGGTGCAAATGAAGACCCACTGTGGCTGGCGCTTAAAGCCAAGCGCATGGAGCTCGCCCGCGAACAAGGCGTACCGCCCTATGTGATTTTTCATGACAGCACTTTGCTGGAAATTCTCAAACTTCGTCCTGATAATCTCACCGATTTAGGGAAAATTAGCGGGGTCGGATTAGCCAAGTTAGCCCGTTATGGAGATGATTTTTTGAAAGTCATCGAAGATGAGGGGAACGGACGTTATTGATACCGATAGCATGTTACGGGTGCTGTGTTAATTTCGAGGAGTGATTTTTAGCCAGTCAACTTTGGAAGTACGCAGCCCGAAGACTGCATTTCGTGACTACCTTCCTCCCTTGACCCCCTCTTCAGCATTACAACCTTAGCTAAAAATTCTGTTTTTTTTCCTTTTCAAGCTGAAGCAATCAATGATTGACTATCAATTGCTTATTGATCCGGCCTGATTTATCCGCGACTCATGTATGAGAGACACTCGTGCAAGTCAATAAATACAAGTTCTATGAGCAATTTAAACTGGGTGACTCACGGATAAATCGGGCCGAGTCTATAGTTCATTAAGCAGCGTTCAATTTTTCCAGCAATCCACGTATTTTTAGCGGATCATTTGCGCGCAATATCCTTTCTGTCAGCGTTACAATCTCTGGCAGGCTGGTGGTAAGAACGCACTGTTTAACGGGGAGCAATTGCGCTGAATTCATGGAGAATTGACGCAAGCCGAGGCCAAGCAGCAGCCGGGCATAGTCAACATTACCAGCCATTTCTCCGCACACCGAAATCGGAATGCCAGCTTTATTGGCGTTACCAATAACATGTGCCAACAGATATAGAACGGCGGGATGCAACGGATCATACAGGTGTGCCACTTCCTCATCCGTGCGATCTATTGCCAGCGTATATTGGATCAAATCATTGGTGCCGATGGAGAGAAAATCCAGCTTTTTGATAAACACGTCGAGCACCAGGGCAGCTGCAGGAATTTCTATCATGCCGCCAATTTGTATCTCGCGGTTATAGGGGATACCCTCGTCATCCAAGCTTTGCTTAGCAAAGGAGATAAATTGCAAGGTCTGGTTAATCTCCGACACACCGGAAAGCATAGGTACCAGTATTTTTACATTACCGTAGTACGAGGCGCGTAGTAATGCACGTAGTTGAGTACGGAACAATTGCGGCTCGGCCAAACACAGCCGAATAGCACGCAGCCCCAATGCGGGGTTGCTGGCAACGCGTTGGGCACCATTAAGCTGTTTGTCCGCACCAAGGTCAAAGGTACGGATGGTCACAGGCCGCCCTTTCATTCCTTCTGCCACAGCGCGATAAGCTACAAATTGCTCTTCTTCATCCGGCAGAACGTCACGATTAAGGAACAAAAATTCGCTGCGAAATAACCCTATGCCGGTGGCGCCATTTTCATAAACTCCCACCAAGTCGTTTGGGAGTTCGATATTCGCGTGCAGCTCGACGGCAGTACCATCAAGTGTTTTGGCAAGTGTGGATTTCAGGCACTTAAGTTGGTTCCGTTTTTCGTCCCATTGATTCTGAAGCAATTTGTATTCGACAAGAACTTGCTCGTCTGGGTTAACAATAACGACACCTTGCCCACCATCCACGATGAGCAAATCGTTCTCACGCATCAACTGGCGCGCACGATGTAAACCAACCACACATGGTGTACTTAGGCCACGCGCTATGATGGCGGTGTGCGAAGTGGCACCGCCCAGATCGGTCAAGATAGCGGAAAATTGATGTGGCTTAACTTGGATCAGGTCAGCCGGACTAATATCGTGCGCTATCAAAATCATTTTTACGTCAGGCATGCTGACAGGTGGCAAATAGCCCGGTTGGCCGGTAAGTTTCTTAAGCACACGTTCCACCACCTGCACTACGTCGGTTTTTCGCTCGCGCAGGTAAGCATCGTCAAATGCCTCGAATTGGGCCACCAACGCATCCATCTGTACTTTAAGCGCCCATTCTGCATTGCATTGTTCGTGCTCTATCATTTTGCGCGATGCCAGCTCAATGTGCTCATCGGCTAGAATCATTAAATGCAGATCGAGAAAAGCATCGAACTCGGCAGCTGCATGTAGCGGACGATTGCTGCGCAATCCGGCCAATTCCTGGCGCGTGCTTTCCATCGCAGCGTCAAAGCGCGCAACTTCTTCATGCACCAGATACTTGGGCATCACATAGTGCATAACCTCTAACACAGTGTGCGAAAGAAGATGGGCATAACCGATGGCAATACCACTGGAGACTGGAATGCCATGCAGGGTGAAACTCATTCGCCTTCTCCAAAATAATCATTAACCAAGGCAACAATTGCATCCATTGCCTCCCTCTCTTTTTCGCCGCTGGTTTCAATGTTAATGGTGCTTCCTTTGGCAGCGGCCAGCATCATTACACCCATAATGCTTTTTGCGTTCACGCGCCGACCTGACCGTGACATCCATACTTCACAAGGAAACTTTGAGGCAAGCTGAGTCAGCTTGGACGAGGCGCGTGCATGTAACCCTAGCTTGTTAATGATTATTGCATCTTGATTCAACATCACATCCCTCATCCGTATTCATTAAAACAATACATTCGCGCCCACATTCCAATGCTTTCTGAGCGACTTCGGCCAGCGGCTTATGGCTATTACAAACCGCGCGCAGCAGCATAGGCAGGTTTACCCCAGCCACCCCTACTGCCCGGCCAGGCTGAAACAGCCGTCGTCCAATATTGCACGGAGTTGAACCAATTAGGTCGGATAAAACCAACACCCCTTCTCCGGTATCCAGTTGCACCATAAGTTCCCGTCCTTCGTCTTCTTTACGTTGCGGGTCATCATCGGCCAGAACCGACAATACCTTCAGGTTAGGCGACACACCGCCCATAACATGCCGTACGCAATCCACTAGGCTATCACCGAGACCATTGTGGGTTATCAATAAAATTCCGATCACTTCAAGTAACTCCTAAACGGTAAAATTAAAATATGGCAAGAGACAAAATCAGTAGAAGTAACCCAATAATAAATTACAAACAGCTTCTATCGGGATTAAACGCCACCTTTCGTCATAATCGTGGCTCAATTTTCGTGCGAGTGGTTTTGGCTGTGAATTCTAGCCGCTTCTGTAGTTCGGCGGTAAGATGCACCGTGCCACTGTCATCAATCAGCAACGCTTCCGTTAAATTCATTTTTTTCGCAGCACTACGCCAGTCCTTGCTTCCCGAAATAAATAATGGTTTGGATGCGACATCCGATAAAACACCAGCGTGTGCACCATGCGTTAATACAGTGACTGCCTGCACCCCCTGCACCGGCCTTCCGTTGCGCGGGTCGATCAGGTGGCAGTAACGTTTATTGCCCACTATGAAATAGCGCTGGTAATCACCCGAGGTTCCGATGGCCTCACCGTCATGCAATTCCAAAGTAGCAATCGGTCCCGGCTGACGCGGATGCTGGATGCCGACGCGCCAAGAACGTGCGCCATGTGTGCCTATCGCCAGTACATTGCCGCCGATATTGATCAGCGCATTGCGAATCCCCTGCTGCTTCAGCAACGCCGCAGCACGATCCAAAGCGTAGCCCTTGGCATAACCACCTAAATCGAGCTGCACCGCAACATTGCGGCTTCCAATCCGCCCTCCTTTCCCGCCTGCGGGAAAGGGGTTGACAGAAAAATAAATATCGCTCATCTGTGGATGTGCTGAAACCAATGCAGCAAGCCGATTTTCATCCGGCAACATGGGTTTAAATTCGCTGGCGTGAAAGCCCCACAGCTTCACCATGCTTCCAATGGCGGGATTAAACAGCCCATCGGACTGCGCGGACAGTTGGGCAGCGTCCGTCAACATGGCGGTCAGTTCAGACGAAATTTCACCGCTCTCCCCCCTGGCAAAGGCAGCATTCAATTCATTTAACTCGCTAGGCTGCCAAGCGTGCAAACGATCATGCAATCGCTGAAACTCATGCATCACAGACGACACGGACTGTTTGGCACGAGCCTCGTCTTCTCCATATACGCTTACTTCAACAAGCGTGCCAAATACGTAGCCTTGTTCCTGATATAACGGTTCCTTACCACAGGCAGAGAGGAGAAATATCACCGTAATCGGAATAAAAAATACGGACAGCCTTCGCGCGCAAAAAATAAACATAAAAACACAGAAATTCAGAAAACTATCTAAGTTATTAACAAGTTTTTTGTCATCGCTGAACCAACAAAAAGTCACTGAAGTTTGCCCTTGGCTCTCCCTGCCGCTACCCTGTTATGGTGCAAGTATCTTGGATCACGCTTCCATTTCTTCCAGCTCTAACGCCGCCGCCAGCAGTGCGATTCTGGCCACGACAGCATATGCATAGAAGCGGTTCGGCATGTCGTCCGGCGCACAATCCGGATTAGGCAAAATACAACTAGTATCGAATGCCAGTGGAACAAAGTGCATGCCCGGTGCATTGAGATTTTCATCTACGGCGCGCCCGGTATGCACGCGATAAAAACCGCCCACCACGAAATGGTCGACCATATATACCACCGGCTCGGCTACCGCATCATTGATGCTCTCAAAGGTATAGACACCTTCCTGCACCAGCACATCGGAAACGTGCATCCCTTCTTTCACCACGGCCATTTTATTGCGTTGTTTGCGGTTGAGGCTCCGTACTTCACTGGCGTCCTTGACCGTCATGATGCCCATACCGTACGTGCCGGCATCGGCCTTGACAATAACAAATGGGGCTTCCTTGACGCCATATTCAGCATATTTCACTCGCATTTTCTGCAAAATGCTGTCCACATTCGTAGCCAAACATTCCTCACTGGCACTCTGTTTAAAATCAACCTGACCGCAGCTGGCAAAATAGGGATTAATCAACCAGGGATCTATATCGAGTAGCTTGGCAAATTCGGCCGCAACACGGTCGTACGCGCCGAAATGTTGCGACTTCCGCCGCGTGGTCCAACCCGCTGCCAACGGTGGCAGCGTGGTCTGCTCCAGATCTTTCAGTATGTCCGGCACCCCGGCGGAAAGATCATTATTGAGCAGCACCACGCAGGGGTCGAAATTGTCCAGCACCAAACGGTTACCTTTACGCTGCAAAGGTTCCAGCGTAAGCGCGCTGCCATTGGGCAATGCCAGTTTGGTGGGCTGAGTAATTTCCGGCAACATGCTGCCAATACGCACATTCATACCCGCCCGTTTAAGAATCAGGGCGAGCTGAGCCACGTTTTGCAGGTAAAACGTGTTACGTGTGTGATTCTCAGGAATCAGTAGTACACCGCGGGCTTCTGGACAAATTTTTTCAATTGCACTTTGTGCAGCTTGCACACACAGCGGCAAAAAATCTGGATTAAGGTTGTTAAAGCCGCCCGGGAACAGATTGGTATCCACCGGTGCCAGCTTGAAACCACTATTGCGCAAATCCACCGAGGTGTAGAACGGAATGGTGCGCTCTGCCCATTGCGAGCGAAACCAGTGCTCGATAGTGGGTTGTGCGTCGAGCATGCGGCGCTCAAGATCAAGCAGAGGACCATTCAGGGCAGTAGTAAGATGTGGAATCATAGTGTCTTGATATGTGAACTATTAAGAGAAAATGCAAAGCGGGCATTGTAGCCCAGCCGCCCTGACCGGTGTAAGCCGTACACGTGATAGAATGCGCGCCTTAATTTTTAGAGTATGCCATGTTATCTACAGCTAATATCACTATGCAATTCAGCGCCAAGCCGCTATTCGAAAACGTTTCCGTAAAATTTGGCGATGGTAATCGCTATGGCCTGATCGGCGCAAATGGCTGCGGCAAATCCACCTTTATGAAAATTTTGGGCGGGGATCTGGCGCAAACTTCCGGTAATGTAATGCTGGACAAGGGCGAACGCCTTGGCAAGCTGCGCCAGGACCAATTCGCCTTTGAGGACAATACCGTATCACAGGTAGTAATGATGGGGCACGCCGAAATGTGGGAAGTCATGGTGGAGCGCGATGCAATCTATGCCAACCCGGATGCCAGCGAAGAAGATTACATGCACGCCGCCAACCTTGAGGCAAAATTCGCCGAATTCGATGGCTACACTGCCGAAGCACGCGCGGGCGAATTATTGAACGGTGTGGGAATACCGCAAGAACTGCACAATGGGCCTATGCGTGCGATAGCGCCGGGTTTTAAATTGCGTGTGCTACTCGCTCAAGCACTGTTCGCCGATCCTGAAATTTTGTTGCTGGACGAACCGACCAACAACCTCGACATCAACACCATACGGTGGCTGGAAGACTTGCTGAACAGCCGTAAAAGCACCATGGTAATCATCTCGCATGATCGCCATTTCCTGAATAGCGTATGTACTCATATGTCCGATCTGGACTACGGAAAAATCACCACTTTTCCCGGCAATTATGACAACTACATGCTCGCCTCCTTGACCGTACGCACGCAACTTGCTACCGACAACGCCCGCGCTAAAGAAAAAGTTGCTGAACTCAAAGCTTTCGTGGCTCGCTTCTCGGCGAATGCATCGAAGTCAACCCAGGCGCAATCCCGGGCGAAACAGATCGACAAAATAAAAATTGAAGACATTAAGCCATCTAGCCGCCAGTATCCCTTCATCCGCTTTGACTATGATGAGCGCGAAAAGCTGCACCGCGTTGCAGTAGAGGTGCAACACATGAGCAAGGGTTTTGATCGCCCGCTATTTTCTAATTTAAATTTCCGTATTGAAGCCGGTGAGCGCGTCGCCATCATCGGCCCCAACGGTATTGGCAAAACCACCTTGCTACGCTGCCTGGCGGGCGATCTTGAAGTAGACAACGGCACCATTAAATGGACAGACAAGGCCAACGTCGGATACTTCGCACAAGACCACGCGCATGACTTCGCCAAAGATACCGTCCTAACCGACTGGATGACCTATTGGAGACGCGAGGGAGATGACGACCAGAAAGTACGCAGCATTCTCGGCCGCTTGCTGTTTTCCGGCGACGATGTCAAAAAAAGCGTAAAAGTTTTATCCGGTGGCGAAAAGGGACGCATGATGTTCGGCAAACTAATGCTGCAAAGACCCAACGTATTGTTGATGGATGAGCCGACCAACCACCTTGACATGGAATCCATCGAGTCGCTCAACACCGCTCTGACTGAATACAAAGGCACGCTGATATTTGTCAGTCATGACCGTGAATTTGTAACTTCACTCGCTACGCGCATTATCGAAATCACCCCACAAGGTGTATCCGATTATCATGGAACATATGAGGAATATCTGCGTGATCAGGGCGTGACAACATGAACCCACCCGTAGCCTTAAATTATCTGGAGGTGCCAATTAGCCGGTAATCAAATGGCTGACAAACGCTCACCCGTATCCGGGTAACGCTCAACCATACGGATCAATATTGCAGCTTGGGTATTCGGTCTGGCTCGTCCTTGTTCCCAGCTTTCCAGTTTGCCTCGTTAGTGCGCAGGTAGCTGGCAAATACGGTTCGCGATAAGTGCAGCTTCTCCCGCAGACTAAGCAACTCTTCCGGGGTGATAGTGAGCGCAGGTTTCTTTTCTACACCATGCTGGCGCAAGGTGATCTTGCCCTCGCGTGCAGATTCGAGTGCGGTGAATCCTTCTTTCAGTTCATTAAACAAATTACGTTTCAGTTGATTCGTCCCCACTACAATCCAACTTCGCTATGAGAACCAAGTCGCACCAGCACTAAGCGATCAGCATCTGGCTTCTGGTAGATCAGCACAAGGTCGGGCTTGATGTGGCAATCACGGAAATCTTTCCACTCGCCAGTCAGCGCATGGTCGCGGCATCGCTCCGGTAATGGCCCGTCATTCGCCAGCTTGGCGATGATACCCAGCACATCTTCCGCCTTGTACCGCCCCGAACGGCTAACCCGTTTGAAATCGGCCTTGAACGGTGATTGCTGGAAAATCTCCCTCATCCCTTATGCCACTCGTCCGCAAGCTGCTCCAGTGTTACACGCTTCAGCCCCTTACCGCTACGCGCCTGCTTCATTGCCTTGATGGTTTCCTCATTTGGAACCAACGGCTCAAACGGCAGAGCCTTTTCGCGTGCCACGCGGGTCAGCATGATGCGGAAAGCATCCGAAATAGTTAGACCCATCGCCGCCAGCACGACGGTAGCCTCTTCTTTGATGTGCTCGTCAATACGCGCACGGACAACGGTGTTAGCAGCCATATCTCAATCCTTATAAGTTGAGCCACAATGTAGCTCAACTTATAACCGCCGTCAACTACATTCAAGATCCGCAGTCTGGCCGCGCCAGTCTGTGACAAGACCTTTCACAAGAGCATCGCGGTTGTGGCTTTATTCATCCTGATTAGTTACATGCCTCAGCTGCCCGAAGGGCAGCTTCAGGGCATGGGGTTGTAATCGCCGCAGCACGAACGAGGCGCTTGAGGATGGTGCCAAGATCGAAGCGGCGGTTAAAACGGTACTGAACCTCGGCCAGGTAACGGTCAGCGTATTTACGGAAATCGAAAGCATGGTAGGTTCCACTGATAGCTGTTTTCAGGTTGCCC
>QFXJ01000033.1 GCA_003402375.1 Candidatus Nitrotoga sp. CP45
GCCGCCGCAGAAGCGCCAAAGCATGCGGCGAATCCTAACAGATTTCAGCAAATGGCTGGCGAGGAACTAAAGGAGTCAGCTTCGCATATGCATGGCACATAAAAGTGATTATTCAAAATTTCGAAGCAGACATACCGGCAGACCGAACAAACAGCATTTTCATAAAATCGCCAGCGTCCGCTTTGGCCGATTATGTAGACCAGTTGATTATGTGGATTTGACGCTCTGCTTCCGCAATAAGCCTTGAACTGACGCGAAGAACGTGAAGGGGACGGTCTGCATAATCCGCAACCCACCAAGGGTGGGGCAATGTTGTCGAGGTTACACTCATAGGATCATCATCGCGGCATTACCAGCCCCTGTGCGGTCTCACCGCCAATCCATGACCGATCTTGCCTATACTGGCAGTTACCCAGCTCCAGAAATTATGTTGACTTCGCACAATCAATTTCATCAGGGAAGTCGCTTGGCGCATGGCTTCCACGATAATTCACCGTTGCTATTCTCCATAATCGATCAGTCTACATAATCGGCCTTATGTGGAGCGCTACATAAGGCCGACAACCGGACGGTCGCATTGCTCCACCTAACATTCTGCTCCTGGCACGATTCAGTTGCTGGCGAAGTTCCGGTTTCTGGCAGTCAAAATAAAAATTTGCGGATATCTTACAGGCTACTACTGCAACGGCCACTCGCCTATCGCATCATCAATCGCGGCCTATAGCTCGATGGTGCGTGCCAGAACCGCGACTATGCCCCGGTAGTGCGTCAGGTCATCTGCCGCCCCTTGCGGTCTTTCAACCACTTCTGGCATACCTAATAACCGCCTATATGGTAGCCCCACACTTCCGGCGGCACGCTGTCGAAATATTGCTTCTGGTTGATCCACACGCGCCCCGGCACACCGTTTGCCGGTTTGGTATAGCGCACCGCCTCTACCGTGTTATCCCCTGCTTCTGGATAGCGAGTTTCCAGTTTTGGAAGTCGCTCCATCAAATGCAGCGCCACCAGTTCCTTGCCCAAGGCACACAGACTGCGGAACAAGGCCACATCGCGCGTCAACGGCAAGCGTGGGAAATCTATTTTCAGGAATTCGGCATAACGGCTGCGGTAGGTCGGCGAATGGAACACAGCGTAGATACAGTGAAACACATCTTCTGCCCCGTAGGTTTTACGCAAATCGCCGCAGCCATCCGGCACAAAATCTATTGATCCGGCACAGTTTATCCAAGAAGTCGTTCGCATTGAGCTTGTCGAAATGTGAATGGCTTCTTATGCTTCGACAAGCTCAGCACGAACGGCAGTCAAGTTCAATTCGTGCCGAATTAATAGTTGCAATCGCACGGAAAGATCGGCAATGAATTCCGGTGCAAGATTGGGGCGGCGACTACTTACTGCTCATTCGTCGAATAGATCAGTCTTACGGTAATTTAAAGGTAGAAAGGAAAAATATAATTGATTTCTTTGATTGACACAGAATGAATATTTGAGTGAGCATCGATAAGTAAGTGATCAATACTCAACTTTTAAATGCATAAAGACAGGGCAACTTATGGCTTACCCAGGAATATCGCTGCTTTGATTACTTACCCTAAGTAATATCCAAACTGCGCCGCTACCACCCGCATTTTGCGGTGCTTCACAAAATGCCAGCACTTCGGAATATTGAGATAGCCAATGGCGGACACGGCTTTTCAATACGCCTTCCTTGCCACCTGCTTGCCATCCTTTGCCGTGTATCACGCATACAAAGCGCAAGTTATGCGCTATCGCATCGCGCAAGAATTCAAGCAACAGCTTGCGTGCCGCATCACTTTGGAAACCGTGTAAATCCAAGGTGTCCTGCATCGGCCATCGCCCACGCCGCAACTTGCGCAGGGTTGTGCGCGATATACCGGAACGCAGAAACTCGGTTGGAATGTCATCCCCAGTATCATTGTCGGACAAAGTATCTTCAATTAAGGGAATGGAAATTGCGGTATTACGTGACGGTGCGCGACGCAGTGGTTGAGGCAAGGGAATACGATTGGATGGCGGCAATGGAATAACGCCATCCAGCGCCTGCTGGAATAGCTCAGAATTCACTGGTACTGACTGACTATTCTTTTTTTTCATTGCTCCTTCAAAGGCTTTTTGCGCTTAAGTATTTATCCGCGTCCAACGCTGCCATGCATCCAGTAGCGGCACTGGTTACCGCTTGCCGGTAAATATAATCCTGCACATCACCCGCCGCAAATACGCCGGAAATGCTGGTGGCTGTCGCATTCCCATTGAGCCCGCCACGGGTGATTATGTAGCCATTTTCCATTTCTAACTGACCGGTAAAAATGTCGGTATTAGGTTTATGACCGATAGCGATGAATACACCTGTCAGTAAGATGTCTTGCGTGTTACCGGTGTGCATATGTTTGAGGCGCATGCCAGTCACGCCACTGTCGTCACCTAACACCTCGTCTAAAACTTGATGTAATTGCAGCGTAATCTTGCCTTGCCCAACCTGCTCCATCAAGCGATCTACTGAGATACGCTCAGCGCGAAAGGTATCGCGTCTATGCACGAGCGTAACATGGCGCGCAATATTAGAAAGATACAGCGCTTCTTCCACCGCTGTGTTGCCGCCCCCAATTACTGCGACATCCTGCCCGCGATAAAAGAAACCATCACAGGTGGCGCAAGCGGATACACCTTTACCCATGAATTTTGCTTCAGAAGGCAAACCCAAATACTGCGCCGAAGCACCAGTGGCGATAATAAGTGCATCGCAGGTGTAACTACCAGAATCACCAATCAAAGTGAAAGGTTTCTGCTGTAACTTGACGGTATGGATATGATCAAAAATAATTTGCGTCTCAAAACGTTCCGCATGTTGCTGAAAGCGTGTCATCAGTTCAGGGCCTTGCACACCCATTACATCAGCGGGCCAGTTTTCAACATCAGTGGTAGTCATCAATTGCCCACCTTGCGCTAAACCGGTGATCAGCGCGGGCTTAAGGTTGGCACGCGCAGCATAAACGGCAGCAGTATAGCCAGCGGGGCCTGAGCCGAGAATAAGTAAGCGGTGATGCTGTGTTGGTTTTTCCATAAAAATAATTTTTTCAGTCCAATGCAATCGGGGAGCGAAATTTAACAGTGGTACATCTGTTTGTCGAGGGTAAAATGTAAACGTGTAGCGAGCAGATGAACTGTCTGGACTTGTAACATATGATTTCTTCAATTTAACTTGGACTTTAGTCTATTGGTTCCTGCTTTTTAACTTGCAAAACAGAAAAATGGGGGCCAGCATTTCTATGAAAATGCTTAAAACAAAACGTAAAAATGAAACGAATACCTAACAATAATATGCACACTGGAATTTCAGGAATGGGCAACACGACTGTATGACGTATATGGTCAATAGTTAACTTACCTACCGAACTCCACTATCTCCAGTCGGCCTTAATTGTTTCAAACAAAGTAAAGTACAAAACGATATGATGACTTGGCTATTTTCCGCTCTGCTACTATTTTTTATTTCAAGCGTGGGCGCAATAGAACTACCAGGCATACCTGAATTCATTGACGAAATGATAATAAAACATCAGTTCGAGCGTAACGAACTGGAGCAGGTATTTCAACACGTGCAATATCGTCCAGCGGCCATCAATCTCATTTCCGCGCCAGCCACGATTAAACCTTGGCCACAATATCGTGCCGCTTTTACCAATAACAAACACATAAACGAGGGATTAAAATTTTGGAAAAACCATATAAATGTGCTGCAACGTGCAGAAAAAGAATACGGTGTACCGCAGGAGATGATCGTCGCCGTCATCGGTGTGGAAACCAATTACGGCCGCAATACAGGTAAGTTCAATATAATGGACACACTTACTACCTTGGCTTTCGACTATCCGCGTCGTGCCGACTTTTTCCGTAACGAATTGAAGGAATACTTGCTACTGGCTCGCGAACAAAAATTCGAACCATTCAAAATACACGGCTCTTACGCAGGTGCATTGGGCATCCCGCAATTTATGCCGAGCAGTTACCGAAAACATGCGGTGGATTTTAACAACGATGGAGAAACCAACCTATTTAATGACCCAGAGGATGCCATCGGTAGTGTGGCGAATTACTTCAAACAATATGGCTGGCAGAGTGGCGAACCTGTAGCAGTTCGTGTCAAATTAAACAAAAAGGCTGAACTAAATGTCAAAGAAACGCACAGTATGGCGACTTGGGCAGAGATGGGCATTATTCCAGTTGCACAAACCGCAGACCTTAAATCTGCGTGGCTGCTGGATTTTACCGTATCCGATGGCAAGGAATTTTGGCTAACATTCAAAAATTTCCAAGTCATTATGCTTTACAACAATAATATTTTCTACGCTATGTCAGTGTACCAACTTGCCGATGCTCTCCACAATGCGCGAACCCTAAATTAAACCGATCCAAATAGTTATTGCGACTCAATACAATTTAAGGCTAAAGTAACCCATTGTTTTTCTGAAAATCGCATCTAAATACAAAGCAATTTAAGGTTAGTTCTTTCTTGATTTACATGAAGGAGTGGCAGGAATAACAGAGCTGGAAAATAAATTACCCGAAATTTGATGGATTAACCATTGCTCTAGCCAAAATTTTAACCATCCGTATATCGTCATAGTTATTTTACTGATACCCAATAAATAATGGTTTTTTTCATAACCTCTGAAACTACAGGAACGGAGGGTGGGCTTGCTGCCAACGCCTTAGGGCGATTTCGGCACAACCCAAAATCTTTCCTGAAACTGATTCTGCTCGGATTTACGCTTGTTGGTCTGCCGCTCATTGTTGCGCTTATTAATAGTGCGGTGTCTATCAACCGCCTGGCAGATCAAAGTCGCAAGGCCGTTTACCAGGCAGTACAAATCACGCTTGCTAGCCATACGTTAACCAATGAAATTAATATAATGGAACGGAGTGTGCGGCAGACACTTATTCTTGGTGATGAATCCTTACTTGAGGGATATTTTCAAGCACACACGAAATTCGGAAAAACAGCCACAGACCTTTTCCAACTGTCATCGCGCACTGAGCAAAAACAGATGCTGGAACAGCTGCTGTCACTGGAAAATGCGATTTTTCAGAAAGTATCAGCTGCGAGCCAAGCTCCAGAACAATTACGCGGACTGGTTAAAAGTTTCGCGCCACTGCTGGATTCCGCGCGCAGTTTTTCTGCTTTCGGTTATGCATTAATAGAACTAGAGGTGGATGAAATGCAGAATATGGCGGAGCATGCGCACACCGTTATGGTTTGGGAGTTGTTCGCTTTAATCCCGTTTGCGATATTGCTTGCACTTGGATTCTCCGTGCTGATTACACGTCCAATTCGTCAAATTGATGAAGCTATCCGTAACATGGGACAGGGTGAATTATCAAAAACAGTGCGTGTCGATGGCCCACAGGATTTAATGTACCTTGGCGAACGCCTTGATTGGATGCGTCGGCGCTTGCTTAAACTGGAAGAACAAAAAACCAAATTTCTTCGACACGTTTCCCACGAACTCAAAACCCCTCTCACATCAATGCGCGAAGGCGCGGATTTACTTGCGGAAGGCATAGTTGGAGAGCTAACCGTAAAACAACAGCAGATCGCAAATATTCTCCATAGCAACAGCATACAACTGCAAAAACGCATTGAAGATTTATTAAATTACAGCGCATTGCAGACTGAGAAATCTGCACTTATGAAACAACAAGCGAACTTGGCGGGCATTTTGAGTATCGTATTACAAGATCAAAACCTCGCCATCATGAATAAAAACCTGAAAATCGATCTAGCTTGCACGGAATTAATGATTGACTGTGACGAACAAAAAATCAGAATCATTATTGACAACCTTTTATCAAATGCCGTGAAATATTCTCCGCTCGGTGGCCGCATCAAAATATGGACAAGCAAGGTTGACGATTCGGTACAGCTAGACATAATGGACGCCGGTCCAGGCATAGACGAAATTGACCAGGACAAAGTGTTTGAGCCCTTTTACCAGGGGCGAAGATTGTCTGAAAGCCATGTTAGAGGAACGGGATTGGGTCTGTCCATTGCACGTGAATATGCTCTTGCCCATGGTGGCAATATTGAGCTTAAGGCAAACCGCTCTTCTGAACGGCGGAGCAATGATGAATCCACTCTCGCTAATGGTCGCAATATTGATCTAGTGCAACAAATTAAGACAGGTGCCCATTTCCGCCTTACCTTGCCCATCCATGATCCAGAAAGCTGCTCATGAGTATCATTCCAAAAAAACCATGGGTTCTTCTAACAATAATACTGGCCACCCTAAACGCCTGTTCAGCCATACCAACGAACCCGCCACCTATAGTAATGTTGCCTCCTCAACCTCTAGTTATTGCACCCCCCAGCCAATTGGAAGTATTAATGCAATATTACGAGTCCATCCGAAAAATGCCCGCAACAGAGCTGGTTAAAGAACATGACAAAGCGAAACAAAATTTAATATTGGCCAGGAGTGATACTGCTCGGGCAGAGTTAGCACTATTACTTGTATTGCCCAATACATCCTTCCGCGATACTGGCGCTGCACTTAATCTGCTCAATGAATGGTCGAAAGAAGCGAAATTATCGGCCAGCATGCGCAGCTTAAAACATTTACTGTCAACGTTGCTTGCTGAACAGCAGCGTATCAATAGCAATGTGAACGAGCTATCGCAAAAGTTGAAAGAAGAGCAAAAGCACTCTGAGATTTTGAAAAATCAAATTGATGACATCAAAAATATGGAAAAAAATCTTATCCTCAGGGATAAGCCTTGAGTACAATGCAAAAAATGACTGAATCTAATCCAAAAATACTGATAGTCGACGATGATACAGATCTGCTAGAACTCCTTTCCATTCGTTTAACGGCTGCTGGATATAAGACTGAATTGGCGCAAAGCGCCGAGATAGCCCTTAATTACTTGGACATGTCGCGCCCGCAACTTGTTATTAGCGATATGCAAATGAGCGGTATGGATGGAATGAAATTGTTCGAACACATTCATCGCACTATACCCACTTTACCGGTAATCATTCTGACAGCACATGGCTCTATCCCTGATGCAGTTGCCGCTACACAACGGGGTGTATTCGGCTATCTGACCAAACCTTTCGATAGTAAAATTCTGTTAGCCCACGTTGATCAGGCTCTCAGACTGGTGCCGGGCACTGGGCTCCAAAAAGAAGAATCCCAAGCTGCGTGGCGCAAAAATATCATCACCCAAAGCGCCGTGATGGAGGATATTCTCACGAAAGCAGAGCTCGTCGCAAAAGGCGATGCAAGCGTGCTTATTTACGGAGAAAGTGGTGCTGGCAAGGAATTATTTGCTCATGCCATTCACGATGCGTCCAAGCGCCATCATCGGCCATTTGTAGCCGTCAACTGCGCTGCAATTCCCGAACAGTTATTGGAATCAGAATTGTTTGGGCACGTCAAAGGGGCGTTTACCGGCGCTGTTCGCGATCATAAAGGCTTATTTCAATTGGCAGAGGGCGGGACACTTCTTCTTGATGAAATTGGCGACATGCCGCTTCCGCTCCAGGTCAAGCTATTACGAGTTCTCCAAGAAAGACAAGTACGTCCTGTAGGATCAGTGCAGACCATCCCGGTGGACGTACGCATTATCTCTGCTACCCACCGTGACCTTCTGGCTGAAATTGGTACAGGCAGCTTCCGCGAAGATTTATATTATCGACTAAAAGTCGTAGCGCTAACAATTCCAGCATTGTCACAACGGCGTGAAGACATTCCCATGTTGGCAAAACATTTTCTCAGCTTACTTGGCGCAAAATACGATAAAAAAATTAATGGATTTTCGCCTGATGCAATGGAAATGCTGGTGCGTGCCTCATGGCCTGGCAACGTACGGCAACTGATGAACATTGTCGAACAATGCGTTGTTTTAAGCACTGCTCCACTCATTTCTTCCGTGCTGGTATACGATGCCATGCAAAAAGAAGAAGAAGGGTTAGTTTCGTTCGAAGATGCGCGCAGGCATTTCGAAAGAGATTATCTGGTACGTGTGTTAAAAATTACGGCAGGTAATGTGACTAAAGCTGCGGGTTTAGCCAAACGCAACCGAACCGAGTTCTATAAATTACTCCAGAGACATCAGCTCGATCCCTCCATTTTCAAACAGTCACAAAGTTAATTAATTAAGAATCAATACTAGAATGGATTTATATACGGAAATTTCGGGAGCCTGTCAGAATTTTTGTGTGAAAGAAGTCATACGATGATAATGAGTTTCAATAGAAAGGACTCGTATGACGACACTAGACCCCTCCATCCTGGACAAGCTACTTGAAGGGATAAATC
>QFXJ01000034.1 GCA_003402375.1 Candidatus Nitrotoga sp. CP45
CACTTGGCGTGCTGCCAAAACCCAATTCGCCATTCTGTTCGGTGAACGCTTCACGGATTCAGTTTGAGGATGCCGTGAAATTTAACCGTGACTTCAGACACACAAAATTCCTGACACTACCAATTTCGGGGGCAGGCAGTACATCTACCCCATCTTAAGTTGTTCTCTATCTGTATGTTACAGAAATGCCTGATTCTATTTTCTCCAATCTACCTCAAATATATAAAAATCAAAAACAGACAAGCTGTGTGCTGTCAAACCAAAAAATCTTCTCTATTGCCAACATATTAACGCTCATTAAACGCAGGATTTATGAAAATAAAAAATTGACAATTTCACCAATCTGCCTACAATTCGACACTCAGATTTATTTGATCTATTGGGTTGTTAGCTCAGTTGGTAGAGCATCGGACTCTTAATCCGTTGGTCATGTGTTCGAGTCACATACAACCCACCAAACATTAGTAAAAATATTAATAAGTTACAGCGATATTTTTACTGTCAAAAAGCAAGCGTTGCTCCGAAAAAGTAAAATAAGGATTGCATCAAGGCCAGCAGACTATTTAATATTAGCAGCTGCCCGACAAATCCCCACTAGTAGATCGCCATCGCCTAGATTACGCAATATTTTTACGCTCTCAGCATCTATGGAAACTTTATAAAATTCTCTACGCTTTTAGAGCACAGCTAATTGATGAGCGCGCAACCCCGTATTTTTCAGCGGCGTATATTAATAAATAATTTATTTCCAATACCGGTGAGAGCGGCCATGACAGCGGCTGTTTTGTTAGATGATTTGCTCATATCTAATTTATTGTCTATTTGAGGCTCAGATAGTAGACCATAACTGGTGCTATCAATTAAAATATCAAGTTACGGAGCAACCAACACCTGCGGCTCCGCTTCCATCAAAACAGTTGCCCTACCAAACAACCTGAGCACAATATAATGTGACTGCGCCCTTAGCTTCACTCATGTCCTCTTCGATCCACACACGTCTATAGAGACACTATCAGCTTCATCCCTTATTTATTCTGTTGTAATATTTCCCGCACGGGCCGAAAACTTCTTCTATGTTCGGCGGAAACGCCATGCATTTTCAATGCCATCAGATGTGCCTCTGTCGCGTAGCCCTTGTGTGCAGCAAAACCATACTGTGGCTGGAGATTATGCAGCAATAGCATCGCTGCATCACGCGCGGTTTTAGCTAATATAGAAGCTGCAGAGATGGACGTAACAGTGCTATCTCCCCGCACAATGGCACGGCTCGGTATTCCTGTATCCGGGCAATACAGGCCATCGACCAAAATCTCTTGCGGGCAGATCTGCAGCATTTCAATTGCACGACGCATAGCCAACAGACTCGCGCGCAAAATATTGATCGAATCAATCTCCTTAACTGAAGCTTCTGCAATCGCCCACGCTAAGGCATGTTGCTTTATCTCTAATGCCAGATAATTGCGCCGCTTTTCGCTGAGCTTCTTGGAATCATCCAGTCCCTCTATTGGTCGGCGGCTATCCAATATTACAGCAGCGGCGTAGACTGGTCCGGCTAACGGGCCGCGGCCAGCTTCATCCACACCACAGATAAACAAATTGTTTTTCACTTGACGACCCCTGCTACATACCCAAATATGGCAGGATAGCTTGTGCCGCCTTGTGAGCGTTGCCCTGCCTAAGCGTAGAATGCATATCGGTGAAAATTGCTTCCAGTTCGGTCACTGCCTGCTCACTAGAAAACCAGTTTAATAGTGCCTGTGCAAGATTCTCCGGTGTTGCATCGTTCTGTAATAGTTCCGGCACGACAAATTTACCTGCAAGTATGTTTGGAAGGCCAAAATATGGTTGGTATGCCTTAGGTTTCAATAGCCAATATGACAAGGCTGGCATCTTGTAAGTAATGACCATGGGACGTTTGAGCAACGCAACTTCTAGCGTAGCGGTACCCGATGCAACCAGCACAACATCTGCGGCAATTATCGCATCGTGCGCATGACCAAATAGGATTCTGATTGGTAAATTTTGTCCACCACCATGCCTCAAGATTTCCTCAAAAATACGGCGTGTTTCGACGGTCGCCAATGGGACAAGAAAGATTGCCTCAGGCAATTTTCGTAAAATAATTCTCGCTGTGTCAATAAAGGTCACAGCCAGATTCCGAACCTCACTCTGACGGCTTCCTGGCAGGAAGGCAAAAACTTTACTTTGTGTGGGCAAGCGCATCTGCTCGCGCATTGCGTCCCTATTGGGTTCCAATGGCAA
Source organism: Candidatus Nitrotoga sp. CP45 (assembly GCA_003402375.1). GTDB lineage: Bacteria > Pseudomonadota > Gammaproteobacteria > Burkholderiales > Gallionellaceae > Nitrotoga. The sequence continues at coordinate 2,263 of QFXJ01000034.1, forward strand.
CATATCGGCCAGAGGGTGCCCGACATAGGTTACCGGAATGCCTTCTTTTTCATATAGCGGTGGTTCAAAAGGAAATAAGGCCAGCATGTGCGACACTGCACGCTTAATCTTGTGGATGCGTTCGCCGCGCCACGCCCAAATAGATGGACTAACGTAATGTATGGTGGGAATACCATGTTCCTTAAGCTTTAACTCGAGATCAAGATTAAAATCTGGCGCATCAATACCAATAAATAAATCTGGTGGATGTGCATAGAAATATGCTCGAAGCTTGCGGCGTATGCCCATTATTTCACGATAATGTCTCAGCACTTCGACATAACCACGCACCGCAAGTTTTTCCTGCGCAAATAACACTTGCATACCAACTGCCTGCATCTTAGGGCCACCGATTCCGATGAACATTACACCGGGTACTGCCCGTTTTAATTCCTCCATCATATGGCTAGCAAGCAAATCACCTGAAGCTTCACCGGCAACAATGCCGATCACTTTTACTTGCTGTGTCATAAACCAGATTAACGAATGACGCCGCGTTGCGAACGACCCAGAAAATTAACCAGTGCATTTAGATCTGGATATTCTGCTGCTTGGTCTTCAATGACTACTTTAGCCTGCTCTAAGGTCAACCCAGATTTATACAAGGTTTTGTAAGCACGCTTGATCGCCATTACCGCTGGATTTGAAAAACCACGCCTCTTCAAACCTACCGAATTAATACCGTGAGGGGCAGTAGGGTTACCAGCGGCAGTGATATAAGGCGGAACGTCTTGCGAAAGAACAGCGCCCATTCCAGTAATTGCATGCATGCCAATCTGACAGAACTGGTGTACCATCGAAAATCCTCCTAGGATTACATAGTCATCAATCCTGACGTGCCCGGCCAGCGTTGCATTGTTGGCGAAAATTGTATGGCTCCCGATCTGACAGTCATGCGCCAAATGCACATAGGCCATAATCCAGTTATCGTTCCCAATACGCGTCACGCCAGCATCTTGCGAAGTACCTATATTAAAGGTACAAAATTCGCGAATGGTATTGTTATCACCAATTTCCAGTCGAGTCGGCTCGCCAGCATACTTCTTATCTTGCGGGATTTCACCCAGTGAACAAAATTGGAATATACGGTTATGTTGGCCAATACAGGTGTGTCCACCGATTACCACATGTGATCCGACATGAGTATTTTCACCAATCTCGACATATTCGCCGATGATTGAATATGCACCCACCTCAACGTTATCTGCCAACTTGGCATTTGGGTGAATGATGGCTGTCGGGTGAAACATTACAATTCCCGCACCGTACACATTAGTTCAGCCTCTGTCACAACCTGTCCATTTACTTCCGCAGTAGCAGAAAACTTCCATAGGCCACGTAGATTTCGGAGAAACGATACCTTTAGAATGAGTTGGTCGCCCGCAATCACTGGTTTCTTGAAACGTGCCCCGTCAATGCCAACAAAATAATAAACTGATTTATCGTCCGGCTTGGTTCCTGAAGTTTTAAACACCAGGATTGCTGCAGCTTGGGCCATGGCTTCGACAATCAATACGCCAGGCATAACCGGATGATGCGGGAAATGGCCGCCAAAAAAAGGTTCATTAATGCTGACATTTTTTACTGCCACGATATCCTTGCCAAGATCGTATGACAGCACACGATCAATTAGCAAAAAGGGGTAGCGGTGCGGCAAGTATTCCAAAACCTCATAGATGTCCATTTGGGTGTCTGTACTCATGAACGTTCCTTTCTTAAAGTCTCAATCTCTTGCTGCAGCATTTTTATTTTGCTGGCTAATTCATCCAGATGACGCAGCTGGGCTGCATTTTTTTGCCACACTTTATGCGAACTGAATGGAAAAATTCCAGTATAGGTACCCGGTTCCCGAATAGATTTTCCGATCATCGTATATGAAGAAATCTCGACATGATCCGATATCTGTGTATGTCCTAAAATACCGGTACCACCACCGATACGACAATGGCGCCCGATAATTGCGCTACCTGCAATGCCAACACATCCAGCAATGGCGGTATGTGCACCAATGCGAACATTGTGCGCAATCTGAATCAAGTTATCCAACTTGACGCCTTCCTCAATGACGGTGTCATCCAACGCACCACGATCGATAGTAGTATTTGCGCCGATTTCCACATCATCACCAATGACCACGCGCCCAATCTGCGGAATTTTCAGCCAGCGGCCTTCATCCATCGCCAGACCAAAACCATCTGCACCAATTACAACACCAGAGTGCACAATTAATCTGTTTCCCAGCACACAATTGTTATATACCACCACTCGTGGGTACAGACGGGTATCGGTACCGATGGATACCCTGGCACCAATACTGCATCCTGCCATAATTGCACTGCCAGCTCCTACCTTAGTGTCTGCACCGATCATCACATTCGGACCAATATAGGCACTGGGATCAATTTGAACACCCTCTTCAACCACAGCACTGGGATGAACGCCCGGAACTATTGAATCTAGTGGATTTAAAAATGCTGATACCTTAGCAAAATAAAGATAAGGATTATCACTTACGATGCGGGGTAGCAGTGTCGCCTCTGAATCTGACGTGCTGACGATTATTGCACTGGCACGGGTATTAGCAAGAAGTGGGCGATATTTTGCACTTGCCAGAAAAGTGAGTTGCCCCGCCTTAGCGTTTTCCAGCGTAGCTACTTGATTAACAGTTATTTCGGTATTTCCCAGCAACTGACCACCAAAATGCGCTGCAATTTCCTTAAGGTTATAATCCTTTCTCTTCATACGATCCTAATTGCTTTCAAAGCGTTATTTTTCGTTCGCCATATATTTCAGAACTTTTTCGGTAATATCAATATTAGGACTACGATACACTGCCTCCTGCAAAATTAAATCGTACTTTTCTTTTTCTGCAAGCGCCTGAATGGCCTTGTTAGCATGTTCCAAAACCACTGACATTTCCTCATTTTTGCGCAGATTCAGATCTTCACTGAAACCACGTTGCATGCGTTGCAGATTCATGTTGAGATTGGCCAGCTCACGTTCCTTGTTGCGTTTTTCAGCATCTGGCAGGGTCAGCCCTTCCTTTTCCATGAAGATTTGAACATCTTTTACCTGTTTGGCAACTTTCTTAATCTCTTGATCACGTCCAGAAAACTCTTTTTCAATTTTTTTCTCGGCCTTCACTGCAGGCGCAGATTCCCGCAAAATTCGCTCAGTATTCACTATGCCGACCCGAAAATCGGCCGCCAATACTTGAGTGCAGCCAACTAGCAGCAATACCTGCATAAACATCACACTTAAAATTTTCATTTTTTCTCCTACCCCAATTTTTTAAAATAACGAGCCCAAGGTAAACTGGAATTGTTGCAATTTATCACCAAATTGTTTGTTTAGTGGCACACCCACGCTAATTTTTAGTGGGCCCATCGGCGATACCCAAGTAACGGCGACACCAGTAGAATAACGTAAGCTGTCGGATGCTGTAAGGCCTGGACCAAACACCGCGCCCACATCAAAAAAAGTACTCAAACGTACTGACCTGTCCTTGTTCATTCCAGGCATAGGAAACAGTAATTCAGCATTTCCTACTATGCGCCTTGTGCCACCTAAGGAATTATTATTTATATCCTTCGGCCCAATAGAAAATGGCCTGAAACCACGAACCGATCCTGGCCCACCAGCATAAAAGTTTTTGAAAAATGGCACTGTTTTGCCGCCATAGCCTTCAGCACCTCCCGCTTCACCATTCAGCATAAGAGTAATATTTTGACTTATCGGGTAAAACCACTGATGCTGGTAAGTAAGTTTGTAAAACTGTTGATTGGAGATCGGCATAGCCACCTCCACAAAAGCACGTTGCACCGTCCCCGCCGTAGTATAAATAGCGCTGTCGCGGTTATCCCGGCTCCAACCCACCGAGCCCAACAAATTGCTCGTGGAAGGCCCAAAGATTCTAACGTAATCTTTCATCTGTAGCGAACTAGTGTCGGTAAGTGTCAGTTCGGTCTTTTCCGCCGATAGGCCATAATGTGTATTTTCGAAGTCACTGATTGGTACGCCAAAACGCACTCCTCCACCAATGGTGGATGAAAGGTATGGACTAATCGCCGTGAAAGTGGAATTCACATTGCGTTTGTATACATCGAAGCCTCGGCTCATTCCATTATCGGTGTAATAGGGGTTAGTGTAAGATACCGAATATACTTGATTAACTTTACCGGTATTAATTTGTGTGGACAGGTTGTTACCGGTACCGAACAAATTTCGTTGAGTGACAGAACCAGTAAACACCACCCCAACGTTACTAGATACCCCGGCACCGATCGAAAAATCTCCAGTGGGCTTTTCCTTGACAGCCAAACTTACATCTAGCTGGTCATTTGTGCCCGGTACCGGTAATGTCTCAATATTGACTTCACTAAAGAAATCTAAACGATCGACTTTCTGTTTAGATGTCTTAATTTTAGACGCGGAATACCATGCCCCCTCCATCTGGCGAAATTCACGCCGGATCACAATATCGCTAGTCTTAGTGTTACCTGTAATGTCGATATGCCGTACATAAGCCCGCGAACCAGGATCAACTACAAAGGTAAATCCCACCTGATGTTTTTCTTTATCGACATCCGGTACCGCATTGACATTAGCGAAAGCGTAACCATCCTCACCCAGGCGATCACCGATTTTCTTGCTAGAATCGGTCAACTCCTTGCGGGAAAACACATCCCCCGTTTGTACTTTGACCAGTTTACGCGTTTCAACATGCGACAAAATATTCTCAGGTCCAGATACTTTAATATCGGAAACCGTGTACTTAGCACCTTCACTAAGATTAATGGTGATGTAAATGTGCTCCTTATCCGGTGTAATAGAAACTTGGGTAGAGTCTATGGCAAACTCCAGATAGCCCGCGTCAAGATAAAATGAACGTAGAATTTCCAGATCGGCAGACAGTTTTTGTTTGGAGTATTGATCATTTTTGGTAAACCAGCTTATCCAGTTTGGAGTACCGAGCTGCATCAAGCCTTTCAATTTTTTTTCGCTGAAAGCTTGGTTACCAATAATATTAATTTCCCTGATTTTAGAAGTTTCACCCTCAACCACATTAAAAACGATAGCGACGCGGTTACGTTCTAACTCGGTGACAGTAGCGTTGACTTTCACCCCATATTTGCCACGCGCTACATACTGACGCTTGAGTTCTTGTTCTGCTTTATCCAAAGCAGATTTGTCGAAAATACGACCATCCGCCAGCCCCACTGACTTAAGATTGTCGCGCAGCGTGTCTTTTGGAAACTCTTTTACACCGTTAATTTCAATGCTGGCGATGGACGGGCGTTCGCGCACCAGCACAATTAACACCCCCTGCTGCGTTTCAAGGCGCACGTCCTTGAAAAAGCCAGTGGCAAAGAGTGCACGGATTGCTGCGGCAGCATGTTCATCATCCAGCTTGTCACCAACCTTGACCGGTAAATAACTAAATACAGTGCCTGCCTCAGTACGTTGTATACCTTCTACACGGATATCTTTAACCACGAAAGGCTCGATGGCTATGGCGGACGCGGCATACAACAACGGGATAAGTCCCGCTAAATTTTTCAATTTCATGTATTGTTTCAACCTAAAACAGGCGGCTAAAGTCGTTAAACAACGCAAGAGCCATCAAGGTAACGAGCAGCACGATACCAATTTTTTGCCCGGCTTCCCAAACCTTCTCGGATATCGGACTGCCCTTAATTAACTCGGCAATATAATACAGCAAATGTCCCCCATCCAATAAAGGGATAGGCAACAAATTCAACACCCCGAGGCTAATACTGATCAGCGCCAGAAAACTTAGGTACGCGACTACACCCATTTGTGCGGACTGTCCCGCATAATCAGCAATGGTAATGGGCCCACTCAGATTTTTCAGCGACATTTCACCTATTACAATTTTGCCCAACGTCTTCAAACTTACCTTGGCAATTTCCCACGTTTTTCGTACGGCATGTCCGAATGCCGCAAACGGCGAATAATGCACTGTAGTCAACATGGCATCAAACTCATGCCGGTCTATGTGCGGTGCAGCTCCAATCTTTCCGACCGTTATATCCGCTTCGCTACTTACTTCAGGTGTAAGATAAATAACCTGTAGTGGCGTGCCTTTTCGCTCAATCTCTAACTGAAGTGGCTGTCCTGGATGGCCACGCACTGCCGCCACCAAGTCTTTCCAGTCTCCGATACTCTTCCCATCTACACGCACGATTTTATCGCCTGGAAGTAGCCCTGCACGTTGGGCAACCCCGCCTTCTACCAATTTTCCGATGACAGGACGCACCAGCGGCTGATAAGGCTGTAAACCGAGAAAGTGCAAAAAACCTTCATTCATATCACCCGAAGTGAGTGTTTTCAGATTGAGCACATGCCAGACTATATCCCCTTGCGCGGTGCGCGCTTCTATGCGCGCTTCGGTAGCACCTTGCAGAGCGAGATCTAATATAACCCAGCTTACCTGCTCCCAACTCGGAATGGCTTGCTCATTAATGCTGACGATGGTTTCCTGCGCTTGCAGGGATGCTGCTGCTGCTGCGGTATTTGGCAATACTTCCCCCAGCACAGGTTTAAGGCTAGGCACACCATAGATGAATAACGCCCAGAATAGTAAAATAGCCAGCAACAGGTTGGCCACCGGCCCCGCTACCACAATAGCCATGCGCTGTAGCACAGGCTGGCGATTGAATGCATGTTGTAGCTCATGCTCTGCCACTTTACCTTCACGCTCATCCAGCATCTTGACATAACCACCTAAGGGAATGGCGGAGATTACCCAATCTGTCTCACTATTTGCAAAACGTTTGGTGTAGATTGTCTTGCCAAAGCCAACTGAAAAACGCAACACCTTCACTCCGCATAATCGTGCTACCCAGTAATGACCCATCTCATGGATCACTACGAGTATTGCTATAGCAACAATGAAAGCCAACAGCGTAATCATGATAAACAAATCGTATTTTTTATTAAATCATTTGCCACTAGACGTGCAGCGGCATCCGCAGTTAAAACATCCTCCAACGTATTAACTGTGGTTACCGGCAAGTCAGCTAGCACATCTTCTATCAGACGTGGAATGGCAAGGAAAGTAATCTGTTTGTTTAGAAATGCAGCCACGGCAACTTCGTTAGCCGCATTTAGCACGGCAGGTGCTGTGCCGCCGGCGCGCAAAGCCTGGTAGGCCAATGCCAACCCTGGGAAACGTATGAAATCCGGGGCAATAAAATCAAGGGTAGCTATCTTGAACAGATCTAACGGTTCTGAACCAGCTTCAATGCGTTCAGGATAAGCCAACGCATAAGCAATTGGGATGCGCATGTCCGGGTTGCCAAGCTGCGCCAGTACCGAGCCATCCACATATTGCACCAGCGAATGAATAATGCTTTGTGGATGCACCACGACGTGAATCGCATCGGCTGGCGCGTTAAACAACCAGTGTGCCTCAATAATTTCCAGCCCCTTGTTTATCATGGTAGCGGAATCTACCGAAATCTTGCGTCCCATTACCCAATTAGGATGCGCACACGCTTGTTCCGGCGTGACATGTTGTAATGCAGATAACGTAGTATTGAGGAAAGGACCGCCAGATGCAGTGAGCAAAATTTTACTTACCCCGCTGGCAGCTAAACTATCCGTATGATGACGGGAATAATTATGGGGCAAAGCCTGAAAGATGGCGTTATGCTCACTGTCAATAGGCAACAGAGTAGCGCCAAATTTTTGCACCTCGTCCATGAATACTCGCCCTGCCATTACCAGTGCTTCTTTGTTCGCCAACAAGATTTTCTTGCCTGCGCGTGCAGCAGCCAGTGCAGGACGCAACCCTGCTGCGCCGACAATGGCCGCCATCACCGTATCCACTTCCGGCAGTGACGCAACCCGCTCCAGCGCCGCAGCACCACACAAAACTTCTACATCCAAGCCAGCTCCGGCAATACGCTGCGCCAGCCGCATGGCGGCTCCTTCATCCAGCAATACAGCATAGCGTGGCACAAAACGAATACATTGCTCAAACAGAATATTGTCTTGGCACTGTGCAGTGAGTGCCATGATACGGTACCGCTCAGGGTGGCGTGCCACGACATCCAATGTACTGGTCCCTATGCTGCCAGTGGAACCAAGTATGGTGAGGTAGCTTATGCTTCTCATGCCAGCCTTTGGAGGAGAACCACCATTGCAGCTAATGGCAAAGTGGAGGTCAGAGCATCAATGCGGTCCAGCAGGCCACCATGGCCGGGAAGCAATGCGCCGCTATCCTTAACCCCAGCTTGCCGCTTAATAGCCGATTCGAACAAATCACCGATGACTGCCAGTCCCACCCACCCCCAAGATGCTATTAACATGCCGGGCAGCGCTCCGTAATTAGTGAACAGATCACTTGCCCAAACAATCAGCAATATGTACACGGTTACTCCGAGCAGAGCGCCGAACACTCCTTCCCAAGTTTTACCGGGACTAATATTGGGCGCTAGCTTATTTTTGCCAAATTTACGCCCACTAAAATAAGCAGTTATATCTGCCACCCATACTAACCCCATCACCCCCAATAACCACCAAGGATTTTGCACACGCAAGTCCATCATCGCTAAGCCCGTCGGTATCAATAGTATCCAACCAGTTAGCATCATCAACAGCGGTTGACGCACTTGCCAACGAGCGATCAGCCAAAGTGGCACCATAATTAACCATAACAACGCCGACATGCCATATATCAGCAGATGCAATGACTCAAGCTGCCAGGGATATTGCGTATCAAGCCAAACGATGCACAGCATCACAGCCAGAGTCAGCCACAAATAAGCATGAACAGTGTTTCTGGACAGGTTAGATAAGTGCGCCCATTCCAATGATCCTTGCAACACAATGATAATTACCAGCGCAGCCCACCCTAAAGTAGGCAACAAAAATAGTGCTAACAGAAACGACACCAGCAATATGGCGGCTGTGACCACACGCTGCTTAAGCATTAGTTTTCCCATCTTGCATTCGTTCACTTCGAACTTGTTCACTCGTTCGGCCGAAGCGGCGCTCCCGTGCGCAGTAAGACTGGATAGCCAATTTCAATGCCTCGCCATTAAAAGCGGGCCATAGCGTATCGGTGAAATATAACTCGGTATAAGCCAGTTGCCAGAGCAAAAAATTGCTGATGCGTTGTTCCCCACCAGTGCGGATAAACAAATCCGGCTCAGGCGCATAATGCATAGAGAGATACACTTCCAGGTCTTCTTCATTAAAACCGCCAGCCAAATCAGGACGCGCTTGCAGCATCGTCTGCATGGCTTGCATAATATCCCAGCGTCCACCGTAGTCGGCAGCAACAGTAAGCGTTAAGCTAACATTGCCCACAGTCAATTGTTCCGCGTCCAAAATATATTGATTAAGTTTGGCGTTGAAACGGCTACGATCGCCGATTATTTTTAGCCGAATGTTATTTTCGTGCAACTTAGATACTTCACGTTCAAGCATTTTCAGGAATAACTGCATCAGAAAAGAAACTTCTTCTGCCGGGCGACGCCAGTTCTCGCTGCTAAAGGCAAACAGGGTTAAGTATTCAACTCCCAATTCGCGGCAAACTTTCACAATCTCGCGTACTGTTTCCACACCACGCTGATGCCCAGCGACACGTGGTAGAAAACGCTGTTTTGCCCAACGACCATTACCATCCATGATGATGGCAATATGACGTGGCACTTTAGGTACAATCGGAACGGTGCGGGTGGGACTTTGAAATAACGCCATTAAGAACCTCTGAAGGAATTTCGCGAGGACAGCGACCATTTTGGTCGCACAAGCGAGCAGTGCACCCGCTTTCTCATGGTATGCAGCTCCACATACAGTGCAGTTAAACCGCCATCAGGTCTATCTCTTTTGTGTGCAACAATTTCTCTATTTCTACTACAAAATGGTCAGTAAGTTTTTGCACCTCATCCTGTCCACGACGCTCATCATCTTCGCCAATTTCTTTATCTTTGAGCAATTTTTTAAGATGTTCATTGGCATCGCGACGTACGTTGCGTATAGCCACCTTAGCGCTCTCCGACTCACTACGCACCACCTTGATCAAGTCACGGCGACGCTCTTCTGTCAACATCGGCATGGGTACACGAATTAAATCCCCGTTGGTCGCCGGGTTCAGTCCCAAATCAGCGTCACGTATCGCTTTTTCCACTGCTGAAATCATATTTTTTTCCCACGGTTGTACCCCGATGGTGCGCGAATCAATCAGAGTTACATTGGCAACTTGGCTAATCAACGTGGGACTACCGTAATAATCTACGGTCACATGATCCAGAATACCAGTGTGGGCCCTACCAGTACGAATCTTACCGAAATCCACCTTAAGCGTTTCCAGCGTCTTATTCATCTTCTGTTCAGCATTTTTTTTGATATCAGAAATCATTACATTCATCCTCCATCAGTTACAGTGTACCAGTGTCCCTTCATCCTGCCCCATCACTACGCGCTTCAGCGCGTCATGTTTGAAGATACTGCATACAATAATCGGCAAGCTCTGATCACGGCATAGAGTTAGTGCAGTGGCATCCATCACCTTAAGGTTTTTATTAATCGCTTCATCAAAACTCAATTTCTGATACCGGATAGCGGTGGGATCCAGTTTCGGGTCGGCGGTATACACCCCATCCACCTTAGTCGCCTTAATAACAACTTCTGCATCCATTTCCACGCCACGCAAGGCAGCGGCGGTATCAGTAGTGAAAAACGGATTACCGGTGCCGGCAGCAAATATCACCACTTTGCCATCCTCTAAGTAGCGCAATGCTTTGCCTCGTATAAATGGTTCAGCCACTTGTTCCAGGTTGAGGGCCGATTGCACCCGACAATCCAAACCGAAGCGTTTCATAGCATCCTGCAAGGCCATCGCATTCATCACGGTAGCCAACATTCCCATATAATCGGCGGTAGCGCGATCCATCCCGGCAGCGGCAGGCGCAACGCCACGGAAGATATTGCCGCCGCCTATCACCACCGCCACCTGTACACCCAACCGAACCACTTCACCAATTTCGCTAACGATGCGCTCAATCACAGCACGATTAATGCCGTAATTATCATCGCCCATCAGGGCTTCCCCGGAAAGTTTGAGCAGGATACGTTTGTATGCTGGAACAGCTGACATCTGCTTATACCTTCGCGGCGGCAGCAACTTCGGCAGCATAATCCACTACTGCTTTTTCTATACCCTCACCCACCACAAACATCTGGAACGCATTGACCTTCAAACCATGGGTAGACAATAATTTTTCTACCAAAATATCGGTATCCTTTACGAAAGGCTGACCCAACAGAGTAACTTCGGCCAAGTACTTGGCAATACGTCCGTCCACCATTTTTTCAACAATGTTAGCTGGCTTTCCACTTTCCGCAGCTTGTGCGGTGTATACCTTACGTTCAGTATCAAGCAATTCCTGGGGTACTTGCTCTTTGGAAACACAAATCGGCTTGCTCGCAGCGATGTGCATCGCCAAATCTTTACCCAATGCATCGTCACCACCGCTAATATCTAAAAGCACACCGATTTTACTGCCGTGCAAATAAGCCACTACCTTGCCCGTTGTGCTATAGCGCACAAAACGACGCACACTGACATTCTCACCTAACTTCATGATTAGTGCCTTGCGCGCATCTTCTACGCTATCACCACCCGCCAATACAGCTGAAGACAAAGCCTCAGCATCACTTGGATTATTTTGTGCAATGGCTTGCGCTAAATTGCTTGCGAATGCCATGAAATTATCATTCTTTGCCATAAAATCAGTTTCGCAGTTTACTTCCACTAGCGCGCCAACTTTACCATCGGTACTGATAAAAGCACTCACCAAACCCTCAGCCGCTACACGCGAAGCCGCTTTACTAGCCTTGACACCACTCTTAATGCGCAGAAGCTCCTCAGCTGCTTTGAAGTCGCCATCAGTTTCAACTAGCGCCTTCTTGCAATCCATCATACCGAGACCAGTTGCCTCACGCAGATCCTTTACCATTCCTGCGGTAATTTCCGCCATTTGCCACTCCTTCAGAAAGCATAACCTAAAAAAAAGGGGCTCTCGCCCCTTTTGACCAATCAAAAAATTGCTTACGCCGCCTGTTCTTCAACCTGTGCCACAATTTCGTTAAGCGCCTGTTCACGTCCCTCTAGTACTGCGTCAGCCATCCCGCGCGCATACAGACGTATTGCTTGACTGGAATCGTCGTTACCCGGGATAACATAATCCACACCTAGTGGGGTATGGTTGGTATCTACCACACCAATCACCGGAATACTAAGCTTCTGAGCTTCCACGATAGCGCCCTTTTGGTAACCAACATCAATCACAAAAATCGCGGTAGGCAGGCCCTGCATATTCTTAATGCCGCCAAGGCTGCGATCGAGCTTTTCCAGCTCGCGTTGCATCATCAAACCTTCTTTTTTGGAAATTTTTTCCATAGCCACACTATCCAACATCAAAGCTTCCAGCTCATGTAGACGCTTGACGGATTGCTGTACTGTCTTAAAATTAGTGAGCATACCGCCCAGCCAGCGATAATCAACAAAAGGACTACCACAACGGAGAGCCTCTTCTTTAATAATTTCACGCGCTTGGCGCTTAGTTGCAACAAACAATATCGTGCCTTTATTAGCAGCAATCTTGCGCACAAATTTCAACGCGTCGTTATACATAACAACGGTTTTTTCTAGATTGATAATATGAATTTTGTTGCGATGGCCAAAAATAAACGGAGCCATTTTTGGATTCCAATAACGGGTTTGATGCCCGAAATGGACACCCGCTTCCAGCATTTGACGCATAATTACAGCCATAATTACTCCATGTGTTAAGGGTTAAGTCTTCCACCCGTCAGATCGACCCTTGCAGGCACCCCAACATGAACGAGTGTGCGAATTTCCTGCTACTTAAACTGATGCCGAATGAATATGCAGGACGCGCATTGTAACCTAAGTGCCAAATCAACTCAAACTACGCGGTGTTGGTACTATATAGAAAGCCCGCTACTTTTGGGAGCACTTCTCCAAGCCTTGTCGCCGTACCAATGACGGGCTTTAGCCCAGCGAAGCAAACTCTTTACTCAGCGTAAAGGCTATACTTCCGCACTTATGCAACCATAACAACATGATTTTTTGACGAATAATAAACATTTCTATTTTAGAAAATAGCGGAGGTTAATACTTGCTAACACCTTGCTACAACATTACGCTGAAATCTGCATTCCCCTTTACTGACTGATCTCAGATTTTTTTGAGCCGGTTCAGCTTCATTTTTAATTGCCCGATCTCAAAATAATATAGAGTCGCTCAAGACTGGCAGACTAATCGGCAGACTTGCACCGCGCTTGGCATTCAAACAGACTGGATACCCAAACTTGCAACTCCTTTTCCACACATACGACCTGTGTCAAATTCACCCCAAACTCCTGGCCACGACATTCACCGTCTTAACGCCACGGATCATTTCAAATACGACCGTAATCTTGAACTCGCCACTAAAACTCTTACGCTTCGGTTCAATCATAAGCTACTCCTCAATTACAACAAGTTACCACCTTAATTTATTGTCTTGACTGAGGGTGTCACTTTACATAGACTGCGGTGTCTTTGCTTTGACAACCTTGCTGCTATACAGCTAAAGTTGCCTATAGCTTAATCTATATAATATTTTTTATGCTTAAATTATCAAACGGAAAAAATTATGCTCACCACCGATGTTAATAAAAAAACTTACGAAACGGACAAAGATGGTTATCTCGTCAATTTTGATGACTGGAACATAGACATCGCGAAACTCATTGCACAAGCCGAGGAATTGGAAATGACCGATCACCACTGGGAGATTATCAATTTTTTGCGCGCGTACTACAAACAACATCAAAGCGCTCCAAATATTCGTGAACTAACCCAAGCCGTCAGCGAGGAATTAGGTGACGAAAAAGGCAAAAGTCCATACCTGTACGATCTTTTCCCTTCAGGACCTGCGGAACAAGGATGTAAGATCGCAGGGTTACCCAAGCTTTTTGTAGATCCTAATGCACACACAGTTATTTAAGATAAGTATCTTCATATTTACCTAATTCTTAAAATCTTAAGAGTTTTATATAACAGGCACTCCTAAAAAACACTCAGAAAAATTAATTCGTTATTTCAAAAGATTTCCCCGATTTTTTAAAATTTTTGTTCTGAATTTAGGCGGATTCAATAAGCAAGTGCAACAATATAATTGTTTAATCAGGGCTTTAACGGGCTCCACATTAAACAGAGGCTTGTTATAAACCGCTACGGGTAATCGAAATCCGAGCGGTTTCCTTAGATGCATATTAAATTCCAAGTAATTTCATCCAACTATTCTTACGTGTAAGTTGGCAGGTCTGCTCTCTTGGGTAAATACTGGCGCAGCAGTCCGCTCGTATTTTCGTTCAAACTCCGTTGCCACGAACTATGTGGGTCGCAGAAGTCAACCGTCAGCCCAGTTCGTTCAGTCAGCTGCATGTATTTTCTCATCTCGCGTCCCTGATCGTAGGTGAAGGTCTTGCGTAGTTCTGGCGGAATTACACTGAGCGCTTCACTGAAACCGTCCAAAGCCAATTGCGCAGTGTCTGTTGAAATGAAACTCTTTCATGTGGAGAAATTCTGAGCTGAAATCGTCAGAAAAAATTTTCTACAGCGTCAACGATCGCAAACAATGTTGGAAAACAATTACATCCTTATGTGTGGACATTTATTGCAATCTGGTTAGCACGTGCCAAATCATCTAGCGTATTAATATTAGTAAATGCAATTGCATCATCTAATACTGCCTCGCTCAAATGTAAAGTTTCTAACCAGCTATTTACTTTACGCCCACCTAAATTTAGATAAGTATCAAGTTTAGACAGTACGCTCTTATGATAGAGGGCAATAGTAGGCTGCCGCTTCCCAGCAACGACTGCTACTGATGCCTCCACCGTAGTTATCGTACTCGCTGCTTTATATAAACGGACAATCAAATCGTCTGGCAGAAATGGGGTGTCACAAGGCACACTCGCAACCCAATCATGACGTGCAAGTCGTAGAGCGGACTGTAATCCGGCAAGCGGCCCTACCCAATTCGGGGTTTGATCGGCAATAACAGGGTAGCCAAAGCACAAATAATCATCATGCAGACCATTCGCATTAATCAAAACCTCTTCACTTTGGCGGCTGACCGAATCTGATACCCAGTCAATTAACGCTCGTCCATGCAAGCGTTGCAAACCCTTTGCTCCGCCGATACGAGTACCCAATCCTCCAGCCAGAATTACAGTTGTTATTGCAGGCCGCACTGGTTCGAGAAGACCCCCACATTCAACTTGAGTAACTCTCATAATATATTGCAACTCAGTGCGAATGGCATAAACTGTGTTTACTAAACAAGACGAATAGTTTTTGGGTTACGCTTTGTTCACATTCAATGATTTAATATACTCTTGAGCCTCGGCCGTAGTCGTTTCCTCAGCAAGTAACCCATATTTATTTTTAATCATGATATCTGCACCATGTTCAATTAAAGCTTTTGCTGTCTCAACATTATTAGCGCAATGAAGCGCAGTGTTTCCTTTTTTATACATCCCTCCTCTTGACAACGTACCTCCCCTTGAAAGTTGAATATTAGGGTCGGCACCAGCAACCAATAACCGTTGGGCAACTTTCGGATGATTAACCCACAAATGTAAAGGGGTGAAACTATCTTTATCTTTTAAATTGAAACTAGCACCGCAATCAATTAAAAAAATGGCAATATTGGGATCATCAACCTCGAATAATGGAGTACGATTATTGTTGTCCAAAATATTAAGGTCAGCCCCACTATCAATTAGCAACTTGGCTGCGTCTATGCTCGCAACATAATGCAAGGGCGTTTTACCTAGAAAATCACGAATATTTAAATCTGCCCCTTGTTTAATAGCATGCTCCATTCCCTCTAAATTATTGTCCCATGTCGCTACCATCAGAGCATCATTATCTTTCACCGCTAAAAGCGCATTATTATCCTCAGCACGAACAATATTAGCTGCTTTTTTTGCAGCAATTGCACCTGCATCTTCTTCTAATAAAAATGCTTTAGCTTTTCCAAAGAGAGGATTATTTTCATCTGCTAATTTTTGTACTACTTTCGGCAATATCGCCATGAAAAAATCTCCTGATGAATATTGTTAACTAACAAAGACGATCGTCTGGTGAACAGCTTGCTTTGCATAATCTAATGCACATTCGTTTAGTATTCTTGCAAACATCAGAAAAAGTATTATCTGTAATGCATTTCTTAACCATACGTCCGGCACCAGAGATAATCTTCCGTTATCTACCCCCAATATTTAAATATATATTCGCAATGGCCATCTCCAGATGCATAGTAAGTCTCTTTGTGTAATTTCGCAATTACACAGAGGGAATCTCGATACCCCCTTATTTCATGAAACCACTTAGTAAAATTCACCGTCTGAATTCGAGTCCTACCCCATACCGCAGAAACCAATCAAATACGGCTTAACAATAATCATCTGCAGCAAGACAATATGACCGAAAACCGGTAACTTAGGGATCTACTTCCAATATCCCTACGTAAAATAAGCCACTTTAAAAAATTTAAAATTATAATCAGTAAATTATAAACATCTCCCATCCAACTTATCCATGAACTCTTGTAATTCTTTTGGCAATGGTGCACTTAATCGCACAACCTCAGCCGTCAACGGGTGAGCAAAGGTAATACTGTACGCATGCAAAAACATGCGCTTTAAGCGCTGCTTTATCAATTCTTTGTTTCGCGCAAAATCGCCGTACTTATCATCGCCCGCGATGGGAAAGCCCAGATGAGAAAGATGCACACGAATTTGGTGGGTGCGTCCAGTTTTAAGCCGAGCTTCGAGCAAGCTGAATTCAGGCCAATTTTTTTGCAGGGTAAAAATAGTGTGCGAAGCTTGCCCATCTTCGCGCACCATTACACGTTTTTCACCATTTTGGGTGTTAAATTTGTGCAATGGTAATTTAACGTGCTGTTTAACATTCTGCCACTTGCCTAATACTAAGCACAGGTAACGCTTGTCGTTTTTTCCATCGCGCATCTGCTGGTGCAAGTTGATTAGAGCAGAGCGTTTCTTCGCCAGCAGCAGTACACCAGACGTTTCACGGTCCAAGCGATGAACCAGTTCCAAAAACTTGGCTTGCGGACGGGCACTACGCAATTGCTCAATAATACCGAAACTAACCCCACTTCCGCCATGTACCGCTACTCCAGATGGCTTGTCGATCACCAACAGCGCATCGTCTTCATACAAGACAGGAAATTCAAATGCTGGGACATAGTCACGATCTTGCGCTTCAGCTACTCGCACTGGCGGAATACGCACATGATCGCCCAATTGCAGACGATAAGTTTGATCCACGCGTTTCGTATTCACGCGCACTTCACCGCTACGCAAAATACGATAGATATGACTCTTAGGGACACCCTTAAGGTGTTTGCATAGAAAATTATCAATGCGCTGATCGCAGCTACCCTCGTCAATCTTGGCCCATGTTACAGATTCTTTGCGTAAATTATTCATTATGCTTATACTTCCCGATAACGCGTATTGGCTAACGGAAAACAGGATGCGAATTCCCCGTGAGTGTGGAGCAGGCAACAATGCCGCCGCCCCGTTCCAACGCAATCCGGTTAATGTCACTCACCGGAACAAGCAGTGATAGTAATTGATTTACGCGCTCAAAGCACCTGTGGATTTTTTTCGTGTCGCCCCTATAACAAAATTGGCGGCACCTGTTAAGTATTAACAAGCTAATAACGAGAACAATATTTTGAACAACCGTCGGCATCGCTATATCAGCATTGTTTGCACGGCTCTTATTCGCTTTCTCGCGCGCGGTTAACCGTGTGTAGACTTGTTCTGCCCGTGTCAGAGCGCGGGAGAAAATATAATGAAACGCATGTTATTCAATGCGACACAAGCGGAAGAACTCCGTGTCGCCATTGTCGATGGTCAAAAATTGATCGACCTCGACATTGAATCCGCTGGCAAAGAGCAACGAAAAAGTAATATATACAAGGCCATAATTACCCGTATCGAACCCAGCTTGGAAGCAGCCTTCGTCGAATATGGGGGCAACCGCCACGGTTTCCTCCCATTCAAAGAAGTATCCCCAATTAATTATCTGAATCAAGAAGGTAGTGGCCGTCCCAGCATCAAGGAAGCATTGCGCGAAGGTCAAGAACTACTCATCCAGGTGGAAAAAGACGAGCGCGGCAACAAGGGAGCCGCACTAACTACTTATATTAGTCTGGCTGGCCGCTACATTGTACTGATGCCGAATAATCCCAGCGGTGGTGGGGTATCTCGCCGTGTCGAAGGTGAAGAACGCAATGAGCTGCGCGACATTCTTTCACAATTGGAAGTACCGCAAGGTGCAAGTATCATTGCGCGCACCGCCGGAATTGGCCGCAATTTGGAAGAGTTGCAATGGGATCTTAACTACCTCAAACAATTGTGGGATGCCATCGAAAGTGCAGCAAAAACCGAAAAGGCACCCTCGCTAATCTACCTCGAGAGTAGCCTGGTGGTGCGCGCCATACGCGACTATTTCCACCCTGAAATCGGTGAAATTCTAGTCGACACAAACGATATCTACCAGCAAGCACGGGCTTTCATGAGCACGGTCATGCCAAACAATGTTCACGTAATCAAACGATACCAGGATGACGTACCTTTGTTCTCACGCTTCCAGGTTGAACACCAGATTGAATCGGCGCATGCACGCCAAGTAAATCTTCCCTCCGGGGGAGCCATTGTAATTGACCATACCGAGGCACTCACCGCAATCGATATCAACTCAGCACGCGCCACGCGCGGCGCGGATATAGAGTCAACCGCGCTCAATACCAATCTGGAAGCTGCTGAAGAAATTGCACGACAGATGCGCCTGCGTGATTTAGGTGGTCTGATCGTGATCGATTTTATCGACATGGAAAACACCCGCAATCAGCGGGAAGTAGAAAATCGCCTGCGCGATGCCTTGCATTATGACCGTGCACGTGTGCAGACTGGGAAAATCTCGCGCTTCGGTCTCCTGGAACTTTCGCGCCAGCGCCTACAACCCAGCCTGGAAGAAACCAGCCACACACCTTGTCCCAGATGTAACGGCATCGGCCATATCCGCGGCATCGAATCTTCCGCCTTACATATCCTGCGTATCATTCGGGAAGAAGCAATGAAAGAACACAGTGCCGCCATCCACGTACAAGTTCCATTAGATGTCGCCACCTTCTTGCTTAATGAAAAGCGCACTGAAATCCACCAAATCGAATCGCGGCTAAAAGTGGTTATTACACTGATTCCAAATGCGAATATGGAAACCCCGCACTATACCGTGACCCGTTTGCGCCAAGACGACATGACCGTCGAAAACCTACAGGCCAGCTATAAATTGGTGGCGGCACCAGAAGCAAGCCATGTTATTGCCAAAGCCGCGCAAGCAACTAAACCGCAACGCTCCCAAGCTGTAGTTCAAGGTGTCACGCCACCACAGCCAGCACCCATGCGGGCAATCCGGGGAGCGACGCAACCTTCTATTTTCACCAAACTGATCGGCTGGTTTAAATCACTAGGTGCAGAAGACCCCCCCGAAAAGTTGACCGCAAAACCGTACGCCAATAACCCGCCTCGACGTGATCGAGAAAACCGTAGCCCAAGTGGTAACCGCCCGGATAGTAATCGACCAGAAGGCAACCGTCAGCGCAATAATCCGCGTCGTGATCGTGAAGAAGCTCATCCACGCATAGAAAAAACTGTGCAAACGGCATCTAAAACACAGGAGCCGCGCGCTGCACGCACGCCCCGACCACCGCGCGTACCAGTTGAAGCAGCGGTATTGGAAAGTATAGCAAAAGTTGTAACTGTAACGACTGAACCAGCGGAAGAACACAGTCAAAGCACTGGACGTAAGCGTGGTCGGCGCGGTGGCCAGCGCGAACGCGAACGGCGTGATCAGCAGGCAGCCGGGCAACTACCCGGTGAACAGCCTATTATGGCCGAAATTACACCTAGCACTGTAATGAATGTCGTTGAAACCACACGCCACAGCGAATCTGCTGAGCCACAAAATATTCAAAATATAGAATCGCGCCAGCTTCCTGTTGAGCAGGTCATTACATCAATTCAGGCTAGCTCTGCATCCAATGGCAACGGATTAGTACAGATCGAAACCGACGCCGCCAAACGTTCTTCAGCGGCGGCCGCCGCTGTCCAGATTGAAAATGCACCGCCAGCGTCACGTCGCCGCTCACGCCCACGTGAAATTTACAGTACGGAAAACAACGAGCCGCTGGTGCAAATCGAAACTCAACAAACTTCGAATTTATAGTTGCACCAGTAACGTTGCACCGATCATGCATTAGGAAAGCAATAAAGCCGCGCAATTATATTGTGCGGCTTTATTGCTTTCCTGCATCATTCAACATCAAAAATATACGCAACAACACAACCCACCACTTTACATTAAGGTCTTCTGAATATGCCGTAACAAACCCTCTGACGCATCCTCCACCATATCAAGTACACGCTCGAAACCGTCTGCTTCACCATAATATGGATCGGGAACTTCACGCTCATCATGCCGGCTCGCATATTCCAGAAATAATCCCAAACGTCCTCGCTCTATCACGGGACATAAACGTAGCAAAATACCAAGATTGGCACAATCCATCGCCAACACATAATCAAAACGAGTAAAATCAGCAACCTCAACCTGTCGCCCACGCAACATACTCATGTCGTATCCGCGCTGTAATGCAGCACGCTGCGTTCGCGTATCCGGCGGATTGCCAATATGATAATCATGCGTACCTACCGAATCAATCAGGATATGCTGTGCCAACCCCGCTTCCTCAACGCGTGCGCGAAACACCGCTTCAGCGGTGGGTGATCGACAAATATTTCCCATACAGCAAAATAAAACGCTAACTTTTTCCAATTATTCTACCCATTACAATAAAAAACGTATTGTAATGCATCAGTAATTCAAATTCTCTAACTCAAAGCGGGGACATAAATACACTCTCCCGCAACTTCTTCAATTGGTCGCGCAATTCACTGGCCCGCTCAAATTCGAGATTTTTCGCTGCTTGCAGCATTTCTTTTTCCAGCCGTTTAATTTCCTTGGCAAGGTCACGTTCACTCATCGCCAAGTATTTTTCCTGATCTTGCTCTATTTTCAGTTGCTTGCGCGCAGCATCTGGTTCATAGCTGCCTTCAATAATGTCCTTGATGCGCTTCTGCACACCTTGGGGAGTAATGCCATGCAGTTCATTGTGCAACAGCTGCTTATTCCGCCTGCGCTCGGTTTCGTCGATAGCGCGGCGCATCGAATTAGTAACTTTATCAGCGTAGAGTATTGCGCTGCCGTTAATATGGCGCGCAGCGCGACCTATGGTTTGAATGAGCGCACGCTCCGAACGCAAAAAACCTTCCTTGTCAGCATCAAGTATCGCTACCAGCGACACCTCGGGGATGTCCAACCCCTCGCGCAGCAAATTAATACCGACTAGCACGTCAAACATGCCCAAACGCAGATCACGAATAATTTCCACCCGCTCAACGGTCTCAATATCTGAATGTAGGTAACGCACTTTAATACCATGCTCGGAAAAATATTCGGTCAAATCTTCTGACATGCGCTTGGTCAGCGTGGTGACCAGCACTCGCTCGCCCTTGGCCGTTCGCAGATTCACCTCAGACATCAAATCATCAACCTGGTGTGTGGCTGGCCGCACTTCAATATGAGGATCAACCAATCCGGTCGGACGCACCAATTGTTCCACCACTTGCCCGGTATGCTCTGCCTCAAAAACGGCCGGTGTTGCAGAAACAAATATGGATTGGCGCATTACGCGTTCAAACTCATCAAAACGTAACGGACGGTTATCCAGTGCGGATGGCATTCTGAAACCGTAATTGACCAGATTTTCCTTGCGCGCCCGATCACCTTTGTACATGCCGCCAATCTGTGGGATGGTAACGTGGCTTTCATCTATAAACATCAGCGCATTGGGCGGTAGATAATCAATCAGCGTAGGTGGTGGTTCACCCGCCTTGCGTCCAGATAAATGGCGCGAATAATTTTCGATGCCTTTACAAAAACCGATCTCGTTCAGCATTTCCAGATCGTGGCGAGTACGCTGTTCGATACGCTGCGCTTCCACCAATTTATGTTCGCGCTGAAAGAAATCTATACGTTCAGCCAACTCAACCTTGATGGTTTCTATGGCCTGTAATGTGGTGCTGCGCGGCGTGACGTAATGACTGGACGGGTACACGGTAAAACGCGGCACGCGACTAATGATGTGGCCGGTAAGTGGATCAAATAACGACAAGCTTTCCACTTCATCGTCAAACATCGTCAGGCGTAACGCATGTTCGCTGTTTTCTGCCGGAAAGATGTCGATTACATCGCCGCGTACTCGAAAATGCCCATGCGAAAAATCTACATCATTACGCTCATACTGCATCTCTGTGAGACGCTTGATTGCGTCCTGCCGTACTAATTTTTCATGCTCGCGCAGGTGCAAAATCATCCCGTGATAATCCACCGGATCGCCAATACCATAGATTGCCGAGACGGTGGCCACAATCACCACATCCTGTCGCTCCAGCAGGGATTTGGTAGCCGACAAGCGCATCTGCTCGATCTGCTCATTTATGCTGGAATCTTTTTCGATAAACATATCACGCGATGGAACGTAAGCCTCTGGCTGGTAGTAATCGTAATAGGAGACAAAATATTCCACTGCATTTTCAGGAAAAAAGTCGCGCATTTCAGAATATAACTGCGCCGCCAGCGTCTTATTTGGTGCCATGATGATGGCCGGTCGCCCCAATTGGGCGACAACGTTCGCCATAGTGAATGTTTTACCGGAGCCCGTCACACCAAGCAGCGTTTGAAAAGCTAGCCCCTCATTGACTCCCTCGACCAATTGCGCAATCGCAGTGGGCTGATCACCCGCTGGTTCAAAAGGCTGATGCAAAAAATAGGGGCTATTAGGAAAAGTCTTAATCACGGTATAATTTCAGTCAAATTTAAATTAAAAATTTTAAACTACGGGACAGTTTACTCTGAACCCATAAGGATACAATCTTGGAACTATCGAAGCGCGTACAAGCAATCAAACCCTCCCCTACTCTCGCCGTTACCGCGCGAGCTTCTAAATTAAAGGCGGAAGGGAAGGACATTATCGGATTGGGAGCAGGCGAACCCGATTTCGATACTCCGCAGCATATTAAAGATGCGGCTATTGCCGCGATCAACAAGGGTTACACCAAATACACTGCAGTAGGAGGCACACCCTCTTTGAAACAAGCTATCGTCGCCAAGTTCAAACGCGACAATGGGCTGGATTACACAGCAAAACAAATCCTGGTTTCCTGCGGCGGCAAGCAAAGTTTTTTCAACTTGGCTCTTGCCTTAATCAATCCCGGCGATGAGGTAATTATCCCGGCACCTTATTGGGTATCTTATCCAGATATTGTGCTTATCGCAGAGGGCAAACCAGTAATCGTGCAGACAGGCATCGAACAAGATTTCAAAATGAGCGCTGCACAATTAGCTGCGGCTATCACAACCAAAACAAAAATAGTGGTAATCAATAGCCCAAGCAACCCCTCCGGTGCAGTTTACAGCCTGGAAGAGTTACAAGCATTGGGTGAAGTGTTACGCAAGCATCCTCAGGTATTTATAGCCACCGATGACATGTATGAACATATTGCGTTGCGTGACGAAAAATTCGTCAACATTCTGAATGCCTGCCCCGATCTTTATTCACGCACTATGGTCCTGAATGGCGTGTCCAAATCTTATGCAATGACCGGTTGGCGGATCGGTTATGCCGCAGGGCCAGAGCACATCATCACGGCAATGGAAAATGTGCAATCACAAAGCACCTCCAATCCCACTTCAATTTCGCAAGTAGCTGCGGAAGCAGCCTTAAACGGGGATCAAGGTTGCATTGCGCCGATGCTCAAGGCATTCCGCGAGCGACATCTTTACGTAGTGGATGCGCTGAACAAAATTCCCGGTGTCAAATGTATAATGAGTGGAGGGGCGTTCTATGCTTTCCCCGACGTGCGTCCGGTTATTGCGGCTTTGTACCAGAAAAACATCATTAAAGAAGCTACCGACGTAGCGTTATCCGAATACCTGTTGGAGCAGGCTGGTGTGGCCATAGTACCTGGCTCGGCTTTCGGCAGTGATGGCTACATTCGCCTGTCTTTCGCCACTTCAATGGAAAATTTGAAGAATGCGATTACCCGAATCTCCAAGGCATTTTCATAATTCTATTTTTGTTTCATTCCTCACAAACGCTGCCAATTAACGCTTCGTGCCCCACACTGGTTCCGTAAGAGTACCGGACAATACCAGCGGCACGCTGCCCAAGTCGGCACGTATTTTTAAATCGACATTTAACCGTCCTGATAATTGCTTGTTCTCTGTAATATCGACATAGCCATTTGCACTCATTACACCAGCTGAAATTTTGATCTGGCGCAGGTGCTTTTTGTTATTATCTATCTGTAGCACTCCACTCAATTCGTCAAAATGTGTGCGGCCGTTAGACGCAACCTTACGGGTGGGCATGCGTGAAGTTTCTACCATATCAATGGTATTGATAAGCCCCTTCTTTACCAAGAATTTGCCATCCAGATACGGTGTTTTAGCCAGTAAGGGAAGTTTCTCCCCACGCAGAATAAAATTGGCGTCACCGTCCATTTCACCCACAATGCCGAATTGCGGCAACGCATCATGCAGTTGCATAGCCTTTACATTTACAAGCCCCTGCATTTGCCAGCCCTTCAGCCAAGTCAGGTGCGCACTACCTGCCAGCATGCCGCCATACAAACGCCCGTCTATTTCATGGAACTTGATTTCGCCTGCGCCCAACTCACCTTTTATGGTCAGCTCGTTGAACAAAATGTTCGGCAACAGCGGCACGTAACCTTGCTTGATAGCCAATGCGATCTGCCAGCGAGACTGCTGCGGCTGCAACTCCATACTAAGTTTGCCATCCTCGCTCTTCAATACTGCCTTGGCGAAGCGTCTCTGCCCATCAAAATTCACCACACCATTTACGGGCGGCAGACTAAGTTCATCATCGCTGACACGCCCACGCTGCAACACCATGCGCGCTACTGGATAATGAGTGTCCCCGCCTGCGGTCTGTAGCCACAACAACACCTTATCGAAATTTTCAGCACTCAGTATAAGATCGCTGATTTCCATACTCTGAATCGCTTTAATCTCGCTTAATAATGCAGAAAAATCGAAATTCAGTACAACACTGCTCGCTTTTAACTCTTGGCTACCGCCCATGGATACATCCTCCAACTCCAGTTTCGGCTGGGGAAGCAATGTCGCACGCAAATGACCGACATGTACCGGTTGCTGCAGTTGAGCGGACAATTTCTGTTCAATTTGCGTGACATAGCCCTGCATCGGCCAAATATAAGGCAGCAAAGCGGCCAATAGAAATAGCAGCACAATCAAGCCAGCCGCTATCTTGCCCCAAGGCAACGGCTTGCTGCGTGTTATGGCGACATGCTGAACAGCCTTCATTTCCGGCACTTGAGCGGCCTGTTGTGTCTTAACTGCCGCTTCCATTTTTGCCTTGGCCACGGTCTGCACCGTTTCTTGTTCGACTCTAATCTTTGCCGCGTCCTGCTCAACCTTGATGCGCGCCGCAGCTTCGTCACGTGCCTTCGCTTCCGCTTTTTCTTTGTCCAGCAGCGTAGCTAACGCTTCCTGCTCTTCTTTGATGCGTGTTACTTCGGCTTCAGCACGCATCTTAGCGTCCATTTCCACTTTTGCTTTGGCCTGTGCAGCCTCCTGTTTCACTATGATTTTTACTGCTTCCTGCTCCCCCTTAAGGCGAGCCGTTTCGGCTTCGGCACGAGCCTTGGCTTTCGCTTCTACTTGTAATTTAGCTTGCTCAGCTTTCAGCTCAGATCTGACTTTTGACGTTTCTTGCTCTGCCTTGAGGCGCACAGTTTCAGCTTCAGACCGAGCCTTGGCTAGTGCTCCCGCTTCCTCTTTTGCTTTGACCAGCGCAGCTTCCAATTCCGTTCTGACTTTTTCCGTTTCTTGTTCTGCCTTGATGCGAGCCATTTCAGCTTCCGCTTTTGCCCTAGCCAATGCCGCTTCCTGTTCCGCCCTGGCTTTTACCGTTTCTTTTTCTACCCTGAGGCGGGATGCTACATCATCAGCATGCGCCCTGGCTTCCGCTTCCACTTTTGCCTTAACCAGCGCAGCTTCCAATTCCGTTCTGATTTTTTCCGTTTCTTGTTCTGCCTTGAGGCGAGCCGTTTCGGCTTCCGCTTTTGCCCTAGCCAATGCAGCTTCCTGCTCTGTCCTGGCTTTTACCACTTCTTGTTCTGCCTTGAGACGGGATGCTTCAGCATCAGCACGCGCCCTGGTTTCCGCTTCCGCTTCCACTTTTGCCTTGACCAGCGCAACTTCCAATTCCGTTCTGATTTTTTCCGTTTCTTGTTCTGCCTTGAGGCGAGCCGTTTCGGCTTCCGCTTTTGCCCTAGCCAATGCAGCTTCCTGTTCCGCTTTGATTCTTGTCGCTTCTTGCTCTACCTTGAGGCGATCCGTTTCAGCTTCCGCTTTTGCCCTAGCTAATGCAGCTTCCTGCTCTGCCCTGAGGCGCACAGCTTCCGCTTTTACCTGTGCAACCTCTTGTTCAGCTGCATTCCTAATACCGATAGGATCCTGCCTTTCCTCCCGACTTTCAAACTTGGGAGAAGGTACAATACTCTTTTGAATAGGCATCCGGGGGATCGCCATCTTAACAACGCTACTTACCTTATCTTTATCTTGAATGAAACCACCATCAATCAGCTCTTGTAGCATATCGTCGAGTGATTCACGTAAGCTAGGCGCAGCCCGTTTCATCAACTCTTTCACCGTGGACTTGTTATCGATCAAACCCAAGGCACGCTTAATATCGCTGGATAAATGATTAGTTATCCTTTTGCTTTCCTCCTCACCTTTGCTGGTTTTGATAAATATAATTTTTATATCCATACCAACCCGTTGCACCTGAATTATTTAAATTTTCGTTACTTAATTTTCACAACAACTAACCACATAAAAACACCTGTCTATTGACTGAAAAGCAGACAGCCAGTAGTATGGCGGCCTTATCAATTCCCTGATAGCTCAGTTGGTAGAGCGACGGACTGTTAATCCGCAGGTCCCTGGTTCGAGTCCAGGTCGGGGAGCCAAATATAAAGCCTTGCAGTGATGCAGGGCTTTTTTATTAGCTAAATCATTAACCTAAACCTGTGAGATGCAGCAACTTAGAATTTTTCAGTCGCCATCCGATAATAAGTTGAATATCTTGTTGGATATCATTTTTAAGTATCGTCTCGGACGATCACATCTATAAATCACCTTTAATACTTTATCGGCATCTTTATTTTTTAGTTGAGATGGAAGGTTGGCTAGGCGATTAGTGGTATTTCTTCGGAAACATACGGTCAGATATTTGTTTATCAAACAACAGGGGCGATACATACAATAACCTGCAGTCTTTACTATGCATTGGTTCAATACTTGCACGGCCTACAAAGGTCAGGCCAGTGAATCTACTTGTCTCTAATTGGCTACTAATATTTAGTATTGAAGTTAATAGGTTAAGTATCAATACTAAATAATGTCCTCAAAAAGAGACATTATTATTGAATAGCAATCTCTATTATCTATCTAAGTTTTTGCTTTTTAATCATTATTAAATACTGGCATATGTTTTGCTTATGTAAAAACACTGGCATAGGTCAGCTTTTAATTAACTGTATTAAAGGAAATCAATCAATGAAAAATTTAATGAATATACTAACTTTTACTTTCGCTTTGGTATCTGTTGTTACTTTGCCGTCATTTGCAAGCAGTATCCCTCAATCGGCAGCAGACTGCCAAAAGACATATGCTGGTGACAAAGACAAAATCCAGGCTTGTATCGTCGGTTTGAAAAAATAGTTAGGTGACCTCCGGCAAAGTCGGAGGCTCATTAAGCATGGGAGCGGCACTCCTTGCGGAGCGCAGTTGGATCATGAAGGGCGGCCCTGCGGTGCATGAGTGAGCAAGAGTCTCTAATAAAGAGGACTGATCGTTGAAATTCATGTTGTTCAGCATTTTCTCTGTCACTGCGCTTACAGCATTTCCCGCATTATCGAAAGCAATAGATACCGCATCCATTATCGCTGTACACAACAAGTGGCGTGCGGAAGTAGGGGTCACTGAGAAGCTTGGTTACTCACCAGCCTTAGCATTGAAAGCGCAAGCTTGGGCAGACGACTTGAAACGTAACAATCACTGCCGGATGCAACATAGTAAACCCGAGGGTGATTACGGTGAAAACCTATTTTGGGCCAGTGCGAGAAAGTCCTCTGATGGTAGCAAGGATTCACAAACGGTGTCACCTGAGAACGTGGTGAATAGCTGGGCTAGGGAAAAGACGGATTTCGACTACGCAAACAATCGCTGCAAACCCGGAAAGATGTGTGGACATTACACTCAGATCGTTTGGCGCAGCACCACGACAATTGGTTGCGGGTTGGCAGTGTGCGAAGACAGTAAGGAACAAGTATGGGTATGCCAGTACCAACCTGCTGGGAATTGGATAGGCAGGAAGCCTTATTTGTAGTGGTTCAGACTTAATCTGACAGTAAGGTCTTGCCAAAGGGTGGGGTTACCCGGTTTGATAGAGGTGCGAATCTTTATCAACCAAAGCGCGTAAGCGCAAAGGAGTAACCCCATGAG
>QFXJ01000035.1 GCA_003402375.1 Candidatus Nitrotoga sp. CP45
CACTTGGCGTGCTGCCAAAACCCAATTCGCCATTCTGTTCGGTGAACGCTTCACGGATTCAGTTTGAGGATGCCGTGAAATTTAACCGTGACTTCAGACACACAAAATTCCTGACACTACCCAAGTCCGAACACTATTTTTTCTTTGGCATATCCTTTTTCTCCGTTACATCGATTACCTTCACACCCAATTCCTTCAACTTTTCATCAACCTCCTTACCTTTCTCTTTCGGAATTGACTCTGTAAAAATGGCCTTTGAGTCAATTGGGTCATAGGTAATTGTTCCGTCGGAGTTGATTTTCTTCGTCATAACCGGTTGTTCTTTAATTTCTATAACTTTTACACCTAGTTCCTTAGCCTGTTTATCAATTTCTTTGCTTTGCTTTTGTGGAACCGTTTCTTCAAATTCCGCCTTTGGGTCTCCCACTGGGGTATAAGTAACAGTCCCGTCCGAATTTAGTTTCTTTGTCATGGCGGGATTTGCAAAAGCGATGCTTATAAAATTTATAGTAAGAAGTAATAAAATGATTTTCATTTTAATGCACCGGTGGAAAAAGAACTTTTATATGCGGGATAAACTAGGTGGTAAAAGTTATGCACTGTTCTGCCCTCTTACTATTTTTCACATATCTTCGTAAATTCTGTACTAGCTGCCTGAGTATCTTGTAGTGGTCAAGTAATTTCGGACACAGCGATAGGTTTTTTTGCTGTCTTGTTCCGCTCAAAGACGGAGGGCGACAGATTGCCCAATACTGAGTGTATGCAATTACAGTTATAGAATCCCACAATGTATGCGGTGATATCTGTTTTAGCTTCCATTTGATTGGCATATTCGCATCGTGTTGGACATTGCAAAGAACGACAACAATTAGGATAACACTTAAAGTACACTCACCTATCAATCCAAATTGTGTTCCACCGCACAGAGAACAAAACAACGCTCAATTACCATTCAGTTATATCTGTTTTGTTATTGATTGGGGGTTTAAGTTCGAAATGTAACATTGGTTGCAACAGGCGTTCTGATCTACCATTAGATGCTACTTTCAAATGTAACTCCGCCTTACGTGAAATTTAACTTCGCTCAGCAGGTGTGACAGAACCAGAAAATATTTGGCTCTGAAACAGCATTGAGCTACGGTCGTACGTAACTTTAGGCTGGTTTATCAACTATTTATTATTATTATGGAAACCAACCACTTGCAGCGGCACAATATCATTAAAAATCGTATAGCAATGAATCCTGATGAAGATGTGGATTCCGCGCTCAAGTTATGGGAGCAAATGGCTACCGAAATTATTTCGATCGTCGGGGAGAGTGGCTTCAATTCACTTTACTCAAGAAGCATATTTCTTACCCAATCAACATTTCCTTGGGTCGGGGCACGCTCGAAGTCACAAATAACTGAACAACGGTTCGCTGAATTAAAAATGGATTTTGAAGAACAAACTCCTGCGCAAGCCAGAGAAGCAAACTGTCTATTACTGATCACTTTCACCGACATCCTGGCCTCGTTAATTGGCGAGCAGTTAACTACCACTATTTTAAATTCAGCTTGGGGCAATAACGCTTCGGGTAAAACCAGCAAGGAGTTCAAAAATGAATAAGAAGGTATGCATACGTCGACTGGAAACTGGCGTACCTGGTCTGGATAATCTGTTGGGTGGGGGTCTACCTGAATTTTCGTTCAACCTGATCGCTGGCACGCCGGGAAGCGGAAAAACAACGCTAGCTCACCAGATTATGTTCTCTTTGGCAAACCCCGATAATCGTGCTCTGTTCTTCACGGTACTCGGGGAGCCCGCTTTGAAGATGCTTCGCTATCAACAACAATTTCCATTTTTTGATATTAATAAAGTCAATGAAACGATCCGCTTCGTTAACCTGTCTGCAGACCTTCTCGACGGAGATTTTAACAGAGTGCTGTCACGCATTGCGGAGGAAGTAGAAGCTTATGCCCCAAGTCTTGTATTTGTTGATTCATTTCGTTCAGTCGTTCAGTCTGCAAAGGAGGAGGAACAGGGGGAGTCCGAGTTGCAACGGTTCGTGCAGCAACTTGGCATGCAAATGACGAGCTGGCAAGCAACCACATTTTTAATTGGGGAATATTTAAAACCAGAGGCAGAATCCAGCCCTATTTTTACAGTGGCGGATGGCATCCTGTGGCTTTCGCAAAATTTGCACCGCAATTCAATGGTACGCAAGATACAAGTGGTTAAGATTCGTGGCCAAGCACAGGCGCCAGGTTTGCACACATTCCGTATTAGTGACCAAGGAATTCAGGTTTTCCCCCGCGCGATTATCAAACACGGCACAGCAGTTGAGCCAACAATCGACATACCCACTGAAGTACAACGTCTGCCGATGGGAACAATTGGCCTGGATGAAATGCTGGACGGGGGCTTACCAGTTGGATATTCACTACTCGTGGTAGGACCATCTGGATCCGGAAAAACTATATTAGCAACGGAATTTCTCGCGGAAGGTGTACGCAGGGGCGAAACCGGTGTGATAGCGGCCTTTGAGAAAAATCCTAGCCAACTACTGAACGGTAAACTGAATGCGCTCGTCAAAGCTGGTCAGGTTGGGGTGATTGATACACGTTCCCTGGATTTGTCGATTGATGAAACCTTGCATGATTTGATTGAAATGATTAATAAAATGCAGGCAAAGCGCGTTGTCATTGACTCCTTATCTGGATTTGAGCTGTCACTTGCACCCCAGTTTAGCGAAGATTTTCGTGGGTCTCTATACAGGATGATTGCCGAACTTACTAGTATGGGCGTCACCGTAGTGATGATCGCGGAACTGGAAGACCGCTATACCGATTTGCGCTTTAGTCCTTATGGGAGTGCCTTTCTGGCTGATGTAATCGTCGTGCAGCGCTATGTCGAAATCGCGGGCCAATTGAAACGCGTCCTGTCAATCGTTAAAGTCCGTGGGAGTAAACACAGTAAGGACATTCGATTGTTTGACATTACCGACGACGGCATTCTTCTTGGCGAGACATTGTCAGGGTATGACGGAATCATGTCGGGGCGGCCTACTTTCAGTAGCTTGAAAGATTAGGTGTTTGCAATGGACAACGATAGCAATGATGGCGCATCTGGTATCGGCGACCTACATCAACTAGATGCGTCAAACCAGCACAAAGCCAAATTGGCAACTGTCCTCAATGATAATGGGGCGCTTTTAAGCCGCGAGAAGCTGGTCACTGCGCGAGAAGATACCGCTCATATGCGTGAAAATGCTGCTGGCTTGCGTGAAGAGGCGGCTCAACTCCGCGAAGGAACAGCAACCTCGCGTGAACAGGAAATTCGCGCGGCAGAGACGATACAATCAGCGTCCGACGATCAAATGATTAAATTGCAGCAAGCGAACGCACACCTCGTCGTTGCTACAATTGAAGCTCACAAACTAGCCGAACAAATCGAAGCGACTAAAGTTCAGTTAGATCATTTAGCCCATCATGATGTTCTTACCGGTTTACCTAACCGCACATTGCTGCAAGACCGGCTGAGCCAAGCGATCGAGGCCGCTTGCCGTCAAGGCAGGCAACTTGCGGTAATGTATATGGATTTGGATCAATTTAAACACATCAATGATTCCTTGGGGCATGCGGTTGGCGACAAACTGCTGCAGTCGGTTGCCCAACGCCTGATGGATTGTGCGCGTCACTCGGACACCATCAGTCGCCAAGGTGGGGATGAGTTTATGGCGCTGCTTCCCTATATTGAGAATGCACAAGGCGCAGCACTTTGTGCGCGGAAAATGCTCGCGGCGCTTGCGCTACCTCACCGCATCGACCAGCATGAACTTCATATCAGCGTAAGTATCGGTATCAGCATTTATCCCGATGATGGGCGGAATGCGGAAACTCAGATCAAGAATGCGGACACTGCGATGTACCATGCGAAAGAAAGCGGCCGCAATAATTATAAATTTTTCAAGCAGGACATGAATGATCGCGCTGTCCAGCGGCAATCCATCGAAGTTAGCCTACGCCGTGCATTGGAACGGCAAGAATTTGTGTTGCACTACCAGCCAAAAATAAATCTTAAAAGTAGCGCAATTATTGGGGTCGAGGCACTCATCCGCTGGCAGCATCCAGAACAAGGGCTGCTACTGCCAGAGCAGTTCATATCCATCGCCGAAGACTGTGGCCTGATTCTGCCAATAGGCCGTTGGGTGCTGCGCGAAGCTTGTTTCCATGCCCGATCTTGGCAGCAGGCTGGTTTGCCGCCGATCATCGTCGCGGCCAACATCTCCGCGCTTGAGTTCCGTAACAAGGATTTTCTAAATAATATTCTCGAGGTGCTCGAGGAAACAGGCTTGGAGCCACGCTATCTGGAACTGGAATTAACCGAAAGCATCCTTATGCAGGATGCCGGGTCTACTGATTCCATGCTTCATGCACTTGCAGATTTGGGCATAAAGCTTGCCATTGATGATTTTGGCACCGGCTATTCAAGCCTTAGTTATTTGAGAAAATTTCCGATTAATACCCTGAAAATCGATCAGTCGTTCGTAAACAACATGTGCAGCAATCCGGACGATGCCGCCATTGTCAGTGCCGTAATTAACATGGGTAAAAGCCTCAAGCTATGTGTCATTGCCGAAGGCATCGAATCATCGGAGCAAGCCGCATTCCTTCTGGTTCAGCATTGCGATGAGGGCCAGGGCAACTATTTCGGAAGCCCGATGGAAGCAGGGGCACTCGCCACCTTACTGCAAGTTTCTGTAACACTTATTCCCAATTGAGTGTATAAACAATCTCATAGTGTCGAATATTTTTTAAAGTGATGCACTGTTAAGTGGCAAGGTGGTCATGAATAAAAATGATGATGATTACACGTTTAGGTTTGATGGGACTAAATCAATTGAATACATCAACACAACACAACAATAAGCCACCTGTCCCCAAAGAGGATGGAGTTATCCAAAGCCACAATAAATTGGTCGCCGCACGGGAAGATGTCGCACATTTGGGAGACAGTACTAGCGATTTACGTGAAAACGCTGCGGATATCCGTGAAAACGCTGCGGATATCCGTGAAAATGCTGCGGATATCCGTGAAGATGCAGCAGGCTTACGTGAAGACACTGTGCTTCTGCGCGAAAAGAAAGTCACCTCGCGCGAGGGTGAAATTCTTGCGACAAAAACAATACAGGCAGGGTTCGATGAGCACATAATAAAATTGCAGCAAGCCAACGCGCAGTTGGTTGTCTCTGCAATGAAAGCCCGCAAACTGGCCGAAGAAGTTGAAGAAACTAAAGTCCAGATGGAGCTCTCTAAGGTAGCGGCGGAAAAAGCCAACCTCGCAAAATCAGTTTTTCTTAACCATATGAGCCACGAGCTGCGCACCCCGCTCAATGCGATCCTCGGCTTCTCCCAGTTGTTGGAGATAGGTTCACCGCCACCTACGCAAATCCAAACTGAAAAGTTACAACACATTATCAAAGCAGGATGGTATCTGCTAGAACTGATTAATGGAATCCTTGATCATGCGACGATCGAAGCTGGCGCGCTATCAGTGACGCAGGAACCGGTGCCGCTGGAAACAACCATACTGGAATGCTTAGGCATGGTCGAATCACAGGCAAAAAAACACGACATACATATAAACTTTATTCCATTCGACAAGACTTGGCTTGTCAATGCCGATCGAATCCGACTAAAGCAGGTTCTGATTAACCTGCTTTCCAACGCAATCAAATACAACCGTGAACATGGAATGCTCGAGGTGAAATGCACTTGTACTCAAGAATGCATACGCATCCACATTAAAGATAGCGGCATGGGGCTGCCTCCAGAAAAACTAGCTCAACTATTCGAGCCATTCAATCGTCTCGGACAAGAATTCGGGACCGAGGAAGGAACTGGCATTGGCCTAGTAGTAAGCAAGCAATTAATCGAACTGATGGGGGGCACGATTAACGTGGAGAGTACCATCGGTGTAGGCAGCGAATTTTGGGTAGAACTCGCTCGAGCCGAGGCTCCACAACTTGTCACTGAAAATAAAATGCCTACAGAATTGGCGCTCAAAGCTCATGGAAACGCAATGCTACGCGCCCTGCTCTATAAAGAAGATAATCCGGGCAACTAATACTGGTATCCACAATCAGGCGATCGTGACTTGCTGCTGAATACTTTATTTGCTCAGCTAACTTGCCCTTCTGTTCATTACCTCGTTCACAGTCCCCGCTGCGATGTGCTGAACCAAGTTGTAGAAAATAATCGGCACCATTATGTTTGGGTAAGAAGGTAAAGCCAACGATGCCAACACTAACCCTGTCCCATTATTGTTCATACCCAGTCCGAACATAAGTGAGACACGCTCAGTCCGATCCAATTTGAACAAGCGACTCATGCCATATCCTGCAGCAAACAATGTTAA
Source organism: Candidatus Nitrotoga sp. CP45 (assembly GCA_003402375.1). GTDB lineage: Bacteria > Pseudomonadota > Gammaproteobacteria > Burkholderiales > Gallionellaceae > Nitrotoga. The sequence continues at coordinate 6,400 of QFXJ01000035.1, forward strand.
ACATAACCCTGCGGAAATGACCAGTGTGACGGCCAGGAAGTCGTAATCCTGATCAGCTATGGCTTGAGGCAGAGATACTGCAGCATTGGAGTAATTCAACAACAATAAAACGATGCTATTGATGAATTTCAAATAAGGCATCCCTCCAACTATCCAATCTTCAGCAACTATCGAACGCACCGCAATGCCCAACAATGATGGCAATACCACCCAAAGACCTAAAAATGCCCCTGAGCCGTATACTGCCAAACTCTGCAAGACCTTCTCGAACTCTTCTGAGGCCATCTCACCAAAAATGTTAAACGTGACCGGAGTGATGATCGGACTAAGAATTGTAGAGAAAAGAACCAATCCCAGGCTCAACGCCAAATTGCCATTGGCATTTTGTGCCCAAGCGGTTGACCCTCCAGCAATCGGCATGGCTGCAACCAGTGCCAGACCCACAAGAATATGTTGGGCTTCTACCGGCTCATACCAAAGCTGCATCAAGACCGTTACGCCAAAAATATAGACAATTGGGATGGTTATGTTCGCAACTAGCCCGACCAGCAATACATATTTTTTTTCAAAATATTTTTTAATATGGGCAATTTTCAACCCTAGGCCAGCATTGAACATAAGTATGGCGAGCATAACCATCAACAACGATATATTTGTTTTCTGTTGATAGATAGTGATCTCGCCGAAAGAAACGTTCCTTATCTGAAGACCGGGAACTGGCAAAACAACGGCAATAACATAGGCGGCGATCAAGAACCAGAGCAGGTGACGGTGGAGGAATTGAGATATCGAGAGCAAATTCAATTTATGTTATCCATTACCATTATTGTTCATCGCCGGGCTTACTTCTCTGCGTTTCTAGGTTATTGATCCGGCATGGTGAAGTATTATTGATCCGGCCTGACTTATCCGCGACTCATGTATGAGAGACACTCGTGCAAGTCAATAAATACAAGTTCTATGAGCAATTTAAACTGGGTGACTCACGGATAAATCGGGCCGAGTCTATAACACCAAGTATTAACCCCATTCGAGCTGCGCTTGTTGAAATTCATTTATTTTTCGATAGGCTCAAGGCGGGCGGACTTCAAACATAATCTGGCCGAATCAATAGTGTTGACAATGCCACTTCTGGGCAATAGGCACAATTGCACTTTAATAAGTTTTATTCCATAAATTTCTATATTGTGGGGCTAACCTAAATGACTTCATTAAGTATTTTTTATTGTCCACATAAACTGTGGATAACAATGTGAATAAGTTCAATAAAAATAAGCTAACTATTCATATTATATACGGTTTTATCCCGTCGCTCATTTTATAGGCACTATTTATTTTATTTAAAAACAATAGGTTATATTTATCGTTCAAAAACAACACTAAAACCACTTCCTTTACCGGGTATATTCGTAACTTGTGAATAAACAACATAATGTCAAGCACTTTTATTAATTTTTTGCTCATTTTTTGCAGCGTTCCACCTACATCAGCATTACAGGATTTCCCGCATTGGTAAATTAAGAAATGACATATCAGAGTTAAAAATATGACCATTATTATGGATAGCAAGCTTGCCCGATTGGGCGAATTGAAAAACATACGTGCACCGCACAGATTACCTGAAGGGAAAAGATTAAATACTCCTCTAATTTTGCCTAAAAAATGGAGGGCATTGACGTTAGTATGATTACCGCTTGAATCTCTATGTTGGATGACAAAATTTAAAAAAGAGCATTACCATGCATGATCTATTACATTTTGCTGAGTTCAAAATTTGTGGGACCAATAGCTTGAATTAGACCGCCGTAAAACCATCCACTCTAAATTCAGATCGTAAAAGGGAAGGGGCAAATGTCATTGTGGTTGTGCAGAATTCGTAAAGCAATATGGTAACGATATCTGGCATGACTATAGTGAGCATTACTAACCTAGAGGTTCGGTTAACCTTGCTTATCCGGTTGATGACTCTAAAGTAATTGAAAGCTATATTATTTGAAAGAGTTTTGTTTGTCAGAATTTTTGTAAAATGCGGACGTAAAAATTACGATATAGAGCTTATAGCATTAATTTTTTTAACCTTGACGATATATGATATTTGATCCCATTGTCGCCAATTGACCCAACCTATTGCAGTCGACGCAACATGTTGAAGTCAATTTTTGAGCTTGCGACAACTCCCAGCGCGCAGCAATAACTTTATGACACCTGTTCACACAGGCGGGGTTCCTTTTAAACCTTCAGCCGAACCATAACTAAAATCGAATGATAGGTTTTGCAAGGGGCTCCATTTATTACTCTTTATCATCCATCTTCTTGTCTGATTTATTAGAACCGGAATCCCCAGGCGTCCAGCAGCATGATGAGTCACTGGAACCAGCGGCGATCCTATCTTCGCTCTTGTGGTTGAGGGTGTCCCTTTGGGTATGTGCCTTACCACCATCTGAATCCATTTCACCGTCTTCCATTTTCTTGCGTCCACCATCATCCATCATCTTTCCCATCATCTTCTTGTATCCAGTCTTCATTTCTTCCACGGTAATTTTGCCGTTTCCATTGACATCCAGTTCTTTAAATTTCTTTGCATGGAAAGCATTAAATTCGTCCGTAGCGACCATTCCATCTGAATTTGCATCCATGGCTTTGAACATTTTTTCCTGCATATTTCCTTCCATTTTTCCATCCGTTTTCCCATGATGTGCATCGGAATCAGCGTGGGCTAAAGTAGTACCCAATAGTAAACAGGATGTAATAGCGAGGTAACTAAAAGTTTTTTCATTTGTAACTCCATTTATAAATTTACGAATAATTGTTCAATTGACATTATGTATGTCGCTCTTAAGAATTTCACCAAGACCACATATTTGGCTAATTCTCTATTAAAGAATAACAAAGCTTTTAAAGCATGGTCTGTGCGATATGGCACACAGTGAATAATAAATAAATAGGCCTCTTTCAATGCAATGCGCAAAATGATTGAAGCATTGCGGCCACAACTATCTCAATCCCGACGAAGATAACAAGTTGGTACAGGACTATGCACTGACCGGTGCGGCACAGCCATTCATCAATCCGAATTTAGTATAAAAATCGTCACAGGATGACCTACCTTAAGTTCGATACTGCACAGACTAAGTATAGAGTTTTGTTGCATCATCCAACCCTGTTGTTTTAGTTGATGTTCAGATCATATTTCATTTATTTCTTAGGGAGCCATCATGAATAGAGATCAAGTTAAGGGCCGTATCAATGAAGTCATAGGTAACGTCAAGGAGGCCGCCGGTAAAATCACCGACAATAAAAACTTGGAAATAAAAGGGAAAACCCAAAAGAATATTGGTAAAGGCCAAGCTGACTTTGGTGATCTCAATAATAATCTCAATAAATGGCGGCTGAAGCGAACATAGCGTAGATGCGTTGGCGCCATTTGGACAGGTGTAATGCACGCACAAACATAATTTAAAAATCAAATACTTTTCTGAAGATAAATTTAAATTATGAAGATCGGAAATATTTATGGCTAATGAAGTGAAGCTGAACCCTGAAATTATGCATGCAAGCTTGCCAAATTGTGCGAATTAAAGAGTATTCGTTCGATACCGCACAGATGCTTTAAGTAAAAAAATTTAATATTCAACCGTCCCCACTTTTCGACAATATGAGTGCAAATAATTTTCCCCTCTAGTTATTTGTAACTCTTAAGTACTCTCCTACTTTTAGCTCAAAGTGGAGGACATTGATGCTACTTTAGTCACCGCTCTCTACACCCCCCTGTCGAGAGCGTTTTTTTGCCTTTAATTTTTCCGGCTACAATCAGCCCCTACAAAATTTGATTAAAGACGGGATAGCAGGTATGGGAACGTCAGACTTACACAGTGTCTTCGGATAAAGAATAAATTTTCTTCCGACTCTTCAACTTTGGATGCATAAATTTCGAAGTGGTTGGTTCTGTTAATCCGCAGTTTCCTGGTTCGAGTCCAGGTCGAAATCAGATAAAAAGCCCTGTTCGGGATGCTCAATTATTTAGTTGAGAGGTTAGGTTAGCTAGGCGTTTCATTCGGACGACGTGGGTCATGTTGGTTATCAATATGGCGAAGCAAATTCTATTCTCATTGAAAAGCATGTTTGCCTATGAAACGCTTTGTATGACAACAAATCAACCGAAGACCATAAAAAATACTTCTATAAAGTGAGGTCATTTTTATGTATTACATTAACGCGTTAAGGATGCTATTTCTTGATTTCTGATAGGCGCTTTTAAGTCTTATCCAGTATTTTTCAGGCATCAATGGCTTAAACTCTTTTATCACTATTGTTTTAATTTTTCTGATAATAAGATACAAAACAATTATCAGGTGATCATTATTGGGAATGTACCTCCAAACGCAATAACGATTTATCGCCAGCTCCCATAATTTAATTCTTGAGAAATATGGCAAGAGAATATTATCGGGATACGCAGGATTAATCGAATAAGGATGCTGTAATGTATTTCCATACGAAAAAAAATTATTGATTTGAACGGCGGGGTCATCCCCCAAGTATTTTGAGAAATCAATCCAAGCATTTGGCCGCATATCTGCTTCAATAAAATATCTTTTTTGATCGTGATCTGATTGAATACAAGCAATGTTCACAAACCCATTTGCTCCAAGCGCCTTACCTAACAAGTCTAATTCATCAAAAATATCTTTTTGTAAATGCGCTAGTTGTACATACGTTCTTAGTGCAGATGCGCCAAATTTGCCACTGACTCTTTCTATCCTCGAATAGCTAAAGTGTATCAACTTGCCATTCTGATAAAAGCCACTTAAATCTAACTCAACACCTTGAATTTTTTTTTGTAACAGCACAGGATATGTCTGTAATTTATTCAATAAAACTTCAACATCGTCATTGCTCGAACATTCAAATACGCCGAAACCTCCGCCTGAAGAATCAACCTTGACAAGAACTGGATATCCTAAAAATTCAACGCATCTTTTTAATTCAGATTTATTTTTTGCAATTCGAAATTCGGGCGTATTAACTCCGAATTCTCGAAGTACCTTTGAAAGCCCAATTTTTGAATAAATGTGATCAAGATTTTTTATTGTCTGAATTGGCAATAATTCTACTTTTTCTTCAACTGGCAAATCTGAATTCAAGATTTTTTTTAACGTATTGTCGTCTCCAATAACAATTAACGAATAATCATTAATGTTCTTTTCAAAAGCTACTCTAGCTATGTCATCAGGATTGGCCACAAATACAAAATTTCTTATAACTGGATGTTTTTTAAAAATATAGCTATTTGTTATAACGTCCACAACAAAACCTGCCCTACTCAATAAAGTTGGCACCGCTATCATTAACTCAACATTTTCGCCTACTAGCAAGGCTTGTAAATTTTGCATTTTATTTTGGTCTGATTTTCTAAAGCTTTAAACATAGACTGTACAAAACCTTGCGGCATTAAGGCTATTAATTTACAGAAAGCTGTGTAATTCCTACGTAATCACGCCGGTCAAATTGAGAATGCTTCTGAAATTCATTATACGGTTGCTGGAGCGATTGTTGCTTTGATTTGCAGTAATCCACCTGGAAGTACGGTCACCATTCGATACCGATTTAGATAGCGCATCGATGATTATCCGAGCTATCGGCAACTAGTTCCACTCAGAATATTTTCGGGGAAAGTATATGCGCCAAAACGGATTTGTTTAGAATACTCAGTGTGTAATTTAGCCCAAATTTTTATTTAAATGGAGAGAAAATGGATTCTATTGTCGGAAGTATGATTGCGACAGCAGGCTTGATTACTTCAGGATTCGCACTGGCAGTAGATATGCCTGCTGAAGGCAAGGCTAAGTGCGGTACTTGCCACGCCATAGACAAAAATATTTTTGGTCCGTCTTTTATGGCAGTTTCCGAAAAATACAAGGATGAGAAAGACGCCGCAAGCAAAATCGCTGCTAACATTACCGTTGGTGGATCGTTTGGCTGGCTATTTGGATACACGCCGGCAAGAGGCTTGGGAGCAAATGATTCTGAAATCCAGTTTCTTTCAAAATTTATCGCTGACTTAGCAAAATAAACTTTGAGATCAGTTAAAGAACCTCCGATAAGGCCTTGCCTTTGATGTAGCCCGCCACATTCGATCTCATCGAGATATAAATCAAACTTTTGTAAGCCCTCCCCCGACAGAGCCGGGGGCTTACCTCAGTGAATTATGCCAATCAAAACATGCCTGCAAAACAAATGGTTTACTTCACAAGCACACAAAAAAATTGCTGCAATTACCTGCTTTATGTCATCCATCTGTTTTGTTAACGTTAAGTTCCTGGCTTGAATAATTAAGTCGCTATGGCTGACACCAACCTGTATTTTGTTTAGAATGACGAAAATATTTCAATAGGAGTTTTATCCATGACTTACGTAGTTACCGAAGCTTGTATCAAATGTAAATATACTGACTGTGTTGAAGTTTGCCCTGTGGATTGTTTTTACGAAGGACCGAACAGTTTGGTGATTGACCCGGATGAATGCATAGATTGCACCCTGTGCGTTGCCGAATGTCCAGTCAATGCAATTTATGCCGAGGATGATTTGCCAGAAGACCAACGGCAATTCAGCGCGCTGAACGCAGAGCTATGTAAGGTATGGAAGTGTATTGTCGAAAAAAAGGAACCGCCTGCTGATGCAGATGAATGGAAGGAAGTGAAGAGCAAGCTGCATCTGTTGGAGAAGGAATATGCTCCTGGTGAGGAAGAGCGCAACTATCCTGGTGGATCAAAGGATGGGAAGGATGAGGATGGCTTGACAGGAATGGATAAGCTGTTGATGCGCTGAAATATTTCTTCCGCTCCCTTCGTTATTAATTGCTTCAGTGGTATCGCTAAAGGCTAATAGTTCTTTGTTCCCCCGCAGTACATCAGTGGGTACGTAATTTATGTATCTTTCAATCGATAAGTATTGATGACGCTCGTCTGCGCGGGAATAGCGATAGGGGTAATAAGCGTTGAACCCGATACCGCAAAGTAATACATCAACCGCCGCTGATTTTTTTGATTCTGTTGCACGCGTCATTCTAGCGCAGCACTCTCACGAAATACCTGATCTGCGCCGTGTCCGGGTATTGTTGCCCAATTACCATGTGTCACAACCATTGGCGCAAAGTTTGGCACGTGTAGCTAACCTGCCTGCGATTTTATTGCCACAGATGGTCACGCTCAAAGATTGGGTTCAGTCTGTTCCCCCCGCACTATCTGTTATTCCCGACACTTGCCGTATCACCACTTTGTATCAAGCACTGCGCGCGCGGCGTTGGTTTGCCGATGCTGATCTATGGAGCATCGCGCGCGAACTGTTGATTTTGCTGGATGAGCTGACACAAAATCATGTCTCGCTGCCACAAAATGCCGAAGATTTTCTATCGCAATTGGAACAAGCTTATCAGTCCAAGCGTGGCATTGCCATGCAGTTCGAAGCACGCGTCGTGTATGAGCTATGGTATGCGATGAACAATAGCGGCGAATTCGATACCGCACGCGCTTATCAGCAAAGTTTGACACAACTCGCGCAGCAAGCTGAGTTACCGCTGTATGTGTTATTGACTTCCGTACTTGCTGCGACTGAAGCCCGCTTTCTGGAGGCATATCATAAACGCGGGCCTGTGATGATTATTGATTTGCGCGAGTTGACTTCACGACAGCCAGAATGTGCGGCGATGCGCATCATTGCCTCCAGCCGACTTCGCTTTTCTGACCATATTCCATCGGAAAATGAGAGAGGGGTGCACGGTAACTTGAAGGAAGTGGTAGGTAACTCTCGCTCGCAGGAGAGGGAGGAGGAGATGGATGCCCTGTCATTGCGCGAGCAAGCCAATCACCTGCAAAAACATTTCCCTCGCGCTGCATTGGGAAACCGCCTACGTTTTTTTGGCGCTCACGGTTTGGAACAGGAAGCGCGTGCCGCCGATGTACAGATACGGCGCTGGCTGCTTGCAGGTAAGAAAAACATAGCTATCGTCGCACAAGACCGCATAGTCGCAAGACGTATGCGTGCTTTGCTGGAGCGCGCTGGTGTGCTGGTATGTGACGAAACAGGCTGGAAGTTATCCACGTTATCCGTGAGCACGGTGTTAATGCGCTGGCTGGATGCGCTGCAAAGTGATTTCTATTATCAGGATTTACTCGACCTGCTCAAATCGCCATTCATCTTTGCCGATCAAGCCGTAAGCGAGCGTAAGCAGACGGTGTATCAGCTTGAACAACTGGTGCGCAAACATGGTGTGGTGGCGCACCTTGATACAGTTCTCGATCTGACGCAGGGTAATGTCGAGATGCGGACGGCACTGATACGGTTGCGTCAGGCGGCGGAGGTTTTGCATAAAAAAAACGATACGCTGTCCGGCTGGCTATACGCGCTTAACGCCAGTCTGGAGATTCTCGGCATAGTGCAGGGGCTGAAGGTGGATGATGCCGGTATACAGTTGCTGCAGGCGCTGCAAAATTGGCAGCGTGAACTGCATGTCGATGCCACGCGCGTCAGCCTGACCGAGTGGCGGCATTGGCTGGCGCAACAACTCGATGAGCACACCTTCCTTGATTTAACTATCGACAGCCCGGTTTTACTCACCCATCTTGCCGCAACGCGCTGGCGCAGCTTCGATGCAGTGCTGATGCTTGGTTGTGATGCCGCACATCTGCCGGGCACTGGTGATAGCGGACGGTGGTTCAATGATGCGGTGCGCACCACGCTTGGCTTGCCAACGCGTGAAGTGTATTTGGCACAGCAGCGCGATGACTTGCTGGCATTGCTCGCCATGAATGACACCATGTTGGTTACCTGGCAAGCCAGCAAAAGCGGCGAAGCAAATCTGTTGAGTCCCTATTTCGAAATGCTGCGTGCCCTGCACGAGTTGGCTTATGGCGACGATCTAACGATAAAGCAGGGGGAATGGGATAAGTTGCTTGAAAGTACGCAAGTGCGCAGTGCAGAATTTCCACTGCCACCGGCGGCTGCAATGCCTGCGCCAGTTGCGCTGCAAGGCCTTATTCCGAGACGTATTTCAGCTAGCGGCTATAACAGTCTAGTGGCTTGCCCCTATCAATTTTATGCCCGCCATATTTTGCACCTCAATGAAATGGATGAGGTGCGTGAAGACGTGGAGAAGCGCGATTATGGTGAATGGGTACATGACATTCTACGGCGCTTCCATGAGCAATATCAGGTACTGAGCAATCATCTGCGCGCCGATCTGGATTCGGCCCTGCTGCGCATTAGTATCGAGATTTTTGCGCCTGCTGTGCAACGTGATTACTTAACGCGTGCCTGGCTGTTGCGGTGGCAGCAAGCAATCCCAGAATATCTGGAGACACAGTTAAAAAATGAATCGGAAGGTTGGCGATATCAAAGTGGAGAAGTGCCGTTTGAATTGCCATTGACTGCTGATTTGCTTATGCATGGACGGTTAGACCGTGTAGATGTGCAGGCCAAGCGAGGTAGTGCAGTGCGCGTGCTGGATTACAAGATGATGGATGCGGGCAGACTGCGCAATAAGCTCAAAGAAGCAGGCGAGGACGTGCAACTGGCTTGTTATGCCTACGTGTATGAGGCTGAAGAAGCCGCATTTATCAGTATCGAAAAAGACAAGGTGATTGCAGTTGCGCCACCACAGGACGTGGCTGAACTGGCGCAGGCAAATATCGCGCGCCTGTTGGGAGTGTTCGCACAGATGCGCAGCGGAGCGGCATTGCCCGCGCATGGGGCGGAAGAGGCATGCCAGTATTGCGAGATGCGCGGCCTATGCCGGACATCGGAATGGAATGAGCGCTAATGGAAGAGATGCCAGGAATGGGGAGCATGCAATGAACAATTTCATTGCTCTCAATCCTCAGCACAGCGTTGTCGTGGAAGCCTGCGCGGGCAGCGGCAAAACTTGGCTGCTGGTATCACGAATTCTGCGCTTGCTGTTGGCCGGTGTTAAGCCTGGAGAAATTTTAGCCATCACGTTCACTCGAAAAGCAGCGCAGGAAATGCACGCGCGCTTGCACGAATGGTTACATTTTCTTGCCACCCAAGATGACACTGCTGTGCGTGTTTTTCTTGTGGAGCGCGAACTGCACGATGTAAACGACAACCTGCTGGCGCGCGCGCGAAGTCTGTATCGCGACTATTTAATGGCGCAACCTGCTATTACCATCAATACTTTTCACGGCTGGTTCATGCAGATCATCCAGCGCGCACCTTTGAATTCTGGTCTGCTTATAGGAATGCAATTGCTGGAGCGTACTTCGGTACTGCATGAGGAAGCATGGCAAATGTTTGCCGATAGCCTGCGTGCCGCACCCGACGATGAAACTGCGCAAGAGATGCAATGGTTGTTTGCGGAATATGGTTTGCACAATACGCGCACGCTGCTGAAGAATTTTGTACAGAAGCGAGCCGAATGGTGGGCTTATACCAGTGGTCAGGAAGACGCGGTGGGCTATGCGATGGAGCAACTCCGCATCAAACTTGACGTTGATCCCGAGGACACACCGTTTGCGGCGCTGCTGGATAAAAATTTTGAATCCAATGTACAGGCATTTGCAAGCTTGTTGCAAAGCGGCTCGGCAGCGCAACAGAGTGATGCGTGTAAGCTGATGGATGCCTTAAGTCTACAAGATGTAGCTGCACGCTTCGAAGAACTAAGCGCCAGGTTTTACACCAAACAGGACGAGCCGCGCAAACTCAAGGCGAATAAAGGACAGGACGCAGAGCGCTATGCCAGCCTTTGTTGTGTCTTATTTGAATCCCTGCAGTCCGTGCGTGACGCGTTGACAGAGCGCGAAGCGCTACGTATGAACCAGGCCGCGTTGCATTGCGGGGCAGCATTGCTGCAGCATTATCAGGATTTGAAACTGCGTCAGCAGGTAATGGATTTTACTGATGTGGAATGGCAGGTGTGCCGCCTGCTCAGCCAGAGCGATTGTGCCGAGTATATGCAATACAAATTGGATAGTCGCTACAAACACGTTTTGCTGGACGAGTTTCAGGATACCAACCCGGTGCAGTGGCAGATTCTGCAAGCCTGGTTTGCTGCTTCTGCTGCAGTGGAATCGCGGCCAACCGTTTTTGTGGTGGGTGATCCAAAACAATCCATTTACCGCTTTCGTCGTGCCGATGCGCGCCTGTTCGGAGAAGTAAGTGCATGGCTGCAACAAGAATTTGGCGCGTATCCCCTTAACCAGAATATCACTCGGCGCAATGTCCCGGCAGTGCTGCAAGCGGTAAATAGAGTGTTTGATTCGAAGCCGGATGGCTTCGTAGATTTTGAAACACACATCGCGCATCACACGAATTTACCTGGTTTCGTCACCGCCTTGCCGCTAGTGGTAATTGAAAATTCGACCGAGATTGACGCACCGGGTAGATCGGGTTGGTTGCGTAACCCTTTGCAGGAAGCGCGTATCGAACAAGCGACTGGCGAGCGTGAAGCTGAAGCGCAGCAGTTTGCTGCTGGCATCGCCGATATTATGGCGCGCTGGAGTGTGCACGATGCGGACGGCACAGTGCGGCGCGCAGAATACCGTGACATTATGGTATTGGTACGCAAGCGCACCCATTTACGAGTGTATGAGAGCGCCTTGCGTACGCACCGCATTCCCTTTTTAACTTCGCGACGCGGCGGGCTGCTGGACACGTTGGAAGCGGAAGACATACAAGCTTTACTAACCTTTCTGATCACCCCATTCGCCGATTTGGAATTAGCGCAAGTTCTGCGTTCCCCGATTTTCGCCTGCTCCGATGGCGATTTAATGCAATTAGCTCAAGACGAAATCGGTGGTAGCTGGTGGTCACGGCTGCAACGCTGTGAACAGAGCGGCGCAGCATCTGCCGAATTATCGCGTGCGCATCGCCTGGTAAATAACTGGCTGGATCGAGCCGACAAATTGCCAGTTCATGATCTGCTTGATCGCATCTATTTTGAGGGTGATTTGTTGCATCGGTATGAAGCTGCGCTGCCTGTCGAAATGGTTGAAACGATACGCGCCAACCTGCAAGCCTTTATGGAGATTGCGTTGAATGTAGATGCTGGACGCTATCCCAGCTTGCCACGCTTCCTTGCTGAGCTGAGAGAGCTTCGCACAGCTGACAACAATGAATCACCAGACGAAGGCAAGGTAGGCGAGATCGGTAATGCCGTGCGTATCTACACCGTGCATGAGGCTAAGGGACTGGAGGCACCCATCGTGTGGCTGCTTGATGCCAACGATACGCAACGTAAACCAGACAACCATGGCGTGCTGCTCGATTGGCCACCCAACGCATCGCAACCCGTGCATTTCTCGCTATTTACGGATAAGCGTGGTCGTGGAGCCAAGCGAGCGGCTTATTTTGATGCCGATGAAAATTATATTCAGCGTGAAGAAATGAACTTGCTGTACGTCGCCATGACGCGTGCGAAACAAGCGCTGCTAGTGAGCGGAAATGGCGAATTCAAAGAAGCCTCTTGGTATGGCCGCATTTCGGCGGCGGTGGAAGAAGGCGATAATCCCTTGCTGATTGCGGCTAATAATATTGCTGCTGTTTTACCTGAAGTCGCTACTGAAATCGATACGGCATTATTGCGTCCATTACCCACAGGTCAGCGTGCAATGCGCTCCACCGCTGCTCAGCGGCAAGGTATTGGGTTACACACGTTGCTGCAATATTTAAGCGCATCTTCGCCAGGCACCGCTGTCCTACTTGCAGCAGATGGAATCAAGAAGACAGTGATGGCTGACATGGCGGCGCTGCAATTGCAGTTCGACATCTCGTCCAGCGACATGGAATCGCTCTGGCAACAAGCACAACACCTGTTGGCATTACCGGCATTGCAACGTTTCTTCGATCCGCAGCAATACCGTGGGGCTTGCAATGAAATGTCTTATGTCAATGCGCGCGGCGAACTGCGCCGTATCGACCGACTGGTGGAGTTTGACGACGAAGTATGGGTGCTCGATTACAAGACCGGTGCACCGTCGGATTCCGCATCTTACAGTGCGCAAATGCAGGAATATCGTGTCGCGATGCAGGCTGTGTACGCTGGGAAAATAGTTCGCTGCGCGTTGCTGTATTCGGATGGGACGTTATGCGAGATCAATACCTCAACGAAAAAATCGTAATGGTGCTCAAGCGGAATTTAATTTGTAGTGGTTCAGACTTAATCTGACAGTAAGGTCTTGCCAAAGGGTGGGGTTACCCGGTTTGATAGAGGTGCGAATCTTTATCAACCAAAGCGCGTAAGCGCAAAGGAGTAACCCCATGAG
>QFXJ01000036.1 GCA_003402375.1 Candidatus Nitrotoga sp. CP45
GATCACGCGCGCATCGTAGGCTACGCCGAAATCATGCAAAGGGCGCGCGGCCTGCTGCATAATGTCCCAATCATTTGAACTGCCCATCAAGATGGCAACCAGTGGTTTGCTCATGGATCTCCCTTTTTAAGGTTGTTTTTTAAACTTATTTATAGTTTTTGTTATCTCTTCTCTAACGACACTTGGATGGGCTCACTACTTTTAGGCAGAACACTGTTTATGCTCCCGCACTTTTGAAAAGGTCGTGCCGAAGGATCAGACCTTCGCAACGCTATCACTATTTTCTTCCGCCAGCTCATCTCCGTCCAGATCAACCTGGCCTTCCCGAAACACGCGGCTGGCATAGATTTCTTCGGCTTCGATGGTCATCAAATCAATCTTGGTGAGATTTTTTTTGGCGCCAGCGAACAGGCGGTTGGCTTGGCGCATACGCGCGCGATCCAGTGCATTGCGAATGGAACGCGCATTGGCGAAATGTTCCATCTTCATCCGCAACGGGATATATTCTGAGAATGCTTTTTCCGCTTCTGGGCTGAAGCGATAATTTTGCTCTGCCAGCATTAGCTTTGCGATGACGAGCAATTCATCTGCTGAATAGTCGGGAAAATCAATGTGATGTGCAATGCGCGAGCGCATACCGGGATTGCTGTGGAAAAATTTGTCCATCCGGTCTTTGTAACCGGCCAAAATAACGACCAGATCGTCCCGGTTGTTTTCCATTATTTGCAATAGGATTTCAATAGATTCAGCGCCATAGTCCCGCTCATTTTCGGGTTTGTATAGGTAATAAGCTTCATCTATAAATAACACGCCGCCCATTGCTTTTTTGATTACTTCTTTGGTTTTTGGTGCAGTGTGTCCGATGTATTGACCGACTAGATCATCACGTGTGACTGATACCAAATGGCCTTCACGCACATAACCCAGGCGATGTAATATTTCAGCCATACGTAGTGCAACTGTGGTTTTTCCGGTGCCGGGATTACCGGTAAAGCTCATATGCAAAGTTGGAGAAACCGCCGACAAGTTGAGTTTCTTGCGAACGCGATCTACAAGTAAGAGCGCTGCAGTTTCGCGAATGCGTGTCTTGACTGGCGACAGACCAATCAATTCGCGATCAAGTTTAGCCAGCACTTCCTGAATGTTCGAGTTGCGAAACTCAGCGTCCAGGTCAACCGGAGTATCGTCGGGAAGGATGAGATTTTTTGAGGGCTCGTTCATTTTTATCCTTTAAAATCAATCGACTGTTGAAAGTTTCCGCATTATTACTCTGCGTATTATCAAATAAATTTATATTTAATTGGAACGGGAGCTAAAGAAGAGAATTCTTTATCGCCAAGTTCTGAGGAAGACTATTTACAGACTATTTCAATAGTCGGTTAAAAAACGGGTACGGTACATGCCGTACCCGCAATTGCTTAGTAGCGCTCGCCTTCCGGTTTTTCGGTTGCGTAGGAATGGACGGTGTAGCGTATGCTACGACCTTCCGCTTCCTCCCGCACCAGCTTGAAACCAGGTTCGTTTTTAGGACGGTTAACGATATAGGACATGGTTGGACTTTCCACTCCGCGTAATGAACTAAAAGCCATCACACGGATGTAGTGATTCGGGAACGTCTTACGGCAATTGTTTATTTCCATCAAGATTCCTGCAGGATCTTTAAGGTCGAACATGGGGTTGCCGAACATTTCCCAGTAGGTATTACGCGGGTGCGGGTCGTCAGTGTATTCAACGGCCAGCGACCAGCCGGATTTCAGCGCATATTTAATCTGTGCTGTGATTTGTACATCAGTCAACGGAGGCAGAAAAGAAAACTGCCCTTGCGTGATCTGACTTCCAGGATTGGTCATCATAATTGATTCTCCTTGATATTAATTAAACGCTGCTTGTGGCAGAAGGAACAAAGTCGGGGGTGTCGGTGGACTCATAGTTAAAGCTGACATCCTTCCACGTATCCAACCCAGCTTTAAGCGGGGCGCACCATTTGGCTGCATCTTGCAAAATCTGCGGGCCTTCGTTCCAGATGTCGCGACCTTCATTACGTGCCAGAACCATGGCTTCCAGTGCCACGCGATTTGCTACCGCACCTGCCTGGATTCCTTGTGGATGGCCGATAGTGCCGCCACCGAATTGCAGAACCACATCATCGCCGAGATAGGTTAGCAGTTGGTGCATCTGACCGGCGTGGATACCACCGGACGCAACTGGCAAACACTTATTGAGTGAAGCCCAATCCTGTTCGAAGAACAGACCTTTCTCCAAATTCATAGGAGTGTGCGTATCGAGCAGCGTGTCATAGTAGCCTCTGATCATGAGCGGATCGCCTTCCAGCTTGCCCACGACAGTACCTGCATGGATGTGATCCACACCCGCCATACGCATCCACTTGCAAATAACGCGGAAGCTCATGCCGTGATTTTTTTGACGCGAGTAGGTCGAGTTGCCCGCACGGTGCAAGTGCAAGATCATGTCGTTCTGACGTGCCCAAAGCGCCATCGACTGAATAGCAGTGTAGCCGATAACGAGGTCAATCATAATGATGACCGAACCTAGCGACTTGGCAAACTCAGCGCGCTTGTACATTTCTTCCATTGTGCCAGCGGTAACATTAAGATAATGTCCCTTGACTTCACCGGTTGCAGCAGAAGCTTTGTTCACGGCCTCCATGCAATACAGGAAACGATCACGCCAGTGCATGAAAGGCTGTGAATTGATGTTCTCGTCGTCTTTCACGAAATCCAAGCCCCCTTTTAGGGCTTCATACACTACGCGTCCATAGTTACGGCCGGAAAGACCGAGCTTAGGTTTGGTCGTTGCACCCAGCAGAGGACGACCAAACTTATCTAGACGTTCACGCTCGACGATGACGCCGGTGGCGGGACCTTGGAATGTTTTGAGATAAGCAACCGGGATACGCATATCTTCGAGGCGTAACGCCTTGACTGCTTTCATACCAAACACGTTACCGATAATGGAAGCAGTCAGGTTGGCAATCGAACCACCTTCGAACAAATCCAATTCATAAGCGATGTAAACAAAGTACTGAGCTTCAGTTTTGGTGCCTTCGCCTGTGTTAGGGACTAGGTCACAACGGTAAGCTTTAGCGCGGTACATTTCGCACGCGGTCAAACGGTCAGTCCACACCACCGTCCATGTGGCAGTGGAAGATTCGCCTGCCACCGCAGCGGCAACTTCTTCTGGATCCATTCCTGTTTGCGGTGTCATGCGGAACATGGCGAGCACATCTGTGTCTTTGACCTTGTAATCAGGCTCCCAATAGCCCATTTTCTTATAGGGTATAACGCCAGCTTTGTAGCGTTCCTTACCTTCTTTCATCGTTTCAGATGCCATGGTTATCTCCAATTATTGAAAAAACCGCACCGCGCCCGCCTATGTAAGCTGGTGGGCAATACTCATTACGATTAATGGGTATTTGTTTCAGCACGTGGGATGCACAGTACCTAATATTAGTCATAAAGAACAGTCAATTGTATTGATACTAACTATAGGTATTGCTTATAATTAAACGATGCTACATTTAACCATTCGTCAACTTAGAATTTTCGATGCCGTAGCACGGCATTTAAGTCATTCTCGTGCGGCCAAAGAATTGTATTTAAGCCAGCCCGCAGTCTCCATGCAAATCAAGCAGCTTGAACAAAGTGTCGGTTTATCCTTGTTTGACCAAGTAGGCAAGCAAATGTACCTGACCGATGCAGGACAGGAAATGCTGCACTACACTCGAAGTATTGCGCAGCAACTAGAGGAAATGGATGCTATGTTGAGCGAGATGAAAGGGCTGGAATATGGTCGTTTGAATATCTCCGCAGTCAGCACTGCCAGCTATTTCATAGCTCAGCTATTGGCAAAATTTATTCAGCAACACCCCAAGATCAGAGTAAGCCTCAATGTTGCCAACCGAGATTCGGTAATAAAGTTGCTCGCCGATAATAGCGCTGATCTTGCCATCATGGGTCAGCCACCGGAAGGTGCGGACATGTTGTCGCAACCGTTTATGCAGAACCCGCTGGTTGTTATCGCTGCGCTCAACCATCCTTTGACCAAGGTGCGCAACATTAAACCCAGTCAATTGGCACAAGAAATTTTTTTGCTGCGCGAGCAAGGTTCGGGTACGCGCGGTGTGGTAGAACGATATTTCGCCAGTCACCATTTGAAATTGCCAACCCATATGGAAATGGATACTAATGAGGCAATCAAACAATCAGTGCAGGCTGGCATGGGGTTAGGCATTATCTCTATGCATTGCATCGAACTGGAACTGGAAATCAAGCGTCTGCAAGTACTAAATGTGGAACACTTTCCTATCATGCGCCACTGGCATGTTGTACATCGTAAAAATAAGCGTCTTTCCACTGCTGCGAATGCATTCAATCAATTTTTACTGAGTGATGCAGAGAGCCAGGTAATAACAGCAACGGGCAAGCGAAGCCGCACCAAGTAAACTAGCAATATCTGGTGCTTGACGGTTCCTTTTGAGGTTATTTTTATGGATGATTCAGGTCAAAGGACTGTTAAATTTCACGTGCAGAAAAAACAACTTTGGGGAATTCTTGAGGTGCATCTAGTATTTTCAAATATTTTTGTGCGACTTGTTCAGGAGTATCCAATGCATTGGTTTCATGTAAATCTATAAATCGATCTACCATAGAAAATGAATTTTTTGAAACAGCTCTAATTTTCGCTTGCATATGCGTATCTACGACCCCGGGTGCTACTGAAAAAATATAAACATTTGCCATACCATTAAGTTCCATTTCTTTGGCTGCATGAAGGGATGCGTGGTCGAGGGCTGCCTTCGATGAGCCGTATAAAGACCAACCATCGGTTACTTTTGACGCAGCGCCTGAAGATACAGTTATAACAATTTTCCTTTTTACGCCATGTGGAATTTTCAAAAAGGCATTCATTAATTGTATTGGGCTTATCAAATTTACGTGCATAAGCAGTGAAATATCTTCCGCTGTGAAGTCCCCAAGATACTTGATTGGATCAACCACGCCAGCATTATTAATCAGATATAAGGAATCCTGATCAGTGAATGACGCTTTAAATAATTCAATGATGGGTGATAGCTGAGAAGGATTGCTCAAGTCTGCAAACACATGTTTGTAGTGACTATGAGAGATGGAAGATGTTCGAGAGATTCCATATACAAAAACATCTTCGCGGTGCAACAATGCCTCTGCAATAGCCTTGCCCAAACCAAAAGATGTTCCGGTTATAAAATAATAATGCATTATGAATATTTCCTGATTAGCCATAATGTTTAGCAACGCGAATGAAGCGTTCAGGGTATGGCGAAGTTACTGAAGATGCTCGAAGCAGTCCGACTATGAGGCACCCCCCTTAGTACTCTTTTTTTCAAAAATTAAAGCATACCTTACATGACATGACATTCCAAAACAGCGCATGCATGGCAGGTATACTGCCTCTTTTGTAGTTACCATGCTGCGAAGGAAACACACCATGCATGCGCTAATTACTTTAATGGGTAACTATTTTACACCGCATTTTTTCCGAAAAGTTTGCCAGAATTCACGCATACCGGCTGACGAGTCCTGGGTACTGTATTCACCCGATCCCATTGATTCTTTAATTCGCCAAAGCCATTTCACACACGGCGCGAACACAGTAGAGCAGCCCCATATGTTGAACGCCGTGCAATGTGATCGCCACGAATTCAGCGTACTCATATACTATGACGGGACCGTTCTCGTCAACTAAAGATGCAGGCATGTTTGTGGCGATGTTTGCTCGTCCTTTTTTGTTGATCTTGCGCTTGTAAATTGGGTTTCGTCGCTTTCGCCACCAGGTTGCTTTTAACCGGCCGCATGACGATAACGCGGCGCGCTTGGGTCTAGCCGGTCAGCGTCAGGCTGTCAGTTTTGCCCAACATCACACCAATCGTGCCGACGCCATTGGCGCTCGATAATGCCTTTGATATTGCTTGTTTGTTTAAGCTTGAAGAGGCAGGGTTGTTCAATGTCTTGGAGCTCACGTTCTTCGAATGACGACTTTGTTGCCGAATCCGCAATCACCGTGCATCAACTGTGGCCACTGCTCTTTGGGCAAGTGGCCAATCACTTCGATGAGTCCGGGAAGGCTGCTTGCTGCACTGTGTGACTGTGGCATTACGGTTTAAGCGGGTTATAATTGGCCTCGGCGTCACTTTGATGTCCGAACAGGATTTTTTAACCGTGGTGTCGATGTCAAGAATTCAAGCCGTACTCAAGGCATGCTCAATGAGTTCCTTTGGCTTGCAAGCCCAGTGCCGCCTGATAATCAGCATACCCTTTGAACAAGTTACTGGCGGCTTCAGCGGCCAGTAAGGCCGCATCGCCGTGGGCTATTTCACGCAGGTTGACAATCAACAGGGTGCTGTCACCCAGTTCGAAACGGGTACGCTCGCCTTCCTCTAGCTTCTGGGCGGCTGTTTGTTGCAGAAGAGTGAGTGTCTGGCGCTGACGCGCGGCGGACAAGGCTGACAAAATATCTTTCACTTCGGCGGCAATGCGATCCTCCAGCAATATACGCTCCGATCTCAAGCGTTGCAGATTGGCGCCAGCAACTTGAGCACGACCGCTGGCGGCCCGGCGCTGCAAGGGAATGCTCACATTCAGACCCACATATAATTCATTGCGATTAAGTTTGTCCTTGCCTTTGTCGTTGCCTATATCCTGGGCGCCCATCACTGATAAATCGACATCGGGAGCGCGTTGGTTTTGTTGCAGCTCCAGCTCTGTTTGTGTTTGCCGACTTTGCATTTCGAGACGACGTAATTCAGGTCTTTGCGCTTGCGCTGTTTGCAAGGCTTTAGGGTAATCCAGGGTGATCGTTGGCACTTGACCAGGAAATCCAGATGGCAACTGTTCGGCGATGGGCATGCGTGGCCGACCCTCGGCGTCACGCCAGTACAGGGACAGTTGGATCGCGCTTTGTTCCAGCATCCGCTGGGCCAGCACCCGGCGCTCGCGGCGTTCTATAATTGCCCGTTGATTGTCCAAAGCTTCAAATTTTGGTATATCTCCGGCAGTTACTCGCTTGCGTATCCCGGCATCGCGTTGTTCGGCAATGTGAAGCATGCGTTTGGCAATCTGCAAACGTTGGCCGGCCAGCACCCAATCCCAATAACGGTGCGCAGCCAGCCGACGGATTTCCAGCAAGATTTGATCGTATTCGTGACCAGCAATCATTTGACCTAGTTCCGCCTGTTTTAGACTGGCGCGGCGTTGGTCGATTTCGCGGTTACGCCACAGCGGGATGTTAACGCCAAGTCGTGCTTCGCCGTCTGTGGCCGTCAGGCTTTTGCCGTCGTAAACCGGATAATCGCCAATGCCGCGCCGCCAGCCGCCGAAGAATGTCGTACCTCCCAAGCTGGTGGGCTGTTCAATACTGACATCGTTATTCCGGTTTTGGTACAAGCCAGTGGCTGACCAGCGGTTTTGCACTTTTAACACCGTATCAAATGCGCCTTCCGCCGTCTGATATTCGCCTGCGGCGGCTTGCTGGCGCTGTTTTGCGGCCAGCAAACTCGGGAAGGCTTGCTGCGCCGAGCTCTGCACCTCATCCAGAGTCAATGGCTCGTTGTTGGAGGAGCTGGCGTTTCCAACCAGCAGCCAGCTGGGCAAGAGCGCAAATGTCAGAATGCCGATCTTGTTCATGAGCCTTTTTTCTCGTGACTGCTATGGCTTTTACTCTCACCTTTGGGGTTTTCCATTACATTAGGTTCCGGCAGTATTAGCATTGGAAAGCCATTGAAAATCCGCCATAACTCGTAGCCCAGGGTCACCTGGCTCAGCAGCACCCAGCCATTGACACGCACACCTTGGCGTAGGAACCGCACGCCGGGCCATGCAATGTCGTCTTCAGCATCCGCTATAATCAGAATCCGGAAATTGCCTTTACCGTCGTCGGTGGAGTCGATCAGCGCTACCCTACCGGCGAATGAGCCTACCGAGAATTCCGGCCAGCCGCCAAATTGTATCGCCGGATAACCTTCAAACTGCAAGCGCGCCCGGCTACCGATGACAATCAAGGGTAGATCATTGCCATCTACCCACAGTTCGACAGCACGTTGTTCGCTGTCGGGAATCAAAATCGCCAGTGCCTGACCGGCTTTCACCAGTTCCGCGCCGGGATTGGCCAGTAAGCGTAACACTGTGCCGTCGCGTGGTGCGGTGACAGTTTGCGTTTGCTGGCGAGCCAGCCGGGATTCCAGTTTTAATAAATCGGCGATGACGTAATTCTGATCTTCAACGGCTTTGTTAAGTTCGGCCCGTGCTTTTTCGATGGCCGCTGAGGTATCTGCGGTGAGTTTTTGTCTGTCCGCGCTCAACGCGTCGACTTCGCTCTTTGCTGCTTGCAATCCGGCTTGCGCCCGTTCGGCCTCGGCACCGCGTTGTGCCATTTCTAATTGAGATAGCTCCAAAGTGCGTTGCGAGGCCAAGCCCTTGTCATGTAGTTGCTGTTGCCGCAACAAATTCAATGAGGCGGTTTGCCGGGCAGCCTTGGCGGCATCTACCGATTGATCGGCAGCCTTGCGGCGTTCGCGGGCCATGTTGACACGCGACTCGGCAGCGGATAAAGCTTGTGGCCGTGCTTGTTCGGCCATGCGTAACTGCTCGCGAAAAGTTTTGACACGACTGTCGGTGGCGACCTGCCTGGCCAATAAAGCTTGCTGTTCGCTTGCCAAGCGTTGCAACAACAACGGGTCATTGTCGAGTAATTCCGCAAGCACTGCACCTTGTTTAACTTGCGTACCCTCTTTAACCAGCCAACGCCCCACCCGGCCTTCTACCGGTGCGCTGATGATTTGCTGGCGCTCCGCAGGCGCATAGGCAACGACGCGCCCGATACCGCGTACGTTTTGTTGCCAGGGTGTAAAAGCCAGCAAGACGATTAAAATAAAAAACAGTAACAGCAAAGAACGAGCAAGCCGGCCTGCCAGTGGCACAGTTGCCGCACGCGACAGCACGCTGATATCTGGCGCTGAAAAGGGAGATGTGTGTTGGGTTTCCATTACTATTTACCGTAATCTTCGGTAGTGGTTTCGATCAAAATACCGGATTCGATACGGGCGCGGCGCTGGCAACGCGCAATGACTTGCGAATCATGACTGGTGATAATCAGTGTCCACGGGGCATCGGCAGCCAGCAGGCTATCGAGCAGCGTTGGCAAAATCCGTTGGTCAATGCGATCCAGCACGCCATCCAGTAACAATAACCGGGGCCGTCCGACCATGGCCCGTGCCAATGTTAGCCGTAAGGATTGCTCAGCCGTGAGCGGCGCGCCATTGACCTGCAAGGGGCTGTTCAAACCGGCCGGCAAGGCGGCAATGTTATCCAGTAGGCCGACTTGTACCAGCACCTGCCGCAGGGTTTGTAATTCAATTTCACGACCCAAACACAGATTGTCCAGTATGCTGGCTTCGACAATTTCGGTGTCACGTACTAGACTGACATTGTCGCGTAACATGCCCAGATTGAGGTCACGTAAATCATGATTATCCAAGCAGACATAGCCGCTGCTGGGTGCGCGTAGACCAAACAGCACGTCCAGCAGGCTGCCCCGGTTGGCACCATCGCTAATCACCAGCTTATCGCCCGGAGCGAGATGCAAATCAAGGCTGCGCAACTCATCCAGATATGGGCTTTCCGGCAGGGAGGCACAGTAAATATCGACCTGATAAGGTCTGTCAGTAGTTTTTGGTGTGACGCCCTGGTTGCTTTCTTGTGGCAAATCCAGCAAATGTCCCATCTTATCGACGCTAGTCAGTAGTTCGTAGTAGTTGTCCAGCATTTTACCCAAGCGGAGCAGTCCGTAAATCATGGCGCTAACCACCAGTTCGGCGGCAATCAATTGCCCTAGACTGAGCTGGCGTTCTATAACCATCCAGCCGCCCATACCCAGCAACAAAGTGCTGGCGAGCGCATGCAGCATTAAGGCGCTAAGGTTTTGCCGGGCCAATATCCGGAAATGCTGGATGGAGGCATCCAGATAGTCATGGGCGATACGCTCGGTTTGTGCATTTAAAAACGCACTGTCGCTGGCCGATTTTCCTAGCAGAGAGTTGATGGAGATATTTTCTAACCAGGCCGCTGCAGCATATTTGGCTTTAGATTGCGCAATGGCCGTCGTCACGCCATTTTTACTCATTGCGAACAGGATCAGCGCCAGCATTGTGATTAAAAACAGATCAAAGGCCAGCAGCAGGGGATGATAAAACGCCAGTAGCGCCATGCCGATCACGGTTTGCAGCACATACCCCAAGGATTCCAGTAATAATCCCGTCATAGTTTTTTGCAAGATGACCACATCGAAGAAATAGTTGGCTAACTTGGGGACATAATGATCGTCGCGAATTGCGATGCGGGCCTGTTGTAGGCGCAAAGCCACATCACCAAACATACGCACAAACAAGCGGCGTTGCAGCATTTCCACCACATAAAACTGAAACGCGATTAGGATATTACTAAAAGTAACCAGTACCAGCAGCACCAGTGTTAACACCAGTAATGGCTGTAATAGTGCACCAAATGCGACGATATTGACCAATGCCTGAACTGTGACCGGCATCGCCAGTGACAGTAAACCAATGCCGATGCCATAAGTGATCAATGTGCCAACATCCTCACTTTCCAGCTTGATCAGATGCTGAATGCGTTGCAACGGGGTTTGCGCTGTCATAAATGTTGTCTACTTTTTCATTGCATTAAAAAATTCATAGCAGATTACTCGCGAATGATGCGCCTCGTTCCTCGACAATTACTCCCTGCATTGCCCACCTTGGGTGTCACACAAACTTCCTTTTATTGCATTTCATCGCCTCGTTGCAATTTTAGGATTTTCAGGTGTAGCCCCCCAAAATCTGCAAGCGTATCTCAACGAATTCACATTCCGCTTTAACCGCCGTTTCTACCCTTTAACACCTTCTCCGCTCCTTGCTTGGTATCGCTTACGATGTCACCGCGCCACCTATGCCGAGCTTTATGCCAAAAAATCAAGACCGACCCATATCTAATGTAGTGATGTACGTTAATTGGAACTTATCCAACTGGTCACAGATCAGGCTCTTTGTAAGATATTGTGAACGTAGCAGCCAAAACAATCGGTTAGATCTCTAAGTTTATAACTTCATGCAATAAATACTGAAAAAAATGATCCCAAAAAAAGTTCAATCAAGATAGCAGCGCTAACCTAGTATGGTTAGGCGCTAACCGTATAAGCACGGATTGATCTTCCGATGTGGCGCTGATCCCCTATATCAAATCAGAGTCTTGTTATTTGAAGGCACCATTTCGTTCAACAGCTTGCCGGCCTTCTCCGCCATCTGCACGCTGTTGTAGGCCAACTCGCTGATTGCCTGCGTTGCTGCCTGGCTGCGCTCTGACAGTTTGTGCACCTCTGCCGCCGCTGCAAAGCCCTTGCCATGCTCACCCATGCGTGCTGCTTCAATAGCGGCATTTAGCGCCAGCAAGTTAGTCTGATAGGCGATATCGTTAATGATGCCGATTTTTTTTGCGATTTGCTTCATGGCAAACACTGTATGCTGCAACGATTCGCCACCCTCGGTAGCTTCCTTGGTTGCTTGTTGGCTGGTGGCCTGGCTTATGTATTGGTGGATCGCGCTTAATTCTTCAGAAGCGCTAGAGAGATTGTCGGAGGCGCTGCGTACTTCGGTGGCAACCTGCGACAATTTGCCCACCATGTTTTGCATGGCTGCGAGTAGTTGGCCGATTTCGTCCTTAGAAGCTACTACGACCCTCGCAGCCAAATCACTTTCGTTCAACCGGTTTGATGCGTTCTGCACTAGATTCAATGGTTTGGTAGTGCTGCGCGTAACCCAGAATACTATACCTGCGGCCAACGCCAAAACAATCGCTATTAGTGTCAGCTCCAAAATCATGTTGCGGGCACTGTTGTAGTTGTCAACGGCTTCTTGGACGGTTACATGCATTAACTCTACATAAAATTTGCCAAATGTAGTCAAGCTGGCTTGATAATCGCCCAGGATGGGACGTAATACGTGAGTCAAATATGTCCGTGATTCATCCTTTTTCCCTTCTTCAATCAAGGCTATCAAATGCTTAGAGCCCTCAATATATTTTATTCGATTATCCAGAACGTGCTGCAGCAACTCCTTTCCTTTCGGTAATACAATAGTTTTTTTTTGTAATTTTTCTATATTTCCTTCAATTTTTTTCCGCGCTTCAAGAATTTTTCCTTCTTGCTTCAACATGTCTTCGCGACTATCGGTAAGCATCATGTTTCTTAGCGCTATGGCGATCATGTTGATTTCATTCTCAATCTCCATAACCATAGCCATTTTAGAATATCTATCATTAACTATAAAATTTAGCTTTTCGTTCTGTCGCGAAAGCCGCGTGATAGATAAGGCCGTGATTACTATCAGTAAAATCACAACCAGACCGAGACCTAATCCAAAACGCACGCCTATCTTCATATTTTTAAACATAATTACCACCCTTACTTAACTTTATACATTCAGCCTTTATCCTTGCTTCAACTGAACGGTGACACAATTAAAGTTGAAACAATATAAACGTTTGCTGCCTGATTTAATAACTGTGCTACACCCACAATCTCGGGTCGCTGCGCTAATCCGGGATAGTGAATATCGAGGACTTTCGGTTGAAACTGTCCCTGAAAGTAAGTCCAATAAATTCCATGTGCAGCCACTGCCCTACCAATCCGGCAGTCAGCGGTTGTTTCGCTTAGCTTTATCGTTGCCGCTGGCAGGTCGAACTACTCTTCAAATGGATCAAACAGCATCTTCGGATCAAGCGATTCTATGGCACTACCGAGTGTAGTGAAGACATAAATATGGATTGCAATTTCAGTTTAGGTCTTGGTCGCCATCGTATATAAACGGCTCAAAATCGGGGCTTCGTTTTACATAGCCCTACAAATTTTGAACCTGATTCTTTTCGATAAAATATCACTCGATTAATTACTTAAAATTCGCAGATGTTAATGACCATACAACAATACAACAAGCAGCTGAGTCTATTCAACTAAATTGCTGGGCACTACGGAGACCGGCTATACTGAGCAGTTGACCCCACAAACTAAAAACGGAATGTTTACAAATTTAAGGAGGAGTCCGTGTGCGGTTATCATATCCCAGTCAAGCGGCGATAGGCTGTAGCCAGCGCATCATCGTCACCGACATTGCCGGGAAAAATCACCACCGGCATCGCGGCAAATCGCGGATGATCGGACGGACAGCGCACCAC
>QFXJ01000037.1 GCA_003402375.1 Candidatus Nitrotoga sp. CP45
ATTGAGCGGCAAAGTAATTCAGGTCGGCTTGGGTTTCCGCATCCACTACACAGCACACGTTGTCGTGCAGTCCCATCAGGCGCGCCGAGACGTCACCGCGTATTTCGGCAAGCAGAAAACGCTCGACCTGATTTGCCTTGATGCGTCCGGCGGTTTTTTCCTCGACATAATCGGGCAGGTAGCTGGTGGAATAGCCGAATACCGAGTCGCGTGCGAATTCGGTCTGGTGTACCGGTGTGGCTATGCCATCGGCCATCAGGTAGTGGATGCTGTCGCGGGTGAAGCGCCCACCTTCAAAAAAGGCCGGAATTAGGAAGTGCGCGTCGAAACCCCTAGCGCTGCCCAACTCTTCGCTCATTACATCGATTTCCACCGGGTAATGGCTACGCAGCGTGGAGTCGAGACGGCTGACGAAAATCGGATTGAAATGCAGCCCTTGCGCGGCCAGGCTGGTCAAGGTCAGCTTGAGGTTGCGGCAGACATCGCGTGTCACCGTGGCGGCACGCAGCGCATTCATGCCACGGGTGTTGGTGAGCACAAAGAAGAGCGGCGAGTCATCCAGCAACGCGGCACGCAGCGTGTCCTGATTCCAACGAGTCAGCAGCAGACAGGAATGCACCGTCTGCGAGCCGGTCGGACCATCGTCGAGTACGATAATCTTGGTTTCAGCCATTCTGGTTCTGCCCTTTCTAAAGGCTGGCGGGAATGTTCATTCCAGATTGTCCATTAATCCTTATATCGGTTAAGCCTTCACAATTTGTGAAAGCCTTTTCGTCGATATTCATCGTGTCGGCCAGACACGGGGCGCAGAATTCAGGTAAGGCGCGTGAAAAGATTAAATGCTTTTACATCCTTGGTCAGTGCGCCGATAAGTTTTTTTATCGTGGTTCCGTCGGAGGTTTTCAGTTTAGTTTGTGGGATTTCATTCCAGACATTGTCATAGCCAATAGTCATTGATGTACTTCTCGCCCTTGTCGCAGAAGAATGTGACGACATGTTCGATCTTGTGCTGTTCGCGTAATTTCCGTGCAGCAATCATGTGCGCGCCGGATGATGGCCCGACGAAGAGGCCATGTTTCTGCGCCAGACGGCGCATCTCCTGCACAGCCTCTGCGGATTCGACCGTGATGACTTCATCCAGCAGCGCACGGTGGCGTTCAATAATGCCGGGTACAAACCCGTCGGCGATTCCCTCAATCAGGTGTTTGCCGATCTCGCCACAGAGTATCGTGCATGACTCACTGGGTTCAAGCGCGACAACCTTGCACGCCGGGTTAACTGCCTTGAATGCTTGGCCTACGCCAATAATTGTGCCGCCGGTACCAACGCCACCGACAACCGCATCGGGGAGAACGCCCGCAGGGAGTTGCGCCAGAATTTCTGGCCCTAACCACTCACGGTTCTCGTCTACATTCCATTCATTATCGAATTGTTGCGGGGCAAAATAACCGGGCAGATTACCCAACTTTCTCACTTCGGCTAGCGCATCGGTGACATGAAAATCACCGATGATGCGTACTTCGGCACCATAAGCACGCGAGATCGCGGTGCGTTCACGGCTCAATCCATTGGGCATTAACACCAACATCTTGTAGCCTTTGACAGCGGCCACCATACTCATCGCGTTACCGGTATTGCCGCTA
Organism: Candidatus Nitrotoga sp. CP45; assembly: GCA_003402375.1. Classification (GTDB taxonomy): domain Bacteria; phylum Pseudomonadota; class Gammaproteobacteria; order Burkholderiales; family Gallionellaceae; genus Nitrotoga. The sequence goes on from QFXJ01000037.1 coordinate 1,644, forward strand.
CTTGCTTCCACGATCGTGTCGCCCGGTTTTAGCAGACCCTCATTTTCGGCACGCTCTATCATATATTTTGCGATGCGCGCCTTGATGGATCCAGACGGGTTAAGATATTCCAGTTTGATCCAGATACCGTCAATCTGAATTAGTGGTGTTGAGCCGATAGCATCCAGAATAGTTTGCATAATGGGATTAATTCAAAAGGTTGGAAATATTCAAAGGTGTGGTTGAAACAAATTAAAAGATTTTAGCGGCATATACAGCTTGGCTAAAACAAGTACTTCATAATCTGACCGCCTAAATGCGGTTTTCTTAACGTTAATCAATGCAGGCAAGAACTACGACAAGAATTTATAAAATGAAAAATAAAAAAGCTTGTGTATTAGCACGTTTAAGTTATTTTTTGGCGGAGAGGGCGGGATTCGAACCCGCGTTAAGATATTATCCTAAACACGCTTTCCAGGCGTGCGACTTAAACCGCTCATCCACCTCTCCGAAGGTCGCGCAGGATAAACCAGAAAGGGCTTTGTCGCAATCTAAAATAGTTTCAGAAGTTATTTTTTAAGGTGCGTAGGGTAGTAAAGATATTGATTTCATCAGCCGCTTTAATTTGTGCCATGCGTAATGTGGTGGCGATAATGCCTGGCTCAGCGCAGCGTAAAAAAGGGTTGGTGGCTTTTTCCAGGGCAATAGTCGAGGGTAACGTTGGATACCCAGCTGCGCGTAACGCCTGCACATCTGCTCGACGTTGTTTGAGGCGAGCATTGTCGGGTTCACAGACTAGTGCGAAGCGGATGTTAGCCTCGGTATATTCATGTCCGCAATACACTTTTGTTTGATCGGGCAAATTTGCCAGCCGTTGCAGGGAATGGAACAATTGCGCGGCTGTTCCTTCAAACAATCTGCCACAGCCACAACCGAACAGGGTATCGCCGCAAAATACGCCGCCGGCACCCAGATAGGCAATATGCCCGTGGGTATGGCCAGGGATATCAATAACACTCAGCTTTATTTTTAATTCCGGGATTTCAATTACATCTCCGTCGCCGAGCATATGACTGACGCAGGGAATGTTTTCAAGCTGTGGGCCATACACGGGCACGTTGTATAATTCAACAAGTTTGCAGACGCCACCGACGTGATCGTTGTGATGGTGAGTACATAGAATGGCGGCGAGTTTGAGCTTGTGTAAGTCGAGATAAGCCAGCACCGGCGTGGCGTCACCCGGATCAACCACTACCACATGTTTATAATCATGCAGCATCCAGATGTAGTTATCCTTGAATGCAGGGATCGGAATAATATTTAACATGGGAATACCCGTTTTTTATTTGGTTATACTCGAGTGAAAGAGTATTGCATGTCAACCACAAATACGCTGAATGATTGGTTTGCTACGCCTCCGGGGAAATACTTGCTGGAGTGCGAGCAGGCATTGTTTGATCACAGTGTGACTGATATTTTTGGCTTCAATGCCTTGCAACTCGGGTTGGCCGAGCATGATTTTCTGCGTGCCAGCCGTATGCCGCTACGCGCCATAGTGGGAAATGAGACCGAGGTGCAAGTACGGCTGGATATGGATGAGTTGCCATTTGGGTGCAGTAGCTTGGATTTAGTGCTTCTGCCGCATGTACTGGAATTCAATGTCCACCCTCATCAAATTTTGCGTGAGGTTGAGCGTGTGTTAAGGCCGGAAGGAAACGTCATCATTAGCGGCTTCAATCCGCGTAGCTTGTGGGGGGCTCGGCGCGTTTTGGGTTCGCGGACGAATTTCCCCTGGCGAGGAGATTTTATTGCTTTGTCGCGACTGAAGGATTGGCTGGCATTGCTGGGATTTGAAGTGATAACGGGGCGTTTTGCCTGTTACGCACCTCCGTTCACGAATCCAAATTGGCTTAACCGCTTTAATTTTATGGAGCCAGCAGGCGATCGCTGGTGGGCAGTGTGGGGCGGGGTGTATTTTTTGCAGGCGATTAAGCATGTGCCGGGAATGAATCTGATCAAGCCAAAATGGAACGAGCGATTGGTTGGCAAGCTGATACCGGCAACACCTAAGCTGAATAGGGAAATTTCGCAGTGTAAAAAAATGGAACCCGAATGAGCGAACTTGTGACAATGAGTGAAGATATAGTAGAAATTTATACTGATGGGGCGTGTAAGGGGAATCCTGGCGTGGGCGGTTGGGGCGCGCTATTACAAATTATGGGCAAGGAGCGTGAGCTATGTGGTGGCGAGGCGCATACCACCAACAATCGCATGGAGCTACTGGCCGCGATCCGTGCGCTGGAGGCATTAAAACGGCCGTGCCGGGTGGTCCTGCATACCGACTCAAAGTATGTGCAGCAAGGCATTAGTGTTTGGGTGCATAACTGGAAGCAGCGTGGCTGGAAGACTGCCGACAAGAAGCCGGTCAAAAATGAGGACTTGTGGCGCACGCTGGATGAACTAGCGAACAAGCATCATGTTCAGTGGGTGTGGATAAAAGGACATGCTGGGCATGATGGAAATGAGCGTGCGGATGAATTGGCCAATCGCGGGATTGAGCAACTGTTGAATGAAAGCATGAAATGAGACAAATCGTGTTGGATACCGAAACTACTGGCCTGGATCCAGGGAAAGGCCACCGTATCATTGAACTGGCGGCTATCGAGTTATGCAACCGCAAAGTTTCTGATCGACGTTTTCACCGTTATCTCAACCCGGAACGTGAGATTGACGCGGGAGCAGCTGAGGTACATGGCCTGACGCTGGAGCGTCTGCAGGACGAACCGAAGTTTGCTGAAATTGCACCAGCGCTGCTCGAGTTTATCAGCGGTGCGGAACTCATTATTCACAATGCGCCATTTGATATTGGGTTTCTCAATAAAGAGTTGGAACTCACCGGGCTGCCTGCATTGAATAACTATTGTGTGAGCGTCATTGACACATTGAAGTTGGCCAAGGAATTGCATCCCGGTAAGAAAAACAATCTGAACGCTTTGTGTGACCGTTACCAGATAGATAATTCTCATCGCACCTTGCATGGCGCACTATTGGATACAGAGCTGTTGGCGGAGGTTTATTTGTCCATGACGCGCGGACAGAAAAGTTTGCTGGACGATGGAAGCGATAAACAAGAAGAAGAGCCGATCATGGTTTTTGCAGACTTGTCGCGTTTGAAACTGCGCGTGCTGCCTGCTAACGACGATGAGTTGGCGCAGCACGCGCAGCAGTTGGCCGATATCGATAAAGCCAGTAAGGGCGCATGTATGTGGAAACAATTAGAGCTTTTGGAAGTGTAGCCGTGAACCATAATGTTAAAAGCATGGTTAAGCTGACAGGCCATTAAAAGTGGCTAGTTGTCTGTTGCGATGAGTATTAATGTGGATGTGCTGATCATCGGTGCCGGCGCGGCGGGCATGATGTGCGCTATCGAGGCTGCACGTCGGGGGCGCTCGGTGCAGCTGCTTGATCATTCTAAAAAATTGGCGGAGAAAATCCGCATCTCTGGTGGTGGCCGCTGCAATTTCACCAATTTGTACGCCAAGCCGGAAAATTACTTGTCTGGCAATCCGCATTTTTGTCGCTCCGCATTGGCGCGCTACACCCCCCAACATTTCATCACATGGCTTAACCAGCAAGGCATCGGCTATCACGAAAAAAAACTCGGGCAATTGTTTTGTGACGAAGGATCGGCAGCCATTATTGCGATGCTGAAAAACGAATGCGATGCAGCGGGAGTTCGTTGGCTGATGTCTTGCGAAGTGCACAAGATGGAGCGCCTTAATCCCCTTTTTTCACAAGCAGGGGAGGGGGTACAGGTAAAAGGCAATACACATCCATCAGCCGAACGATTTAGTTGCAGTACCAATCATGGCATATTTCGCGCGCAGTCTTTGGTGATTGCCAGCGGTGGTTTGTCTATTCCCAAGATTGGTGCAACACCATTTGGTTACCAACTCGCGCAGCAATTCGACATTCCTGTGACCAAACTCAAGCCGGGGTTAGTGCCATTAAGTTTTCATCCAGATGATTGGGCACCTTATGTTGATCTTGCCGGAATTTCCGTGGATGCGGCGGTAAGTTATGGCGAACAAATTTTTCGCGAAAATCTCCTTTTTACCCATCGCGGCCTCAGTGGCCCCGCCATCTTGCAAATATCCTCTTATTGGGAGCCGGGTCAGCCGCTGCACATTAATTTGCTGCCGGATCAAGACACTCTGAAATTGTTCGCGCAGCAGCGAGACAGTCGCATGTTGCTAAACAATTTTTTTGCGCAATATTTGCCCAAACGATTTATTGAAACATGGTGCACCCAATTGGCCGGAACTAATCTTTCCGGCAATAAGCCGATTAACCAATATTCGGATAAAGAGATCGCTGCACTTGCCGCTAAACTGCATAACTGGCAGATTACGCCTAGTGGTACATTGGGCTATACCAAGGCAGAAGTTACCTGTGGAGGTGTTGACACCCATGCCTTATCGTCTAAAACCATGGAAGTCAATGAAGTGAACGGTCTGTACTTTATCGGTGAGGTGGTTGATGTAACAGGTCAGTTGGGCGGCTACAACTTTCAGTGGGCATGGTCATCTGGTTATGCGGCTGGGCAATACTGTTGAGATTTTCTAAGCATCTAAAATAATTTAAATTACACTTTTTTCAGTTCGTTAGATTAACTTTTCGATACAGAATATTCTATGGCAAGGGGAACCAAGTGTTTCATAAAATAAATATATCTATGGCACTAACAATATCTGGCTTATTATTTTCTGGCTCAGTTACTGCCGCAAAAGATATAAACGATTTCCAAACATGGGGCACTGCAACGGCGGTTGGTAGCCTAGAGAATGTCAATCCGGCATTAAAGAATTTCAAATACTGGGCGGAATTTCAAGGGCGTTTTGGCGATGACACATCACGCTTTTCTCAGGCTATCATTCGCCCAGGGATAGGATATGCAATTAACAATACGACTAGTGTTTGGGTGGGTTATGCATTAGTTCCCACTGCAGCACCTTTTTCCAAAACGACATTTAACGAGCGGCGATTCTGGCAACAATTATTGTGGAGCGATAATTTTACGTTTGGAACAGCCAGCAGTCGAAGTCGCTTGGAAGAACGTTTAGCGCCTCGTTTGGGTGATGATACCGCTATGCGCTTTCGGCAAATGTTTAAAATATCTGTACCTTTGACTGCTACTCCCGCTTACAGCGTAGTGGCTAGCAATGAATACTTTCTAAACCTCAACAACAACGATTGGGGACCTCGTAAAGGGTTCGATCAAAATAGAGCATTCATAGGGATAGGCTATAATTTTAATAAAGAAATTAAATCTGAAATTGGCTATATGAATCAGTACATTAACTTGCCACGCACTTCAGTAAACCGGAATGGTCATATTTTATCGATTAATTTTTATTTCAATTATTAACTTCGGTAATTTTAAGTACCCTATTCAAAAAGCACAGCTAAATGCGACCTAAAGTCAAAAATCTTCCGCATAGCGAGAGGTATTTTCAATCCAAGAAACTCGCATCAGAATGGTAATTGTAGTTCTGGATTGGCATTCAGCAGTACACGGCGAAAATCTTGCTTAATTCTGGTTAGCGCTTCCTCATTATCTGCTTCAAAGCGCAATACAACCACTGGAGTTGTATTGCTGGATCGTATTAAGCCAAAACCGTCGGCATATTCTACGCGCAGGCCATCGATGGTGATAATGTCCTGTACATCGGTAAATTTGGCATCTTTCTGCAGTTGTGTGATCAGTGCGTAATTCTCTCCTTCCTTTAGCTTAATTTGCAGTTCCGGTGTATTAATTGAATTGGGTAGACCATTCAGCAAGCTATTGGCATCTGATTGTTTACTCAAGTATTCGAGCAAACGGGCACCCGCGTACAGGCCGTCATCGAAGCCATACCATCGTTCCTTGAAGAATATATGGCCACTCATTTCGCCTGCCAGCAATGCGCCACATTCTTTCATTTTTGCCTTGATGAAGGAATGGCCGGTTTTCCAGAGTGTCGGTTTACCACCATGTTGTGTGATCCAGCCAAATAGCTTGCGCGTGGATTTAACGTCGAAGATAATTTCTGCGCCAGGATTGCGTGCCAGCACATCGGCGGCGAACAGCATTAACTGCCTGTCCGGAAAAATGATATTGCCATTTTTAGTGACGACGCCCAAGCGGTCACCGTCACCGTCGAAGGCTAAGCCCAGTTCGCTATCATTGCTGGAGAGTGCATGAATTAGATCTTGTAAATTTTCCGGTTGTGAAGGATCAGGATGATGATTAGGAAAGTTGCCATCCACTTCGCAAAAGAGCTCCGTAACAGTACAGCCCAACTGGCGATACAAAGTGGCGGCAAAGTCCCCGGCCACGCCATTGCCACAATCGACCGTGATCTTCATGGGTCGTGCCAATTTAATGTCGGAAACGATGCGGGCAATATATACGGGGCCTATATCGTATTGCGAATAAGCGCCCGCACCATGACTGAGATTATTTTGTTCGATACGTGTTCGTAAAGCTTGTATGGTGTCACCGGAGAGCGTCTCGCCTCCTAGTACCATTTTCAGTCCATTATAATCAGGGGGATTGTGGCTACCGGTGATCATAACCGCAGAATGCGTGTCCAGATGATAAGCCGCAAAATACACCATAGGCGTGGCAACACGCCCAACATCAATGACATTGATGCCGCTTTTCTGAATGCCACGTGCCAAAGCGGCGGCAAATTCCACACCAGACAGGCGTCCGTCGCGACCAATTGCGATTGTGTGTTGGCCGCGTGCTTTGGCTTCTGAGCCGATAGCATGGCCAATAATCTCGATAATTTCCTGGGTCAGTGATTTACCAACAATGCCGCGAATATCGTAGGCCTTGAAAATTTCTTTAGGTAAGTTTTGCATGGTTTTACTCCATGGATTAGATAGGAATGTTCTGTGACTCTATCAAGAGTCACAGAACATTGTGAGAGAATATGCTTGATCCTGATGTGATCAACTTAAAGCGCGCCATGATTTTGCGCCTAGTGGGAGTTTTTAATGATGCCCTTTAGGTAACTCACCCTTGAACTTATATAGGGTACCGCAATAGGGACAGCGCGCTTCACCGACCTTGCCGATTGGGATGGCCACTCGGGGATGTGCATTCCATAGGCTCGTATTAGGCATGGGACAATAAAGCGGCAAGTCTGTGGCAGTCACTTCGATGTAGCGTAGCTTGGCATGTTCGGTTTGCATATAACTCCCTTTAAACGTGCGCCAACCAATCGGCATACTGCGGATTTTTTCCACTTACACAATCAAAAAACAGGGCTTGCAGGCGCGTTGTGATCGAACCGCGTGTACCATTACCTATGGTACGGTTATCCAGCTCGCAGATCGGCGTAACTTCGGCCGCAGTACCCGTAAAGAAAGCTTCATCAGCACAATATACTTCATCGCGCGTGATACGTTTTTCGATCAGTTGCATACCGAGATCAGCCGCTAGTGTGATGATAGAGTCGCGCGTGATGCCTTCCAGGCAGGAAGTCAGGTCTGGGGTATACAGCTTGCCTTTTTTCACAATAAAGATGTTTTCTCCTGCTCCTTCCGCGACATAGCCATCCACGTCCAGTAGCAGCGCCTCGTCATAGCCGTCGTGCGCTACTTCTTGATGAGCCAAAATGGAATTGGTGTAAGTACCGACTGATTTGGAACGGCACATATTAATGTTTACGTGGTGGCGGGTGAAACTGGAGGTTTTTACACGAATACCCTTTTCCATTCCCTCCACACCAAGATACGCGCCCCATGGCCAAGCCGCAACGGCAACATGGGTGCTAATAGCAGTGGCGGCGATACCCATGGCTTCTGAGCCATAGAAAACAATGGGTCGGATGTAACAGGACTCCAAATTATTGGCGCGCACTACTTCGCGTTGCGCCTCCATCAGAGTTTCTTTGTCGAATGGCATCTTCATCTTGAAGATATAGGCTGAATTAAACAGGCGGTCAGTATGATCCTTAAGGCGGAAAATTGCCGTGCCTTGTGTAGTCTTGTATGCACGCACACCTTCAAACACTCCCATGCCGTAGTGCAGTGTATGCGTCAATACGTGTGTTGTGGCATCTCGCCAAGGCACGAGTTTGCCGTCATACCAGATAAAACCGTCGCGGTCAGCCATGGACATGCTTGAATTTCCTTAAGAGTATTGCAAAAACCGCAATTCTAACGTTTTCCTTGTACTTTATGAAGCGATAGTATTTTCAAAAATGAAACAATGAGATTCAAAAAACGAGATTTTCAGATGGTATCTTGAATTTGGCGAGCTTTTTGCCATGCGGTAAGCTTAAAAATGGCTATTTACGCTTTGTGAAACTTAAAACGGAGGTATCAAGTTATGCAAAGAATACCGAAAGCGATATGTAGCTGGAATTCATTATTAATAACTCACTTCAAATTACCCCAAATTGACTTAATGCATTTTAAGGCAGCAAAGGAATGTTGGTCAGCGCTGTTATTTCGGGTAGGCCGAACATAATGTTCATATTTTGTATTGCTTGACCAGCCGCACCTTTGACCAAATTGTCAATGACTGACAATACAACCACAGTATTACCTTGTTGTGGCCGATGTACCGCGATACGGCAGCAATTCGCACCGCGTACAGTACGTGTTTCCGGATGGCTGCCGGCTGGCATTACATCCACAAATGTCTCATTGGCATAACGCTGCTCATATAGCGCTTGCAGATCGGCATCACATTGTATGCGCGCATACAATGTGGCATGGATGCCGCGTATCATTGGAGTGAGGTGTGGCACAAAGGTCAGACCAATTTTCTGTTGTGCCGCTCGCGCGAGTCCTTGACTAATTTCTGGTAAATGGCGATGCCCAGATACACCATAAGCTTTGAAATTGTCTGCTACCTCGGAAAACATGATGCTAACCTCTGCTTTTCGCCCCGCACCAGATACACCTGATTTAGCGTCGGCAATCAAGCTGTTGCAATCCACAATTCCTGCTTCCAATAACGGGAGAAAACCGAGCTGTACAGCTGTTGGATAGCAACCCGGGTTGGCCACTAGCCGTGCATGTTTTATCTGCTCGCGGTTACTCTCTGGCAAACCATATATTGCTTCAGGAACCAGATCGGGGCAGGCGTGGCTCATACCATACCATTTTTCCCAAACCGCTACGTCTTGAATACGAAAGTCCGCCGCTAAATCTATTATCCGTACCCCTGCGCTAAGCAAAGCGCGGGCATGATGCATGGCAATGCCATTGGGTGTGGCAAAAAATACCAGGTCACATTGATCCAGATGTGCTTCATCTTGGTGGGTAAAACATAAATCTACATGGCCACGCAAGCTGGGAAACATCTGGCTGACTGGCATTCCTTGGTCGGCACGCGAGGTAATGGCGGACAACTCCACTTGCGGATGCTGTGCCAGTAGCCGCAACAGCTCGACTCCCGTATAACCTGTTCCTCCGACGATGCCAACTTTGATCACTTCTTTCCCCTATTTTGCGTTATCTATGGCAAATAGATTGCAACAGCTATTATTCCTACGAAGGCGGTTGACAGTGCCGTACCCATCCAGCACGTGACGAATCTAACCGCTTTATGGAAATTCAAGCATGCCAGACTATTTTTTCCAAACCAATTGAAATTTCGCCACCACGAGGATGCAGGGTCAAAGATTGCAGCCTGTTCCGCTCGCACTCAAAGTGTTAGGGCATTATTCCGGTTTGTGAAGCGCTCAATTGTTTGCCAACTATTTGTTTGACGAAATAATACAACGAAAATGAAAAACCGCCCAAAAGGCGGTTTTTCCAAACACTCCAAATACGCTTAACGCTTGGAGAATTGCTTGCGGCGGCGCGCCTTGCGCAAACCAACTTTTTTACGCTCAACTTCACGCGCATCGCGGGTAACGAATCCAGCTTTACTCAACACTGGCTTGAAACTTGCGTCAAAATCTATCAAAGCACGGGTGATACCATGACGTACCGCCCCAGCCTGGCCAGATTCACCACCGCCACACACATTTATCATAATGTCGAATTTGTTAAGCATGTCGGTTAGCTCTAACGGCTGACGCACTATCATGCGACCAGTTTCTCTCGAAAAAAATATATCGAGTGGCTTATCGTTGACCACGATATCGCCTTTGCCTGGTTTAATGAATACACGCGCTACCGCGCTCTTGCGGCGACCGGTGCCATAGTTGTAAGTCACATTCATGATTAAGCTTTCAATAGATCAATAGGTTTAGGTTGCTGTGCCACATGTGGATGATCAGCACCCCCATAAATCTTAAGCTTACGCAACATAGCATAGCCTAATGGGCCTTTTGGCAGCATACCTTTAACCGCTTTTTGCAACACGCGGTCTGGGTGACGTTCCTGTAATTTGATAAAATTAGTCGTATAAATCCCGCCAGGATAGCCAGTGTGACGGTGATAGACTTTGTCTTCCGCCTTGTTACCGGTAACACGTAGTTTCTCAGCGTTAACCACGACGATGAAATCACCCGTATCCACGTGCGGTGTATATATTGCCTTATGCTTGCCGCGAAGACGGGCTGCAATTTGGCTAGCTAAACGACCTAAAATTTTGTCGGCAGCATCTACCAAATACCAGTCATGCTGGACTTCATGGGGCTTAGCTGAGAATGTTTTCATGGCACTTCCTAAAACAAAAATTAGTAAACTTCGAAGGGCGCGAATTTTATGCCAAAAGATCAGCTTCTGTCAAACACATTCAATTCTTGGTTCCGGTACTAAGAATGGAGTGTTGCTTATATAACATGCTTTTTCTGGGACTTTAAACTCAATCAAAAATCGGCCAGGCAATTGATAATGTTAACCTCTAAACAGTAAAGCATTATTACTGGTTAGCGGCTAGATCAAGGTCGAGCTGACTGACATCATCGTCCGTAGTTACCTTGCCATTTTCACGCGCCGCTTCAATTGCATCGAGATACTCTAATGTAATATCTCCGGTGATGTAATCTCCATCAAAGCATGAAGCGTCAAAATATTGAATATCCCGATTCGTCTTGCGTACTGCTGTTTTGAGGTCATCGAGATCCTGATAAATCAATCTGTCGGCACCGATTTCACGGCAAATTTCCTCATCACTGCGGCCAGTGGCAATCAGCTCTTTGCGGCTCGGCATATCTATGCCATACACATTAGGAAAACGCACCGGGGGTGCGGCGGAGGCGAAGTACACTTTGCGCGCCCCGGCATCACGCGCCATTTGAACAATTTCACGGCTAGTGGTACCGCGTACGATGGAATCGTCTACCAACAAGACATTTTTACCCTTAAATTCCACGCTAATTGCATTTAATTTTTGGCGGACCGATTTTTTCCGCATTGCCTGTCCCGGCATGATGAAGGTACGCCCAATATAACGGTTTTTCACGAAACCTTCGCGAAACGAGATACCCAAACGGTTAGCCAATTGCAAAGCACTAGGACGGCTGGAATCGGGAATGGGAATAACGACATCAATGTCATGTTGCTGCCATTCGCGGGTAATTTTGTCGGCCAGGTTTTCACCCATATTCAAGCGTGTTTCATATACCGAAATTCCATTAATCACCGAATCCGGACGCGCCAGATAAACATACTCAAAAATACATGGATTAAGTGTTGGATTTTCTGCACATTGCTGGCTATGAAGATTTCCATCAAAGTCAACAAATACGGATTCACCTGGTGCAATATCGCGCAGAAACTTAAAGCCTAGAGTATCCAATGCCACGCTTTCCGAAGCAATCAAATATTCCGTGCCATTTTCAGTTTGATGGCTACCCAATACCAATGGCCGGATGCCATAAACATCGCGGAACGCCAGTAAGCCATAACCTGCAATCATCGCCACCACTGCGTAAGCACCACGGCAACGACGATGCACCCCGGATACGGCGTCAAAGATGTTCTTAATGTCAAGACGATAACGCATTGTGGAATTGGCTTGTAACTCGTGCGCAAGCACATTGAGCAGCACTTCTGAATCGGAATTGGTGTTTACGTGTCGCCTGTCTTCAAGAAACAATTCTTGCTGCAATTGCTCGGTATTGGTCAAGTTGCCGTTATGCCCAAGCACAATACCAAATGGCGAGTTGACATAAAATGGCTGCGCTTCATTATGATCGATGGCGGAACCTGCAGTAGGGTAGCGCACATGGGCTATGCCCGCATTGCCGCGCAGTGCCCGCATGTTACGCGTCCGGAACACATCGCGTACTAGGCCATTACCCTTGTGCAAGTGAAAGGTATTGCCTTCAATAGTGGCAATACCGGCGGCATCCTGCCCGCGATGCTGCAGCACTAACAAACCATCATATAGAACTTGATTAGCCGATGTTTGCGCGACAATGCCTAGAATGCCACACATGTTTTAACTCCAATATTCATTTTCTCAACCCAAAATGCACACGGCGCGCCACGCTATCTGGCAACCAGACTAAGCTAGCTAGAGCCAAGCTTTCCAACGGTTTACTCAGCTTCGCTTCACGCCAAAATGGCTTCTGCGGCAAGTCAGTCACCCCCGCCAGCAGAACTAACATCAGCACTAACAATATGCCACGTAGCATGCCAAATAAACTGCCAAATAAACTGTCTATCCAACCAAGGCCAGTCGACTTGATTAATTTCGAAATCAACCATACCACGACACCACTGACGATTAAGGTAGCCACAAACAGTAAAACAAAAGCAACCGTGATCTTGATCGCATCCATTCCCAGCCCTGTCGGCATTAACGCCGCTACATTAAATGCCTGCCAACGTGCCACCGCATAAGCTACCACCCAACCGAGTAGTGACAACACCTCATACACAAAACCGCGCCACCACCCTAGAAATACCGACCATACGGCGATTGCGATGACAGTATAGTCAAACCATGTCATGCCTAATACGCTGGGCTTACCGTCGGTTTCAGCCCTTGCGCTTCCAGGTTTTTGTACACATTGTCGGCAGCTTCACGCGTCGCATAAGGGCCGGCACGGACACGAGTTTTCTCGCCTACTTTCTCGGTGTAAACCTTGATATTTTGTTTGCTCAATTTTTTTTGCCATTGGTGCGCGGTGTCAGCATTAGCAAATGCGCCAACCTGCACCACAAAACCAGAGTGTGGTGCGGGCTGCTTATTCTCTCTGTGAATATCCCCAACTGACTTAACTTCAGGCTTGACTGGAGCAATTTTACTTTCAATCACTTGCGATGTCGCACTCCCCTGATCTGTAACGACAGGCTGGCTGGGTATTGTTGGAGCAGGAATAGCAACCGGTGAAGAAGCCACAGGAACGGAGACAGGCGCTGACGGCATGTGCATATTTGGCATGAACTCACCTACCTTATCTTTGTCCGGAATGCGCAACTCAATATCCTGGCCCCCTAACTTGGGTTCGCTATCCAACACCATGGGCAGCAGCACCACAATTACGATGACGAGTGCCACTGCGCCAATCAATCGTCGTCTTGCTCGACGCTTCAGACTGACTTCATCATCCATGAGTTGCTTTGCCATCATGACTCTCCGCGCAAATCAAAACGTAGCGCAGACTGCGCACGCACCACTTCTGCTACTGTATAGAATGAACCAAACGCTACAATTCTATCATTTTCGACGGCCTCATTACAGGCATGCTGTAGCGCATCTGTTACTGTGACAAACGTCAACACCGCACTTTTCACTCCCTCGGCATATAACACTTTGGATAATTCCGTGGCCGTTGCACCGCGCGGCGCGGCTATGCCAGCCACTAGCCAGACATCCACTTGCCCCTTGAGCGCACGCGCCACACTGGCCATATCCTTGTCCTTAAGCATGGCGAACACGGCAAAGGTCTTGCGGCAAGGCGGCAAGTCGGCCAAATTTTGCGCCAGCGAGCGTGCCGCTTGGGGATTGTGCGCCACATCCAAAATCAGCATAGGCCTGCCGGGCACAACCTGAAAACGACCTGGCAGCACTACCTCGACCAAGCCGCGCCGCACCGCCGCCATAGTCACTGGCAATTTATTCTTAAGCGCATCCAGCGCGGCCAATGCGGCGCTGGCATTATGCAATTGAAATGCCCCACGCAAAGCAGGATAGGGCAAGGCACTGCGAGTACCGCACAAACCATGATAATTCCACTGTTGCGCGCCTGCCGTGAAACTGAATTGCTCACCTAAACACCACAGCTGCGCGCCGATATGCTGCGCCTGTGTGCGAATTGCAACGGGCACATCCAGATCGCCAAATACCGCCACTTGCCCAGCACGAAAAATTCCCGCCTTCTCAAACGCAATTTTTTCACGCGTATCACCAAGATACTCCATATGGTCCAAGTCTATGCTGGTAACCACCGCGCAATCATGGTCGAACACATTAACCGCATCCAGCCGTCCACCCAGACCCACTTCCAGTATCGCCACCTCTACCGCTTGATCGATAAAACATTGCATCGCAGCCAATGTGCCGAACTCGAAATAGGTTAACGAAACTTCTGATAATTCATCATTATCCAGCAAGCTGGCATCCCTGTTTTGCAAGGGCGGAGCAGCACGCGCCTGCTCTACCCGCTCGAATGTTGCGCATAGCTCCGCATCACTGGCCTGCCGCTGGCCAATGCGGACGCGCTCGTTGTAATCCAGCAAATGCGGCGAGGTATAGCAGCCAACACGATAACCCGCCGCGTGCAGTATGCTTTCAAGCATTGCGCACACTGAACCTTTGCCGTTAGTACCGCCGACAACAATAACCGGAAAAGTTGGGTTAAGTCCCAGTCGCTGTTTAACTTTTGCAACGCGCTCGAGACCCAGTTCAATCGCTTTGGGATGTTTGGTCTCAAGATAGGCAAGCCAGTCGCTCAATACGCTATGCTCATCTAACATAGCGACCTATTTTTTGGTTTTTTTGCGGATTTACGTGGGGGATTTTTCATGCCTGTAGCATACGTGTGAGCAATTTTAATCGCAGATATTCGTCATCAAACAACGCCGAACATCTACGCGGGTGGCCGAGCTTAAATTCCGATTAAACTTCATGGTGTTGCTTGAGTAAGTCAAAAACTGTACAGGCAGCATTCATTCATCAGGATGAACAACTTACCACGACATGACGCGCCCAATCCGGGGCTGGCGCAGCATAATCCTCCATTTCTGGCTGCTCATCGAAGGGTCGGCTAAGCAATGCCAGCAAGCGATCTACTTCTGAAAAATCGCGTTCCCGCTCAGCCATGGCAATCGCACTTTGCGCCATGGAATTGCGCAGAATATATTTCGGGTTGACCTTGTCCATGCGTGTTTTTCGCTCCTCGTCCGTTCCTGGCTCGCTTTGCAGGCGTGTACGATAAACATCGGCCCAAGCGTCGAACGCCGCCCGATCGATGAATTGGTCGCGTAACTCGCTGTTTTTCTCATCCGGCGCTAATTTGAACAGACCTAAACTGCGAAACAGATTGGTGTAATCCAGCTGGCTTGCGCGCATCATTTCCAGTAGTGGTGTAACGAGAGAAGCATCTTCTTTGCTGACGTTGGTTAGTCCCAGCTTCTTGCCCATCAATTCAGTATAGTATTTGAAGTATGTCGGCTCGTAATTTTCCAGGGCCTTTTGCGCTTCCTCCACCGCGATAATGGGCGTCAAAGCCTGCGCCAGACAAGCCAGGTTCCACAAGCCGATTTGCGGCTGCTGATCAAAGGCGTAGCGTCCGCCATGGTCCGAGTGATTACAAACAAAATCCGGGTCGTAGGTTTCCATGAAGCCGAATGGGCCATAATCGAAAGTCAGCCCGAGGATCGACATGTTGTCCGTATTCATCACGCCATGTGCGAAACCGACAGCTTGCCATTGAGCCATTAGACTTGCAGTGCGCGTGATGACCTCATTCAAAAAACGCAAGTACTTGTCTGGCGCATCGCTGATGTCCGGAAAATGCTTGGTAATCACATAATCAGCGAGCAAGGCGATCGGTTCGTGCTGATCCCTATAGGCGAAAACCTCAAACGAACCAAAACGTACATGCGACGGTGATAAACGCGTCACCACGGCGGCACTTTCGATAGTTTCACGGTACACCTCTGCATCGCTGCCCACAATGCACAAAGCGCGGGAAGTAGGAATACCCAAGCCATGCATCGCTTCTGAGCACAAATACTCACGAATGCTGGATCGCAGCACGGCACGTCCATCGCCTTCGCGCGAAAACGGTGTGATACCGGCCCCTTTTAATTGAATATCCCAATATTCTCCATCGCTGTTTTTTATCTCGCCAAGCAAAATTGCGCGTCCATCTCCTAGTTGCGGCACGAAGTAACCAAATTGGTGTCCGGCGTAGAGCATTGATAACGGTTCGCTACCAGGCAATAAACGGTTGCCGATAAAATACTCGGCAAAATCTGAGCGCTCACTTTCGGTTACATCCAAATTAATTAATTCGGCGGCATTCGCATTAAAACTAACCAAATAGGGATGGGGCAAAGGTGTAGGGTTCAGGCGGCTATGAAAAATATCTGGTAGCCGAGAAAAGGTGTTGTCAAAATTCAATTGGTCAAGCTTGCCCATAGCAATATTTTTATATTTAGTCGGCCAATCCAGTTTACTGTAACTCAGTGGCGTATGTGTGCCGTCCATGGAAAGCATCAGCGCCGCCGTGATGCACGCTTGCGCCATTCCCATACCACAATCGCATACCACAGCATGCGCACACTAAAATAACCCACAATAGCAAAGCTTAACGCCAAAAGCGGCAAGCCAGCAGCAAGGGGTTTGCCCAATGACACAACCCAATCCAACATGACCGTAGGCCAGTTAACCCAAGTCATTTCCGGCAAGGAAAGATTAGCGGACGACTGGCCATTATTATGTCCGGTAACAAATGCGCCAAGCTGATATGCCAATGCATAGAGAGGCACAATAGTGAATGGATTAGTGTATAGCGTAGTGACCGCAGCTACCGGCAAATTAACGCGTAACAGCACTGCCAGCAAAACTGCGCCTATCATTTGCAGCGGGCCAGGAATCAGTCCGGTAAACAGACCGATGGCTACGCCGCCCGACACGGAATGACGGTTAAGATGCCACAGGTTGGGATGATGTAGCCAGCCGCCAAACCAGCGCGCCCAACGGCTTTGTTTGAATGCTTCATGGCTCGGCAGGAATTTTCTGAAATATTTTTTCGGCACGGGCATTCGTTAATAAGGCAAAATCAGGATAGTAGATTACCTGATTTTATTGAATATGCCAGCCCTCTTTGGAAGTTCGCACACGTGAACCCGAAAATACCCGCCCCAACTGATATGCGCGGCCTGACGCATGCCGAAGCACGTGGGCGACTGCAAGCTGAAGGTATGAACGAATTGCCCGCAGCCAGGAGCCGCGACATCCCGGCGATTGCACTGGAAGTGGTGCGCGAACCAATGTTCTTGCTGTTGTTGGTGGCTGGAGTGATTTATCTGCTGTTGGGCGATGTCAGCGATGCGCTGATGTTGTTGGGCTTTGTGTGCATGGTAATGGGGATCACCATTTATCAGGAACGCAAGACGGAACGGGTGCTGGAGGCATTGCGCGATATCAGCAGCCCGCGCGCGCTCGTGGTGCGTGAAGGTGTCGCGCAACGCATCGCCGGACATGACGTGGTGCGCGGCGATATCCTGATTCTGGCCGAAGGTGACCGGGTGCCGGCGGACGCGGCGCTGATTTCCTGTAATGATTTTGCGACGGATGAATCAATGCTTACTGGCGAATCAGTGCCGGTAAGCAAGATCGGTCAACCTGATGCCCTCAAGCTGAGTCCGCCCGGCGGCGATGATTTGCCGTTTGTATATTCCGGTACGCTGGTGGTGCAAGGACGCGGCACCGCGCGTGTGCTGGCGACCGGACCGCACACCGAACTCGGCAAGATCGGCAAGGCATTGCATGTCTTGGATAACGAGTCCACGCCGTTGCAAAATGAGATCAACAGGCTGGTGCGCAACCTCGCCATTGTCGGCGCCCTGTTAAGCTTGCTATTGGTAATGGTCTATGGCCTGAGCCGTGATGATTGGCTGCACGGGTTTCTGGCTGGCATCACGCTGGCGATGTCGATTTTGCCAGAGGAATATCCATTTGTGTTGATCGTGTTCATGGCGATGGGGGCATGGCGCATTTCGCGCCATCAGGTGCTGACCCGCCGCATGCCCACGGTGGAAACGTTGGGCTCGGCCACTGTGCTGTGTGTAGACAAGACCGGCACACTTACGCTCAATCAAATGACAGTACAGCAATTAATTGCTGGCGATGCATCGTTCGTAGTAGCTGCATCGCACACCCCATTACCCGAGACATTTCATGAGTTGGTCGAGTTCAGTATTCTGGCGAGCAAAACCGATCCCTTTGACCCAATGGAAAAAGCCATCCACACGCTCGGCGAATATTATCTAACCGACACAGAGCATCTGCACCGTGATTGGACGCTGGTACATGAATACTCATTGTCGCCGGAACTACTCGCGCTCTCGCACGTATGGCGGGCAAGCGATCGCAATGAATACGTAGTGGCCACAAAAGGCGCGCCGGAAGCAGTGGCCGATTTGTGCCATCTGGATGAGCATCAATTATCCATACTTTCTACTCAGGTCAATGTTCTCGCGGCACAAGGCATGCGCGTATTGGGGGTAGCCAAGGCCAGTTATCGCGGTCGTGAATGGCCAGGTGTCCAGCATGATTTTGAATTCGAATTTATCGGCCTGGTCGGATTGGCTGATCCAGTCCGCCCTACCGTTGCACCGGCGCTCAAGGAATGCACTGCGGCAGGCATCCGCGTGGTGATGATTACCGGCGACTATCCTGCTACCGCCGCCGCAATTGCTCAACAAATCTGCCTGCCCGGTAAGCATGACAGCATCATTACAGGTGTGGAACTTAATCAAATGGATGATGCAACATTGCGCGAACGCATCCGCCACAACAATATTTTCGCGCGTATGGTACCGGAGCAAAAACTGCGACTGGTGAACGCGCTCAAGGCAAACGGCGATATAGTGGCGATGACCGGCGACGGGGTAAACGACGCTCCCGCGTTAAAAGCGGCGCACATCGGCATCGCCATGGGTGGGCGTGGCACCGATGTGGCGCGCGAAGCGGCCGCACTGGTATTGCTGGATGATGATTTTGCCTCAATCGTGCGTGCCGTGCGTATCGGGCGCAGTATCTTCGATAACCTGCGCAAAGCGATGGCTTATATTCTTGCGGTACATATACCCATCGCCGGATTATCGCTGATCCCCCTGTTACTGGGCTGGCCAACGGTATTCGCTCCGGTCCATATCGTATTTCTGGAAATGATCATCAACCCGGCCTGCTCCATTGCCTTCGAAGCGGAACCAGCAGAGCGCAATGTCATGCGGCGCCCGCCGCGCAGCCCACAAGAGCCGCTGTTCGGAAGACAGATCATCCTGCTCAGCCTGTTACAGGGTACATTGCTGTTACTAACCACACTCGTAGTACTGGGTTATGCGCTGCACCAGGGCGCAGTGGAAGAGGAGGCCCGTGCACTGGCTTTTTCCACGCTAGTCATCGGTAATATTGGACTGATTTTGGTCAACCGTTCCTGGCAACTTAACATCTTCAGTTCGCTCAAAAACCGCAATTCTGCACTGTGGTGGGTGGTAGGCGGTGCACTTTCCTTTCTTCTGCTGGCTCTGCATTTACAATTTTTACGTGAAATATTTCATTTCGCGCCCCTTACTCCTTATCAACTCGCGTTGAGTTTTGCTGCCGGTCTGTGCAGCGTGCTCTGGTTCGAATTGCTCAAGTTCGTTCGGCGGCACTAAGCAAGCCATGCGCTATGCCGTTTTATTTTTTGCATTGGGCGTATGGCTGTTGCAACAACAGGCCATGCTTCCCAACCCCGCTTGGAGTGGGTTGACATTATTATTTGCTATTGCTTGGATGCTACCGCGTAACACTCTTGTGCAGCGTAAAGCATCCCCTGTTTTTCTTGCGGCATTTGCCTGTACCTTTGGTTTTTTCTACGCTGCATTTTTTGCGCAGCAACGTTTGTCCGATGCCCTGCCTGCCGAATGGCAGGGCAAAGATATTCAAGTCATCGGTGTGGTAGGAAAGCTTCCAATACAGCATGAACGCGGATTTCGTTTTGTCTTCGATGTGGAACAGGTGCTCACCCCCAATGCCATTGTTCCGCCACACATCCTGCTTGCAAGTTACGATGGTGCGCGGGAAAAACCTCTCGACATCCATGCCGGTGAACGCTGGCGACTTACAGTACGCTTGAAGCAACCGCACGGCAGCAGCAATCCTCACAATTTTGATTTCGAAGCATGGATGCTGGAAAACAAGCTGCGCGCCAACGGTTATATTCATCGCTCAGAAGATAACTTGCGACTTGATGCGTTAGTGCAATCACCTGATTACTACATCCAGAGCCTACGCGAAAAAGTACGTGACCATATCCAGAAAACGTTAAACCCCCTCCCCAATCAGCTTCGTCATTTACAAATTCCACGCGTCGCAAGCGGGAAAAAAATTCTCGATAGCGCTGAGATGAGTGTTATCGAAAAAAATAATTACGTCGGCGTATTAACCGCACTTGCCATTGGCGACCAGACAGGCATTCCAGCGACGCAGTGGCAGGTTTTTACGCGCACCGGGGTTAATCATTTGATGAGTATTTCTGGCCTGCACATCACCATGCTGTCAGGGTTGGCGTTTGCCGCAAGCTATTGGTTATGGCGGCGCAGTGCGCGCCTCACGCGCGCGTTACCGGCACGCAAAGCTGCTGCACTCATCGGCTTACTGGTGGCGCTCGGTTATGCGCTACTGGCAGGATACGGTGTACCGGCGCAACGCACGGTGTATATGTTGGCGGCGATCGCTTCCATGTTGTGGCTCTCACGCACTGTCGCACCGTCACAAATTCTTGCTGCCGCCTTGCTCGTTGTATTGTTACTCGATCCATGGGCGGTACTGTCGCCGGGATTCTGGCTCTCTTTCGGTGCGGTGGCATTGATTTTTTATGTGACCGCGCACCGTTTACGCCCTCCGCACTGGTTAGTAACCTATGGCCGCGTGCAATGGGCAATGAGTATCGGGCTGATTCCGCCGCTGTTGGCGATGTTCCAGCAAGTTTCATTGGTGTCGCCCATCGCCAATGCTTTTGCCATTCCACTGGTCAGTTTCGTGGTGGTGCCGCTCACTCTGCTGGGTGCGGTGCTTCCCTTCGATTGGCCGCTGTGGCTGGCACATCAGGCCATGGGGGTGTGCATCCACCTGCTGGAATGGCTGAATAGCCTGCCAGAAGTGGTGTGGACACAGCACGCACCGCCCACCTGGAGCATAGCCATCGGCATGTTTGGTGTGTTGTGGATGCTATTGCCGCGCGGACTTCCCGCACGCTGGCTGGGACTGATCGCTTTGCTACCGATGTTTCTGGTACTGCCCGCAGTGCCGCCTGAAAATTTGCTGCGCCTGGTAATTTTCGATGTCGGGCAAGGCTTGGCGGTCGCCGCGCAGACACACAACCACGCACTGCTCTATGATGCCGGCCCCAATTTTAATAGCGAGGCTAACAGTGGCAACCGCATTCTCATCCCGGCGCTGCGTGGCATGGGCATCGCACGACTCGACGGCCTGATCCTTACCCACGATGACAACGACCACACCGGCGGCGCATTATCTATTTTGCAAGGTATTCCGGTAGATTGGCTTTCATCCTCGCTGGCAGCAAACCATCCCCTATTGCAACACGCTTCGAACACCCAGCGCTGCATGGATGGGCAAGCCTGGGAATGGGACGGCGTGCGCTTTGAAGTACTACATCCGACAGCGGAAAGTTATGCGGAAGAAAAAGTCCGCGACAATAACCGCAGCTGTGTATTGAAAATCAGCACGGGCAAAAACAGCGTGTTGCTTGCCGCCGACATTGAAAAAGATTCCGAATGGCGATTACTGAAACAACATGAGGAAGAGCTCCCCGCCACGATTTTAGTGGTGCCACATCACGGCAGCAAGACCTCGTCGGTGAATGCTTTCATAGCGGCCGTGCATCCACGCTATGCTGTATTCACTGTGGGTTACCGCAATCGCTTTGGCCATCCCAAGGAAGAAATCGTCGAGCGTTACCGCGCAATGGGCAGCGAACTATTGCGCTCCGACAAGGACGGCGCAATTGTGGTGGAAATGGATACGCAGAATGTTAGTGTGGAGCGATATCGCAAAAGCCACGCACGATATTGGCAGCAAGCTGTTGAGGGCGTGCCTTGAATGAAAGAGATTTGGCATCGAGCGCTTGATTCACCATTATGGTTTGTTGGTGTTACGGAAAAATAGCATCGTCGTCTCGAGTTTATTGTTACACCGTGTAAAGTAAAGTGTGGGCACTAGCGCGACATCTGACTCAGGGCATTGTCTCCAAGCTTTATTCTTGAGTGGAGAGACCCGCCATTTAGTCTGAATTTCATATTCGACCAGGTTCTAGGTTGCTGTTCGTCCCGAGACAAGGTAATATTTCCGCCCTTTCGCCTTGTATTTTTTGTGGGCATAGATTGTATGGATAGCGCTGTGGCGATATGTGTCGCCACTTTTTTTGGGGTTAGTGATTTTTCATGAGGAACAACGTGTGAGTCATTCTTCGTTGCCGGTCCAGCAGGGTTTGTATGACCCGCGCCATGAGCACGATGCGTGCGGAGTGGGCTTTGTGGCACATATCAAAGGTAAGCAGAGCCATGACATGATATGTCAAGGTCTGCAGATACTGACAAATCTTACTCATCGCGGTGCGGTGGGCGCTGACCCATTGGCGGGAGATGGCGCAGGTATTCTTATCCAGATTCCTGATGCATTTTTGCGTAAATCGTGCGCTGCACAGAGTATGTCCCTGCCGACGGCAGGCAAATATGGGGTTGGTATGTTGTTCCTGCCGCGTGATGCGGCGGCGCGTGCCGCTTGCGAGCAGGTGATTGTCGACAAGATTGCTGCGGAAGGACAATTTTTATTGGGCTGGCGTGATGTGCCGGTGGACAACAGCAGCTTGGGCGAGAGCGTTAAAGCGGTTGAGCCAGTGGTACGCCAGGTATTCATTGGGTGCGGTACGAATTGCGCAGACGCAGATAGCTTCGAGCGTAAGTTGTTTGTCATTCGCAAGACCGCAGAACACGCTGTGCGCGGCCTGTCCCATGAACAAGGGCGGGGTTTCTATATACCGTCGTTTTCTGCGCGTACTATCGTATATAAGGGTATGTTGTTGGCCGATCAGGTTGGCAAATATTACCTCGATCTGCAAGATGAAAGTATGGTCAGTGCATTGGCGCTGGTACATCAACGTTTTTCCACCAATACTTTCCCCTCTTGGGATCTGGCGCATCCATTCCGTATGATTGCGCACAACGGCGAGATCAACACGTTGCGCGGTAACGTGAACTGGATGACAGCGCGTCATGCAGCGATGTCATCCAAGCTGCTGGGCGCAGATCTGGATAAATTATGGCCGTTAATTGTGGAAGGCCAATCTGATTCCGCTTGTTTTGATAATGCACTGGAACTGCTGGTGGCAGGCGGGTATTCGCTGCCGCACGCGATGATGCTGCTGATTCCTGAAGCCTGGGCAGGCAATCCATTGATGGATGAAGAGCGCCGCGCTTTTTATGAATACCATGCTGCGTTGATGGAGCCGTGGGATGGCCCCGCTGCCGTGGCTTTCACGGATGGTCGCATGATCGGCGCAACGCTGGATCGCAACGGCCTGCGCCCGGCACGCTATCTGATTACAGATGATGACTTGGTGTTGATGGCATCTGAAATGGGTGTGCTGGATATTCCGCAAAGCAAAATTGTGAAAAAGTGGCGGCTACAGCCGGGCAAGATGTTTCTCATCGACTTGGAAGCCGGCCGTATCGTAGACGATGCCGAACTGAAGCAGCAGCTCGCTACTGCAAAACCGTACCGCGAGTGGATTGAAAAATCACGCTATTTCCTCGGCGACCTGCCTAGTGTAGACGTAAAGGAAAGCTTGTTAGACGCCAGCCTGCTGGATACCCAGCAGGCATTTGGCTATTCGCAGGAAGACATCAAATTCATTCTCGCGCCCATGGCTGCCGCAGGGGAAGAAGCAACCGGCTCTATGGGTAATGATGCCACCTTGCCCGTGTTGTCGGATAAAAACAAAGTTCTGTATAGCTATTTCAAGCAGCTTTTCGCTCAGGTGACTAATCCACCTATCGATCCGATCCGTGAAGAGATCGTCATGTCGCTTACTTCGTTTATTGGTCCAAAACCCAATCTGCTCGGTATCGACGAAACCGATCCGCCGCTGCGCCTTGAGGTGCATCAGCCTGTGCTATCCAATGAAGATTTAGCCAAGCTGCGCGACATCAGCACATTGACTCAAGGACGTTACAAGGCGCTGGTGCTGGATATCACTTATCCTGCGGCACAGGGCGCGGCGGGTTGCGAGGGCGCGATCAAGGCGCTGAGTGCCGCAGCCGATCAGGGGGTTGCGGATGGTTACAACGTGCTGATTTTGTCCGATCGTGCGATTTCGAGTAGTCGCGTGGCGATTCCGGCTTTGCTGGCTTGTGCAGGCGTGCACCATCATCTGGTACGCGAAGGGCTGCGCACCAGCACTGGACTGGTGGTGGACTCCGGTTCTGTGCGTGAAACCCATCACTTCGCGCTACTTGCCGGTTATGGCGCTGAAGCGATATGCCCATGGCTGGCCTATGAAACTATTGTTGCCATGAGCGATTATTTACCTGCGGGTCTATCTAACAAGGATGCAAATAAACGTTTCATTAAGGCGATAAACAAAGGACTGCTCAAGGTAATGTCAAAAATGGGCATCTCCACTTATCAGTCTTATTGCGGCGGGCAGATTTTCGAAGCAATCGGCCTGAACGCTGATTTTGTGTCGCAGTATTTCACCGGCACGGCGACCCAGATCGAAGGTATTGGCTTACCTGAAGTAGCCGAGGAAGCGATGCGTATTCATCAAGCCGCTTTCGGAAATGATCCGGTGCTGTCTAATGCGCTGGAAGCGGGAGGTGAATATGCATACCGTGTGCGGGGTGAAGAGCATATGTGGACGCCGGATGTTGTCGCCAAGCTGCAACATGCCACGCGTTCCAACAATGGGCAGGCGTACAAAGAATACGCAAAGCTGATTAACGACCAAACGCAGCGCATGAAGACATTGCGCGGCTTGTTCGAGATCAAGCCGGCTGGCGCGCCCGTGCCACTAACAGAGGTCGAACCGGCGAAAGAAATCGTCAAACGTTTTGCTACGGGAGCAATGTCGCTTGGATCTATTTCTACTGAAGCGCACACCGCTTTGGCCATTGCAATGAACCGTATTGGGGGAAAATCCAACACGGGCGAAGGTGGCGAAGACCCGATGCGTTTCAAATCAATTAAAGGCGGCGAGAAACTATCTGAAATTATAGGCAAAGGACGCATTGAAGCTGATCTAACTTTATTGCCAGGCGATTCATTGCGCTCCAAAATAAAGCAAGTGGCCTCGGGTCGCTTTGGTGTAACAGCGGAATATTTGACCAGCGCCGATCAAATTCAAATCAAGATGGCGCAGGGCGCAAAGCCTGGTGAAGGCGGTCAGTTACCCGGCCACAAGGTGTCAGAATACATTGCTAAGCTGCGTTTCGCCATACCAGGTGTGGGGTTGATTTCACCGCCGCCACATCACGATATTTATTCCATCGAAGATCTGGCACAGCTAATTCATGATCTGAAAAACGCTAATCCGTGCGCCTCCATTTCGGTCAAACTGGTCTCTGAAGTGGGCGTAGGTACAGTGGCGGCCGGAGTGGCCAAGGCCAAGGCGGATCATATAACTGTTGCTGGCCATGATGGTGGCACGGGTGCCTCGCCCTTGTCTTCCATTAAGCATGCCGGCACCCCGTGGGAACTCGGGCTGGCGGAAGCTCAGCAAACGCTGGTGTTAAACCGGTTGCGTGGACGGATTGTTTTGCAGGTGGACGGCCAGTTGAAGACCGGGCGCGATGTGTTAATCGGTGCGTTACTCGGCGCGGATGAGTTTGGTTTTGCCACAGCGCCACTGGTAGTAGAGGGCTGCATCATGATGCGCAAGTGCCATCTCAACACCTGTCCGGTAGGCGTTGCGACGCAAGATCCCGAATTACGCAAGAAATTTACCGGGCAGCCTGAACACGTGGTGAATTATTTCTTCTTTGTAGCCGAAGAAGTGCGCGAATACATGGCGCAGATCGGTATCCGCAAGTTCGATGATCTGATCGGTCGTAGCGAATTGCTTGACGCAAAACATGTCATTGCACATTGGAAAGCCAAAGGTTTGGACTTCTCCAAAATTTTCCATCAGCCTGACGTACCGGTTAGCGTGGCGCGCCGCCATGCCGAAGAACAGGATCATGGGCTGACTCAGGCATTGGATCATCGGCTTATTGCCGAAGCCATGCCTGCATTGGAAAGCAAGCTGCCGGTAATAATAGAAGGCCACATTCGCAATGTTAACCGCACCGTTGGCGCAATGCTGTCGCATGAAGTGGCAAAACGTTATGGTCAAGCGGGATTGCCGAACGATACGATTACGGTGAAATTACAAGGCACGGCCGGGCAGAGCTTCGGCGCTTTCCTCGCTCATGGCATTACCTTCGAGCTGTCTGGAGAGGGCAATGACTATGTCGGCAAAGGGTTATGTGGCGGGCGCATCGTGGTGCTGCCGCCCAAGGAATGCAACATCGTGGCCGAGGAAAATATTATCGTTGGCAATACCGTGTTGTACGGTGCGACCAGTGGTGAATGCTATTTCCGAGGAGTGGCTGGTGAGCGTTTCGCGGTGCGCAATTCCGGCGCTATTGCAGTAGTGGAAGGCTTGGGCGACCACGGTTGCGAATATATGACCGGCGGTATAGTGGTTGTGCTCGGTCAAACCGGACGTAATTTTGCTGCGGGCATGTCCGGCGGCATTGCTTATGTACTGGATGAGGATGGCGGCTTCGAACACCGTTGCAATTTGGCGATGGTGCAACTGGAACCGGTACCCGATGAGGCTGCTGCGAGCGACCTGGGTGAAGTCGAGACGCATGGCCGGGTGCATTTTAACCACCTCGGCAAGGCCGATGAACAGGTTTTGCGCGACATGGTGAGTGCGCATCTGCGCTACACCAATAGTGTCCGTGCTCAGGCTATTCTAAATAATTGGGCGCATTACTTGCCAAAATTTGTCAAGGTTATGCCGACTGAATACCGCCGTGCTTTACAGGAAGTCGCGGCGGAACAAACCAAGCAATTGGAGGCTGTATAAATGGGTAAGATTACCGGATTCATGGAATTCCGCCGTTTAAGCGAGCACAGCTTGCCGGTCGCGGAACGCCTGAAAAACTATCAGGAATTCATACCGCGTCTGACCGACCCGCAGGCTTCCGTGCAGGGTTCGCGCTGCATGGACTGTGGTATTCCATTTTGTACGACTGGTTGTCCGGTTAATAATATCATCCCGGACTGGAATGATTTGGTTTACCGCGGCAACTGGAGGCAGGCGCTGGATGTACTGCATTCGACTAACAACTTTCCAGAATTCACCGGACGAATTTGTCCTGCACCGTGTGAGGCGGCCTGCACATTGACCATTAATGACGATGCGGTAGGCATAAAATCAATCGAACATGCCATCATCGATAAAGGCTGGGAAGAAGGCTGGGTGAAGCCGCAATCAGCACAAACCAAGACCGGCAAAAAAATTGCCGTGGTTGGCTCTGGTCCGGCTGGCTTAGCTTGTGCACAACAATTAGCTCGTGTCGGGCATGACGTGGTGGTATTCGAGAAAAATGATCGAATTGGTGGCCTTTTGCGTTATGGTATTCCCGACTTCAAACTCGAAAAATCGCACATCGATCGTCGCATTGAACAGATGCGCGCCGAGGGTGTGGAATTCCGCGTCAATCAACATATCGGCGTACAGGTGTCGGCACAAAAATTGAAGGACGAATTCGACGCCGTGATATTAACGGGTGGTGCTGAACAACCACGCGACTTGCCAGTGCCAGGGCGTGAATTGCAGGGCGTACACTTCGCAATGGAATTTCTGCCGCAGCAGAACAAAATCGTGGCGGGAGATATGGTACCCAATCAGATTAAAGCGACTGGCAAACATGTGGTGGTAATCGGCGGTGGCGACACGGGTTCTGACTGTGTCGGTACGTCCAACCGCCAAGGCGCGGCTTCGGTGACCCAGTTTGAGGTCATGCCGCGCCCGCCCGAACAGGAGAATAAACCGCTGATCTGGCCATACTGGCCAATGAAGCTACGCACTTCCAGCTCTCATGATGAAGGCTGTCAACGTGATTGGGCTGTGGCAACCAAGGAATTAAACGGCAACAATGGCAAGGTCGAAAAATTGCGTGCCGTGCGCGTCGAATGGAAAGACGGAAAGATGCAAGAAGTGCCGGGCAGCGAAATTGAAATGAAGGCCGATCTCGTGCTTTTGGCTATGGGCTTCGTCAGCCCGATGCAGCAGATCCTGGAAGCGTTTGGCGTTGAAAAAGATGGTCGCGGCAATGCCAAGGCTGTCACTGATGGAGCGGACTATTATCAGACATCGGTAGATAAGGTTTTCGCTGCTGGCGATATGCGTCGCGGCCAGTCGCTAGTAGTATGGGCAATCCGCGAAGGCCGCCAGGCGGCACGTGCAGTAGATGAGTATTTAATGGGTAGTTCCAGTTTACCGCTCTAAATTGAGTTGTCCCTATCAGGCGCTGAACGACGGGTTGCATGCAATCAGCAAGCTGCGCTGACTTCTCTCTAAATAACAGCCATTCCGGGGGATCCTACTCGGTACGCTCAGAGTAATTGGGTGCTATGGAACATATAAATTGCCTTCACTGCACTCGCGCCTGGGCACCCAAAAACTCCTCTGCCTCTATGGCAGATGATGCACAATAAAATACCGCAGGGCATCTCTTCATTTCAAGATATTGATGCTTGAAGACGGTATTATCTTCCTGGTTTTTTGCATTTATCTGCTTCACCGATAACCAAGTTACCTAGCTAATCTCTCTGATAAGGGGAGTTTGAGAGGTCAGAGGTAAAGCTGTTTAAATTTAGTCAATATAAATTAAAGAGAACAACATGAATTTCAAATTAAAAAATGACACCTTCCTGCGTGCTTTGCTACGTCAACCGACTGACTATACCCCCGTGTGGATGATGCGCCAGGCCGGGCGCTATCTGCCGGAATATTGTGCCACGCGTAAGCGTGCCGGCAGTTTTTTGGAATTATGTAAAAGCCCTGACATGGCGACGGAAGTTACATTGCAACCGCTGGATCGATTCCCTCTGGATGCTGCGATTCTGTTTTCCGACATTCTCACCATACCGGATGCGATGGGCCTTGGATTGTATTTCTCCGAAGGAGAGGGACCCAAGTTTGAACGGCCCTTGCGCGACGAGGCTGCTATCAAAGCGTTAAGGGTACCAGACATCAACAAAGATCTGCGTTACGTCACCGATGCCGTGTCGCAAATTCGCAAGGCGCTGAATGGTAGCGTGCCATTAATTGGTTTTTCTGGCAGCCCATGGACGTTATCTTGTTACATGGTAGAAGGCGGTGGCAGCGACGATTATGCACGTGTAAAAACCTTGATGTATAAAGAACCCAAGCTGATGCACCACATTCTGGCAGTCACTGCGCAAGCGGTAACGCAGTATCTTAACGCCCAGATTGAAGCAGGGGCGCAGACCGTGATGATTTTTGATTCCTGGGGTGGCGTGCTTTCACATGCTGCTTACTACGAATTTTCACTGCCTTACTTGCAGCAAATCGTGCAGGGGCTGAAGCGCGAACATGACGGCGTTAAAATTCCAGTGATTGTATTTACCAAGGGCGGGGGCTTGTGGCTGGATAGCATCGCCGATATTGGCTGCGATGCGGTGGGCTTGGACTGGACCATGGACATTGGTGTAGCGCGACAAAAAGTGGGCCATAAGGTTGCACTGCAAGGTAATTTGGATCCAGCCGTGCTGTTTGCTACGCCGGAAGTTATCCGTGCCGAAACGGAACGCGTACTGGCTAGTTATGGCTATGGCAGCGGTCATGTATTTAATCTGGGACATGGTATTTCTCAATTCACCAACCCTGACCATGCTACGGTGTTGGTACAAGCAGTTCATGAGTTAAGCCGAAAATATCACTAAAAATGTTTGATATTTCGTCTGGTTATACACAAATCGCGCAGCTATCCGTGATGAGGATAATTTTTATTATGGTATTAGAACGTTAAATTTAACTAACTGTTTTTATGTGTAAAAAATTCTGCCTATGAAATGAGCGGCTGAACAAAACTGTATATATCATTAGTAGTTAGCCTAGTTATATTGGAATTATCCACATTGTTATCCACAGCTTATGTGGACAATAAAAAATACTCAATTAAGTCAGGTGGCTTAGCTCGCTATGATAGAAATTGCTGGAGCAAATTTTATTAAATGACAATTGTTCGCGTCGCGCTCGATGTGCCATTGTCAACACTATTTGACTATTCATTAGACAGCAGCATCGAGATCGTCCCGGGAGCCCGCGTATTGGTTCCATTTGGACGCAAAGAAATGGCAGGCGTCGTGATGGAATGTGCAATGGATTCTGCCCTTTCTGCGGAACGTATCAAGCCCATTTTGCAAGTGCTGGGGGATATCCCGCCCCTGTCCGATGAACTGCTTGTTTTGCTGCGTTTCTGCAGCGACTATTACCACTATCCCCTTGGTGTTACTGTACTGTCCGCCTTGCCAGCACGTTTGCGTACCAGCCAGTTGGTCACGCTCAAGGAAGCGATGCAATACAGACTAAGCGTTAGCGGCCATGCGCTCGATTTGAGCCTGTTATCCAAGCGCAAGGTGGTGCAGCGCCGCATCCTGGCAGCCTTAAAGTTGAATGCATTAACTGCCGCGCAAGTGCGCGCGCTATCACCAAGCGCAGCATCTGCACTTAAAGCATTGTCACATGCGGGATGGGTTGAGACGTGTGCAGTGCCTGCGGTTTCCAGCACATTTACATTCAACAATACTCATACGTTGACCTTGGAGCAGCAGCAAGCAGTTGACGCAATTACCAAAGCATCATGCTTTGGCTGTTTCCTGCTGCACGGTGTTACTGGCAGCGGTAAGACCGAGATTTATGTACATTTGATGAGCCGGATATTACAGCAGGGAGGGCAAGTGTTGCTGCTGGTGCCGGAAATCAATCTTACGCCTCAGCTGGAAAATTATTTTCGAAGTCGCTTACCGGATGTTGAGCTGGTCAGTCTGCATAGTGGCCTAAGTGATGGTGAACGCATGCAGAACTGGCTGCGTGCGCAGTCTGGCCGGGCGCGGATCATACTGGGTACGCGTTTGGCAGTGTTCACGCCGCTGCCACAACTGGCACTGTTGATTGTGGATGAGGAACATGACGCTTCGTTCAAGCAGCAGGATGGTTTACGTTACTCGGCGCGAGATGTGGCAATCTTTCGTGCTAGCCAGCGTGGCGTACCGATTGTATTAGGATCCGCAACCCCTTCACTGGAAAGCTATTACAACGCGCAAAGCGGGCGCTACCAAATGTTGCGCCTGACCCAGCGCGCGGCGGCACAGGCGCGGTTGCCGACGGTAAGCTGTATAAACATCAGCAATATAGTTATGCAACACGGCCTTAGTGAGCCGCTTCTCAAGGCACTGGCCGAGCGGTTACAGCGCGGAGAACAGAGCCTGATATTCATTAATCGGCGCGGTTATGCACCCGTGTTGATGTGCGGCGCTTGCGGCTGGCTGTCTGGTTGTTCAAATTGCGCGGGTAAGTTGGTGCTGCATCTTAAAGATCGCCGCCTGCGCTGTCACCATTGTGGCCATCAGGAGCGTGTGCCGCATGCCTGTCCGTCATGCGGCAACGCCGACCTGCAACCGATTGGCATTGGCACGCAGCGGGTGGAGAGTGCGTTACAGGAACATTTCCCCAAGGCGCGCATCCTGCGCGTGGACCGTGACAGCACGCGTAATAAAGGAACATGGCAAGCCATGCGTCAGCAAATTCAGGATGACGCGGTAGATATTCTGGTTGGTACACAAGTGCTGGCGAAGGGACATGACTTCCCCAACCTGACGCTGGTGGGTGTGCTTAACCCGGATGGCGCGTTATACAGTAGTAATTTTAGAGCATCAGAAAAGTTGTTTGCCCAACTCGTCCAAGTAGCAGGGCGCGCGGGCCGTGCCGACAAGCTGGGCGAAGTGCTGATCCAGACCGCATTTCCTGATCATCCATTGTTCCGTGCGTTGCAGGAACATGATTACGATACGTGGGCAAAAACCCTGCTCGCAGAACGCCAATCCGCCGGTTTTCCGCCATTCATGTATCAGGTGATGCTGCGTGCTGAAGCTAAGAATGAGACCCACATGTATACTTTCTTGCAACAAGCACGCGACGCTGCAATTGAACTCGCCATGCCAGTTGACATTTACGGTGTGGTTCCTGCGGCCATGCCGCGTCGCGCTAACCATTTTTTAGCGCAATTGCTGGTGCAAAGCGAAGCGCGAAAACCCTTGCAGCAATTCTTGCGCGAGTGGCGTCCCATACTGGATGCGCTACCAGCCCAAAAATTACGCTGGTCGCTGGACATTGACCCGATTGATTTCTAGATCATCTGACTCAATTGTGAAATAAGAAATTTCAAGGAAATATTTATATGCTTCCAGATTTGATGAATTTACTAAGTAACGTAGTCGGCACCGAGTACGTGCTGAGCGGCGAAACTGCAGCGCCTTATTGTACCGACTGGCGCGGGCGCTATAGCGGCCAAGCGCTGGCTGTGGTGTTGCCTGGCGATACGCAACAAGTTGCTGCGGTGGTCGCGCTGTGTGCCGAGCACCGCATCGCCATTGTCCCTCAGGGCGGCAACACCAGTTTAAGCGGGGGGTCAGTACCGTTGCCGCAAGGCCAACAGATCGTGATTAACCTGTCGCGCATGAATCAAATTCATGCGCTGGATACCACTAACTATACAGTAACCGTGGAAGCAGGCTGCACCTTGGCCGCGGTACGAGAGGCGGCAGAGCAGGCTAACCGTTTGTTTCCGCTCGGCCTCACCGCCATCGAGGCACAATGCGAAATCGGCGGCAACATTTCCACTAATGCCGGCGGCATCGGCGTGTTACGCTATGGCAACATGCGTGACCTCGTGCTTGGACTAGAAGTCGTATTGCCAGATGGCCGCATCTGGGATGGATTACGCAGTTTGCGCAAGGACAACACCGGCTATGATTTGAAACACTTATTCATCGGCGCAGAAGGCACGCTGGGCATCATCACGGCCGCTGTGCTGAAGCTTTTTCCGCGTCCGCAATCGGTGGTAACCGCCTGTGTGGCAGTGTGCGATCCGGCGGTGGCGGTAAAGCTGCTCGCCCATTTGCGTGCTAATTGCGGCGACAAAATAAGCGCTTTCGAGATCATTTCGAGGTCATGCTTGGATCTCGTGTTAGCGCATATCCCCGATACGGTTGAGCCATTTGTTACGCGTTATGAATGGATCGTGCTGATCGAGCTGTCGGATGTGCTGCAAGCGCCCCTGGATGCACCTTTGCTCAATGCGCTGCAAGCGTTCGGTGCTGGCATACTCGAGTTCGCCGTAGATTCAAAAAATGATGCCGTAAGCTGGTGGAATTTGCGCAAAAATATCAGCGAAGCGCAGAAACGCGAGGGCATTAGCATCAAGCATGATGTCGCCGTGCCGATCAGTCATGTGGCAGAATTTATTGCCCAAGCGAATGCTGCCCTACGTGCCGCATTCAATGGTCTGCGCATTGTTGCTTTTGGCCATATCGGCGATGGCAACATCCATTACAACATCTCAATGCTGGATTCTGCGCAAAACCCGGCCTTCATTGCGCAAAGCCAACAGGTCAACAGCATCGTGTACGACATCGTGCATGGACTAAACGGCAGTATCAGCGCCGAGCATGGGTTGGGGCAAATTAAGCGCAACGAGATACGTCATTACAAAAGTGCGCTGGAGTTGGAGTTGATGCGCAGCATCAAGCACACGCTCGACCCAAATAATTTAATGAATCCCGGGAAGGTAATGTAGGGCGTGCTCATTGAGATATGTTACGGGTGGTCCCGGTTATTTGTGCATTGAGAATTAGAATGTTACGGTTTGAACGTTGCGGCTGCACTGTTTGTTACGGTACTTTGTCCCTGTTCCCATGACAGGCGGGGTTTTTTCAAGTTAAGGCAGATCGGAAAGTTTCCATTGCAATAAACGCCGCACTTTAAGACTTCCCACCAGTGAAAAGAAGCATCGGTATAGTGTGGTTCGACGAAGCTGATCGTTCGTTCCCTGAGCGCGCCGTTTATAAAGCACTCGGGTTAATTATCGTAGCCATCCCATTTGGATGACTACGATAACAATAATCCCCCATGCCAGTTTTACTTAACCCGCATGTCATTTATGATTGATTTTACGCCTTTAACGTCACGAGCAACTTCTTCCGCCCTATTAATATCGGACTGGGAACTCACAAAGCCGCTTAATTGAACGACCCCCTTGTATGTTTCGACATTTATTTCGGTAGCTTTCAGCGTAGGGTCATTAAAAACCGCCGCTTTAACCTTCGTTGTAATTACGCTATCATCCAAGTACTCACCTGTTCCTGCTGACCTTGTAGTAGATGCACAACCTAAAATTGACATGAATACGATGGCAGTGAAAGTAATAAACAAATGTTTTAATTGTTTCATGGTGAATTCTCCTGATTATTTAAAGAAGTCGCCTCATTAGCCGCTTCTTTCGGTTGTGGGTGCTCCAAGCTGCTCGCGCAGACCCCCGACATACCCTTAGAAGCTTGTGGAGTGCTTGAAGCGGGTCTAACCCTGCACGTAGTCTACTATCCAAGCGTGTACATGGTCTGTGCAGTATCATACCAACTTAAGCCAATAGTTTTAACTATGAATTTCGCCTAATTATTTAATTAACGGAATATGCCTATAATATTTCAAATATTTTAATGAGTGGCTCATGCCTATTACCCCTGCACAGACAACAAATCAAAATCATCTCCTCGTAGCTTTACAAACAGATGAATTTGAACGTTTGAAACCACATCTGGAATTGGTTCAGATGCCGCTCGGCAGCGTCCTCTATGAATCGGGTGATCGGTTACAACATGCCTGGTTCCCCACAACTGCCATCGTGTCTCTGCAATACATCATGGAAAATGGCGCTTCAACAGAAATTGCTGGGGTAGGCAATGGCGGCGTACTTGGTATTTCACTTTTTATGGGCAGTACAACTACACCTAGCCGGGCAATTGTGCAGACTGGTGGCTACGGTTACCGTATAAAAGCCGGAGCAGTGCTACAAGAATTCAATCGCGCTGCAGCGCTGCAGCGCTTATCACTACTTTATATTCAAGCGCTAATCACACAGATGACCATGACTGCTGTGTGCTACAGACACCATTCGATCGAACAGCAGCTTTGCCGCTGGTTGTTATTAACCGTCGATTGGCTGACCTCTAATGAGTTGACCATGACGCAGGAATTAATTGCCAGCATGCTTGGCGTTCGCCGCGAAGGCATTACGGAAGCTGCCGGAAATTTGAAAGATGCTGGTTTTATTGACTATCGCCGTGGGCACATTACAGTACTCGATCGGTCTGGACTGGAAACCCTCTCTTGCGAGTGTTATCAGGTGGTCAAGAAAGAGTATGATTGCTTGCTTTCAACGTACGCAAGCACCAAACACTCAAATTCTCAAGCGTACAAAAAAAAATGAAATCCACCTGCGTCACTTTAATTCATCAGAATCCCAGTTCTTGAACCTCCAGAATATGCAAGGTACGATTCGACAGATTGCCAGATGTCTACCGCCCTCTTCATACTCTAAACGTGCTGCCAGCCAGCACAACGCACCTTAACAGCTCGCCCCTAACGACCAAGATTTTTCTCGATTACGTACAAACATCAACCAATTTAAGAAGACGATAAGGCATAGGCGTTTTGCTCAGTGCTACATATGCCAGTTCTACGATCATGGTAAAAATATTGAATCACATGTTGAAGAGATAGAGTCCTATGTGCGTAAACGCACAGAAAATAGGTGTCACCAATGATATTTTGCCACTGTAAGCATTCCTCATTAATTTGTATGCAGTGGGAAGGCAGTCCGCAATGAAAAGCACGGATATGGTTCTGGATGCTGCTAAGTGGTGTAGACAAAATACTGGATTTTGATATGCACATATTTATTAGTGATTGCGTGTAAGTGGCAGAGAGCATTTTCATACATCTCGTTTAGTCATGTTAAAATGTTAAATTGTTTTTTTATTCGAATTTATTGTTAACTGAAACAATATGGAAACGCTTTAAAGTTTTTTAGTTAGTCGCCGTTACAAATTATGCCGAATAAAGTTCAACCATGCATGCCATAACGGTGTACCCCTCAAAATGAGATTGGGAATCCGGGGGGGATTTGCGTTGGTAATTGTTGCTCAGTTTTCAAAGGTATTTTAAATTATGCTTAGCAGGCCTGATATTCTTAACGCCAGCCTCCTGATCGTTGACGATCAGGAGGCTAATGTACATCTACTTGAGGCAATGCTACGTGGCGCTGGCTACACACGCGTTACTTCGACGCAGAATCCTTATGACGTCTGCGAGTTGTATCGTAAAAACCGTTATGACCTGATTCTACTCGACTTGCAAATGCCCGGTATGGATGGCTTCCAGGTGCTGGAAGGCTTGAAAAAAATCGAAACAGATG
Organism: Candidatus Nitrotoga sp. CP45; assembly: GCA_003402375.1. GTDB lineage: Bacteria > Pseudomonadota > Gammaproteobacteria > Burkholderiales > Gallionellaceae > Nitrotoga. The sequence continues at coordinate 38,379 of QFXJ01000037.1, forward strand.
GCTACCTTCCGGTACTTGTTGTTACCGCTCAACCGGATCACAAACTGCGCGCGTTACAAGCCGGTGCTAAAGATTTTATCAGCAAGCCTTTTGATCTGACCGAAGTACAAACACGTATCCATAATATGTTGGAAGTACGGCTTTTATACAAACAAATTGAAAATCACAACAAGGTGTTGGAGCAGACGGTGGAAGCACGAACTGCAGAGCTGCGGGAAAGCGAAGCTCGTTTTCGCCGTCTGACCGAGCTATCATCTGACTGGTATTGGGAGCAGGACGAGACTGGACATTTCACCAAAGTTTACGGTGTGGTTCTTGATATGCTTGGAATTGAGGTTGACGACTTACTTAGCGAACCTGGTGAAACTCAAGCAGCACATTGGAATAAAGATGAGCGGGCGATGCTAGTAGAATATATAGCAGCCAGACGCCCGTTCCTGGATTTCGTCTACAGACGGCATAATCCAGATGGTTCGCAGCAATATTTTATGATTAGCGGAGAACCGATGTTCGATTCATCCGGTCGCTTTACAGGTTACCGTGGAGTGGGCAAGGACGTTACTGGAAGCATACGCACCGCCTCATAATAATCAGACACTAGCCGTCCATGACGGCGAACGCGGCTAATGGGTGTTCATATTTATAAGGCGATTCGCGCTTCCAGTCTTCGTAGATATCCAATTTATAAAAATACCAAGAAGGTTGGAATTGATTTCGTAAAATGGCTTCACGACTCCAGAACTGCTTGCAAACCTTCATCTTTAACCTCGGCAACCATTCTTCTTCGGCACGTTTTTCTGAGCTATATCAACGGGTAGAAATCTTTTAATTTCTCACTCTGGTGACGATGGTAAAATTTTAGCTGTAACCGTCATTTCGCCACCATGCCCCAACCCTCTTTCATCCATCTGCGCCTGCACAGCGAATACTCCATTGCCGATGGCATTGTGCGCATTCCCGAGGCGATTGCCGCCGCCAAGCAGGATGTCATGCCCGCGCTGGCGCTTACCGACCTCAATAATGTATTCGGCCTGATCAAATTTTATCAGGCAGCGCGCGCTGCCGGGATCAAGCCCATCATCGGCTGTGATGTGTTCATCAGCAATCCAGCCGAGCGCGACAAGCCTTCTCGTCTGCTATTGTTATGCCAGTCCAATGGTGGCTACCTGCGCTTGTGTGATTTGGTGACACGCGCTTATCTGGAAAGGCAAAACAGCGGTCGCATCGAGATACACAAACAGTGGTTGCGCGACGGTACAGATGGGCTACTCGCATTATCCGGTGCGCATCTCGGTGAGGTCGGCACGGCGCTATTGAATGGCAATCAAACAACGGCACGTCAGTTGGCGCTTGAGTGGGCGGAGCTGTTCCCCAATCGATATTATCTGGAAGTGCAGCGTACCGGCATGGCGCGCGAAGAGCTACACGTGAGTGAAACGGTCAAACTGGCCGCAGAGTTGGCGTTGCCGGTGGTAGCCACACATCCGATTCAGTTTTTAAGCCAGGAGGCTTATAAAGCGCACGAGGCGCGCGTGTGCATCGCCGAAGGGTATGTGCTGAACGACAAGCGGCGCGTGCGCCAATTTACCACGCAGCAGTATTTCAAAACCCAGGCCGAGATGATGGCACTGTTTGCCGATTTTCCTGAAGCGTTGCAAAACAGCGTGGAGATCGCCAAGCGTTGTAATTTGACCTTGCAGCTGGGTAAGCCATATTTGCCGGATTTCCCCACCCCTAACGGCGAAAGTTTGGATGATTTTCTGCGTACGGAATCCGAACACGGTTTGCATCAGCGCATGCTGCAGTTATATCCGGATGAAACTGTGCGCGCGGCGAAGATGCAGGAATACACGGCACGCTTGGCGTTCGAGATTGAGACTATTATAAATATGGGGTTCCCCGGTTACTTTCTGATCGTGGCAGATTTCATCCGCTGGGCCAAGCTCAATGACGTGCCAGTCGGCCCTGGCCGCGGCTCTGGCGCAGGCTCACTAGTGGCTTATAGTCTCGGCATCACCGACCTTGACCCCCTACGCTATGCCCTGCTATTTGAGCGCTTCTTGAATCCAGAACGCATATCCATGCCCGACTTCGATATAGATTTCTGCCAGGATGGGCGCGAGCGCGTTATCGACTATGTGAAGCAAAAATACGGCGCGGCGAGTGTGTCTCAGATTGCCACCTTCGGCACCATGGCGTCCAAAGCGGTGATCCGCGATGTCGGGCGCGTGCTGGATTTTCCTTACGGCCTGTGCGATCGCCTGTCCAAGTTGGTTCCGCTGGAAGGCGTCAAACCGGTATCACTTAAAAAAGCACGTGAGCTGGAGCCGGAATTTAATGCGATCATCAGCAGCGAAGAAGGCGTGGAAGAGCTGCTTGAACTGGGCGCGCGGCTGGAAGATTTAACGCGCAATGTCGGCATGCACGCGGGCGGGGTACTAATCGCACCGGGCAAGCTGACCGACTTTTGTCCATTATATTATGCCGAGGGCAGCGACAAGGGTATCAGTCAATTTGATAAAGACGATGTGGAACAGATCGGCTTGGTGAAATTCGACTTTTTGGGGTTGCGTACGCTCACCATCATTGATTGGGCGGTGAAATATGTAAACAAGATGCCAACAGGTATAGGCTTCTCCATTGAAAATCTTCCACTGGAGGACAAACCAACTTACGCATTGCTCAAAGCTGCCAATACCACAGCGATATTTCAGCTTGAATCTCCTGGCATGAAAAAGCTGATTATCAAGCTGCAACCGGACACCTTTGAAGACATCGTGGCGCTGGTTGCGTTATATCGCCCAGGTCCGCTCGAATCAGGCATGGTAGAGGATTTCATCAACCGCAAGCATGGCCGTTCCAAGGCTGATTATTTTCATCCCGAACTGGAGGTTTCGCTCAAGCCGACTTACGGTGTGATCGTGTACCAAGAGCAAGTAATGCAGATCGCGCAGATCATCGGCGGTTATTCGCTGGGAGCGGCGGATTTGTTGCGCCGCGCAATGGGGAAAAAAAATGCTGAGGAGATGGCGCTGCAACGCAGCATCTTCGTGGACGGCGCTGTGGCGCGCGATATCAACAAGCGACTGGCAGAACAGCTGTTCGACCTGATGGAAAAATTTGCTGGGTACGGTTTCAACAAATCGCACTCTGCTGCATACGCGCTGGTGTCCTATCAGACCGCCTATCTAAAGGCGCATTACCCGGCGGCATTCATGGCCGCTACACTGTCATCGGACATGGATAACACCGACAAAGTCCATGTGTTCTATCTCGATACCCTGGCGCAAGGAATAAGCATTTTGCCGCCGGATATTAACTCGTCTGTAAATCGCTTCATGCCGGTGGACGAAAAAACCATTGCATATGGTTTGGAAGCCATTAAAGGTACCGGCAAAGCTGCGATAGATAGCATTGAAGATGCCCGAAAACTCGGTGGCCCATTCCGCGACCTGTTTGATTTTTGCCATCGCGTAGATAAGCGCATAGTGAACCGTCGCGCTACTGAAGCGCTGATCCGCAGTGGCGCATTCGATAAGATTTCGGATCATCGCCATCAATTGCTGGCATCCCTCGAAGTCGCGCTTTGCAGCGCGGAGCAGAAAGCACAGTCGATCAATCAAAATAGTCTATTCGAAGACGATGTTAGTGTGACAATGTCGGTGCAAGTAAAGAATGTCCCACGCTGGACGTTGCGCGAGCAATTGCAACACGAAAAAACCAGCTTGGGCTTTTATCTCAGCGGCCACCCCTATCAAGAATATGCCAGCGAACTGGAAAATTTCGTCAAGACACGCCTGGCCGATATCACGCTGCAAGCGCTGCCTCAAAACGGCAACAACAAACGCGGTGGAGTACCGGTAGTATTGGCTGGCATAGTCTCTGCCGTGCGAATACAGCAGACGCGACGTGGGCGCATGGCGATTGTCACACTGGACGATGGCAGCGCACAGTTGGAAATGATGGTATTTAACGAAGTATTCGAGGCCAATCGCCCGTGGATACGTGAAGATGAATTGCTGGTAGTGCGCGGCAAAGCCAGTCTCGACGAGTATTCCGGCAATATGCGCGTTAATGGTGAAGAGTTATTCGATTTCGCCTCGGCACGTTCCGCTTTCGCGAAGCGCCTGGAACTTATTGTTTCATCTGACGCACAAATTAGCGTAACGCAGTTAAAAGAACTACTCGAGCCCTACCGAGAGGGGAAATGCATGGTTCTAGTGTGCTATCGCAATACAAGCGGGAGCGCAAACTTGAAGCTGGGCGAGTCTTGGAGCGTCACGCTGCACAGTGATCTAATGAGCGGATTAAAGAAACGGCTAGGCGAACAGAATGTTCATATCGCTTATACTTGAGCAAGTTTTTTCTCTTCCAATAATTTGGTAGCACGGCGTAATGCGCTGTCCAGATCAACCGTTACATTGTCGCTTCCCATCTCATCAAAAATCCCGCTTGATGCACCCTGAAACAGGGTTGTGTGTGGGCGCGGCACAAGATGAGATATTGGAGCGGACTACTTAATCCTCATGCCAGGCTGTGCGCCATCGTCCAGACTAAGGATGAATAAGCCGGGCGCATCGCCAGAAGCCGCCAGCACCATGCCTTCCGATAGACCGAATTTCATCTTGCGTGGCGCGAGATTGGCGACCATCACCGTCATGCGACCCTTTAATTTTTCCGGATCGTAAGCCGATTTGATGCCCGCAAACACGGTACGCGGTTGTGCTTCGCCGATATCCAACGTCAATTTCAGCAGCTTCTCTGCGCCTTCCACATGCTCGGCGTTGACGATTTTAGCCACGCGCAGATCGACCTTGCTGAACTCATCGATGGAGATGGTTTCGGCAATCGGCGCGATGGCGTGTTGCTGTGCCTCGGCATGACGTGCTGGTGAATGAGTGTCTGTTGCGGGTTCCAAAGTTTGTTTGTTGGCTTCTATCATGGCATCTATTTGTTTTTGGTCAACACGGGTCATCAGATGTTGATATGGATTGATAGTATGCCCACCAGGCAAGGTATGAAGCGCATCACTCCATTGCAATGGAGTGACATTCAAGAAACTCTCTACTTGAACAGCAAGCTTGGGCAATACGGGTTTTAGGTAAATGGTAAGGATGCGCACTAGGTTGATGCTCAAAGAGCAAGCGAAATGAAGCTTTTCGGGTTGAATGCCTAACTTTGATAACTCCCAAGGTTTTTCCTCGTTGACGAATTTATTGGCTATGTCAGCCAATCGCATGATGAGTCGTAAAGCTTTTGCAAAGTCTCTGTTTTCGTAAATACCTGCAAGTGCAGGTGATGCACTTTGAAACTCGTGAAGTAATTTTTGGGGATTATTGATTAGGTGATCTTCGTCCCTAGTGGCATCTAATTTATTTACGCTCTGTGGATTGATATCTGCTCTATCTGTTTCTTCATTGGACAGAGCTATTACGGATGATTGATCGTAAATGGGATGGACGGATTCAGGCATTTCCATCAATGCCCCACCGAAGTGCTTGGTAATAAATCCTGCTGTACGGCTCGCAATATTGACGTACTTGCCAATTAGGTCGCTGTTCACCTTCGCCACAAAATCTTCAAGACTCAGGTCGAGGTCTTCCATCGTGCCGTTGAGTTTCGCGGCGTAGTAGTAGCGCAGGTATTCCGGGTTGAGTCCCTGCTTGAGGTAGCTGTCGGCGGTGATGAACGTGCCACGCGACTTGCTCATCTTCTCGCCATTCACAGTAAGAAAGCCGTGTGCGAATAATTTGGTCGGGGTGCGGAAACCGGCGTGTTGTAGCATCGCAGGCCAGAACAAGGCGTGAAAGTAGAGTATGTCTTTGCCGATGAAATGGTACAGCTCGGCATCAGAACCTTGTTTCCAATAGTCATCAAAGTTGATGTTATTTGCGTTGCAAAACTGCTTGAAGCTGCCCATGTAGCCCACCGGCGCATCCAGCCATACATAAAAATATTTGCCCGGCGCATCGGGTATCTCGAAGCCGAAATAGGGCGCGTCGCGCGAGATGTCCCAGTCTGATAATTTGTTTTCGCTTTCGCTGCCCAGCCATTCCTGCATCTTGTTCGAGGCTTCCGATTGCAGTGTATCGCTACGCGTCCACTTGCGCAGGAACTCCTGGCAACGCAGATCGGAGAGCTTGAAAAAATAGTGGTCGGAGTTGCGCCGCTCGGGTTGCGCACCAGACACAGCGGAATACGGGTTGATCAGTTCGGTGGGCGCATAGGTGGTGCCACAGGCTTCGCAGTTGTCGCCATATTGATCCTTGGCGTGGCACTTCGGGCATTCGCCCTTGATGAAACGATCAGGCAGGAACATATTCTTGACCGGGTCATAGAATTGTTCGACTGAACGCACTTCAATCAAATCGGCGGCTTTAAGGTTGCGATAAATCGCCTGCGCGAATTCTTTGGTTTCGGCGCTGTTGGTGCTGCCGTAATGGTCGAATGTTACATGGAATCCGTCGAAGTCTGCCTTGTGTTCATGCCACACGCGATCTATCAATTCTTCCGGAGTGATACCTTCCTTTTCGGCGCGAAGCATGACAGGCGTGCCGTGAGTATCGTCAGCACAGACGTAATAACACGTGTTGCCCAGCATTTTTTGGAAGCGCACCCATATGTCAGTCTGAATGTATTCGACCAAATGACCCAAGTGAATACTGCCATTGGCATAAGGCAATGCGGACGTAACCAGTATCTTGCGCGGCATATATGGAAAATCCCTTGTAAAGGGCCGTAATTGTAGCAAAATTGAACTATAGGCGTGGAGGGGAATCTTGGGTAGAATGCTTGCCCCCTATCGTTTTAATTGCAGGAGCAGCACATGAGTTTTACCGACGTAGACGTACAGGCCGCACTGGCGAAGTTGATTGACCCCAATACAAAAAAAGATTTTGTAGCGGGCAAGTCGGTAAAAAATATAAAGATCAGCGGTAATAATTTATCGCTAGACATTCTGCTTGGCTACCCTGCGAAAAGCGTCTGGGACGAAATACGGGTGATGGTAGAAAATCATTTACGAAATACTTTACCAAGTATCAACACTCTTTCCGTGAATGTGAGCAGCAAGGTAGTGCCCCATGCTGTGCAACGCGGTGTAAAACTGGTTGATGGGGTAAAGAATATTATCGCGGTGGCCAGCGGCAAAGGCGGTGTGGGTAAATCCACTACGGCGGTGAATCTGGCGCTGGCCCTGGCTGCGGAAGGTGCCCGCGTTGGAATTCTGGATGCAGATATTTATGGTCCTTCCATACCCACCATGATGGGCATCAAAGGCGAGCCCGTATCGCGTGATGGCAAATCGGTCGAGCCCATGCAGGGACATGGACTACAGGTCATGTCCATCGGCTTCATGATTCAAGGCGAGGATGTGCCTATGGTCTGGCGCGGCCCCATGGTTACTCAGGCGCTGGATCAGTTATTGAATCAAACGCGCTGGGATGTGCTGGACTATTTGGTGGTGGACATGCCGCCCGGCACTGGCGATATTCAGTTGACTCTGTCGCAAAAAGTACCGGTGACCGGAGCGATCATCGTGACCACTCCACAGGACATTGCGCTGTTGGATGCGCGCAAGGGGCTCAAGATGTTCGAGAAGGTGAGCATTAAAATACTAGGTATCGTGGAAAACATGAGTACGCACATCTGCTCGAAATGCGGGCATGAGGAACACATCTTCGGGAGTGGCGGAGCCGAGAAGATGTGTAACGACTACAAAGTAGAGTTTCTCGGTTCATTGCCTTTGGATATACGCATCCGCGAACAGGCCGGTTCCGGTAATCCCACTGTAGTGGCCGACCCAGACGGTATAATTGCCAAGGAGTACAAACAGATTGCGCGGCGTCTGGCGGTGAAAATTGCTGAAATGGCGCAGGACTATAGCGCGGCATTCCCTAAAATTGTGATGCAAAAAACGTAACGAAAAAACGCAAGTGCAAAGTGCCATGAAGCATTTATATTTTCATTCTTTTTCTTTGAACATAACTTCTGCATCGAACTAAACATGAGCATTAAATCAGACAAGTGGATACGTCACATGGCCAGTCAGCACGGCATGATCGAGCCGTTCGAACCCGGCCAGGTGAAAGAAAGGAATGGCCAGCGCATCGTGTCATATGGCACGTCGAGCTATGGCTATGACGTCCGTTGCTCTGACGAATTCAAACTGTTCACCAACATCAATAGCACCATCGTCGATCCAAAGAATTTCGATGCCAACTCTTTCGTTGAGCTCAAGAGCGACTATTGCATCATCCCACCCAACTCTTTCGCGCTGGCACGCACTGTGGAACACTTCCGCATCCCCCGTAACGTATTGACCATCTGCCTGGGGAAATCGACTTACGCGCGATGCGGCATAATCGTCAATGTCACACCATTAGAGCCAGAATGGGAGGGGTATGTGACGCTGGAATTTTCCAATACCACGCCGTTACCGGCGAAAATTTACGCCAATGAGGGCGTGGCGCAGATGATTTTCTTCGAATCTGACGAAGTATGCGAAGTCTCATACCGGGATAGGGGCGGAAAATATCAGGGGCAGGTTGGAGTTACACTACCCAAGATATAGAATCAGATGCATGGTTACGTTCCGCCCATTCATTGAGTTCTACTGAATCATATAGAGGCATAAATTTAATGGCATCATGTCCGCAAACGATTTGGCGCAGCCCCACAGGCGAAGTAGTCGCCTGCGTGGAAAAAAACAAAGTGCTGAGCGAGAACATGGAAGAAATCCGCCAAATCTGTCAAGACGCGCTGGAAGATGCAGTACTAATGGGGTGTGATGAACAGCAATTTCGCGCGGTATTGATTGAGCTAGTCCAAGACCTTAAAAACCCCTATCCTCCGCGCGGCTAACTGCACCAGAATAGCGTTAAGCTTTTTGATTAATTCCGATTAATTGTCCCCGTTAATACAGCTGGTAATCCTTTATTTACGTTACTTGATAACGTCATTCTTAATTGTTATTTAACGCTAACCGCATTATCTAAATCTGCGACAATCGGCACCGACTTGCTGCCCGGCAGACATTCCCCACCAAGGAGCACTGAATGAAATTTGATTTTCCCATCATCATCATTGACGAGGATTTCCGCTCGGAAAATTCCAGTGGCTTGAGCGTGCGCGCTTTGGCCGGGGCCATCCAGAAAGAAGGCATGGAGGTGCTGGGTATAACCAGCTACGGGGATTTGACTTCATTCGCACAACAACAAAGTCGAGCTTCAGCCTTTTTACTATCGATTGATGATGAGGAATTCGGCGGCGGCAGCAAAGAAGAGACAGCAATCGCACTGAAAAGCATACGCGCTTTCGTGGAAGAGATCCGCTTTAAAAATGCCGATATCCCCATCTATTTATATGGCGAAACACGTACTTCACGCCATATCCCGAATGACATCCTGCGCGAATTGCACGGATTCATTCATATGCATGAAGACACGCCGGAATTTGTTGCGCGGCACATCATCCGTGAAGCCCGATTGTATTTAGACTCACTCGCCCCGCCATTTTTCCGCGCACTGGTTAATTACGCGCAAGATGGTTCCTATTCTTGGCATTGCCCCGGCCACTCGGGCGGGGTGGCTTTTCTAAAATCGCCGGTAGGTCGGATGTTTCACCAGTTTTTTGGCGAAAATATGTTGCGTGCAGACGTGTGCAACTCAGTCGACGAGCTGGGTCAGCTGCTCGACCATACCGGGCCAGTAGCGGCCAGCGAGCGAAATGCAGCGCGTATTTTCAGTTGCGATCACCTATTCTTTGTAACTAACGGCACCTCTACATCAAATAAAATCGTATGGCATTCCACCGTCGCACCCGATGACATCGTGGTGGTTGATCGCAACTGCCATAAATCCATCCTGCATTCCATCATCATGACTGGTGCAATACCAGTATTCCTGATGCCGACACGTAATCATTTCGGCATCATTGGACCGATTTCGCTGGACGAGTTTAAGATTGAAACTATTCAACGTAAAATCAATGCAAATCCGTTCATCAAAAATAAAAAGCAAAAGCCGCGTATTTTGACCATCACTCAAAGTACTTACGACGGCGTGTTGTATAACGTGGAAACCCTCAAACAGATGCTGGATGGACAAATTGATACCCTGCTGTTCGACGAGGCATGGTTACCACACGCTACATTTCATGATTTCTACAAGGATATGCACGCTATAGGCCAAGGCCGTAAACCGTGCCAGGAATCCATGGTGTTTTCTACACAATCGACACATAAAATGTTGGCCGGATTAAGTCAAGCCTCACAGATTTTGGTGCAGGACAGCGAAATGCGCAAACTGGACCGCGACTGCTTCAACGAAGCCTATATGATGCATACCTCTACCAGCCCGCAGTACGCCATTATCGCGTCATGCGATGTGGCTGCCGCAATGATGGAGCCGCCGGGCGGCACCGCTCTGGTAGAAGAATCCATTGCAGAAGCGCTCGATTTTCGTCGTGCCATGCGCAAGGTGGATGAAGAATGGGGAGTAGATTGGTGGTTTAAAGTTTGGGGGCCGGACTTTCTCGCCGAAGAAGGCATGGCCTCGCGCGCGGACTGGATGCTGGGTGCAGATGATCGCTGGCATGGCTTCGGTAACTTGGCGCCGGGCTTCAACATGCTTGACCCCATCAAGGCCACCATTATCACCCCGGGGCTGGATGTCGAGGGTGATTTCGCCGATTCCGGCATTCCGGCCGCCATTGTCACCAAGTACTTGGCGGAAAATGGTGTGGTGGTGGAAAAAACGGGTCTTTACTCTTTTTTCATTATGTTCACCATTGGCATCACCAAGGGACGCTGGAATACCATGGTAACCGAGTTACAGCAATTCAAGGATGACTATGATAAAAATCAGCCACTATGGCGCGTACTGCCCGAGTTTGTCGCCAAATACGCACGCTATGAGAAGGTCGGCCTCCGTGATCTTTGCGACGATATCCACGGCATTTATAAGGTCAATGACGTAGCGAGGTTAACTACGGAGATGTACCTTTCTAACATGGAGCCTGCCATGAAGCCATCCGACGCTTTCGCTAAAATGGCGCACGGCGAGATTGACCGGGTATCGATTGATGAGCTAGAAGGACGCATCACCAGCGTGCTGTTGACGCCTTATCCACCAGGCATTCCGCTACTCATCCCGGGTGAACGCTTCAACAAAACCATCGTGGACTACCTCAAATTTGCGCGTGACTTTAACCAGAAATTTCCAGGATTTGAAAGTGATATTCATGGTTTGGTGGCAAATGAAGATGGTGACGGGCCACGCTATTATGTAGACTGTGTAAGGTAAAGGTAGGTGCGGTCCGAACTTGAATCCACCAGTCTGAACGAGAGATTTTGAATTTGGGAAGAGTAACAATACTTCGGTTCGGTCTAAACTTATAAATGCTTCTTTGTTTTGAATTGCGGTGCATTCTTGGAGTTCGATGCACGTCGCGCCCGGATCACTATCATCATCGCCGATGATGTCTGAAATCACGCAGCGCATCAGCCAGTCCGCTCAAACGTATTGCGGCCGAAGGCCGATTGCTACGCATATTTCATGTTGGAAGAGGCTTACCTTTGACAAGAGGGGTATAAATATGGATAATCATGGGTTGCTCCTGGAGGGATTCCCGAGCGGTTAAAGGGATCAGACTGTAAATCTGACGGCTCTGCCTTCGAAGGTTCGAATCCTTCTCCCTCCACCAGTTTTTGTTTTTATAGCTAGGCGATAAGTTGCCTAAGCTTTGTGTGCTTGGTTGCATGTTATTTTGGCGGCAAAGTGCGCGGGTGTAGCTCAATGGTAGAGCAGAAGTTTTCCAAACTTACGACGAGGGTTCGATTCCCTTCACCCGCTCCAGTTTGATTGGCCCATGTGGCTCAGTGGTAGAGCACTCCCTTGGTAAGGGAGAGGTCGCGGGTCCGATTCCCGCCATGGGCACCAATAGTTAGTATTGTTGAAATTCTTTTGTTAATTCGGTGTTGATGAGGAAAAATCATGGCAAAGAGTAAATTTGAGCGTACCAAGCCGCACATTAATGTGGGTACAATTGGTCACGTTGATCATGGCAAAACCACCCTGACTGCGGCGATTACCACGGTGCTATCCAAGAAATTTGGTGGCGAGGCCAAGGCTTATGATCAGATTGACGCAGCGCCGGAAGAAAAGGCGCGCGGCATCACCATTAACACCGCCCACGTTGAGTATGAGACGTCTGGACGTCACTATGCCCACGTTGACTGCCCTGGCCACGCGGACTACATTAAAAACATGATTACTGGCGCTGCGCAAATGGACGGAGCCATTCTGGTCGTGTCTGCCGCCGATGGTCCCATGCCGCAAACGCGTGAACATATTCTGTTGGCCCGTCAAGTGGGCGTACCTTACATCATTGTTTATATGAATAAAGCCGACATGGTAGATGACCCTGAGCTGCTTGAATTGGTTGAAATGGAAGTGCGTGAGCTACTTACCAAGTATGATTTTCCTGGTGACGACACCCCGATTATAATCGGCAGTGCACTTAAGGCTTTGCAAGGTGACCAATCC
>QFXJ01000038.1 GCA_003402375.1 Candidatus Nitrotoga sp. CP45
CTTGCTTGCGCCTCTCGTGGAGCACCTCCCTTGTTTGTTTTCTTGCGTCGTCTTTTTCCATACGCAATGATACATGTCTTGCTCAAAAAAATCACGGATAATTCGTGCCGAGTCTATAAGCGCGCTTTGAAAATTCTGTAAGAAGATCCATCAAAAAAACATTTTAAAATTTCTTACCCAACCTCTGTTCAAACAGAGTAACGATGGCAGATGAATCCTCTTCACCCATTTCCGCCTCAACAAGGGCATTGATATAAGTAGCCGCTATCTTGGTGCCCGGCAATTCAATAGCCAGCTCATCTGCAAATTGCCGCACGATGCACAGGTCTTTCTGATGCAGCTTGGCTTTGAAACCAGGCGTGAAATTATGCGTAAGCATGCGTTGTCCCTGCACTTCAAGTATTCGGCTGCCTGCAGATCCTCCCAGCAAAGCTTGTCTTACTTTTGCACAGTCCACACCGGATGCAACAGCCAGCGCAAAGGCTTCGGCAATCGCGGCAAGCGTTTGTGTTATCACAACCTGATTGCACGCTTTGCTCACTTGCCCAGCACCATGATCGCCGATATGAACAATGTTTTTTCCCATCACTTGCAGCACAACCAAAGCTTGCTGGAATACGTCGGCCTTACCACCCACCATGATGGAGAGCGTGCCATCGATGGCTCCCTGGCTGCCACCTGAAACCGGTGCATCAAGCATGTTGATTTTTTTCAGCGCCAGCGCTAATGCTATTTGACGGGTGACTGAAGGTGAGATGGTGCTCATGTCGATTACCGTGCTGCCGGTTTGTGCGCCATGAATGATGCCCTGTTCGCCGAGGATAACTTCCCGTACATCTTCGGTATCAGAGACATTGGTAAAGATTAGGTTGCAATGTTTTGCCAGTGCTTGCGGGGTGTTGCATGCCTGCGCGCCGGCTTGCACCAGTTGCTGCATTTGTTCGGGGCGACGCGCATACACCCATAGCGGATAATCCGCTTTGAGCAAATTATTGGCGCAGGCATGTCCCATCACGCCCAGGCCGATGTAACCAATATTGGGTTTCATAAGGTCTCGCAGTTCAAAAATCAGAAAAAACAGGCTACAGCATTGCAATCATTTTGGCGAGAAGCTTAAATAGAAAAGCTGTCGTAGCACCCTATTGTTTAAAATAGGAATTTTTGGTCTACCCGCCGCACCTGGGTCACATTATTACCCGCTTGTATCATCAATCTTTTTGCTGGTTTATACATCGGACATCTTTGTAGAGCGCGCGCACGGTTGTGATCGTGACTCACAATCTTGCGCAGGCGCGCCGAGTTGCCAATTACGCGGCATTTTTTTGGATGACAGAGTGTGTTGGGAAACTGATTGAATTTTGACGCTGCAAATCGTTATTCGACTCACTAGTCATAATTTGACTGCGGCTTACGTGACCGGAATTAGCAGCTGAATACAAACAAATATACTGCTTGGCCTGGTGTTTATCGTTTGGCGAGCCATGCTCATACCTAGTCGCTGCCCGACGGAGCTTACTTGGTCGCGGGAAGTTGAATGAGGAGATTAAATCGAGTGTGCCCCAATTTACTGTTTAACCTATTTAGTTTTGCCTTTATTTTTAATAAAAATAGCATACCTGCTTATTATTCATGAAAGCAATTTCAGTCAAGACGCACGCAGCTCAACCACGTATATTTCCTCTCAAGGAGAAGTAACGGTGAACACTATGAGAGAACAGATATATGCTGAGAGGTTTCACAGGGTATTCGACTATATCGACAAACACCTTGAAGAAGAACTGAGCGTAGATTTGCTGAGTCAGTTTGCAAATTTCTCGAAATTTCATTTTCACCGGCAATTCTCCGAATACTGCGGCATCAGCGTCATTAGATATATCCAGTTAATGCGGCTCAAGCGTGCCTCCTACAGGCTGGCGTTCAACCCTCTTGAACGGATTATCGACATAGCGCTAGATGCTGGATTTGAAAACCCGGAATCGTTTTCACGTGCGTTCAAAAATACGATAGGACAAACCCCGTCTGACTTCAGAAAGAAACCGGAATGGGAACCGTGGATTGAACGCTATCAATTTCCCAACAAAAAAAGGAATGCAAATATGGAAGTCAAAATCATCAATTTCGAACACACGAAAGTGGCTGTGCTTGAGCATCGTGGCGACCCAAAGTTAGTCAACAACTCGGTCAAAACATTTATTGAATGGCGCAAGGAATGTGGCTTGTCACCTATCACTTCAAGCAAAACCATAGGCATCGTCTACGACAACCCTGAAACTACCGCGCCTGATCAATTCCGTTTCGATATCTGCGGCTCAGTAACGGAAGTGGTTCCGGAAAACCAGCAGGGCATCATCAACAAACAGATACCTGAAGGTCGCTGTGCTGTCGTTTGCCATGTGGGTCCGTATGACAACATTGGAGAAGCAGCCTATTACTTGTACAGAAATTGGTTACCCGGTAGTGGCGAAGAATTGCGCGATTTCCCCTTGTTTTTTCACTACCTGAATCTGGGTTCAGATACACCAGAACACGAACTGAGGACAGATGTTTATCTTCCGCTGAAATAGCCAGTTCATTCTGTCAACATGCTTAAACTCATTACTTATTGATTTTATTATAAAAATAGTAGCCTTCCGCCTATTGTTTAATGTATATTTCAAAATAAGGTGTGTAAGAATATTTACTTTTATTGACTCGCCCATTAAATAGTTTCAAGCGGCATATTTTACGTGTGGGTCTTGAAAGTAAGGAGCGACGCGTCCCAAGTTGTTCTCCAGCATCGTCATGTGATCGTTGGCAGCGGGCACACCATTTCTCCTTGGTACGTACCTGTACTTTCGATCCGATGCCTGCTTCAGGTCTGAATTTAACCGCTTTTTCGGATTTGATTCAGAACTATAGTTGGGCAAATAAAAGCATTCCATTTTTTCCTTGTTTTCTTCCAGTATCTTTGATCAGTAGTTCAAGGAATTCAATCTAGACAGTGACGATTGGTACACGTTCGGTTAGCGCGCACAATAACTCATAGCTGATAGTATCAGCCGCATGAGCTACCTGTTCCACCGGCAAACTCTCTCCCCACAACGTCACACGACTACCCACATCAGCAGCGGGCAATGTACTTAAATCCACAGTCAGCATGTCCATCGAAATGCGTCCTAAGGTGCGTGTATTCTGGCCGTCTATCAGTACTGGGGTACCTGTTGGAGCATGGCGCGGGTAACCGTCTGCATAACCGCAGGCGACCACGCCAACACGCATGGGACACTCAGCGCGAAAGAGCCCGCCATAGCCAATAGTTTCGCCCGGACTCAACTCTTGCACCGCAATGATGCGGCTTTGCAGTGTCATCACCGGTCGCAAGCCCAGTTGCTGCGAACTGTATTCCACGAACGGCGATGCACCATACAGCATGATGCCGGGGCGCACCCAATCTGCATGGGTTGCAGGATAACGCAATAGAGCAGCAGAGTTAGCCAGCGAGCGTGCCATTCGGTACGGAGCGGCCAGTTCATTAAACATATTTAATTGTGCAGCCACCCCTGTCGATTCATCCGCATGGGCAAAATGCGTCATCAGCGTGATATCGCGTACGGCAGGATGCTTCTTAAGAATTTGCAGTGCAGCGGAGAATTTGTCCGGAGCAAAACCCAGACGGTTCATCCCACTGCTAACCTTGAGCCACGCCTCCAGACTGCGACGCCTGGGGTAAGCCTCCAGCATGTCAATCTGCTGCTGGTTGTGAATCACACAGGCGAGGTCATACTCGGCCACCAGCGGCAAATCGTCCGGGGTAAAAAATCCTTCCAGCAGCAGGATAGTCTGACTGAACCCCGCATCGCGCAGGCATATCGCATCACGGATATCCAGTAATGCGAAGCCTTCCGCCGCATTCAACGCTTCAGCGGCACGTAATAAACCATGTCCATACGCATTGGCCTTGATCACTGCCATGATGCGCGCGCTGCTCGCGCGACGTGCGACCTGCAGATTCCATTCTAGCGCGGAAAGATCAATGCGGGCTTGGATCGGACGGGGCATGAATGCAAGATTGCAGGATAAAATAGGGAGCTGTTAATGATAGCAGGCATCCTATTTTCGTGATATAAAACGCGCTCTTAAAAATTGCGCCTCCCAATGAATCGCGGATTTTATATCATACTTGCGGCGCAGTTCTTTTCCGCACTTGCAGACAATGCCCTATTATTTGCCGCTATCGCATTACTTCACGAAATGCATGCGCCAGACTGGCATACCCCGATATTGCAAGCAGCATTTGTGGTGTCCTATATCGTTCTGGCACCTTTTGTAGGCGCCTTTGCTGATTCGCTGCCCAAGGGCCGCGTCATGTTCATTAGTAACAGCATCAAGCTGTTCGGCTGTATTGCCATGCTGGCCGGGGTAAATCCGCTCCTCGCCTATGCAGTGGCGGGGCTGGGCGCGGCGGCTTATTCCCCGGCAAAATACGGCATCCTTACCGAATATTTACCGTCCGATAAATTAGTACTGGCAAACAGTTGGATAGAAGGACTGACTGTCGCCGCCATCGTGCTTGGCGCAATAGTGGGGGGCATACTCATCGGCCCAAATATTTCAGGCCAAATGCTGCAATGGTGGGATGTACCGCTAATAGAAACCGGCATTGACTCGGCACCAGAACTAGCTATCGCCATCATCACGGTTATTTATCTCATCGCGGCGTTGTTCAATCTCTACATCCCGCGTGTGCCAATCGAGCACAAGCCGTTAAGCCACAACCCAGGGTTCTTGGTAGGTGAATTCGCGCATTGTTTCAAACTGCTATGGAAAGACCCGCTAGGGCAAGTATCGCTAAGTGTCACTACACTTTTCTGGGGAGCAGGCGCCACATTACGTTTAATCGTGTTGGCATGGGCCGTCACCGTACTTCACTATGATATGGGCGAAGCCGCCAAGCTCACCGCTTGGGTCGCCATTGGCATCGCTATCGGCTCCGTACTAGCGGCTAAATACGTCAAACTGGAACACTCGGTGAAAGTGTTGCCAGTAGGCATCGCCATGGGGTTAATGGTACTGGCCATGATCCCGGTTACCAGCTCACCCCTTGCCATTGCGCTGCTCATTATTATTGGCGCAATGGGCGGCTACCTTTTGGTACCCATGAATGCCCTGTTACAGCATCGCGGCCACTTGCTTATGGGGGCAGGCAGATCAATCGCGGTGCAAAACTTTAATGAAAACATCAGCATTTTCGCCATGCTGGCATTATTTGCCTTAATGCAAAAACTGGAATTAAACATTCAAACGATTACTTTAGTGTTTGGCCTGTTGCTCTCAGGCATCATGGCGGTGTTGTATAGGAGGCACAGGCATGATCAGGATACGGGGCAGATGTAGTCCTTTTTAATCCCAAACCAACAATCTCAAACCAATCGCTGCATTGTAGCAACTGCCAGGCACAGATCGTCCCATGCTTTGGCTTTGTTCAGCGGGGTGTGCAGCAGATCGGTTGGATGGTAAGTAATGATGAGTGGAATATCTTTGTCCAAACTATGAGAGGATAAACCGCGATAGTTGTGCAGTTTGCCACGCAGGTCAGGTAACGCGGCGTCATACCCCAGTAATAAAGCGGCGGTTTCACCTAGAGCTACGATCAGCTTGGGCTGGATGAGTTGAATCTGGCGCTCCAGATAAGGCACGCATTGGGCAATCTCATTGGCCTCTGGCGTACGATTGCCTGGTGGGTAGCATTTAACGGTATTGGTAATATAGACATTGTGGCCGCGCTTCAACTTAATTGCAGCCAGTATATTATCGAGCAACTTGCCGGATTGCCCCACGAACGGTTCACCTTGAACATCTTCGTCCGCGCCCGGCCATTCGCCCACGAACAACCAATCTGCCCGCACATCACCCATACCAAAAACCGTCTGTGTACAACCCGCACGCAGTTTGCAAGCCGTGCAATTTTTCACCAATGCTTTTAATTCAGGCCAGTTGCAACTGGCTAGATTTTGTAAGCCTGCTTTTTCCATTACAGACTGACTTGTTACTTGCTCTATTATAGGTTGAGCCGCCGCAGCTTCTTGCTCACATACAGGCTTGGCTTGTCCGCGCCGTTGCCACAGCGGATAGAGATTGAGCTCACGTAATATTGCTTCTTCTCGATTCACAGTAAATATTCCATTACGATTGCGTCTTCGCGCCCAATGTCTGTCGCATAATAGCCACGGCGCAGGCCAATTTCGCGAAACCCGACATCACGATATAGTCCCAGCGCCGCCACGTTGGAAGGACGCACTTCCAGCAACATGCGCCGCATGTTACTGGCGCGCGCAATTTTTATTGTTGCGCCCAATAGCCAACGGCCCAAGCCCTTGCGTTGATATTCGGCGGCGATGCCGATATTGAGCAAGTGTGCTTCATCCAATGCAGGCATGAACACAACATAACCTAATATGTCACCTTCTGCTTCGCACACCTTGCACACATAATTACTATTAAGCGCATCGGTAAAATTTCCGCAAGTCCACGGACAAGCATGTACGCGTCGTTCAATGCATACTATCTTTGCCAAGTCTGCTAGATTCATATCGCGCAAGACGGTGTGGTGAAGCAATTGAGACAAACTCATCGCTCGCTGGTTTTCAGCGCCACCTTGTCGCGTAAATAAAACGGCATGGCTTGCGCCGCATCCATGCCTTGACCGGCGGCAAATAATGGCGCGGCCAATTCTGCAATAGCACTGGCCTGTGGCACGGCCTGTGTATCGCTACCAATAATTTGCCCGGCATAGCGATCACCTAATACAGCACCATACATGGCAAAGCCACTGCCTGTAACAAACCATCCAGAGCCTTGAACCTGCGGAGCTTGTTGCGGCAAATACAAATTCGGCCCGCAAACCGTCACCCATACTCCCGCCTGTTTTTCATAGACAGCATGATAAATCTCACCCATGCGCGCATCCAGTGCGGCGATCACTTTATCGTAACCAGCAGCTTGCGCTAATGCTTGCAGCGTACACACTCCCACTACCGGCAAATCCGCTCCCAACGCCAAGCCTTGCGTTACCCCACAAGCGATGCGTACACCGGTGAATGAACCCGGCCCGGCGCCAAATGCAATGCCATCCAATTCCGAAATTTTAACGCCTGCTTCATGCAATAAATTATCCAGTATTCCTATCAGCAATTCGGAATGGCGCTGCCCGACCAGCTCGCAATGGTTGATAATATTGCCATCCTGCCATAGTGCTACGGAGCAGTATTCAGTGGATGTTTCCAGCGCCAATATACGCATCATTATTAAAAATTGTCCTATTGAATAAATATGCACTTAAACATTCCCGTTTAAGCGGGAATGTTTAAGTGGTGAAATAATATTGTCGAAATTTATGTTGGTTTAGACTAACAACAACGCGACCGCCTGCGCCGCGATACCTTCCCCGCGCCCGCTAAAGCCCAGCCTTTCAGTGGTGGTCGCTTTCACATTCACAGCATTCACCGCCACACCCAAGTCAGCGGCAATATTTTCTACCATGCGCGGAATATGCGGTGCCATTTTGGGTGCTTGTGCAATGATAGTGGCATCCAAATTGCCTATGCGGAAACCCGCATTGGCCACCATACGCGCTACTTCGCGCAATAAAATGCGGCTATCAATATTTTTAAATTTGGTATCGGTATCTGAAAAGTGACGCCCGATATCCCCCAGTGCTGCTGCACCCAGCAGGGCATCACAGATGGCGTGCAGCAGCACGTCAGCATCGGAATGGCCGAGCAGCCCCTTGTCATGGCGTATCTCCACGCCACCAATAATTAACTTGCGCCCCTCGATCAATTGATGAACGTCAAAACCTTGTCCGATTCTCATATTTATTTTCTTTGGGCTAACAGCAATTCCGCTAACTCAATATCCTGCGGGTAAGTGATCTTAAAATTGCTGTAACTGCTGGTTACGAGTTTGGGATGGAAACCCAGCGCCTCGACTGCGGAGGCGTCATCCGTTACATTCGGGGCGGTTCCTAGCGCTTGTAGCAATAGCCCAGTGCGAAACATCTGCGGCGTCTGCGCCTGCCATACTCCTTCACGATTTTCAGTATGCACAATTCGGCATTCAGCATCGGCACGCTTCAAAGTATCTGCTACCGGTACAGCAAGAATGCCGCCAACCTCGTCGTCGCGCAATACTTCAATCAAGTGTGCAAGCTGCTTGTGGCTCAAACAAGGCCGTGCAGCATCATGCACCAGCAGCCAGTCATCGAGTTCAAGTTCCGCGGCCATTAGTCCATTCAGTACGCTTTCCGCGCGCGTTGCGCCACCACAAAATAGCGGCTGCAACTTATCTCCGAATAACGACCAGTCATAACTATGCCAGTACACGTCATCAGGTACGAGCACTACAAAGACAGTGCTGATATCCGGGTTGGCACACAAAGTTACAAGTGCGTGATAAATCATTGGCTGTCCGGCAATTGGCAGGTATTGTTTGGGTAGCTCACTACCCATGCGAGAGCCACAGCCAGCGGCGGGAACGAGTGCGAAAATTTCGGACATTATTTGAAGGAGAAAGTAAGCCTATTCACTCAAATCGTCTCAAGTTCAATACGAATTTTATGGAATAGTTCTAAATAAAGTTAAACGAGTTTAAATCTCAACTGGTTACCGATTTTTCGAAACATTTTACATATTTGTTGTTCCTGGTAGAGCCATATCACTTATTTTTTATTAGACGTACCCTGGGCGGCGCGCCGCATCCGGTCATTGATTGCAATCCATTCTTGCTGTGCTGGGGGAGCTTCTGCCAAAATATGATCGAAGCTGGCGTGATCAATACGGTGCAGTGTCGCATAAAGTTCGCGTCCATATTCATCAGCCAGTAGTGGCATTTGAAGGCTCGTGATTCCAACAATATGGCTTACATCGTTATTTGCACTCAGATTAAGAACCGCTATTTTATGGCCCAGGTTGGCCAGTTGATACACTCGATCCCACAATTCATCTGCCGGATAGATCTCAATTGGAGTTGTTGGAGCATAGTGTGAGTCCAACATGCCGGGAGCCCGCAGCAGCTTGGAGGCGACTGACTGAGCCAGTGATACTTTCTGATTAAGCGTGTATTCAATTGCTTCGACGGGAAGCCCGCCGGGCCGCAATAACGTAGCCTCTCCGTGCGTTAAGCTAATGATGGTGGACTCCACACCGATACGGCATGGCCCCCCATCAAGAATCATACCTACCTTGGATCCCAGTTTGTCATGCACGTGTTGCGCTGTGGTTGGACTTACCTGTCCAAAACGATTGGCCGATGGTGCTGCAATTCCGCCGCCGAATACATGCAGCAGGGAGGTTGCGACGGGGTGGTCAGGTACACGCAGACCTACCGTATCTTGCCCGCCGGTGACCTCATTCGGCACTTGGCTAGATCGTTGCAGGATTAAGGTCAGCGGCCCCGGCCAGAATGCTTCTGCCAGTCGCCATGCGGCGTCGGGAATTTCCCGTGCCCAAGTGGACAGTTGGGAGGCTGCGGCAATATGAACGATCAGCGGATGATAGTCTGGTCGGTTTTTGATCTCAAAAATCTTTCGCACGGCGAGTGGATTGGAGGCATCCGCCCCCAATCCGTAAACAGTCTCAGTGGGAAAAACTACAGTCTCGCCTGCCCGCAGTAATGCCGCAGCAGCTTGTATCTCGTCATCCGGGATCATATAGGGATTCACTGCAGTGTCTTGTTTTCTTTTTAATCCTGCACTTGGTCGACTTGTCGCAGTTCCGCCGACGATTCGTCACCTGAATAGGGATAACGTACATGGCCGAAGCGAATCAGGAACACTGCCAGCGTTAGCATCAGGATGGAGCCAGTTATCGCGAGCATGCGCCAGTCATCCATAGCTTTCATATCTAAGATCAGATAGCGCGCAAGCGCCACCATACCGATG
>QFXJ01000039.1 GCA_003402375.1 Candidatus Nitrotoga sp. CP45
GATCACGCGCGCATCGTAGGCTACGCCGAAATCATGCAAAGGGCGCGCGGCCTGCTGCATAATGTCCCAATCATTTGAACTGCCCATCAAGATGGCAACCAGTGGTTTGCTCATGGATCTCTCTCTCTTTTTAAAAGTGTTTTTTAATTTTTCTTATAGTTCTTGTTATTTAATGTTTAATAGCCCGTTGGAGTTTACTTATAAAAGTAAAGTACTTCGCCACAAGCAGTGGGCATTAACTGTGCTCTTCAATTTTCTGGTTTTTTACCGGCTTTCGCCCTGGTAAACGAGAATTAAACCCGCAGCGATTTAACAAAATTGATCAGCGCAACGCGGCTGTACAAGACAGTAGAACAGCTAAAATGAATTGATTTGTGTTTCAGTTGAAGATCCGTATACCGCAATTTAAATTTAAATGGTTAACCAGAAGCCACCTCAATCATTTTTTGCGGACATATTTTGCTCATTTGCCCAAGCGGAATTGTCAGATGTGCATATACTTTGCGTCTGGGTACAACTTTAGTTTAATGACGTCGTTAAGGTTAATAATTATTTTTTAAATCCAATAAGGTAGATGCCGATAACTTTTCCCACTTTATCTTTAATTGGGTCGTAACAAGTATAGTAAGAGTTGCCTAATATATCGATATCACCACAATATACTTCACCCTTGATTACTGCATCATAAGCCTTGTTATGGACAAGTTTAGTTCCAACTCCGCGCGTTCCTTTAGGTGTTAATACGTTTGTGCTAACCCGAATAAATTCAATACCATCTTTAACGAAGACCGTAGAATACGCGCCAGATGTTTTTTTAATTTCATCCACAACACTAAAATTGTTATTTATTTTTTGTTTACCGAAATAAATAACGGGAGCAATGATATTGCCAGACTTTTCCACTCCTTCTATTCTAGGTTCACCCATCTTTACAAATTTTGCCTTAAGTTCATCAACTATTTTCCTGGCGTCATCTGCACTTGCAGTAGCCATAAATAGTAATGTTGTTAGAAACAGAATTGTTTTTTTCATAAAAATACCTTTTTTAAATAGGGTTGTTCGAATAAATTTATTCATAGTAGTCGAAGTATAAATATTCATTTTGTAAATGTACATTTTAACAAATAACGGTTATTAAAATAACCTAGGGGGTTGTCAGGATGTCAATATTAACATGTTGATTATGTTGGTAAATTTGCTATTTGTTAAATTGGTTACCCATTAAAACAATATATCATGCAGCTACATAATCCCAAATCTGACGGTTTGTCGATTACACTAATTTTTAGTTCCGCCCAGACGTTCAAATCTAGCCTTTTTGAAAGTATCATTATTTTATGATTAACATTTCGGAGCTCATCGTAATCCCATAGCTGCATATGCCGTTCGATCGATTTTATACTCTTAGAATTATACAATCATTTTAGGCGTTTCCTCCCAGATGGAGCCGCCGTCAATAAAACCAATATCAACAAAACTCATGTCCGGTTGGGGCGCCATCTGCATGGATTTGCTAAAATATTGTATCTATTCTTATTGTTACGGTAAAAATTGCGCCTTGATAGTGTCAAAATCGGGTTTGACGCACGTATCCCTCACGCTCTAGTTTGAGTAAAATTTTTTGCACCGCCTCTTCCACGCTAATATTTGTAGTATCAATTACTAATTCGGGTTTTTCCGGGATTTCATAGGGATCACTGATGCCGGTGAATTCCTTAACTATGCCAGCACGGGCTTTAGCGTAAAGTCCTTTTCGGTCACGGCCTTCGCATACGCATAGTGGCGTAGCCACATGGATTTCAAAAAAACCGCCCAATGGTTCGATCATAAGCCGTACATCTCGGCGCGTGGTGTCATAGGGTGCAATCGGTGCGCAAATGGCAATGCCGTGGTTTTTGGTGATTTCAGAAGCTACGTAACCGATTCTTCGTACGTTGATATCGCGATGCTCACGCGAGAAGCCTAGCTCGCTGGAAAGATGCTTGCGCATAATATCGCCGTCCAACAAAGTAACTTGCCTACCACCCATTTCCAGTAGCTTCGTCATTAGCACTTTGGCCAAAGTCGATTTTCCGGCGCCAGATAAACCTGTAAAAAATATCGTAAGGCCCTGTTTGTCGCGGGCGGGATAGGCTATACGTAATTCATTCAGTACTTCAGGGTAGGAAAACCAGTCAGGAACTTGTAGCCCTTCCGCCAGGCGACGTTTCAATTCCGTGTTGCTCAAACTAGCACTGAGTGCGCCTTCAGGCACTTCTTCCAGAGGTAGATATTGTGCACGTTCTTCTACGTAAATCATGCGTGGGAATGGGATCAATTCTATGCCTACAGCATTGCGCTTCGCTGCATTAACGGGTAGACAATATTCCTGAAACAAATCCATGCCGCGTCGGGTACCCTCATTTTCTGAATACTCGCCGCCAACAATTAAATGAGAGCAGCCATAATTGCGTTGCACAATAGCTTTCCAAAAAACTTCACGTAAGCCGGATCCGCGAGGGTATAGGGGAAGTAAGGATAGGGCCGTGGTCGTGGAAGAAAAACGCGGCATGATGGCTTGATAGCAGCGTATCAAGGTGAAGTAATCGGGATGATCAGATTCTGCGTTGCCTATGATAGGGTGGATCAGCAAACTGGCTTCATAGGCCATGGCGGATCGCAAGGTAAATTCATGTTGAACTCGATGCAATGGTTGATGTGCCTGAAAAGCAATGATACGGTGCCAGCCGCGCTGTGTGAAAGATTTGCGCAACTCTTCTGGGGTAAGGTGGAGTGTCGGGTAGTCGTGGCGTAAGGGCAAGGATAACCCTTCAAGACGTCCAGAAACAGCATGCTGGCCTTTTTGCTGCAAAAGATGGGCGACACCGGGGTGAGCGGGATCATCGGAATTGAATAGAACTTGTGCTTCCACTGTTCTGTCAGGTTGCCAAAGTTCTTCCACTGTGACCACGGCCAGCATGAAACCTTCCGGGTCGCGCAACGCAAGATAGCTTCCGGGCACAAGTTGTTGGGCGACTGAGTCTGGGATATCCAGAGTAATGGGCATCGGCCAAAATGTGCCATCGGCGAGGCTCATGTCATTTAGAACGCAATTGTAGTCGGCTTGGTTCATGAAGCCGCGTAATGGAGAGAATCCCCCGTTAAGTAGCAACTCCAAGTCTGATAATTGTCGCTGGTTTAGATCTAATGATGGAAAGTGTATGGCTTCGCGGCATAGGGCTTCCGCACGCTTTTGGTCGACATTCAGATTGACCAAGTCGCCACCATAAGGTGTTATAAGTTTATCGATTACGTTAGGCATTGTGACTGAATGTTGTGTTAAATATTTGATTGAACCGGTCGAATTGATTTTCCGGCAAACAATTAATGCCGGCTGCGCCTTTTCTTCCTCCGCCCGTTTCAAATTGCTCGCATACTTTATCGGCACCACTTTTTGTGGCTAATGGCGCGCGCACACTAACCACGAATCCTCCATTAGTGCGTTTGGTCAATATGGCATGGGCTTTAAAAGGGAATGCAGTGGCCAGGAGATTCCCGAATACACCAGAAACGCGCCGACTCCATGGTGCATCGGGAAGAAGGTAAATCGCCCCGGTGGTATTTGTCACTTCTGGTTTTAGTTTTTGGGCTAGTGCAATATCTGCAATATAGCCATTTTTCAAAGTTTTAAAGGCGGATTCTTCATGGATAAAGGTAAATGGGTCGCGATGATGATGCATCATTTGATACAGCTCGGCTGGATGAAAATACAAATCTTGTAATGATTCTCCATAAGCATTGTAGTTGATGCACTCTCCCAGTTGTTGCAATGCATTTAACTGGATAGTGGTAAGTTGCAAAGTCTTGGATGCGTGAATGGCGGATTCATGCATATTGTCCCCAAAGGCGGCGACTACTGCCCAGATTAAAAATTGACCGTTAAGGTGATTGTTAACCAGCAAACTGGTACAGGTGTTTGGGCAGGTGTCGATATAAGTGGTTAGTTGAGGATGATCGGGAATGTCGCCAGGGATATGATGATCAAAATATCGCACTTGCGCTCCACGATCCAATGCTAGCAGTAGAGCTTCCCGGTTTTTGCCCATGGCAATGTCCAAAACAGTAATTTGGTCATCGACTTCAGCCTGTACTTGCGCCAGTAATGAAATGTCCCGCTTTACACCGGTGATGAGAATGCTATTAGCCGGATGAGCGAGACGCAGTTGGTGTAAGGCACAAATACCGTCCGCATCGCCGTTAAATATATCGTAAATTGTCACGTTGCTCGTTATTGTTATTATCTATTTGCCTATCAAATAAATAGGGATTGTGTAAGTCGGCGATTTTCGTCCAACATGCAAATGTTGTGTTTCGTAGTACGCGAATTTATGGAAAACTTGGGTTAAGTGGAAGTTAACTTATTTTGTACTAAAAGAGGCTTCGAAAGCGCGGGATTTTTCGCGAAATAGCTTTTGATGCCACTGAGAATAGCGCGTGCCATTTTTTCTTGATAGTCCTTGTCGTTTAGGCGAAGTTCTTCGCTGGGATTGCTGATGAAAGCGGTTTCAATCAATATCGAAGGGATGTCCGGTGATTTCAGCACAGCGAAACCGGCTTGTTGAACAGAATTGCCATGTAGCGTGTTGATGTTGCTCATCTCCCCCAACACATGCTTGGCCAGCTTCATGCTGTCGTTGATGGTGGCTGTTTGCGAAAGATCGAGCAATGTGCGCGCGAGATAGGGGTCTTTTACTGCGAGATTCACGCCACCAATTAAATCGGCTTCGTTTTCTTTCTTTGCGAGCCAGCGCGCACTGGCGCTAGTCGCACCGCGTTCGGATAGGGCGAACACTGAGGAGCCGCGTGCATGGGGTTTAATGAAAGCATCAGCATGGATAGAAATAAATAAATCGGCGCGTACTTGGCGCGCTTTTTGTACACGTCCGTTCAGTGAAATGAAATAATCGCCGTCGCGAATTAATACGCCATGCATGTCCGCAGTCTCATCCATCAGTTCCTTCAGTTTGCGTGCGATCGCCAGCGTGACGTTTTTTTCGTATGTGTCATTGTATCCTTTCGCACCCGAGTCTTCGCCGCCATGCCCGGCATCGATAGCGATGATGAGTGTACGTGCACTCATTTCAGGGCGACGGCGCGATGCAGATTTTTTTTGTGTAATTGAAGGCGGTGAAATTGTTTGCGCGCCCGCCATTTTATTTTTTTTTGATTCACTCTCTTGAGGTAACTGATTTACCGTGGTTGAGGTGGATTCCAGGGTATGTGTTGCTGGTTCCTCTTGCAACAGTGCCATCATCGGATCCAATGGAACGGCGGGATAAATATCAAGAACCAGGCGGTGGTTGTATTTTGCTACCGGCAGAAGGTTGAATAATTGTGGCTTGACTTGGGACTTAAGATCGAACACCAAACGTGTTATGCCGGGTTTGAAGCGGGCTACGCGTACACTCTTTATGTAAGGGTCGTCGCTGCGAATTTTACCAATGAGTTCATTGAGAGGGCCGTTTGTTTCGACATCTTTCAGATCTATCACCAGTCGATCGGGGTTTCTAATGGAAAACAGTTCATAATGGATCGGCTTGGCTGATTCCAGCGTTAGGCGAGTGTACTCAAGTGCTGGCCAAACGCGGGCAGAACTGATGGCAATAGCTGCCTGCGCGTGGGGGAGCCACAGCAAAAGGCCAAATATAACTAGCTTTGCAATACTTTTAAGCATTCCCTGCCAGCCTGTGAAATTGCAAGAACTTCAATATTGCGACCATTACATACAGTTTCGGTAGATAATATTTCGAGTGTGATTTCCATGTCTGCTTGTGGTACAAGACCTCGCGCTTTTTCTGGCCATTCCACTAGGCATATGTTCCGCCCGTCAAACTCGTCGCGGAAGCCAGCGGCATCCCATTCACTCGCATCGTGGAAGCGATAGAGATCAAAGTGACGCAAGTGTAACCCACCAGCTTGATACAGCTCAAGCAAAGTGTAGGTAGGACTTTTCACCCGTCCAATATAGCCCATGGCATGCAGTAGTGCGCGTACCAGAGTGGTTTTGCCGGCGCCTAAGTTGCCGTGCAAATAAATCACCATGCCAGGCTTTATTCCTGGGGCTAGTCGTGCCGCAAAAGCAACGGTAGCGACTTCATCGGCTAGCGGTAGGCTTATTCGGCTATTATTCTGATTATGCAAATCGAGATACCTCAAATTGTGGATTACACCGCACTGGCCGCCAAAATAAAAGAGCGGGGCAGGGAGCTTGGCTTTCAGGCAGTAGGTATCGCGGATATCAATCTTCATGATGCCGAGGAGCGCTTGCTAGACTGGCTCGCGCGAGGCTTCCATGGCGAGATGGATTATATGGCAAAACATGGCGTTAAACGCACCCGTCCGGCGGAATTAATTCCGGGCACACTGCGCGTCATCTCTGTGCGTATGGACTACTATCCACCCACTGTGAAAGATGGTTGGAAAGTGATAGAGGATGGTAGTCGTGCTTTCATTTCACGCTATGCCTTGGGACGCGACTACCATAAGGTTTTGCGCAGGCGCCTGGAAAAACTGGCTCAAAAAATTCGCATTGAGGTGGGCGGTTTTAACTATCGGGTATTCACCGACAGTGCGCCAGTAATGGAAGTAGAGTTGGCATCTAAAGCCCGGTTGGGCTGGCGTGGTAAACATACGTTGCTATTGTCACGCGGCCATGGATCGTGGTTTTTTCTGGGTGAGCTTTACACCGATCTACCGCTTCCCATTGATGAACCGGAACCGAGTCATTGTGGCACCTGCATGGCGTGCATTCAAGTGTGTCCAACGCAGGCTATCATCGCGCCATACAAACTTGATGCACGACGCTGCATTTCATACCTGACCATCGAACTTAAAAGTAGTATTCCTGTAGAACTTCGCCCGCTTATCGGCAATCGCATTTACGGCTGCGACGATTGCCAAATGGTGTGTCCATGGAACCGTTTTGCACACAAAAGTCTTGAGCCGGATTTCGCTGCAAGGCATGGGCTGGATGATGTCGCATTAACTGAATTATTTGGATGGGACGAGGAAACGTTTAATCAGAGATTTTCGGGCAGTGCCATCTATCGCATCGGCCATGAGCAATGGCTGCGTAACATCGCTGTGGCATTGGGTAATGCGCCCAACAGCATTGAAGTGCTGGCCGCGCTGCAAGCCCGTGCCCAAGACGCGTCCCCGTTAGTGCGCGAGCATGTAGCTTGGGCACTAGAACGGCAAGGAAGCTGACTATTTACAAAGCGCCTAGCCAATGGGCTGACTCACCATCAGCGCTACCGTATTCGAGCACAAGTAACGCAGGAGATTACCGAGTACATTGGGGTGTTCTACAACCGGCAAAGAAAGCAGGCTCATCTTGGTTACCTGTTGTCAATAGATAACAAGGGGGACAAGGGGCCCAAAGATTTCCATGTGTACCAAGGTACAACTGACGATCGAAACAGCTTAAAGTACAGTCAAACATTGAAAATCAGTTAAGCGAGTCAAAAAAATACTTTCAAAATTCTCGTATAAGTTATGCGGCACCAAACTTCAACAGACTGGATCAGTTACGCCGTCTATTCAACTTCTAAATTAACGGTAATGTCTATGCCTTTTTGACCAATTTTTACTGGTTTTGAAAACCCCTCCAGATCTTTTGAGCTAGAAGTTATCTTTCCCGATTTTGATATTCGCGCACCGACAATTACATTGGCTACAGTAGATAAGTTCAAACCTGGCACCATTGACATACTGTCATCTAGTGTGAAATTAAACGGCAGTTCCTTCACTGTCGTGCGTATAACAGCCAACGGCGGTTTACGTCCAGTTTCCACAGCCCGAGCAAAAATAAAAACTGTATCGGTATCTGCGACCCGTGCTTTAAAGGTGGGATCAAGGCGTACTGTTCCACTCACTGATCCATTTGCAATTTTTGATTGCGTCGCATTTTTATTACCGGCTAAAGCTGTTGCCGGAGGCAATCCGGCTAGTCTACGTGCTTCACTGATACTGGCGCTAACCGAATCCACTATAGGAGAATTGGGTGGCAAAACATCGAGAATCTTTTGCCACAATTTAATAGCGCTTTGATAGTCTCTGCGTTCGAAAGCCGCAGAACCCGCCAGAGACAACGCTTTTAGATTGTTCGGATCGATTTTCAATGCCTGCTGGATTATTTTTTCTGGTTCTCCCTGTAAGGTCTGTTTGAGCATAGCCAGTATATCGGCGTGATCGGCCAGCACAGAGGCGTTGTCCGGTTGCAATGCTACAGCGCGGGAGTATGCGGCACTGGCATCCTGATAGCGGTTGAGAGCGGTGTAGGAGCGGGCAAGCATCACCCAGCCATCGGCGTTGTCCGGTTCTGCCTTAAGCCGTTCCGCTAGCCATGTCACCATTGCCTCAAATTGTTCAGGTGTAGCCGGATGCGCTTCGTCAACGGCTGCTGTCGGGATTTGCGGTTTCAATCCAGCTGGTGTACCCAGTATGAAATATAAAGAAATCGCCAACAACGGTACTGCAATTACCAACGCCGCGATCGAAGCATTACCCCAACGGCTATCAGTCGATGGCGCAGTGGCGATTTCAGCAGACCCTGAATCTTGAAGTACGCGACTCTCCAGATCGCTCCGCGCGTTTTGATATTGAACCTCATTTAGTGTCCCGGCTGCCAGATCTGCGTCTAATTCGCGTAACTGATCACGAAAAACAGACAGATTCACCTCTGAAGGCGTGGTGGATATCGAGCTATTACCTCGTCTAAGCAATGGTGGCAGCAGAACCAGTAACGTAACAACAATCAGAGCCCCCACTATAAGCCAAAACGTTATCATGAATGCCCCTTACCTTCTTTTCCAGACAACAGCGATGCCGCGCGGGCATGTTCATCTGCGTTCAGGGTGGGCGCCTGCCGCATCATTTTGCGGCGCTGGCGCAGAATAACAAAGAGCACGCCCATCCCCACTATTAGCAGTAAAAGAGGACCGAACCAGAGCAACCAGGTGGTTGATTTCACCAGTGGGCTGAACAGAACGAATTCACCATAGCGCTTGACCATGTAATCCAATATTTCTTGCTCTGATTGTCCTTGCTGTAGTTTCTCGCGCACTTGATTTTTAAGGTCAACCGCGAGCTCTGCATTGGAATCGGCAATCGTTTGGTTTTGACAGACTAGGCAGCGAAGATGGGCAGACAGATCCATAACGCGTTTTTCCAGTACAGGATCATCCTTCTTGATCACTGCCTGATCAGCATAAGCCAGTGGCATTAAAAGCAACAGTACAAGAAAGAGAAATCTGCTATGCACCGTTCAACTCCTTAACGAGAGGAATTAGTTTGTTCTGTATGAGTTCAGGCGTGAGCGCTCCGATAAATTTGTGACGGATGAGACCTGATTTATCGATGACAAAAGTTTCCGGCACACCATAGACACCCCAGTCGATGCCAACATTGCCTTCTCGGTCATAAGCTGACAGGGTATAGGGATCACCTGAATTTCTTAACAAAGCTAAACCATCATCGCGATTGTCCTTGTAATTAAGCCCATAAATCGGTACCAATTTTTGCCGTCCCAACTCTACCAATAGAGGATGCTCTTGGCGGCAAGTCACACACCACGAGGCCCAAACGTTAAGCAACCAAACCTTGCCGCGCAAGTCCTCCGGCCCAATAGTTTTAGCGGCGTCGTGAAGTTGTGGCAGCCGAAAAGTCGGTGCAATTTTATTGATTAAGGGCGATGGCACTTCCCTGGGATTGAGTGTGAGTCCGATCCACAAGAAAATAACGAGAACAATAAAAGCCCCGAGAGGAAGAAGAAAACGGTTCATTGGCTTCCCTTTCAGCGCTGTGCGGGTGGTTTTAATGGCAGGCGATAGCGACGGTCACTTACTGCCAGCAGGCCGCCAAAGGCCATGATTAAACATCCGCCCCAAATCCAGTTAACCATAGGTTTATGCTGGATACGCATAACCCACTCGTCCCTACTGACTTGCTCTCCAAGCGCAACATAAAGGTCGCGGAACAGACTCGTGTAAATAGCTCCTTCAGTCATAGCTGAATCCTGCATGGTATAAAGGCGCTTTTCAGGGTAGAGCGTATCTATCTTCGCTCCATCCAGAGTTACTTCCAGCGTGCCACGAATTCCGCTGTAATTTGGCCCTTTCATTTTCTCCATGGCTAGTAAGCGAAAGGCGTATCCATCCAGCGTGGTCACATCACCCACACGTAGACGCATTTCACTGCTGGTTTCATAGCCCTTGACCAAAGTCACGCCGAGAATAAACACGCCAATTCCAGTGTGGGCGAGCAGCATGCCGTAAGTGGAGCGAGACGTGCCGCGCAGCGTTGCCCAAGCGCTCCCACTAGTAGATCCTCGCACCCGAGCGATCAGGTAGGCCATGCTTGTGAGTAATGCCCACATTCCCAGGGACGTCCCGGCTACCACCGGCGCCGTCCAGCGTCCGAACCAGAAGGGCACAAGTATGCCTAATGCCACACTAACGATAAACCACGGCAGCAGATGTTTAAATACTTTCGCTAGGTTGGCCTGTTGCCATGGTGTGCGTGGCCCGATGCCCATCAAGAAAACGGCAATCGCCATGATAGGCGCAAATACAGCTTCAAAATAAGGTGGCCCGACTGAAATTTTACCCAGATTCAATGCATCTAAAAATAAAGGATAGAGTGTGCCAAGGAATACTGCGCCAGCGGCGGCGACCAGTAGTACATTGTTTAAAAGTAGCATCGATTCGCGTGAAATTAATTCGAATCCGCTGCCCAGCCCCACTTTCGGCGCACGCCATGCAAATAGCACAAGCGAACTGCCGACCACGATACTCAGGAATGCCAAAATAAAAAGTCCGCGCGCTGGATCTGATGCGAAAGAGTGTACGGAGGTCAGCACTCCGGAACGCACAAGGAAGGTCCCGAGCAGGCTTAAAGAGAAAGCGATAATAGCCAGCAATACGGTCCAGTTTTTGAACGCGCCGCGTTTTTCCGTTACTGCCAGAGAGTGGATTAGTGCAGTGCCCACCAGCCAAGGCATGAACGAAGCATTCTCGACCGGATCCCAAAACCACCAGCCGCCCCAGCCCAGCTCATAATAGGCCCACCAGCTACCTAGCATGATGCCCAGCGTAAGAAACATCCAGGCTACTGTGGTCCATGGACGTGACCAGCGTGCCCAGGTGGCATCAAGCTTGCCGCCGATCAATGCCGCGATGGCGAAAGAAAAGGCCACTGAGAAACCTACATAACCCATATATAGCAAGGGCGGATGGAATATCATGCCGGGATCCTGCAACAGCGGGTTCAGGTCGCGGCCATCCATTGCGGCTGGAAGCAGGCGTTCAAAGGGGTTGGAGGTGAATAATGTAAAAGAAAGAAAGCCAACACTGATTAGCCCCATCACGCCTAATACGCGCGCCAACATCTCTTCTGGCAGACGTTTGCTGAACAGCGTCACCGCCAACATCCACCCGCCGAGCATCAGCATCCATAAAAGTAGCGAGCCTTCATGCCCACCCCACACCGCAGCGATGCGGTATTGAACCGGCAACAGTGAGTTTGAGTGTGCGGCAACGTACTTAACCGAAAAGTCGTTGGTAACAAAGGTATAAACAAGACAGCCAAAGGCGATCACAATAAAAGCTAGTTGTCCGCGAGCTGCCGGGCGGGCGAGTGCCATCAGCCGCCGATTGCCGCGCATGCTACCGGTTATAGGCAGTACGCCCAGCATTAGCGCCAGCACGAGTGCCAGCATGAGGGAAAAATTACCGATCTCGGGTATCACTTTCCTCCCCCTTGTCCGCTATAAACGCAACCAACCGTTATCCATGTATTTGATTCGGTCTTACTCAGTGTTGGTAGTTTGTTCATCAGCTTCATTTTTCCAAATTTTAAGAATTTAATTTAATAAACAGATACGTCCTTAAAGTTCCGCATCATATGTTTCTCATGAAGGGACACAGCTTTTGATTTTAACATGGACATCCTGGTTTCTTTAAAACAACTTCGAGTAAGACCACTGTTAGTGCCAAAGGTATACCTGATTAGTTACATGCCTCAGCTGCCCGAATGGCAGCTTCAGGGCATGGGGTTGTAATCGCCGCAGCACGAACGAGGCGCTTGAGGATGGTGCCAAGATCGAAGCGGCGGTTAAAACGGTACTGAACCTCGGCCAGGTAACGGTCAGCGTATTTACGGAAATCGAAAGCATGGTAGGTTCCACTGATAGCTGTTTTCAGGTTGCCC
>QFXJ01000040.1 GCA_003402375.1 Candidatus Nitrotoga sp. CP45
GGATGAAGGTGCTGTGATGGGTTTCTCCGCAATGCGGGCAGACAAAGCCCTCTGTCCAGCGCGACGCCAACAGCGCCGCGTGACATTGCTCCACCCTCCCGTACTGCTTTAGAAACTCAGACATCGACATACCCTTTTGAAACTGAACTCGGTTCATTGCCATGACGCATCTCCTTGGGTAAATGCGCCTATTATTCGCCCCTCAGTGGCTCACCACATGAGCCTGTACGTAAAAAATTACACCCAACTGAGGCACGTAACTAATCAGGAAGGTATAAGTGTCTCTTGTGCCATCGCCTTCGAAATATTTAAGGAGACATGTTGTCCTTAAGATTAGTATCGTAATCCACCGTCAGCGGTGCATGGTCACTAAAGCGCTGATCCATATAGATGCTTGCTGATCGAGCGGACCGTGCGATACCCGGCGTGGCAATGTGGTAGTCAATACGCCAACCCACGTTTTTTGCCCAAGCTTGGCCGCGATTTGACCACCATGTGTAAGCTTCCAGTTCGGGATGCAGGTGACGGAACACGTCTACGAACCCAACTTCATCAAATAGTTCAGTAAGCCAGGCACGTTCTTCTGGCAGAAAGCCGGAGTTCTTGCGGTTGCCGCGCCAATTTTTCAAATCTTTTTCGGTATGGGCTACGTTCCAATCACCGCATAACAATACCTCACGTCCACTGGTATGAAGTTCACGCAGATGCGGCATGAAGGCAGTCATAAACTGAGATTTTACCGTCTGGCGAACTTCACCGCTAGAACCGGAGGGAAGGTAAAGCGACACGACACTAAGGTTACCGAATCGCGTTTCAATATAACGCCCTTCGCTGTCGAATTCAGGTATGCCCAGCCCTTCTACTATTGTTTGCGGCTTGTGCCTGCAATAAATGCCCACGCCGCTATAACCTTTTTTTTCGGCATAGTGGAAATAGCCGTGGTAACCGGATGGCGCTAACATTTCCGGTGTCATGTCAGTGGCTTGCGCTTTGAGTTCCTGCACACAGACAATGTCGGCATCTTGCTGCGCCAGCCATGGCAACAATCCCTTGCTGCAGGCAGAACGAATTCCGTTGAGGTTGATGCTGATAACGCGCACTAAAATTCTCCATAGGCAAAGCTTGTAATTATAATGGTGGCACGTCTAAATTTTTGATCTATCTGCCATGTCTAATTTCCGCCAGGATTTCATCCATTTCGCCATCAAGCAAGAGGTATTGTGTTTCGGTGAATTCAAAACCAAGGCTGGCCGCTTATCGCCCTATTTTTTTAATGCGGGTCTGTTTAATGACGGTGAATCGTTGAAAGAGCTCACTCAGTTTTATGCGCAGGCCATCCTGTTCTCAAAAATTCCCTTCGATATGTTATACGGCCCTGCTTATAAGGGTATCCCACTCGCCGCAGGAACGGCCATTGCTCTAGCAGAAAAAGGCCACAATGTGCCTTATTGCTTTAACCGCAAGGAGGCTAAAGACCATGGTGAAGGCGGTAGCACAGTGGGGGCCAAACTGCAGGGACGTGTGTTGATTATTGATGATGTCATTTCCGCTGGTACTTCGGTCCGGGAATCCATAGCTTTGATCCGCGCGGCGGGCGCGACACCCTGCGGGGTGGTCATTGCATTGGATCGCATGGAGCTGGGGCAACAAACAGAGCGGAATGAAGATAAACTTTCCGCAGCACAGGAAGTTCAGCGCAACTATGATATTCCGGTAGTGTCAATTGCTACACTGAACGATTTGCTCGGTTATTTGCAGGATAATCCCGCGATGGCACAGAATCTGCAAGCAGTACAATCCTACCGTGATTGCTATGGAATAGAACGTAAATAAGATGAAAATTTTTAGTGCATGTTTGGTGTTGATTGTAGTCGGCTTCAGTACAGCAGTTGAGGCGAAACTATATAAGTGGGTCGACGATAAGGGCGTGACCCATTACGGCGAAGTCATCCCTCCAGAATATACCAACAAAAGTAATGCTTTATTAAGCGATAAGGGGCGTTTGATCAAACGAAATGAGGAAATAAATAATAAAGATCAGCTTGCCAATGAGCAGGATAAGGCCAAAAAGCGTATTGAGAGTGAAGCCAAGTTTGAACTAAGCCGCAAAGACAAGGCGTTGCAGAATACTTTTAGTAACGAGAAAGAAATTGACTTGGCTCGTGATCGCAACCTACATCAAGTAGAATCACTTATCAGCAGCATACAGTCACTGCAAAGAACAGCCCGAGAGAGTTTGAAGAATTATCAGCAGGAAGCAGAGGGAATAAAGCGCGCTGGCAGAAAGCTTCCCGTTTCATTGCAATCCGATATTACTGAGGGCGAGAATAAATTGGCTAAATTGCAACTAGACTTGGTCAAGGCTCAAGAAAAAGCAGCCTCGGTTAAAGCGAGTTATGAAGCTGACAAGATGCGCTTCCGTGAGTTGAATGGAGGCGCCAACAATAAGTAAGGGACACCTAAAATTTCTTATTCCCCCCTCCAGCTTTCTGTATGGTGACGTATGGGGTGGGCTGAAAATAAAGTCCGACATTGCTGTGTATGATAGTAAAAATAGAGGACTAAGAGAAGGCCAGCCTGAGGAAAAACATAATTACGGTTTAGAGGAAGTGGAACGAAGATGCCACCCCTATCGAAAATATTAGTGGGATGCCAAGTTATACCCAATATGCAGTCTGTGTCATTACCCTTGCGCTCATTTGCATCGCTACCTTTATAGGCAGTGGCAATTCTGCACCTCCCAGCTGCAGTGCAATATCCCTGTGCCGAGCTTCATCTGTGAGCATTTGCCAAATAACTGCACGGCTTTTTATATCCCGCTCTGGCAATTTCCCCAAATGACTTTGCAGATGTGCACCTACCTGTCGTTCTGTTTCCGCCATAAATCCAAGATTCCATTTATCACCTAGCAATCCAGCAAGCGCGCCAACAACCAAAGAACTCCCATACCAAATTGGATTGAACACGCTTAGGTGGCTGCCTAACTCACGTACACGGCGCGACGTCCATGCCAAATGCTCGGTCTCTTCGTTCGCTGCCTGTTGCAAGTCCTGCTGTACCCCAGGATCGCGCGCCGTCAGCGCTTGCCCTTGATATAAGGCTTGAGCGCAAATCTCACCGCTATGATTTATTCGCATCAACGCTGCTGCATGTTTTTTTTCATTCTCGTCTAATTTTGTATCCGGCAAGCCAGTATCAGGAAAAGGTCGTGTGCTATGCGCTTCGCTAAATAGAGTGCGCAAGCTTTTGTCGAATTCAATAATTAAGTTGTCGAAACTCAACACAGATATCTCCTTGTACACGTTCATATCAATTCCGACAGCGAGGGTTTCTTCTGAAAATTAAGGCTTTACTTTAAACTGCACGACCCACAACAAAAATGGTGTTTACGTATTTGACATGCTACGGCAAAGCGAAATTTTTTTCATGGCCAATTGCTTAGGTAAATAATGAACATTAATTTTTAGAGATGCGCCATCGCAATTCATGGGAATCAGTTCCATCAATACGGCCAAGTAAAATTTGAAGAAAAAAGTGCCATCGCTGTGAATTTAACCGTAATTATGCTCAAACACATCCCAATTAGATCAGTGGCATTAGTAAAATAGTGCTGATCTATAGCATCAACCCTATCATCATTAAATCTAACTAAAAATTAAAGTGATATTCTAATCAGAAAAGTTTCTCTGCTTCGATTTGTGTTGCGATAATACAACATGTGCCTTGCTTATCCGCTAAGCACTCTGTCAGAATACAGCCTGACTTCTCATAAGTGGTTTAAATTTGAGAGGTTTTCCCGGAAAACCAATTTAGTAAATCAAGGAGAACATTTTATGAACATGAACAAGAGTTTAATTGCTCTCGCTGTTGCGGGGGTATTTGCATCCTCGGCTGCAATGGCCGCTATGGACTTTTACGGTCAAGCTAACGTATCGTACGATATCATTAACAATGATTCAAACAGGGATAGCCAAGGAGTCGCAAGTAATGGATCACGCTTTGGTTTGAAAGGTTCAGAAGATCTAGGTGGTGGTTTGTCCGCAATTTGGCAAATTGAAAACCAAATTGCGATTGGCGCAGGTTTGGGCGGTACAGAAAACCCAGGTTCTCAAACAGAACTTGCTTTCCGTGATACCTTCGCTGGCCTGAAAAGTGATACAGCAGGTACGTTAAGATTAGGGCGTTTCGATACACCCTATAAATTAGCAACCCGCGGCATGGACATGTTCCATAATACCCTCGCGGATAACCGTTCCTTGATGGGGCTCGGCCATGATGTTCGTGCAAGCAACTCTGTTGGTTTCAACAGCTTGAATTACTCAGGTTTCAGTGCAGCGGCTTCTTATTTTGGCGATCAAGGCGGTACAGCACCTGGCTTTAATACGCCAACAAATGGTACAGCCAACACTTTGTTCAATACGAATGAAGGCTTCTCAATTGCGGGTATGTACAACGCAGGTCCGTATTACGCCACTGCAGCTTATCAAACTATCAGTAATGGTCTGTCAAATACCAACATAAGTACAGATGCTTGGAAAATTGGTGGGGGTTACTCGGTAGATGCTTTCGCGCTGAACGGTGTTTATGAAAGAATCAGCAACAGAAATGGTTCTGGTGACGCTAGTGCTTGGTACCTGTCCGGTAAATACAACTTGACTTCAGCTGATGCGCTTAAACTGGCATATACAGACGTTAACAACCACGTTAACGAAGCTGCGAATTCAGGAGCTAAGCAATATTCTGTTGGTTACGATCATAAAATGAGCAATCGTACTACGCTGTATGCTTTGTACACCAAGTTGGACAATGATAATAATGGTAATTACCTGCTTGGTTGGAACAGCGCTAGCACTTCCGTTAGCAATGCAGGAATTGGTCAATCACCTTCTGCTTTCTCAGCAGGTATGAAACATTCGTTCTAAGCTATCTTTTTCGCGAGAAAACTAATAGTTTGATCATAAGCGGACACTTTCGGGTGTCCGTTTTTTATAGGGGTGTAATGTTGGTGACATACATCAATATTAATGTCTGAAAATTACCAATATAACCATTTTCCGAGCAAGCTCTTACTTTCAGCTCCTCTGTTAACCATAGTTACTGGCTTGCTAACTCAAAAATTAGCTAGCTATCTGGCTACTCCAACAAAACTTGAATGCAGTTGCAGTATTAGAAAATAATCCACCAACAGTTACACGCACCTATACTACAACCCAAACAGTCGAGCTAGTGCAACGCCCGGTTCAGTGGCACGCATAAATGCCTCGCCCACCAAAAAAGCATTAACGTGATTACTACGCATCAACTGTATATCTTCTACTCGAAAAATACCGCTTTCGGTTACCACAATACGTTCTTGTGGAATGTGCGGTAGTAAATCCAGCGTAGTTTGCAGCTTTACCTCAAAAGTACGTAGGTTGCGATTATTAATACCGATAAGCGGAGTGGAGAGTTGCAAGGCCTCGTCCAATTCTGCTTTATTATGCACTTCTACCAGCACGCTTAAACCCAAGCTATGTGCTAAAGCCTCAAATTCTTGCATCTGTGCCAAACTTAATGCTGCCGCAATCAATAGGATACAGTCCGCTCCTAACGCACGAGCCTGATAAATTTGGTAGGTATCCACCATGAAATCCTTGCGCAACACCGGGATTGAACAAGCGGCCCGCGCTTCTTGCAAATATTCGGCACTGCCCTGAAAGAATTGCGCATCGGTTAATACTGACAGGCAGGCCGCGCCGTGATTTGCATAGCTAGCAGCAATTTCCGCCGGGTGGAAATCCGCGCGCAACACACCTTTGCTTGGGCTGGCTTTTTTAATTTCGGCTATCACTGCGGGCTGACCTGCTGTGATTTTTCCACGAATTGCTCCGACAAAATCACGAGTGGGTAAGGCTTGCTCCGCCTTAGCGCGCATGGTTACCCATGAGCATTCGGCTTTTGCGGCAGCAATTTCTTGCGCCTTAACAGTAAGAATTTTTTGCAGAATGTCAGACATGGCAGACCCTAATATACAAGGTACGTATTTTAACTTAACTGCAATGGTAAAATGCGTACTTATAGATAGACAAAATGCAGCGATATCTGTCATCAATGAGATAGCTGTGTTGGCAATGATGGAGTCGCTGCGCTCTGCCCACCTACTGGCTACACTTGAATTATGAGGTAAAAATGGATGACATAAAAACATACATGCAACAGGTTGGGCAGGATGCCCGCGCCGCTTCGCGCATTATGGCGCAAGCTGGCACAGTGAAAAAAAATCGTGCCCTGGAGAATATTGCGGCCGCTATCCTGAGCAGTACCGCACAACTCATTACGGCGAACGCCAAGGATACCGCTGCTGCGCGTGTTAACGGGTTGGATGCTGCCTCCATCGACCGTCTCACCCTAACTGAAAAATCCGTACAAAGCATAGCAGAAGGGCTATTGCAAATAGCGGCTCTGCCGGATCTCATCGGTGAGATTAGCGACCTGAAATATCGTCCTTCCGGCATCCAGGTCGGTAAGATGCGTGTACCGCTTGGCGTTATCGGCATCATTTATGAATCCCGCCCAAATGTGACGGCTGATGCAGCAGGGCTGTGCCTGAAATCCGGCAATGCTGCCATTTTACGCGGTGGCTCTGAGGCGATTCATTCCAACCAAGCGATTGCGGCATGTGTCCATCAGGGACTGCGCGAAGCCGGCTTGCCGGAGACTGCGGTGCAGGTGATCAACACCACCGATCGTGCCGCAGTGGGCGAACTTATTACCATGCGGGAATATGTGGACGTGATCGTGCCGCGAGGCGGAAAAAGTCTAATCGCGCGCATCGCGGAAGAAGCCCGTGTGCCGGTTATAAAACACTTGGACGGTATCTGCCATGTATACATCGACGATGAAGCTGATTTAGAAAAAGCTGTCCGCATCGCCGACAACGCCAAAACTCAGCGTTATGGTGTGTGTAATACCATGGAAACCTTGTTGGTGGCTGCCAGTGTGGCGCCACATGTGCTGCCTCAGCTATGTAAAATATATTTGGACAAGGGCGTGGAGCTGCGTGGTGACGAGGCCGCATGTAAACTCGTTACGCAAATGGCAATTGCTACAGAAGAAGATTGGCGCACCGAATATCTTGCGCCGATTTTGAGCGTGCGTGTGGTGGCTGGGCTGGATGATGCTATTACGCATATCAACACCTACGGATCACAGCACACTGACAGCATCGTGACTGAAAATTACACCAAAGCGATGCGCTTTTTACGCGAAGTGGATTCCAGCTCGGTCATGGTGAATGCTTCAACACGCTTTGCTGATGGCTTCGAATATGGATTAGGCGCGGAAATCGGGATTTCTACGGACAAAATTCACGCGCGCGGCCCCGTAGGATTGGAAGGATTAACCTCGCAGAAGTTTATTGTGTTGGGCAGCGGACAGATAAGGAATTAGCAGGAATATTTTTCGCCAAGAGTTTACTTGTAAATATACTTGCTGGAATGATCACGAAAGAAAATTATGAAACAAACCATCGCAGTTAACGTGCC
The DNA here is from genome assembly GCA_003402375.1 of Candidatus Nitrotoga sp. CP45. Classification (GTDB taxonomy): domain Bacteria; phylum Pseudomonadota; class Gammaproteobacteria; order Burkholderiales; family Gallionellaceae; genus Nitrotoga. The sequence goes on from QFXJ01000040.1 coordinate 7,524, forward strand.
GGATATTGGTGACTTTAAGGATGTAACTGTTATCGAGGCGCTAGTAAAAATAGGCGAGACCGTAACTGCAGAGCAATCGGTGATTACATTGGAAACCGATAAGGCGACTGTGGATGTGCCTTCCCCCGTTGCGGGGGTGGTGACGGAATTAAAGATCAAGACTGGTGACAAGGTCAACCAAGGTGACTTGATTTTAATGTTGGAAACAGAATCGGCAGCGGAAGGATCCATCCCCTCGTCTGTTCAATCCACTCCCGTCGCTTCCATCGCCCCTTTTTCAGAGGAAAAGCCAACCCCCTCATCTGACAAAGAAAAAAAGGAAGAAAGAATGGAGGTAGGAGAAAGTTCATCTACGCCACAAGGCACCTCGGCTTCATCTTCTACGCCTGAATTTGCCATCCCAGCCACCCCCTCATTTGAAAAAGGTGACCTTCATGCCGAAGTAGTCGTTTTGGGCGCCGGCCCCGGTGGTTATACCGCAGCTTTCCGTGCTGCTGATCTGGGCAAACAGGTAGTACTAATTGAACGTCACTCCAAACTCGGGGGGGTGTGTCTTAATGTAGGCTGCATTCCATCGAAGGCGCTGCTACATGTCGCCAAGACTATCACTGAGGCCGATGAAATTTCGCATCATGGCGTCACGTTTAGTAAACCGACGATCGACATTAATAAAATTCGCAGCTGGAAAGAAAGCATTATCGCCAAACTAACCGGCGGCTTAGTCGTATTATCCAAGCAGCGCAAAGTGAACGTAGTTTACGGTGTGGCGAAATTCAATTCGCCTAACAGCATCACGGTGGAAACCAGCGACGGTAGTAAAACCATCACCTTTGATAATGCCATCATTGCTGCAGGCTCCAGTGTGGCGCGTATTCCCGGCTTTCCGTACGATGATCCACGTTTGATTGATTCCACCGGTGCGTTGCTGCTACAGGACATCCCTGAGCGTATGTTAATTATCGGCGGAGGCATCATCGGCTTGGAGATGGGCACGGTATATGATGCGCTGGGCTCCAAAATTTCTGTGGTCGAATTGGCCGATAGCCTAATTCCTGGCGCTGACCGCGACCTTGTACGTCCGTTGCACAAGCGCATCGAAAAACGTTACGAAGCAATTTATTTGAAGACCAAAGTTACCAAAATTGAGGCAAAGACGGAAGGGTTGAATATAACCTTTGAAGGTGACAATGCACCACAACCACAATTATACGACCGTGTGCTGCTCGCCGTAGGGCGTCGTCCAAACGGACACGAAATTAATGCAGAAGCGGCAGGTGTGGCGGTCAATGAACGCGGTTTTATCCCTGTTGATAAACAACAGCGCAGCAATGTGCCGCATATCTACGCTATCGGCGATATTGTTGGTGACCCCATGTTGGCACACAAGGCAACGCATGAAGGCAAAGTGGCTGCGGAAGTTATTGCCGGACATAAAGCCAGCTTCGATGCGCTCACCATTCCGTCTGTGGCTTATACCGATCCGGAAATTTCCTGGATGGGTTTAACCGAAACACAGGCTAAAGCACAGGGCATCACCTATGAGAAGGCAGCTTTCCCGTGGGCGGCAAGTGGCCGTGCACTGTCAATGGGGCGCGAAGAAGGATTCACCAAGCTGCTGTATGACCCGCAAACCAAGCGTATTCTCGGTGCAGGCATTGTGGGCAGCAATGCGGGTGAATTGATCGCCGAAACAGTACTTGCGCTGGAAATGGGTGCCGACATGGGGGACATCGGTCTGACTATCCACCCACACCCCACACTGTCGGAAACTGTCGGCTTTGCAGCAGAAATTGCCGAAGGCAGCATTACCGACCTATACATGCCCCGGAAAAAACCAGGGCGCATCTAAAAAATTTAGAAACGCCCGTTAGAATCACTACTACGCTTGTTGCCAGTGCCTCGGCTAACCGCACAATGCGGAACCACGATACAAAGAGGTTTACCGTCTACCGCCCAAAATCGAACCAAGTACACCACGAATAATTTGCCGCCCAACTGTTGAGCCAATGGCACGGGCGGCACTCTTGGCAAACGCTTCACCGACACCTTCACGGCTTCTTGATGTGCTGCCACCAAAGATGCTTCCTAATATTCCGCCCAACCCACCACCGCCACTTGCCCCCTCTTGCGTGGAATCAACAGCCTCTGCTGTTGTGCCTTCTACGGATTTATTGCTGGCGCGCTCCTTGATACGTTCGTAAGCCGATTCGCGGTCTACCGCTTTTTCATAGTGGCCAACAAGCAGTGAATCTTGAATAATGGCTTTGCGTTCCGCTTCATTAATGGGGCCGATTTGAGCCTGTGGCGGAATAATCAGTGCACGTTCAACAATATTCGGGCGACCTTTTTCATCCAGACATGAAACAAGTGCTTCGCCTACACCCAGCGCAGTTATAACAGCCTCTTCATTCAGGCCAGGATTGTCATGCATGGTTTCAGCCGCTGCTTTCACAGCCTTTTGGTCACGTGGACTAAAGGCGCGTAACGCATGTTGTACGCGGTTGCCAAGCTGGCCCAGCACCTTGTCCGGTACATCTGCGGGATTTTGGGTGACAAAATATACACCTACGCCTTTGGAACGAATTAGACGCACCACTTGTTCGATTTTATCGAGCAGCGCTTCAGGTGCATCGTTGAACAGTAAATGTGCTTCGTCAAAGAAGAATACTAGCCTGGGCTTAACAAGATCACCGGCTTCCGGTAGATTCTCGAATAATTCGGACAGTAACCACAACAGCATGGTGGAATATACTTTTGGCGAAGACATTAATTTATCGGCGGCCAGGATATTAATCATGCCGTAGCCGTTAGCGTCGGTCTGCATCAGGTCGGCAATATTGAGCATCGGTTCACCAAAAAGACTTTCACCGCCTTGTGTTTCAATTTGCAGCAGTCCGCGCTGAATCGCCCCGATGCTGGCGCTGGAGATGTTGCCGTATTCCGTCGTGAAATCTGCCGCATTTTCACCGACGTATTGCAGCATCGCGCGTAGATCTTTTAAATCAAGCAATAATAATTCATTGTCATCGGCGACCTTGAACACTAGCGCCAGCACGCCCTGCTGCACTTCGTTCAAATTCAACATACGCCCGATGAGCAGCGGTCCCATGTCAGAAATAGTGGCACGCAACGGATGGCCCATGGTTCCGAATACATCCCAAAACGTTACTGGATAGGCACGATGTACAAAATTTTCCAGATGGAGTTGCGTAACTCTTTCGGTAACTTTTTGATTGTTGCCGCCGGCCTTGCTCAAACCGGATAAATCTCCCTTGATATCAGAAAGAAATACTGGCACACCAATGCGGCTGAAGGACTCCGCCAGTGTTTGCAGGGTGACAGTCTTACCCGTTCCTGTCGCACCCGTTATTAGCCCGTGGCGATTGGCCATTTGCGGCAGCAGAAAAAGTTCTTGCTTATTATTCTTAGCGATCAGAAGCGGTTCGCTCATATTAGCTCCGAGTTAATTTGGTAGCCCTGCACAAAACGTAGCAGGCATGGTTGTATGGATGCACTAATTTAGATTAATTAAACGAAAAATGATAACGTGGGTTCAGTTTCACAATGCAGGAAGATTATGTATCCTCACCAACACGTTTTTTACCACATTGCCATAATATACTCGATACCCAATCTGCGTGCTTCCCAAAGACTTTGCAATAGTGATATATAAATTTTCTAAACCAATTTTTACAGGATAAATATCATCATGCCTCAACATAAAACCCAAAGCATTCTATTTGCCTTTGTCACACTTGCCGCTAGCCATGCCCACGCTATTGACTTTGGTGATTTAATCAACAAAGAGCTTGGCAAGCTGGACAAATCTGCTCCACAAAAATCAGAACCTGCAGCCACTAGCAACACACCAGCAATAACTGGAACTGCAGAACCTACAACAGGCCTGGCTAATTTTAGCAACAACGATCAGGTTGACAGCCTAAAGCAAGCCCTCATTCAGGGTGCAGAAACTGCCGTTGCTAACCTTTCCAAAGAGAACGGTTACCTCGGTAATAAAAAAGTGCGCATTCCATTGCCGGAAAATTTACAGAAAGCGGATGGCTTATTACGTAAATTTGGCATGGGAAAATATGCCGACGATTTGACTACTTCCATAAACCGAGCCGCCGAAACGGCAGCGCCTGAAGCAAAAGATCTATTAGTCGGCGCGGTCAATAAAATGACTGTGGAAGACGCCAAAGGCATACTCACGGGCGGGAGCGATGCTGCTACGCAATATTTCCGCAAAAATACTGAAACGGCACTGGCTGGAAAATTTAAACCTGTCGTGGCAACTTCAATGCAAAAAGTGAAGCTCGCTGAAGCCTATGATCAGTTCGCTGAAAAGGGCAGGACGTTTGGCTTGATAGACAAACGTGATACCAAAATGGATGACTACATTACCCGCAAGGCAATGGATGGCTTGTTTCTAATGATCGCCGAACAAGAAAAAGCGATTCGCGCAAATCCGCTTGAAGCAACAGGCAATCTGGCAAAAAAGATTTTTTCGGCGATCAAATTTTAACCGGTCGGCCATCCACTATTTAATGGGAAGGATGGGTTTGGAGAATCCACCGATTTTTTGAACATGACTGAATCTACCAGTCTGGCATCACTTTTCATTAGCAGCTTCCTTGCCGCCACCTTGCTTCCTGGTGGCTCTGAAATCGTGCTGGTCAGTGTGTTGAAACTGTACCCGGAATTATTTTGGCCTGCACTTTTGCTCGGGACTCTCGGTAATACGTTGGGTGGCATGGTGTCATTCGGTATGGGTTGGTTGCTACCGCAAACCCATAAGCTCAAACATGTAGAAAAAATACAACACTACGGAACACCCGCACTATTGTTTGCCTGGGTACCATTATTGGGTGATGCGCTGTGTCTTGCTGCCGGATGGCTAAGGCTCAATCCATGGCAGGCTGCATTATTCATGGTAATCGGCAAGTTCGCGCGTTATTGGGTAATTGCGATCGCAACCCAAATTTAAATCAAAGAGTCGTGCGGAACACGCACGATTCAACTACTCAACGTCGTTCCCTGATAGACGTGTTCATAAGTCTATCGAAGCAGATCATAAAGGTAATAAATGTAGGCTAGTTTAAGACTGTCAGACCTTTGATCGAGCAAACTCCTCGAACTGCTCGGCCAGCAGTGGCTTGCAATAATAATAACCCTGCAACTCATCGCAACCCTGTTCCCGTAGGAATGTCAGCTGCCCCACTGTTTCCACTCCTTCAGCGATGGTTTGCAGTCCAAGGCTCTTCGCCATGTTGATAATGGCTCCAACGATAGCCCTGTCTTCTGGATCGGTACTGATGTCACGCACAAAAGACTGGTCAATTTTGAGTTTGTATACCTTAAATTTTTTCAGGTGGCTTAGCGATGAGAAACCGGTACCAAAATCATCGATCGACATGCGCACGCCGCGCTCGTGCAGTTTGTTCATTACGGCGATTGCCTTTTGCGGATCGTGCATCGCTACACCCTCGGTCAGCTCCAGCTCCAGATATTCCGGCAGTAAGCCCTCTTCGTCGAGGATGCGCGTGATCAGATTGGGCAGGTCGGGATGACGGAACTGAACTACGGAAAGATTCACCGCCATAACCAGTGGGGCAAGGCCATTCTGCATCCAGGATTTTGCTTGCCGTACGGCATGCCTCAACACCCACTCTCCAATTGGTAGGATCAGCCCACTTTCCTCTGCGGAAGGGATAAATTCTGCTGGTGAAACTGAACCTAACACGGGATGTGACCAGTGTAGCAAAGCTTCTGCCCCGACGATGCGACCGTCACGTACGGATACCTGCGGCTGATAGTAAATCTGCATTTGATCGCGTTCAATCGCTTGACGCAATGCGTTGACCAGTGTCAGATGACGCGCCGAACGAATTTGCATTTCTGCCGTAAAGAAACTGTAACCGTGACGGCCTTCGTGCTTGGCGCGATACATGGCGGAGTCGGCACTTTTGGAAAGTGTCTCCAGATCCACGCCGTCACCCGGATAAAGTGCAATACCGATCGAGCCGGTTACGTTCAGATCATACTGTTCTATCTGGCAGGGTTCGGCGATGACGTCCAGCAGTTTCTGCGCTACATGGGGCGCTTCATGTGCATCGACGCCATACAACAAGAAAATAAACTCGTCCCCACCAAGGCGCGACACCATATCTTCCTCGCGTAGCACCAAGCGTAGCCGTTTAGCCAGTTCGACCAGTAACGCATCACCGACACTGTGGCCGAGCGTATCGTTTATATCCTTGAAGTGGTCGAGATCGAGGAACATCAACGTCACTGGCTCTCGACTCCGCTGTGCCAAACTAATGACATATTTGGCGTGGTTGTTCAGTTGGACACGGTTTGGTAGTCCGGTGAGCGCGTCGAAATGTGCCAGGTATTGAATACGTTTCTCGGCTTCCTTGCGTGCGGTAATATCTCTGGTAATACCAAGCAACATCGTGATTTTTCCATCCGCATCGCTGAGTGGTGCGGCATGGGTTTCAAGCCAGTGTTGAGCCCCCTTTATTCCTTTGATTTCGAACTCAAAAATACAACTTTCTCCATTCATTACGCGCTTGTGCGTGGCAATAAAGGAATCTTGATATTCAGAAAGAATAAAGTCTACGAGATTATGCTGTTGCACCTCCTCTAGTGAATCTGCCTCGAGCATAGCAAGACCCGTAGCGTTCATTTCCATAATTCCACCGCTATTACCTATGACCATTATGCATTCCGGTTCGGTCTCGATGATGGTCCGCAAGCGTTGTTCGCTTTTCCGCAATGCTTCTTCTGCCCGCTTACGCTGCGCCTCGTGCTCAAAGCTTTTCAGCGCATAATCTATGTCCATCGCCATTCCCACCAGCAAATTACGCACATTTTCGTCAAAGGCGTTGTCCACATCGGTATAGAGGGTTAAAACCCCGGTAACCTTTCCATTCCGATGTAGCGGAAGCGCGGCGGATGACGCCCACCCAAACCGGGCACCATGCTTATGCCATAGCGTGGTAACGAGGTCATCCTGAAAATTTTGACACCAAAATGGTAAGTTCTCACGGAACGCTGAGCTGGTCGGTCCGCGTCCGTATGGTTCATTGGCTGCCACAGGAATCTGCAGTCCTTTCAGATATTCCACACCACTGCCAAAGGATGCGATCGGCTTTATCTGTTTGCTATGTTCTTCAAGCGCGCCTATCCATGCCATATCCATGCCGCCGAAATTGACTACAGCGCGGCAGACTTGCTCGAACAATTCCGCCTCGCTGGTACAACGCACGATGGCCTGATTACATTTGCTCAACGCAGCGTAAAGCTTGGTCAAGCGTTGATTTGTTGCTTCGGCTTCCTTGCGCTGGGCGTCGATTCTGGCCAAATTCATCTGCGTTTCCGATAACCAATCCAGCACACTATTTTCCATGCCTTTGGCGACTGTAATGACGGATGAAAAATTTCCACTGCCAAGATGGGCGATACGCGTATGCAGCTCGCTTACGGAGCCCCCTAGCGTCGCATACAAATTCCGTTGCGATTTCCATAGTAAAAATGCTAACAGTAAGCCCAACAGAATGAAGGCTGCACGAATTATTGTGGCGCGGACTTCAGCTGTATGAACAGCCCCAAACGTTCGCTGATCCGCCATTCTTTGAAACTGGCTGATCGGCCGCATGACGCTGGCCTTGGCTTGATGATAAGCCGCGTCATGCAATATAAAAATTGCCTCGGCACGGTTGGTCTCAATCAGCGGGCTGGTTGATTCGATCATTTCCATTGCGGCAAATTCGGTGCGCGTGAGCTTATCCGAGTTAGTTTTTGCCTCCGCCAATTTGGCGAATTCTTCTTTAGTAAAACCCGCCCCCCGCATCAACTCCAGCAGGGGAACCGCCAGTCCTGGCGACTGTGGACGCAGGTCATCGCCTAGCACAATATCCCAGTAGATGTTCTGGAAGCTGACCGGACGGGGTTTCCTGCCATCTTGGATGTCGAGAATTTCCTGATAATGTTGTTTGTAGAGGGGGTCTCCGGTCACCACATAGGTGCGAACCATACGTGTAAGGTCATCAGACGACTGGCGTAATTCGTCAGCCAGCATTAACGAATGCTGCCGCAATTCGTTAATGCGATCGACCTCCTTTTCTGCCCAAACATAGACGGCAAAGGTTGCAGCGAAAACAACGAATGTGCCCAACGTTAGCCAAAGATGGCGTGAAAATCGGGGCAAGTTGTTCTTGAAAATTGTCATTATGGCCATTCTTCCTAAGCGCGCTACAGATTGTGAAAAATAGTTAACCAGCGCGCATAGCTTCTGACGCGGATTCAATTTCGGGACGCAACAAAAACATTCGTCACCCAGCCAAATTGATTTGCGCTAAGGTAACGCTGATTTAGCAAACACAATGCCGTTATGAAACACGTTAAACATAATAGATGACAAACATGGTAGGCCGCAATAAAACAGAAAATCTTGGACGCGAAGCCATACCTGACGATGCTGCGCTACTGAAATTCCGTCATATTCTGGCGAAGAAAAAATAGGTAAACAATTGTTTGCCTACATCAGTGAAGTAGTGCTTTTGATGTTGAACAAGGCAACGGTGTTCAGCTCTGCCTTTTAAGCGGCCTGCACCTGCGAGTGTAGGCGCGTGTTGAATGCCATTATAATGATTGAAAATAAGCGATATTCAGACGTCATGAGGCTACTTAATTGCCTGATTTTGTGTGTTATAGACAGTAGGGCATGGTTCTCGTACAAAATATGAAGTAGTGGTTTTCCTGGAGAAATGAATGAAAAAATGGTTTTTTTATTTAACAGTAATGTTGGCATCGAGTAGTGGTCTGGCCCAAGCACATTCAGATGAGGCGAAGGCGGAAGGAAAATATGCGCAAGTTAAAGAGGCTGTGCGCTTGGCTGCCGAGCAAGGTGATGCAACGGCACAATACAGCCTTGGTGAAATGTTTCTTCAAGGGGATGGCGTTACACAAGACACTCAAGAAGCCGTAAAGTGGTTTCGCCTGGCTGCTAAGCAAGGGCATGCAAATGCACAATTTAACCTTGGCTTAAGTTTTGGCAACGGCCAAGGCGTTACACAGGACTACCAGGAAGCGGTCAAGTGGTTTCGCTCAGCTGCCGAACAAGGACATGCAAAAGCACAGTTTAGCCTTGGCATAAGCTATGCCAACGGGCAGGGCACCATGCAAAACTTTGAGGAAGCGATAAAGTGGTTTCGGCTGGCTGCCGAACAAGATGATGTAATCGCACAATACAACCTTGGCGTAATTTATCTTGACGGAAAAATTGTAGCGCAAAACTACCCGGAAGCCGTGAAATGGTTTCACTTGGCGGCTAAACAAGGGCATGCACAAGCCCAATTTAATCTTGGTGTAAGCTACGGCAACGGCCAAGGCGTTACGCAACATGATCAAGAGGCGGTCAAATGGTTTCGCCTGGCGGCCGAACAGGGGCATACAAAAGCACAATATTACCTCGGCTTAAGTTATGGCAACGGCCAAGGCGTTACACAGGACGATCAGGAAGCTGTCAAATGGTTTCGCTTGGCCGCCAAGCGAGGCGACGCCGCCGCACAAAATTATCTTGGTTTAAGGTACGGCCTCGGCCAAGGAGTGGCGCAAGATTATGTTCGCGCGCACATGTGGTTTAGTCTCGCAACAAATCGTCAAAAGGACGCGCAAGAAAATCGCGACAAAGTAGCTCAACGCATGACACCATCCCAAATCGCTGAAGCCCAAAAACTGGCGCACGATTGCAAAAAGAGCAATTACACAAACTGTGATTAGCACAGCATATTTGGAGTTCTAAACAAAACAAAAAAATGTCTTGTTTAAGTTACTTCGATTTCATAACACGTTGAATAGGGAGTGGGAAATTTATCAGGGGGTGGCCGCGTCGGTATCCTACTTGACCCGGACGGCACTTTTGTTAGCGCAACATCACTCACAAACAACGCTGCACTAGTTGGCTGCGCCAGAAAATAATACTCTTTGTCGTGATTGTTCAGTGTTACCGAAATAAATATTCCGCCAAGTATCGTCTACCTTCAAAAGCTGCGGCGTCACGTTGGGATTGCCTTGGTTTTTTGCCAACCACTCGCGAAATGCATAGTGATTCCAGAGACGGAAAAACTCCGTCAGATAGATGTCTGCCACAGTCGTGTTGCCTTGAATCACCAGCATGTTCTCATCGTTGGCATTGGTCGAGGCATCCGAGAAATTCGCCGATCCTGAGATCACAATTGGATTCGATCCCAACGGATCGATCAACATGAATTTCGTATGAATATACGGTACATGCGAATTTAAGCTACTCAACCTCTCCTTTAGCCATTTATCAAAACTATTTATGCGAATCATGCTGCCGATCGCGAAGCGATTAAAGGGCAACTTCCGCAACCGTAATACCTCTGCCTCTGGTTCGGGCCGATTGCCATCATTATCGAGCAAGGCATAACGCAACCCGCCAAAGGGCTTATCAAATACGGGGACAAAGGCTTTGTTGATACCAAAAGCAAAAGTCATGCAAAGCATCGATTGCGCAGCGGCGGCTTGTTCGGCATACCATGAGAGTAGTTTCACGCCCGAGCGGGGGCTAAAGAGCGCGCTGGTTGCTTGCCTTGGTGAGCTGCCAGGGGCGGGCGTTGGCGTCAACGTTTCCACACCGGGGCGCAACAAGGGAAAATTAGGATCAACTGCAAGTAAGTTCCAGTAATCATGATAGCTACTTGCAACGCCCATATCGTTCACCACGTGTCCGACGTTCGAATGTCCGAAGATGCCGCCATCAGTGATATTCGTCGAACCCGTCCAAACCGCTTGCGGCTGATTATCCTTTAACAACAAGATAAATTTATTGTGTGCGATGGCACTTGGATTTGCGGTACGCTGCCTGCATAGATTGTCGATACCCGCGTTGAGCACCGCTGCCTTATTAAGTGCGGATACCTTTTCGTCACGGCCATCGTATAGGATGCTCACGTCAACCCCGCGATCCTTGGCCGATTTCAACGCCTTTAAAACAGTTTCGTTGGTGAACTGGTAAGCAGCCACACGCAACGCCCACTGACAGTTCTTCGCACGTAGCAAAAACTCGAGCAGCGCTTCCATTAGACCGCGCGAAAGCCAATCGAAGGCTGGTTTACCCACTATTTCTGGACTCTTATTTTTGAAGCGGCGGGCGTACTCCTGGCTGGCGGCGGCGCCGCGATTGAACCACACTTCGTGCAAGCCATTGTCTTCCATTTCGGTTTGCACGCGCACCTCGATCTCATCATCTTCAATCAAGCTTCTGGGCGAGCCCTTCAGTGCCACTACGCGATAGGTATAATCGTAGCCCGGCTTGGCCGTGAAATCGGACCACGTGAAACCCTGAACCGGATGGCAACGCAACGAGGCCTTGTCCGTACCTGGATCGGTTTCGGCGAATACCTTTATGCCCTCCAGCCAATAGGACTCGCCCTCGGTATGATCCGTGCGATGAACGGCAAATCCCAGCACGCGACGCGAATCGGCTTTCGTCATGCTCCAGCCAAGCAATACCACATGCGTACCGGCGACTGCCTGTACCGTCAATTTGCCAAGTTTCTTGGTAACGCGCATGACACACTCCTAAAAAACAATTGTCCAACCGGGTTGATTGGCTTGCTCCTTGGTGTAGGAAACGCCATGCACCTTCAAACCATTCTGATTCAACAGGGTGATGATGCCCCCTTATTAGACAAAACCATGGGTGAGTGCACATCGACGCGTAACATGGCGCCAGCGCCGCGATTATGCGAACCAAGCCACCGCTGGCTGTTCATCCCGACGGCAAAATTGTTGTCAGTGATACCGTCCAGAAACATGATAGAGAGTTAGTTATAAAACAAGAATAAGCAAAATCCTTATTTTTGAGGCATGGTAAAATTTGCCCTCATTTTTAAGTCTCTGACACTATGAACCGCACACCCCATCTTATTGAACGTTTGCTGGAACGACGCATCCTTATTCTGGACGGTGCGATGGGAACGATGATTCAGCAATACAAGCTGACCGAAGAGCACTACCGTGGCGTAGTCGCTCATGATGGCGATACCGAGCCTCGCCAGAGTTTTGCCGACCACCCGCTCGACCTCAAGGGTAACAATGATCTGTTGTTGCTGACGCAGCCGCAGATCATTCGTGGTATCCATGCTGAATACCTGGAAGCGGGAGCGGATATCCTTGAGACCAATACCTTCAACGCCAACTCCGTGTCGATGGCGGATTACCAGATGGAGCATCTGGTTTATGAATTGAACGTGGCTGGCGCAAAGCTGGCGCGTGATGTGTGCGACGAATACGAAAGCCAGGTGCCGAACAAGCCGCGCTTTGTGGCGGGCGTGTTGGGGCCCACTACGCGTACCGCATCCATCTCACCGGACGTAAACGATCCCGGTTTCCGCAACATCAATTTCGATCAGCTGGTGGAAGGCTATACCGAAGCCATACGCGGCCTGCTGGATGGCGGAGCGGACCTGCTGATGGTGGAGACCATTTTCGATACGCTGAACGCCAAGGCTGCACTGTTCGCCATCGAGCAGTATTTCGATCTCCATAACGTGCGCGTTCCGATCATGATTTCCGGCACCATCACCGATGCTTCCGGGCGCACCTTGTCAGGCCAAACGACTGAAGCATTCTGGAATTCGCTGTCACATACCAAGCCATTATCCATCGGCCTGAATTGTGCGCTGGGAGCGGAACTGATGCGCCCTTACGTCGAGGAATTGTCGCGCGTCGCCACCACTTATGTAAGTGCCCATCCCAATGCCGGCTTGCCCAATCCTCTATCGGAAACCGGCTATGACGAATCGCCGGAACATACCGCCAAGCTGGTTAAGGAATTTGCCACCAGCGGCTTCCTCAACATCGCGGGCGGCTGCTGCGGTACCACGCCAGCGCACATCAAGGCGATAGCCGAGGCATTGAAAGATATCCCTCCGCGCCGCATTCCAGAGCTTGAAAAGAAGTGTCGGCTATCCGGTCTGGAGCCATTCAACATTGGCGATGATTCCTTGTTCGTGAACGTCGGAGAGCGTACCAACGTTACCGGCTCCAAAATGTTCGCACGCCTCGTCCTCGCCGGCGATTACCCGACCGCTGTCAACGTGGCGCGGCAACAAGTGGAAAATGGCGCGCAGGTTATCGACATCAACATGGACGAAGCAATGCTGGATTCGCAGCTTGCCATGACGAAGTACCTCAACCTGATCGCATCGGAGCCGGATATTTCGCGCGTGCCGCTGATGATTGATTCGTCCAAGTGGTCGGTGATCGAAGCTGGGCTGAAATGCGTACAGGGTAAGGCCATCGTCAACTCGATCAGCATGAAAGAGGGCGAAGCCGAGTTCATCAAATATGCCAAGCTGGTACGCCGCTATGGTGCAGCGGCAGTCGTGATGGCATTTGATGAAAAAGGGCAGGCCGATACGCAACAGCGCAAAATCGAAATTTGCCAGCGCAGTTATGACATTCTGGTAAATCAGGTCGGCTTCCCGCCCGAAGATATTATTTTCGACCCGAATATTTTTGCCATTGCCACCGGCATAGAAGAACACAACAACTACGCAGTGGACTTCATTGATGCCACGCGCTGGATCAGAAAAAATCTGCCTTACGCAAAGATTAGCGGCGGCGTGTCCAATGTATCGTTCTCGTTCCGTGGTAACGACGCGATGCGCGAGGCTATCCACACTGTGTTTCTCTATCACGCGGTGCAAGCGGGCATGAATATGGGAATCGTCAATGCCGGTCAGCTTGGCGTATACGATGAAATTCCAGCAGATTTACGCGAGGCGGTGGAAGACGTAGTGCTGAATCGCCGTCCCGATGCGGGCGAACGACTGGTCGCGGTGGCGGAAAATGTGACAGGCGGCGCTAAGGTCCAAGTGGAAGATCTGGCATGGCGACAAGGCACGGTACAGGAACGCCTGACCCACGCGCTGGTGCGTGGCATCAACACCTACGTCGTGGAAGACACCGAGGAAGCACGATTACAGGCGGCTTATCCGGTCGAGGTGATCGAGGGTGCACTGATGACCGGCATGAACGTGGTCGGCGACCTGTTCGGTGCGGGCAAAATGTTTTTGCCACAAGTGGTGAAATCCGCGCGCGTGATGAAGCAGGCAGTGGCCCATCTGGTACCCTACATTGAAGCGGAGAAGGCGCGCTCAGGCGACAACAAACCCAAGGGCAAGATCGTCATCGCCACAGTCAAGGGTGACGTGCATGACATCGGCAAGAACATCGTCACGGTGGTGTTGCAGTGCAACAATTTCGAAGTGATCAACATGGGCGTGATGGTGCCGTGCCAGAAAATTTTGGACACAGCGCGCGAGCACAACGCCGATATGATCGGCCTGTCCGGATTGATTACACCCTCGCTGGAAGAGATGGCGTATGTGGCCAAGGAGATGCAGCGCCAAGGATTCACCATTCCGTTGCTGATCGGCGGCGCGACCACTTCACGCGTGCATACGGCAGTAAAAATCGAGCCTAACTACACTAGCGGCGTCACCGTTTATGTGACGGACGCGTCGCGTGCGGTGGGGGTGTGCAACAACCTGTTGAGCAGCACGTTACGCGATAGTTATGTAGCGGACATAAAAGTCGACTATGCCAAAACACGCGAACTGCATGCCAACAAAAAACCTCAAGGTGCGCGTTACAAATTGGCAGACGCGCGCGCCCATGGCCTGAAAACAGATTGGGCCAACTATACGCCGCCCAAACCCAGCTTTATCGGTGTGCGGGCGCTCAGCGACTACTCGCTGGCAGAGATCAGCCCCTACATCGACTGGACCCCATTTTTCCAGACTTGGGAATTGTCCGGGCGCTACCCGAAAATTCTCAATGATGAAGTGATCGGCGAAGCAGCACGCAATTTGTTCCACGATGCACAGGCCATGCTCAAGCGCATCATAGAAGAGAAGTGGTTGAGCGCAAACGCAGTGTTTGGCCTGTTTCCGGCTAACAGTGTCAATAGCGACGACATCGAAATTTACACCGATGAATCGCGCAGCCAAGTGGCGATGACCTGGCACAACCTGCGCCAGCAAATGGTAAAGCCCGAAGACAAGCCCAACCTGAGTCTCGGCGATTTCATCGCGCCCAAAGAAAGCGGCGTGGCTGATTATATCGGCGCGTTTGCGGTCACGACCGGCATCGGCATTGATGAGCGCGTTGAGGAATTCGAGAGCAAGCATGACGACTACAACAGCATTATGCTGAAAGCCTTGGCCGACCGTCTGGCCGAAGCCTTCGCCGAACTGCTGCATGCCCGTGTCCGACGCGAGTTCTGGGGCTATGCCGCCGACGAACAGATCAGCACTGAAGATCTAATCGATGAAAAATATCGCGGCATCCGCCCAGCTCCAGGCTACCCGGCTTGCCCTGATCACACTGAAAAACGCGCGTTGTTTGAACTGCTGGACGCACCCAACAAGGCCGGCATTACGCTGACTGAAAGTTTTGCCATGCTGCCGACTGCTGCAGTGAGCGGTTTTTATTTTTCGCATCCGCAATCGCAGTATTTTGCCACGGCAAAGGCAGACAAAGATCAGATTGAGGACTACGCACAGCGCAAGGGTTTAAGCCTTGAAGAAACCGAACGCTGGTTAGCGCCCGTATTAAATTATGATGCATAAACTAGCGGTTTCAATATCTTGATCGCAACCCTGTTGTTTAAGGCTACGCTGAACAAGTCCGTTCGCGTTGAGCTTGTCGAAACGTACCAATTGAAAACCAACAAGTTACAAATGGCTTCGACAGGCTCAGCCCGAACGGTGGGACTTGTTCAGCTTAATTATTAACGCGACCAGTACCGCGCCATGCTACACCCACTGTTGCTAACCACACTCCTGCTGACTGCTTCAAACGTGTTCATGACTTTTGCCTGGTATGGACACCTCAAAAATTTTACCCATTCGCCGTGGTACGTTGCCGCACTGGTGAGCTGGGGCATCGCACTATTCGAATACCTGCTGCAGGTGCCAGCCAACCGCATCGGCTACACCGAGCTCAGCCTGGGACAACTTAAAATTTTACAGGAAGTCATCACGCTATCGGTATTCGTTCCTTTCGCCGTGCTATACATGGGCCAGCCATTGAAACTGGATTACCTGTATGCCGCGTTGTGCCTGATGGGTGCGGTATTTTTTATTTTCAGGGCATAATAGAATTCTGTTCACTTAACCGTTCGTGGTGAGCCTGTCGAACCACCAGTCGCTCACCCGGAGTCTTTTGACAATGTCTTCAGCCCTGAGCAAAGTCGAAGGGGCAGGGTGAACGGAATTTATTTAACCAAACAATATTGGGGCATAACATGCACATCCATATACTCGGTATCTGTGGCACCTTCATGGGCGGCATTGCGGTGCTGGCTAAGCAAGCAGGACACCGCGTCACCGGCTGCGATGCCAACGTTTACCCGCCGATGAGCACACAGCTTGAAGCACAAGGCATAGAACTGATTGAAGGCTTCGGCCCGGAGCAGATCACCCTTCAGCCGGACATTTTCGTTATCGGCAATGTGGTCTCGCGCGGAAATCCGCTCATGGAAGAAATCCTCAATCGCAACCTGCCCTACATCTCCGGCCCGCAATGGCTGGCGCAAAATCTGCTACAGGATAAGTGGGTGCTGGCAGTTGCAGGTACCCATGGCAAGACCACCACCACCTCTATGCTGGCGTGGATACTGGAATATGCAGGCTTGAACCCGGGTTTCCTGATCGGCGGTGTGCCACAGAATTTTGGACTCTCCGCGCGTTTAACCGATACGCCTTTCTTCGTCATTGAAGCCGATGAATATGACACCGCCTTCTTCGACAAGCGCTCCAAGTTCATTCATTACCGTGCGCGTACCGTCATCCTCAACAATCTGGAGTTCGATCACGCTGACATTTTTGCCGACCTCGCCGCCATCGAAACGCAATTCCATCACCTGGTGCGCACTGTTCCCGGCAACGGGCTGATAATCAGCAATGGCCGGGCCGATTCATTAAAGCGCGTAATCAGTCACGGCTGCTGGACGCCTGTGGAATTATTTGCCTGTGCTGACGGCTGGAACATCGACGCAGATAATCGCGTTGCTTTTAATGGCGAAGCGCACGGTGAACTGAAATGGGAACTAATGGGCGAACACAACCGCTTGAACGCACTCGCCGCACTCGCCGCCGCGCGTCATGCCGGTGTGTCCATAATGCAAGGCCTGGCGGCATTGAGCGAATTTAAAAACGTTAAACGACGCATGGAAGTGCGCGGCGTGGTAAACGGTATTACTGTGTATGACGACTTCGCGCATCACCCCACTGCGATTGCCACCACCGTGTCAGGGCTACGCGCCAAAGCAGGCAACACGCGCATTCTGGCGGTGCTGGAGCCGCGTTCCAATACCATGAAACTCGGCGTGATGAAGAACGCCCTGCCCGACAGTCTCAAGGATGCCGACATGGTATTTTGCTACGACTTCAACCTCGGCTGGGATGCTCGCGCGGCACTCGCTCCGCTGGGAGAGAGGGCTATCGTAAATGATAATCTGAACGAATTAATAGCCGCCATTGTTGCCGCAGCTCGACCCGGTGATAACATTCTGGTCATGAGCAACGGCGGATTTGGCGGGATACATGAGAAGTTGTTGCAGCGGTTAGCCGGTATGCAATCCTGAGCGTCTCTATAAATTCAAAGTTCGTGCAAATGTACGTACGGAAACAATCTGTACAGCATGTGCTCTCAAATCTAAATTATTAGATGTCAAACATTTAGAACTTTTGCGATACTTATAAACCAACCCAATAAAATTTTTAATGTTTTATTAGGTTCTACTTCACATTAGATTTGCTATGACACACGGCGCCAACGCTTCCACTCCTGATGACGTCTTTTTGTTCGCCATTCTTGATCTACGCGATGGAATGGTTTTCGCAAAGGATGCGCTTGGGCATCGCGAGAACGTAACGATTGGCGGCATAAACGGGGTTTTGGAAATGCCAAGTTTACCAAATAGGGAGGGCGCTTTCGATGGTTCACTAGTTCCCCCTGAGGCGGCCAGGACTTGGGAATGTGGTAATAACCCGCTTTTTTGGGGGCAAGAAGTCGTATATCCAGACGGTATTGCGCGCCTTCAGGCAGCTTTGATCAAGTTCCGAGTTCCTGCTTCAAAGCTCCGCGATCATTCGACCTCCGTGTCAAAATCCTTAGGAAACTGGTATTCGACCTTTGTTGACTTCCACGACCTGTTTACAAAGAATTCGGTTCGCAGGGGTGCCCGCGTCTCATCTTCTGATTCTGTAGAACATGAGCTCTTTATTTTGGATGCCAATAGTCAGAAAGTTCAGCCACACGGATCAGAAACAATATACTTTTCCAGCCCTATCATATCGGGTCGAGATGCGTTGGACAGAGCAAACTTCATTGAGATTTGTAGGTTATGTTCCTTCGGCTCGAGGCCTGTTCTTCACTATCGAATTCAGCTCCAAGCTTACAGGGCGCTACGGGACCAAGACTACCGAAAAGCCATGATTGAGTCTGCGATAGCCGCGGAGATTGTCCTAACGGAGGCAATCGTAAAATACACTGGTTATAGCTACGGCGACAAGATCATGAAAGATCACCAAACGCTTGGCCGTCGCCTTAAGTTGGCGAAAAAAGTTGGATTGTCACTTCCCGATGGCGACTTCTTTAAAATGGTAGCTGAACCAAGGAATCAGGCTATTCATGAAGCAAAGTCCTTTGAGCGAAGCGACGCACTCAGCGTTGTTATGGCGGTTGATCAACTGCTCCAGATGCTCTCACCGCGACGCGATGAGCAAATCTAACAAATTAAGGTTAATCTAACGAATAAGGCTAGATCGTGCGAGCGAAAACGCACGAAACGCACGGGGTCAGTTCTAACATTCCAACAAACGCTACTCCAAACCCTCTCAAAGAAAATTTCATGAAAACATACAAAAAATCCGATGCTGCCATCGCCAACCTGACACCGGAACAACGCCGCGTTACCCAGCACGGCGGCACGGAACATTCGGGGACGGGTGTGTATCTTCACAATAACGAACCGGGCATCTATGTGGATATCGTGTCGGGGGAGCCGCTGTTTGCGTCGTCGGACAAGTTCGAGTCGGGCTGCGGCTGGCCCAGCTTTACCAAACCCATCGAACCCGCGCACATCAACGAACTGCGCGATACCAGCCACAACATGATCCGTACCGAAGTCCGCTCGGTTCACGGCGACAGCCATCTGGGGCATGTGTTCCCGGACGGCCCGCAGGATCGCGGTGGCTTGCGCTACTGCATCAATTCAGCCTCACTGCGCTTTATCCACCGGGGTGACATGGAGGCGGAAGGCTACGGCGAATATCTTAACCAGGTGGAGGATAAGTAATGGCACAGGAACGCGCAGTACTGGCAGGAGGCTGCTTTTGGGGCATGCAGGATCTGATTCGCAAGCTGCCGGGCGTGGAGAAAACGCGGGTGGGCTATACCGGCGGCGACGTGTGCAACGCCACCTACCGCAATCACGGCACGCATGCCGAAGGTATCGAAATCTTCTTTAACCCAGCGGAAATTTCTTACCGCCGCATTCTGGAATTTTTCTTCCAGATACACGATCCGACGACGGCCAATCGGCAGGGCAATGACCAGGGTTCGTCCTACCGCTCGGCGATTTACTACGTCAACGACGTGCAGAAGCAGACCGCGCTAGATACGATTGCCGACGTGAACGCCTCAGGCTTGTGGCCGGGTAAGGTGGTGACCGAGCTGGCGCCTGCCGGTGATTTCTGGGAAGCCGAGCGCGAGCATCAGGATTATCTGAAGCGTTTCCCCGACGGGTATACCTGCCATTACCCGCGCCCGAACTGGATGTTGCCAAAACGAACGGACAAATAATGGCCACGCTGGAGCACGCATAAACGCACAGCAATTACGTTCGGCCCCACTTTCACGCAGCTGCTTTGTATGTATTTGTACATACAAAAAACATTGACGCATCACTTATTTGTACATACACTCATGGCTCATGAAAGTCGACTTTGACCCGATCAAAAATGAGCGAAACATCAAAGAGCGCCAACTCTCGTTTGATCGAGCGGCAGAAGTCGATTTCAATACTGCGCTGGTGTTTCCTGACACCCGAAAAGCATATGGCGAAACTCGTTATATCGCGTTGTGCTACCTGGATCGTCGGCTGCATGTTCTGTGCTTTACTGAGACCGAGACGGGCATTCGGGTAATCAGTTTCCGTAAGGCAAATACGAGAGAGGCAAATAGATATGGCAAGTCGCAAACCCTTGATTGACGCAGACGGCGAGGTCCGCGAACTAACCGCCGAAGATATGGCGAAATTTAGGCCAGCCGCTGAAGTGTTGCCACTGTCCCTTAGAAAGAAACTAGGGGTGCGTGGCCCTCAGAAAGCACCCATTAAAGAGCGCATCACTATTCGGTTGTCGCGAGAAGTAGTAGAGCAATTCCGCGAAAGCGGCGAGGGCTGGCAAACCCGAGTGGACGCAGCCTTGCGTGAGTGGCTCAAGAGCCATTCTCCGACGTAAGCGCGGTAGGTTGTGATGAATGAAATGAAGCTCAACATCGCAGGATACGCATACGAGTTATCAACATGCCGATATGACAGGAGGCATATGCATCTTCACTGATAATCTGACTAAACAGTGCTCGTCCGCCTTACGTTTTTTGCACTCCTCGCTTAAGTTTGTTTTCCTTCAATTTATTCGGTTGCCTGAACCGATTTTTACCGGCAATACGAAGGAGACGAAGAAATTTTGGACATTCAAAATGGTTGGGCGCCTTGCAAACTGCTGCGTGACGAAGCCCATCACGCATAGCGGCCAGCTCTTCAATTGTTCTATCCAACTCATCTGCCTTGGCTAAAAGCAGTGCTCTATTAATATCCAGCCCTTCAGGAGTAAACATTTCACCAATCTCATCAAGCGAGAAACCAGCGCTACGCCCCAAAGATATTAAAGCCAACCGCTCTATAACATTGGCGCTGAATAAACGGCGCAAACCATTTCGCCCAGTTGACTGGATCAGTCCTTTTTCCTCATAAAATCGTAACGTCGAAGCGGGTAATCCAGATGCCTTTGCAACCTCAGCTATATCCATTATTCCACCTGACGAAATTAATCCTTGACTTAAAGTCGACTTTAGCTTGTATCCTAGCTCACTACACCACTTGGCACAACAATTAAGCCGTTAAGTTGGTGGGATGTTATTTATACCTGAAGAATTTAAGGAGACGATATGAACGCAAATTTTTGGCATCAAAAATGGGAACGGGGTGATATTGGTTTTCATAAAACTGAGGCAAACCCGTTACTCATCGAACATTTCGAAAAATTAAATCTGGCAAAAAGCAGTCGAGTATTCCTGCCGTTGTGTGGCAAGTCACGTGATTGTGAATGGTTGATTGCCTGCGGTTATCGAGTTGTTGGCGCAGAATTGAGCGAGCTCGCCATTACCGCGTTATTTAAAGAACTTGGCTTAGAACCGGAAATTTCCAAGGTTGGAGAATTGACCCGTTACAGCGCTAAAGATATCGACATGCTGGTGGGCAATATTTTTGATGTGTCGGCTGAATATCTTGGGCCCATAAACGCGATATACGATCGCGCCGCTTTAGTTGCATTGCCTGCTTTTATACGCCTGCAATATGCGTCACACCTGATGAACATAACTAATGCAGCGCCGCAGCTGCTTATCACTTATGAATATAACCAACTGCTGATGGATGGCCCACCGTTTTCAGTTAACGAAATCGAAGTAAAACGACATTATGGTGCAACTTACCAATTGAAGTCTGTTGACATCAAAAATGTCGCAGGTGGATTGAAAGGGCAAGTTGCGTCAACGGAGACCGCTTGGTTGCTTCAAAAAATCAATAAATAGGGAGGGTTATATGCCTGGAATTGAATGGATATTGCTGTACATTGTGTTGGGTGCCTTTGTGGGTTTTATGGCAGGCTTTCTAGGGCTTGGTGGCGGTGGAATATTGGTTCCTTTGCTAGCATCCATTTTTATTTACCAAGGTATGAGCGTAGATAGCGTCGTTCATTTGGCATTAGGGACGTCATTGGCTTGCATGATTATTTCTTCGACAGCAAGCATCCGCGCACATACTTCCCGAGGCGCCGTCTTGTGGCAGGTCGTTCGCGGAATGGCACCCGGAATTATTCTGGGCGCGTTTCTGACTACCCAGGTCGTTGGCAACATTAACTCAGCCTACATTGCCATATTTTTTTCGCTGTTCATGGCACTGATAGCGGGGCAAATGTTTTTTAATTGGCAACCGAAACCTAGCCAAAAACCGATAAGTTTTCGCGGATTAATTGTTGCTGGAGTTGGGATTGGATCGGTGTCAGCGCTTGCAGCAGTGGGTGGCGGTTTTCTCACCGTTGCATACTTGGGCTATAAGAATGTGGACATGAAAAAAGCCATTGGCACTTCAGCAGCCATTGGGTTTCCCATTGCTATCACGGGCACTATTGGCTACATGATGAGCGGCTGGTCTAAAACAGTGGGCGATCCCTATACTCTTGGATACATTTATGTGCCCGCATTTTTGGCAATATCGATTGCCAGCTTTATCACAGCTCCCTATGGCGCTCGCTGCTCCCATAGTTTGCCTGAGGCTTATTTGAAGAAGATATTCGCTGCTATCTCGCTACTTTTGAGTATCAAGATGGTAGTCTCGTTTGTTCAATTTTGACCTGAGAGGAAGGGTATTCTTTGAGAGTATTTTCATCAAATATATATACCCAAGTTTGATAGGTTAGGTTGAATGACATAATGCCCTACAACACCGGCAAGCGTAATTTGGCGGGTTTTCGAGGATGAATCTATCAATAGATTAACAACTGGTTAACATCCCGATAAAAATCAGACTATCTTGATTTAAACTACATTTATAATTCTTGCCATGTTTATCAAACCAACCCGATAAAATTTTTAGTGTTTTATAGGAATCTACTTTACGATAGGTCTTCAATCCACCCGCGGCAATAGCCGCCAAATAGGAATTGCCGTGGACACATTGCACGTTTATCTCTTCAAAGACAGCCTCACTCCATTCGTAGCGCTGCTCAATGAGCATCAAGTGAAGTACCAAATGCAAGAAGCACGCACTGGCGTCCAGATGGCACCTTCGGCTGTTATCGAAATAGTTCAGGCAGTCGGAAATGCGGCAATGTGGGGTGCGCTCGCCACGGTCTTGGTGGCGTTCATCAACAGTCGGCGCGGTCGTAAAGTAATCATCACAACTAAAGACAATATAATTGTCCACGCTGAAGGTCTGTCTCCAAAGGAACTGGAGCAGGTTTTAGAGCACGCGAAGAATCTCACTGCTATCGATCCAACTAAACACGAAGAAAGTTCTGTGTGAGCACCTATAAACTATCCCTTCCATCGAGCGGACATTAAAGCGCAGAAATGCACGTACAGCAGCCGCCAATCGCAGATGAAGCCGTCTAAGCCTTCGCCTTCTCCGTCGGCAAGGCGAACCAGAACTACGGAACGATCGAATACCTAGTCAACAAACAGCTTGCCTTACTTACTGGTGATGCCCAAATTATTGATCCGGCCTGATTTATCCGCGACTCATGTATGAGAGACACTCGTGCAAGTCAATAAATACAAGTTCTATGAGCAATTTAAACTGGGTGACTCACGGATAAATCGGGCCGAGTCTATAACAATTCATTTAAGAGAAAAGCTCCCTAACGAAAGCGCCCCCGTAACTTTAAAGACTCAGGTGACTAAAGAATCTAAAGCGTTGCCGCAAAAAATGTTTAAAATCGCTGCTGAAGCAAAAAAATCGGCACACAACAGCAGTAAAGTGAAACCTGACAACAAACCAACCTATCATCAAACGGGGCACCTAATACCCCCTTTAATTCAAACTTTAAACGCCAACAAGGATCATATGGGCAAAATCTACAACGAAATCACTCCCGAGCTTACTTCTTGGGTACAGAAGCAGCACGTGTTCTTCGTCGCAACGGCACCATCAGCAACTGAAGGCCACGTGAATTGTTCCCCCAAAGGCCTGGACTCTCTCAGAATTCTCACTCCTCAGACAGTCGCCTATGCCGATCTCACGGGAAGCGGAGCCGAAACCATCGCTCATATCAGGGATAACGGGCGAATCGTCCTGATGTTCTGTGCGTTTGAAGGGCCACCAAAGATCGTCCGCTTCCACGGCACGGGCGAGACTGTATTGCCAGGTACAACGCTGTGGAAGGAGCTTGCTTCAAAGATGTACTTGAAGCCGAGCACTCGGGCAATCATCCTGATCCGCGTCACTCGCGTCAGTGACTCTTGCGGGTACGGAGTCCCGATCATGCCGTTTGTCGAAGATCGCGACGTCATCGACCGTTGGGTTGAAACAAAAGGTGTCGAAAATCTCTCTGCCTATCGGCGCGAAAAGAATGCTCGCAGCATCGATGGGTTGCCCACAGCCGAATTCGAGTGAAGTTGAGAGAAAGGAAAGTGCACGGGGCTAGCTCTAACATTCCAACAGAGTCTATTGCAATTTACAGATGGCTAGACCCCTCAGACTGGAATTTTCGGATCCCGCGTTGTGCGTTTGACTTCTCTGTCCCCGTGTTTCATCTCTAAAATTCCACATATTCTTGAAATATCAAAATTTTTAAAAATCACCCGCACAATTATAAACTTAGGGAAGTTCAAGGCTTTCTTTCAGTTATCATCGGTAACGTTATAATTTTTATTTTGTATATAAACTAACCCGATAAATTTTTAGTGTTTTATTGGATCTACTTTAAGGCGTTACGGCAAAGAACCATGAACAGACAGAATCCGATCACAGAAACTGAAACACGCGTAAACGTCTCCAAATATTCAAAAGATGAATGGATAATTGTGGAATGCTCTGAAACAGGGGTCGTTTATCTACAAAACCCACCTGATTATTCCCGGCTTGTTGATGAATTGGCGTGGGAAAAGCAGTTTTCCGAAGAAAGGGCGCGACGAAAAGCCAGGGAACCCATCGCATTTTTTATCAGTTCAGCAATCAAAAAGCTACGCGGCAAATTGAGGAAAAAAGAAAGGATTGAAACCGTCTCTGAAAAAATCCTGAAGCAACTTCTGGCAAATGGCAAAACTTCGCTGAATGTTTTGGATGTCGGCTGCGGTATTGGGGAAAAACTGGTGAAGATAGCCAACCACATGAACAACAAACAGCCGACATCAATAAAAGGCATCGGTATTGAAATATCACAAGCCCAAGCCGCAGAGGCGAACACACATTTGAAAAAAATTGGGGGATATTGCATCCATAACTCGGCCATAGGGGGGCTCAAGGAAATCTCTGACAACTCCATTGACTTTATTATTCTCTGTTCGTTTTTGGAACATGAAACCAGCCCGCTCCAGTTACTCAAGATTTGTAAGGAAAAGCTTGATAGGCAAGGCAAAATTGTCATCAAAGTACCCAATTTTGCTTCATTGAACAGAATCGTCAGACAAGATAGGTGGTGTGGGTTTAGGTATCCTGACCATGTAAATTATTTCACCCCCAAAACGTTGCGTTTAATCGTCGAACGTTCCGGTTTAAAAGTGGACAGCTTGAATGCCCTGCCCACTAACGACAATATGTGGGCTATTGTCAGCAAATAGCTTGGTAGGCAGCGTGACAATGCCTTTGAATCGTCACAAGTTAAAAAGGGAGTAATCGCAATGTTTAAAAA
Organism: Candidatus Nitrotoga sp. CP45; assembly: GCA_003402375.1. Lineage (GTDB taxonomy): Bacteria > Pseudomonadota > Gammaproteobacteria > Burkholderiales > Gallionellaceae > Nitrotoga. The sequence continues at coordinate 33,263 of QFXJ01000040.1, forward strand.
AATCATTACAGCAATTTTTGTTGCGATGGCATTCATTTCTTTATCTGGCTGCGCAAGTTTAAATGATGTTGTGCGGGCAAAAGAAACGGGTACCGAAGGTATAACCAAAACCTATGCCGTAACGCCAGATCAAGCATGGGAAATTGCCAAAACAGTTTTTCGTTGGGAGGGTTCGGACGCTATTGAAGAACACAAGAGTGAAGGCTATATGCTCACAAGCAGTGGATTAAACGGTTACTCTTATGGCGCTGTCATGGGTGCTTGGATTAAGCCTGTCGACAAAGATAGTACTGAGGTTACCGTTATTACGAAGCGTAGAATTAAGACTGATCTATTCACGACTCTAACGGAAGAAACTTATCACAAGCGCTTTGCACAAGCGGTTGATATTACAAAGGGTGGGAATCCTCTTCCGCGTGTAGCACCCTGAAAAAAGGCAGCCCGGTGGGTTGTGCTGAATGAGCGGTAAAATGTTGGGCTTCATTCATTCAACCTAACCCACCGGGCTAATAACCGAGGAGAGTAATTATGATATACAAGGGTCGTTGCCATTGCGGCAAAGTAGAATTCGAGGTGGAGGGTGAAATTAACGGAGCAATAGCATGCAATTGCTCAATTTGCTCACGTAAAGGCACGCTCATGTGGTTTGTGCCCCGTGAAAAGCTTAGGTTACTCACTTCAGAAAGTGAGATGAGTACCTATACTTTTAACAAGCATGTTATTAAGCACCGTTTTTGCCCAACATGCGGCATCCATCCATATGGCGAAGGCGTTGGCCCAAATGGTAATAGCATGGCGGCTATCAATATCCGTTGTATTGAAGGCATTGACCTCGCATCAGTGCCGGTACAAAACTATGATGGTTTGTCGCTATAAGATTGCGTCGCTCATCCCATGTATGGCGCATCGGCACGAAGGGAATGAAGATCAATGAAACTAAATGCGTTTACAACCGCTTTACTTGTTGGCATATCGGTTGCAGCCTGTTCTTCAGAGCAGCTTTACGCTATGGGCCGTAATGCCCAAAGGTCAGAGTGCATCAAGCACCCCGACGCGCAAGTGCGGGATCGTTGCCTTAAAGACGCGGGACTCTCCCGTGACGCGTACAAACGTGAAGTTGAAGACGTGAGCAAATGAGCGGTAAAGCAAGGCCACTGTCGATCTAACATTGCGCCACCGAACGGTGGGCAGCTCTTCCAGAATGCCGGCCCACCGTTCGCCCGAGCCGGAATATATGTCAGGGCACCTCTAAAATCCAATTTTGTGAACAGCCGCTTTGCGGCTTGCCTGCTTACCGCATTGCGTCACAATACGGCGTTACTCGAAAAAAATTATCGCTTACATATCAACTGTATGCTGTGCTCAAACTTTTTACTCGTGCTTTGTTTTGTTTAGAAACTTGAATTTTTAGAGGCGTCCTATAGTCCATCCACCGAGAGCAGACGTTATCGCTCAAACATAGCAAGATTCGGGTTGCAGATAAGCGCTTAAACCTTCATATTTCTTCCGTACTGGAGTAAGTTTTTGTAAGTGCAACAGTAAATTATGAAAGATTTCGTACAACATGCCACGGAAGATCCAGATGTCTGACTATGACCGCATAGCTGAAGCAATTTCTTTCATTACTCACCGGGTAAACAACCAGCCCACATTAGAAGAAATTGCGCGGCATTTACACCTGAGTCCTTTCCATTTTCACCGTCTATTTAGCCGCTGGGCTGGTGTAACCCCCAAAAGATACTTGCAGGTACTGACGTTGGAGCGCGCCAAACAATTACTCAGCGAATCAAGACCACTCCTTGAAATCACTGATTCTCTGGGGTTGAGCAGCAGTTCCCGATTACATGACCACTTCATTCATCTGGAAGCGGTTACACCCGGGGATTACAAGATGGGCGGTGCGGGTTTAACGATTGAATATGCCGTACATGACACCCCTTTTGGAAAAGCGTTTATTGCCATCACACCTAGAGGTATCTGTAGTTTTTCGTTTCTGGAGAACGCGGAAACTGATGGGCATCTAACTAATTTACTTAAAAAATGGCCACATGCCACAGTGCATGAAAATCATCAACGAACGTTTGCGGTTATTGAAACCATGTTCGGCAAAAAACAAATATTAGACCGCCCAGTCTCTTTGCATGTTTCTGGAACAAATTTTCAGATCAGCGTGTGGAAGGCATTGCTACAGATACCTCCGGCAAAAATAGTCAGCTATTCCCAAGTGGCAACTGCGGTTGGCCGTCCAAATTCTGCCAGAGCCGTGGGGCTGGCGGTAGGCGCTAACCCTGTCGCGCTCCTGATACCCTGCCACCGCGTCATACAACAAAGCGGCAGGTTGGGCGGGTATTATTGGGGTGAAACCCGGAAACAGGCGATCCACGCATGGGAATCAGCAAGGTATGAGTAACCCTGTCCATAGCATACCTGGGGAAATGTCAATTTATACAGTCCATTCGAATGGAGCTTGCTGAAGCCTTTGCCAACATACTGGTTTATATGGGCAGCATTTTGACGAGTTCTCAAGGAACAGCTTTTTATGGTCATACCTATGTCGATATTTAGGCTAAGTTTGATGATATATACTTGGCACAGTCAACAGCCGAACATTTATTATTTGGAGGTTTATCATGCCCGTGATCAAAGCACCCTACTTTCCGATTATCTACGTGCGTGGCTATGCCATGACGCGCGACGAGATTAACCAGACGACGGCCGACCCATTTTGCGGTTTCAACCTCGGCTCTACTGTTTATCGGGCAGTGCCAGATAAACATCAGCAGCCCCGAAAGTATGTTTTCGAATCGCCGGTAGTACGTCTTGGTTCCGAGTTTGGTTATAGCGACGTGTATGAGGATGGTTATGACATCGTGGATCTAGAATGGGAGGTGGCCGCTGACGGTAAGCCGACCGACAATTCGCTCACAGGCCGCTCGATCGTGATCTATCGCTATTACGATCCGGCTTCGACCCTGTTGGGGGACGGCCATACACCCAGCATTGAAGGTTTCGCCAAAGGCCTGGGCACCCTTGTGGCCCGGGTGCGCGAATTAGTGTGTAAAAACCCCGCCAATGGTATGGCGCCGAAAGATTTTCGGTGTTACTTGGTAGCGCATTCGATGGGTGGCTTGGTGTGCCGAGCTTTCTTGCAGAACCCTGCCCTTGATCCTGGAAATATGCGCGCCCATGTCGATAAGTTTTTTACTTACGCTACGCCGCATAATGGTATCGATTTGCTGGGAATCAACACGCCATCGTGGTTGACTGCCTTTGACATCGACAATTTCAACCGCCAAGAGCGTATGCCTGAATATCTAAATTTGAAGAAAGCCTACGCTAAACATTCACGGGTCGATTTGATACCGGAGGAGAGCTTTTCATCGCGCAAGGTGTTTTGCATGGTCGGTACAAATCGCCTGGACTACGACACAGCGGCAGGGTTGTCACGCACCTTTGTAGGCAATGGCAGTGACGGCTTGGTGCGTATTGCCAACGCCACTTTAATGGGTCTTAATGCCAATGGCTCAATTGGCGAGCCCTGTGCAAAAGCCTTCACCTTCCGCTCCCATTCCGGCTATTTTGGCATCGTTAATAGCGAAGAGGCGTTCCAGAATCTGACGCGCTTTTTGTTCGGAGACGTGCGTGTCGACTTGTGGCTCGACATAGAGGACATTCGCTTGCCGACAGCGGTGCAGGTGGAGGCTGACGCCGGGCGCAGTGTCAATGCTCTGTATCAAATTGAGGTGTTAGCCTCGCCCCGAGGCAAGTTATGGTATCTATCGCGGCGTACCGCCGAGGAAGATTCGGTAGCCTGTGTGCCACATGCCAGCTGGAAGGAGGTAAAGGCGCAATATCTTTCCAGCGTATTTCTGGCAAACCGTGCCAAAGTGAATCCGAAACGCCGCTCGTTAGCTTACAGCCTGACACTTGGCATTCGTGCCCCTGATTACGAGATTGAGCGGCGTATATGGGTTAACGAGCATTACGAAGGCGGCTATCTGTTCCGCGATGCGCTCATTCTCGAAATGGTGCCTCCGCGTAATGAGAATGAGATGTGGAAGGTGAAATATTCATGGCAAGGCTCGGGGATGTTGGCGGCGGAAACGGTGCTTGACGTAAAACCGTTAGACAAGGAGCGGGTGGAGGTGGCAGTGCCGTTTGATAGCCATACGATTGATGCGAATAATATACGCAAACCAGCATTCCCTGGCATCAAAGGAAGCCTGCGCTTTGTGATTTCGGCGTGGAATGCGGATATGGATGACTACTGATTTTTACCGCAACGCATCCAAATTTGGCGGGCTTTTGTTATATGGATATTAACTTGTTGTGGTTGGCTTTTTGAATCCGCCCCCAATAATATTGTTGTGGTCGGATTCTGTAGTTTGTACCAGAATTATTTATGATTTATCGGATTTCAGTCCCTCTGTCAGATGCGGAGCGATGACTTGCAGCATTTGCGCGAATACCTTGGCGTTGCCTGCACAAAGGTTGCCGCTTTTGAGATAGGCGTCGTTGCCTTGCATGTCACCCACCAAGCCGCCCGCTTCTGTAATAAGCAAGCATCCTGCGGCGATGTCCCACGGTTTAAGGCCAATTTCAAAAAAACCATCATAGCGCCCCGCCGCAGTGTAGGCGAGATCAAGTGCGGCAGAGCCAGGCCGGCGCAGGCCAGCGGTCTTTTGCATCATGTCGCGCAAGATGTTCATGTAGGGATCCAAGTGTTCAAATTTGGTGTAGGGAAATCCGGTGCCGATCAGGCAATCGGCCAGTTCGATGCGTTTGCTTACACGCAGACGGCGGTCATTGATATAAGCGCCGCTGCCGCGCGTGGCGGTAAATAGGTCATTCTTGGTGGGGTCATATATTACTGCTTGGGTCAAGACGCCATTGTGCTGCAATGCAATAGACACGGCGTATTGCTGAAAACCGTGCAAGAAGTTTGTGGTGCCGTCAAGCGGATCGATGATCCAGAGATACTCCGAATCGCCTTGGGCGCCACTCTCTTCTGCTAGAATTGCGTGTTTTGGATAGGCGTCCAGCAAGGTGTTTATGATGGTTTGCTCGGCTGCGCGATCCACTTCACTGACATAATCAGAGTGGGATTTTTTAGTGACAGTGAGATGGTCAAGATTATCGGCAGCACGGTGGATCAAGTTGCCGGCGCGACGCGCGGCTTTCACCGCGATGGTGAGCATGGGATGCATAACGAACCTTTTTAATGAGCAGTCGGATTGTTCCGGTGGCGTATTTTAGTGTGAATTGCACTTTGGATAAACCAGAGATTTTAAATAATGTACGTGTGGTACTGAGCCATACCACTCATCCAGGCAATATTGGCGCGGCTGCACGCGCGATGAAGACCATGGGGCTGCAGAGTCTGTATTTGATTAATCCCCAGCATTTTCCTGACCGGCAGGCGGATGCGATGGCCGCCAGCGCGGCAGATGTGCTGCAAAACGCAGTTGTGTGTGGCTCGCTGGACGAGGCGTTGCAAGGCGTGGTTTTAGTGGCGGGAATGTCGGCACGTGCACGTTATATTTCGCAAGAAGTGCTCACTCCGCGCGCGGCGATGCCGCTTATGGCGCAGCAGGCAATGCAGCAACCTGTGGCGCTTCTGTTTGGTACAGAAATGTCCGGCTTGACCAATGATGAGTTGGCGCGCTGTCATTTTATGGTACGCATTCCTGCCAGCCCGTCGTACACGTCGCTTAATTTGGCGGCTGCGGTGCAATTGATATGCTATGAGCTGCGCCTGGCTGCAGGGCAGGGAGAATATGCCCCGCCCGAACTGAATCCGGCATCGGCGGAGCAGGTGGAAAGATTTTTCCGGCACTTGGAAGACACGCTTACCGAAATTGGTTTTTTACGGGATAAGCAATCGACCAAGCTGATGCAAAAGTTGCGCCGTTTATATGCACGTGCACGGCTGGAGCCTGAGGAAGTGAATATTTTGCGTGGTATTTTGACAGTCACGGCTGAATACAATACGCAGCAAAAATATGACGATCAAAACAAAAAAAATTGAGTGAGTAAATTTAGGTGCCCTGATGTTCCAATCTGTTAAAGAAGATATAGACAGCGTATTTGCGCGTGATCCAGCAGCGCGCAGTGTATTTGAGGTAATAACTTGCTACCCGGGATTTCATGCGCGCTTGGTGCATCGCATGGCACATTGGCTTTGGTATGCAAAGCTGAAATGGCTGGCGCGCTTTTTGTCGCACTTGGGCCGTTTTTTGACCGGCATTGAGATTCATCCGGGGGCAACTATTGGGAGGCGGTTTTTCATTGATCATGGCATGGGTGTGGTGATCGGCGAGACCGCTGAGATCGGTGATGATTGCACTTTGTATCACGGCGTAACGCTGGGTGGGACTTCATGGAAAGAAGGCAAACGTCATCCCACGTTAGGTAATGGTGTCGTGGTTGGGGCCGGTGCTAAAATCTTGGGTCCAATTACCATTGGCGATAGCGCCAAGATAGGCTCTAATGCCGTGGTGGTGAAGAATGTACCGGCGGGAGCAACGGCTGCCGGGATTCCGGCACGCATCCTTGATGAGGCTACAAAAAGGCCAGGTTTTAATGCTTATGGCATCAGTAATGACCAGAATGATCCGCTGGCTCAAGCTATCCACGGTTTGTTAGGGCATGGTATGGTGGTGGATAAGCGCATCGATCTTATTCTGGAACAATTAGAAAAAATGGGCGTAAACATCGACGAAGAACGCGCTACTGCCGATAAGTTCGATCCCAATTACCTGAATAGAATTGTTGACTAAAGTTATTAGTTGACTAAATCGGTTGGGTATTTTATTATTCTTCCCAAATTAAGGGTTTTCATAGGTTCAGTTCGCGTGATGATCGCGCAGGATCAAACGGTAGCCAATCTTCTTAAAGTAGTTCTACATAAATTATTCATGGGCCAGGCTGAACAAAGTCTTTGCGTAGTTGCCCTGAAGAAGACAAATTAGGATAGTGCGGCTATTTATAAACATTAAGAGCTGGTTCATGTTGGCATGTATATCACAGATAAAAATGCTGATCTTGTGCGATGTAAATTCAGGGAGAAATCATGCGACTTACCACTAAAGGGCGTTTTGCCGTGATGGCAATGGCTGATCTGGCGTTGCATGGCGGATGTGGCCCGGTAACACTGTCCAGCATTAGTGAGCGCCAAAAAATTTCGCAATCTTACCTTGAGCAGCTGTTCGGTAAGTTGCGTAAGCGCAATATCGTGGTTGCAGTGCGTGGCCCGGGTGGCGGTTATTATCTGGCACGTCCAAGCGCGCAAATCTCAGTCGCTGACATTGTCGTGGCGGTGGATGAGTCAGTGGATGCTACCCGATGTGGCGGAAAGGCTAATTGCCAGGACGAGAAACAATGCATTACACATGATTTATGGATGGGGCTGAACGAAGCGTTATATGGTTATATGGCGGGGGTAAGTTTGCAGCAGTTAGTCGATAATGCGGCCAAGCTCAAGTCCGAAATTAAGACAGTAAGCGTCAGTAAAAATATCACTAAGTCGGTGCTTGTTTCGGCGTGATTTAGATTTAATGCTTTGCTAGATGAATTCTTAGATCGTTTAGTTTTGTGGGATAAATGGAGGTAAGGCACGATTAATTGCGCCTTACCTCCTCAACCTTAAAAAAGATTGACTCTGAGATTTATCTGGGTCTTTCGCGATACTTTTTATTGTCTACTATCAGGAGGTTAAATAATGGCGATTACATTAACTGAAAATGCGGCAAAACAGATTCAAAAGCAACTCGCAAAGCGTGGAAAAGGCCTTGCCCTACGTGTTGGCGTCAAAAAAGTTGGCTGCTCTGGCTACGCTTACACCTATGACTATGCTGATGAAGTGCTTGCAGGAGACCATATGTTCGAAGCGCATAGCGCTAAGGTTGTGTTTAATGACTCGACCTTGTCTTATATTAACGGCTCGCGTTTAGATTTTGTGACTGAAGGGCTTAAGCAGATGTTTAAATTTGACAATCCCAATGTCGGCAGTATGTGCGGCTGTGGCGAGAGCTTTAATCTGACAGGTGAAGCGGCAAAGTCCATAGTTCAAAATTCATAGTGTAGGTGTGATTGTTTAATTGCCCCATGTAACCCCTCATACAACCCATGGATAAGCTTTTTCTTCGACCTTGATGATTTTTCGGAGGTAACAAATGAGTGCAACGCTGCAAAACCTCGTCAACCAGCCTTATAAACATGGCTTCGTCACTAGCATCGAGTCTGATGTCGCGCCGAAAGGTTTGAATGCAGATACTATCCGGATGATTTCGACCAAGAAAAAAGAGCCAGAATGGTTGCTTGAGTTTCGGCTTAAATCTTATGAAGCCTGGCTTAAGATGGAAGAGCCTATATGGCCCAATGTCCATTATCCGAAGATCGATTTTCAGGCTATCAGCTATTACTCTGCGCCTAAGCAAAAGCCGAAATTAAAAAGCATGGATGAGGTTGATCCTGAATTGCTGCGTACTTTTGAAAAGCTGGGTGTGCCGTTACATGAGCGTATGGCGCTTGCAGGCGTTGCGGTAGATGTTATTTTTGACAGCGTATCCGTGGCGACTACTTATAAGGATAAACTTGCCGAGGTTGGCATTATTTTCTGTTCTATGTCGGAAGCGGTGCTTGATCATCCCGAGCTGGTGCAGAAATATCTTGGTACCGTAATTCCGCCCAGTGATAATTTTTATGCCGCGCTCAACTCAGCGGTGTTTACCGATGGTTCGTTCTGTTATATCCCCAAAGGGGTTAAATGCCCGATGGATTTATCGACCTATTTCCGCATCAATACCGAGGAATCAGGCCAATTTGAACGTACATTGATTGTTGCTGAAGAAGGGGCTTCGGTCTCTTACCTTGAGGGCTGTACCGCACCTGCGTTCAGCAGCAATCAGCTGCATGCTGCGGTAGTAGAGCTTGTAGCGCTCGATAACGCAGACATCAAATATTCAACCGTGCAAAATTGGTATGCAGGTGATGAGAAAGGCGTTGGAGGCATTTATAATTTTGTAACCAAGCGTGGTCTGGCTAAAGGGGTGAATTCACGTATTTCCTGGACTCAGGTAGAAACCGGTTCGGCGATTACCTGGAAATATCCTTCCTGTGTGCTGCTTGGTGATAACTCGGTTGGGGAATTCTATTCCGTTGCGGTCACCAACCATTATCAGCAAGCCGACACAGGCACCAAAATGATACATGTCGGCAAAAACACGCGTAGTACGATAGTCAGTAAAGGGATCTCGGCCGGCCATTCCAATAATAGCTACCGTGGATTGGTCAAGGTTGCACCAGGCGCCACGGGTGCGCGCAATTATTCGCAATGTGATTCGATGCTGGTTGGACAGAATTCCGGTGCCCATACTTTCCCCTATATACAGGTGGCGAACAATAGCTCTCAAATAGAACATGAAGCATCGACTTCAAAGATCGGTGAGGATCAGTTATTTTATTTCGCACAACGCGGAATTGACGCGGAAGCTGCGGTGTCCATGATCATCAATGGATTCTGTAAAGACGTATTTCAGCAATTACCAATGGAGTTTGCGGTCGAAGCAACCGCATTGCTCAGTTTCAAATTAGAAGGGAGTGTTGGATGATTTACCCAGACAGCAAGATCGTGCTCGAAGTACGCGGGTTATGTGCGACCGTGAATGGTACTGAAATTCTAAAAGGATTAGATCTAACGGTAAGGCGCGGTGAAGTGCATGCCATTATGGGGCCAAATGGCTCGGGCAAGAGCACCTTCTCTAAGATACTCGCGGGCCATTCAGCTTATGAAGTCACGGGAGGTTCCGTGATGTTCGAAGGGCAGAACTTGTTTGATCTGGCTCCTGAAGAACGTGCACGTGCCGGCGTGTTCCTTGCTTTCCAGTATCCGATTGAAATACCCGGTGTTATCAACAGCCAGTTTCTGCGTCTTACCTACAATACCGTACAGACCCATCGCGGCAAAGAAGAGCTCGACCCGCTTGAGTTTGATGACTATGTGCGCGAAAAGATGAAGTTACTTGAAATGAGTCCTGATTTTCTTGAACGTAGCGTAAACGAAGGTTTTTCCGGGGGCGAAAAAAAGCGCAATGAAATATTGCAAATGGCAATGTTGGATCCACGCTTGGCGATTTTAGATGAGACCGATTCCGGCCTCGACATTGACGCACTCAGGATTGTCGCCAACGGTGTCAACCAGCTTGCCAACAAAGATAATGCGATCGTGCTGGTAACGCACTATCAGCGTTTGCTGAACTATATCGTGCCTGATTACGTACATGTGATGGAAGCAGGCCGTATTATCAAGACTGGTGGCAAAGAGCTTGCATTAGAACTCGAATCCCGTGGCTATGACTGGGTCGGAGTCGAGCACAAGGCTGTAGCGAGGGCGGTGGCATGAGTGCAACCGGCACCATTAATGCGGGTTACCTGGAAACCCTGCTGGCAGGGCAGCCGCAATTGCCTACAAGTCCGTTGGCATGGCTTAATGCGCTGCGCGCCGAGGCAGTCGACCGCGTTGGGGTTCTGACAGTACCCACCCTGCGCGACGAGGAATGGCGCTTTACTGATATTTCGCTGCTCACCAAGATGCCATTCCATCCGGTGCGCACAACCATTAGCCTCCAGGCCGCGGACATAGAACATTTTTATATTGAGGAAGCAGCTACCCGGCTAGTATTTGTCGATGGCGTCTATGCTCCCCAGTTGTCAAGTGGCATTGCAGGCAGTGGTGTAACGGTTGTCAATCTGGAAGCTGGATTTGCTGCACACGCAGCAACTATCGAGCCATATCTGGGGCGTCTTACAGAATTTCGCGATAATGTATTTGCGGCCCTTAATACTGCATTTCTGCATGACGCGGCATTGATCGTTGTGCCACGTGACATCTCGGTTACGGTACCGGTACACCTGCTATTCATTGCGACACAAAAGGACGTCGTAAGTTATCCACGTTGCCTGTTGCTGGCCGAGTCCGGTAGCGCAGTGACAGTGATTGAGGATTATGTTTCATTGCAAGAAGATGCTTATTTCACTAATGCGGTGGCCGAAATCGCATTGCTCGATAATGCGCGCGTCAACCATATACGGGTGCAGCGTGAAGGCGCGAAGGCATTTCATATTGCAAACTGCGCAGTATCACTTGCACGTGCCAGTAATTATCAGTCAGTGAGTGTTGCGTTCGGCGCGCGCATTTCGCGTTATAACCTGAATGTGCAGTTAGCTGAGGAGGCCGAATGTGCGGTTGACGGATTGGCGTTAATCTCAGGCCGTCAGTTGGCCGATACACATACCTGCATCGACCATGCAAAGCCGCACGCAGTAAGTCATCAGATGCACAAATGTATCGTTGGCGGTGGAGCACATGCGGTATTCAACGGCAAAATTATGGTACGTCAAGGTGCGCAGCGTACCGACTCCAGGCAGTCTAGCCGCAACCTGCTATTAACCAATAAAGCCCACGTTGACACCAAGCCGCAACTTGAAATTTTCGCGGACGATGTGAAGTGCACACATGGCGCGACCATTGGCCAGCTTGACAGCGAGGAAGTGTTTTATTTGCAGAGTCGCGGTTTGTCCGATACAGCGGCGCGGAACATGCTGACTTACGCGTTCGGGGCTGAAATTATCGAGCGCATACCTATTTCGTCACTCAAATGTCAGCTTGAACAAACCGTACTCGAACAAACCGCGACCCAGCTATGAGCGCAAATCAGACTACACAAAAAACTCGATCGGCGTCTGCATTCGATGTTGAGCGTATTCGCGCTGATTTTCCAATCCTGAAACTGAAGGTCAACGATAAACCGTTGGTATACCTTGATAACGCCGCCTCGAGCCAGATGCCCCAGCAGGTGATTGATCGCCTTGTGTACTACCAGACGAAACAGCATGCCAATATTCATCGTGGAGTACATTATCTGTCAGAGGTTGCGACTTCCGAATTTGAAGAGGCGCGACGTAAATTACAGCGCTTCATTAATGCAAATGAAGACCGCGAAGTCATTTTTACCAGTGGCACTACCGAGGCGATCAATCTGGTGATGCATGGCTATGGCCGTAAATTTATCGGGGCTGGAGACGAAATCATTCTGACCACGCTTGAACATCACGCAAACATTGTGCCGTGGCAAATGCTGGCTGAAGAAAAGGGCGCAAAGATTCGTGTGGTACCGATTAACGATGCGGGTGAATTGCTGATCGATGAATATGAGAAATTATTTAACGATCGTACCAAATTTGTTGGAGTAACACATGTCTCCAACGCGCTTGGCTCCATTAACCCTATCAAAGAAATGATTGCGTTTGCACACGCGCGTGGAGTGCCGGTGCTGGTTGATGGTGCGCAGGCGGCACCGCACACTAAGGTCGATGTGCAAGATTTGAATTGTGATTTTTACGCATTCTCAGGCCATAAGCTGTGCGGGCCAACCGGCATCGGCATTCTTTATGGCCGCGCCGCACTTCTGGAAAGCATGCAGCCATTCAAGGGTGGTGGCGACATGATTTTATCGGTGACATTCGAAAAAACCACTTACAACACCATTCCGCATAAATTCGAAGCTGGTACTCCGCCAATTTCTGCAGCAATCGGACTTGGCGCGGCCGTCGATTACCTGTCGGCAATTGGCATGGATGCAATAGCGGCACATGAGCTCGATCTTCTAAAGTATGCAACCGGGCAAATAAGTTCCATAGCGGGTGTACGGGTTATGGGCACCGCCGAGCATAAAGCAGCAGTATTGTCTTTTGCCGTGGATGGTGTACATCCGCATGATATTGGCACACTGCTCAACCAGGAAGGTATCGCTGTGCGTACCGGGCATCATTGCGCACAGCCAGTTATGCAACGTTTGCACGTCCCTGCCACTTCACGCGCATCGTTTGCGTTCTACAACACCATGGATGAAGTCGATGCCCTAATCGCCGGCATCCGTACCGTACAGAAAATATTTACATAATGGCTGACTATAAATCTCTCTATCAGGAGGTGATCCTCGATCACAATAAAAAGCCGCGTAACTACGGCACGATTGAAAACCCCAGCCATCATGCGGTGGGGCACAATCCTCTGTGCGGTGATCACATTACCGTGGATGTTGTCGTTGATGAGGGCCGTATCAATAACATTGCATTTCAGGGTGAATCTTGCGCAATCTGCAAAGCATCTGCGTCGATGATGACCACTTCAGTCAAGGGCAAGACACGTGAGGAGGCGGAAACGCTGATCCAGGAGTTTCTTGCCATGGCTACGGGTAAACTTTCCCATGAAAACTGCCCCCACATTGGCAGGCTTGCCGTATTCGCTGGAGTGAGCGATTTGCCTACGCGTGTCAAATGCGCAATTCTGCCGTGGCATACGCTAAATGGTGCATTTAACGCAGTAGCGTCCACCTCGACCGAAGCGGAAGAAGATCCAATGCATGCCCCAATCGGTGATGCCTGAGAATAATTAAAAATGAGTTTTATATAGGGAACGAGTTTGTCGGCGGTTCCAGTGTGCCCAAAATTCTCAAGCAAGGTGACCTGTAAAACTTGCTGCAAGTAATACAGTCATAAGAGGGGAGGCTTGGCCAAGCGGTTATTTATAGCAACCTATTGTTTACAGGATTGCTAAAGGCGTTAAAAGTAAGGCCTTAATTTTTAAGGGATAGAAATGCCAAAAATTGCTGAAATAGAAGACACGCCTAATCCAAACGCAGTGAAATTTATGCTCAAGGAGCCACTAACGTGGGGAATATCACACTCCTACGATAATGCCGAAGAGGCCAAGTCCGATACCCTTGCTTCTGCGTTATTTGATATCGAGCATGTAACCAATGTGTTTTACGTTGATAGCTGCCTAACGGTCACGCAGGACGGTGAAGCCCACTGGCCCCAGTTGGCGCGCTTAATTGCTGTGCCACTCCGCGAGGCGCCCGCAGCGGATGCATCTTCGGAAGCCTTGGTTGCGGCGGCGGCCGTCGCAATCGCTGGCCTCAGTCCAGAGGATCAAGTACGCTTTGATAAGATCAACGCGATGCTTGACGAAAAGATCCGTCCCTACCTGCGAAGCGACGGCGGAGATCTGCATGTAATCGGTTTTTCCGGTAACTTTCTCAGCGTGCATCTTCAAGGCGCGTGCGGTTCATGCCCGAGTTCGACATCGGCCACGCTCATCAGTATTACGAGTCTACTTCGAACGATTGAACCGGATATAGAAGTCCTGTCCGTGTAGTTGTAATGATTGTTCTCTTTCTGGCTTATTCTTTAATTTGATGTTGGTATAAAGCCGATAAGTGGACACGATAACGTTAAGAACATATTTAAATAGAGTCGGATGATGATATTTCATCCGCGAATGAATGGTCTCCACTATTATGCAAAATTTAACAGCACCGGATTTAGGCGCATGGCTTTCGGATAAAACGCGAAATCAACCAGTATTGCTCGACGTGCGTGAGCCATGGGAATTTCAAACCTGTCACATTGATGGAGCGTTGACGATGCCGATGAATACCATTCCTGACAGGCTGTCGGAGTTAGGTGCGGAGCAATCAATTGTCTGTATTTGCCATCACGGTATGCGCAGTATGCAGATTGCGGTTTTTTTAGAACAGAATGGTTTTACTCAAGTTAGCAACTTGACAGGTGGCATCCATGCTTGGGCTCAGCAAGTGGATAGCACAATGCCAACCTATTAACAATATTGGTTGCTTTGGGAGAATAAGTTGCGGCAACATCTTTATCCATTCAAAACTCGCCACATAACTTAGTATCAAGCATGAGATCAGTGCATAGGAATAATTAAAAATGGAATTGGAATGAGTAACTGGGTGACGGTTGCGCGAGTCGGTGAACTCGCGCCAGGCGAGTGGCGAGTGGTGGATGTGGATGGCGCGCAGGCCGTGGTATTCAATCTCGAGGGTCAATATTATGCTATCGAGGACGTCTGCACTCATGATTCTGGCCGGCTTACTGGCGGCACGGTCGAAGGTGACCAGATCATTTGCCCGCGCCACGGCGCACGTTTTTGCATACGCACTGGTGAGGCATTGACTGCACCTGCTTATGAACCGACTGCTACTTTCCCCGTGCGCATTGAAAGCGACGAGATTCAAGTACGCGACAACCGCTGGGATTGATTTAAATCTTATAGAGGCCAACATTGACAGGTAAAGCACAGATGTCAGAACAACAGTTTACCGAGCAAGATTGGCGTCGGCTTCTGGTAAGTTTGGGGGAAGACCCCAATAGAGCCGGCTTGGTTGAAACACCGTCCCGCCTTGTCACTGCCTGGAAACATTGGACTTCCGGATATACCCAAGATCCGGCTGAACTTCTAAAGGTGTTTGAAGATGGAGCGGAGGAATACAACGAACTCATCGTGATACGAGGCATTCCTGTCTATAGTCATTGCGAGCATCATCTGGCACCTTTCTTTGGCAAAGCCACGATCGGCTATGTTCCTAACGGGAAAATAGTGGGTCTATCTAAGCTGACGCGCTTGGTTAATTGTTTTTCCCGGCGGTTACAGGTACAAGAACGGCTCACCATTCAAATTGCCAACGCCTTGATGACGCATCTGGAACCGAAAGCGGCGGGCGTGGTTATTCGCTGTCGGCATATGTGCATGGAAAGCCGTGGCATTAGCACCGAGGGAGAAGAAACCGTTACGTCAGCTATGCTCGGCGAACTTCAACCCAATCTGGCATTGCGCACGGAATTTCTTGCTTTAGCGCGTGAGGCATAATTTGAATCCAAAATCAAAATGAGTCTGCATCTCCCAATTTACCTGGATTATTCAGCCACTACGCCCATTGATTCGCGTGTTGTTGAGGCGATGATTCCCTATTTAACCGAAAAATTCGGTAATCCGGCAAGCCCCCATATCTACGGCCAGGTGGCGGAAGAGGCAGTGGAACGTGCGCGTGAGCAGGTGGCGGCACTGGTGAATGCTGACCCTAAAGAAATCGTCTGGACTTCGGGTGCGACTGAGTCCAACAATCTGGCGCTGAAGGGCGCGGCACAGTTTTACCAGAATAAGGGCAAGCACATTGTCACGATGAAAATCGAGCATAAGGCGGTACTCGATACTGTGTGCGAATTGGAGCGGCAAGGGTTTTCTGCAACCTACCTTGATTCCGAACCGAATGGCTTGCTCGATCTGGATAAATTAAAGGCGGCATTGCGTCCTGATACCATTATCGTTTCGGTAATGTATGTCAACAACGAAATCGGTGTGATTCAGGACATCGCAGCGATCGGTGAAATATGCCGTGAGCGCGGCATCCTTTTCCATGTTGATGCGGCGCAGGCTACTGGAAAAATAATGATCGATCTGTTGCGCTTGAAAGTTGACTTGATGTCATTTTCGGCACATAAAACTTATGGTCCTAAAGGCATAGGTGCGTTGTATGTACGGCGTAAGCCACGGGTGCGTTTGGAAGCACAGATGCATGGTGGCGGGCATGAACGCGGTATGCGTTCAGGCACCCTGGCGACGCACCAGATTGTTGGCATGGGCGAAGCGTTTCGCATAGCGCAACAGGAAATGACAACAGAAAATGAACGCATCCGCACGCTACGTGACAGCCTGTGGCGCGGCCTGTCCAGCATAAGCGACGTGTACCTGAACGGCGACCTTGGGCAGCGTGTAGCGCATAACCTGAATGTCAGTTTCAGCTATGTAGATGGTGACTCGCTGACCAAGGCGATTGCCGATATTGCAGTATCCAGCGGGTCTGCCTGTACTTCGGCAAGCCTGGAGCCGTCTTATGTGCTACGTGGTTTGGGACGCAGCGATGCATTGGCACGCAGTTCGATTCGGTTCACTGTGGGGCGCTTTACCACGGAGGAGGAAGTGAATTTCACGATAGAGCTGTTGAAAAATACAATCAGTAAGTTGCGTGATGAAAATTTATAATCTGTGGCGCACCCTTTCAAACCGCTGGCTATATCTGGCCGGGACGTTGGTTATCGCCGGGGTGTTCGGTGCAGCGCTCTATCTGCAATATGTCCTACATCAGGAGCCTTGTCCTTTATGCATGATCCAGCGCGTCATCTTCATTGCTATGTTAGTTTTGTTTGCTATTGCCACGCTGCATAACCCTAAACGCAGTGGTTCGAAAGTGTATGGCGCATTGATAGTTTTATTGGCGGTGAGTGGTGTGAGCACTGCTAGTCGCCATATATGGCTTCAGCATTTGCCCAAAGACCAAGTGCCTGCTTGCGGCCCAGGCTTGGAGTACATGCTGGGAAACTTCCCTATGGCAGAAGTGTGGCAGGAGCTCATGCACGGTTCCGGCGAATGTGCCGCTAAAGGCTGGACATTCCTTGGTCTGGGTATCCCGGAATGGTCCCTGTTTTTGTATGTGCTCTTGGGGGCGTGGGCGGTGCTGATTGCACTTAGAAAGCCGATCTAACGTCTTCTGCCAATAATACTGATGCTAAGTATCTGCTAGTGATTTTTTAACTTTTAACTTTTTTTCAAGATAAACCAAAGGAACCAAAAATGTCAAAACAATGGACAACCCCCCCTGCAATGCTGATTGACCCTAATAAAAAATACACAGCTACCGTGGCAACCGAGCGCGGGAACATTACGATCGAGCTTTATCCGCAACATGCTCCCAAGACTGTGAACAACTTTGTTTTCCTGGCGCGTGAAGGTTTTTACGATGGCCTCATCTTCCACCGTGTGATCAGGGATTTTATGATCCAAGGCGGCGACCCCACGGGTAGCGGACGAGGCGGGCCAGGCTACAAATTTGAAGATGAAACCAGTGGCAACCCGCTCAAACATGGCACCGGATATCTCTCCATGGCCAACTCCGGTCCCAATAGCAATGGTAGCCAATTCTTCATTACCCACA
This sequence comes from Candidatus Nitrotoga sp. CP45, assembly GCA_003402375.1. GTDB lineage: Bacteria > Pseudomonadota > Gammaproteobacteria > Burkholderiales > Gallionellaceae > Nitrotoga. The sequence goes on from QFXJ01000040.1 coordinate 51,118, forward strand.
GCCCCCAGAACCACTTGGATGGCAAGCACACGGTTTTTGGCAAAGTTATCGAAGGCATGGATGTGGTCAATGCCATTGTTCAAGGCGATGTGATGACCAAGGTGGGGATTAGCGAAGAGTAAAGTGCGGGAGGAGCCGACGGGGAATTGAAACTTGGCTACGTGATGCCAATTCAATTCGTATCGTGGGAATGGACGAAATGCAGAATCTGTCACCGTTTTGACGATGCAAATCGGATTGCCGAGGTAATGCGGGGCGAAGTGTATTCGATTTGTGCGGTTAAATTTCCTGTCCGTAATTCAGTATTTTTTGGGGCTTTGGCGCGCAGCCAGAGCCCCATGGCTTTAGAGGCGCCCTTTATACGATCACACCAAAATTCTCACCAGCATTGCCATGCTTAGAAAAAATAAAGCGCCCGCCGTTATCCATTTGAGATTGCCACAAATTAATTGCCCGCGCACCTGACGGATGATGGCAGCGGCGTTTGCTGTTGACAAGCCAGGGTAGGGCTGCCAGTTCGCGTCATCGTGCGGCAGCGCTTCTGAAAAGAGTGGTGTCTCGGCCCTGTGCAAATATTGCCGTGCGATTCCGGCGTTGCCTTCTGCATGGTCAAGCAATAGCCGACGGCGTTGTGCTGGCGATAGCCAGGCCGCGATTGTGCTGCCCTGTTTTGCCGCTATGCCCGGACTGAGCGCGGTCGCCGCATCGAGTATCTGTGCACGGCGTACCAGTAGCCAGCTTAACCCGCTGCGCCGATGCAGATGCCGGATCAGCTCCACTTGATCGCGTCCCGGCGTGGCGTTGACCGATTCCCGCTCCGGCGCTGGCGCCATCCAATCAGATGGAATCGTTTGTTGCAAAGCGCACCCAAAAAAGTTGGCCACGATCCCAGTTGGCATGGCGGCGCGCTCATAAGGACGCACCACCATCGCCTCTGAGCCGAATTCTGCTGCCCAGCAAGCCAGCAGACGGTGCGTATCTAGCCTGGGAGCAAAAGCACGCGCGAAGGTTTCAAATTCGATGGTCGGATCGCTGCTGCCTTTGACGTACTGTACGTAATGCGCGCCCAGCAGGTGGTCCTGACGACGGATATATGCGATTACGACAGGCTGATATTGAAATGCCTGAACCAGCCCGGACAGAATTTTCACCCCGGCCGCCAAACAATCCATACCCAGATCAATCTGGTGTGCGGTTTGCATGTCGAATAAATCTTCGGCTGACACGATGATGGTATCGGCACCGATGCGGCGGCGCTCATTTTCAATCGCATCAAACATGGCGCGCGAGCAATCGTAAGGACGACAAATTGCACGTTGCCTGCGCCAAAAATGCCGCGCCGCGTCTACCTGTCCGCAAGTTTGTAAGGCTTCATGGCGCAGCAAGGCAAACAGGCGGTAGTGGCTGATTTGGTACGCACGCACTTTTTGACGCACGGTTTGATCGACAGGATACAAAATGCCGCGTTGCGCCAGAGCAGTGCTGTGCAGGTGCAAAAAAGATTGCAGCGCTTTCGATCCGGTTTTGTGCTGACCAATGTGAAAAATGATTTTCACTCTTGCTGCAGTCACAATTTACGCCCTGATCCGATTAGGCGTGGCGGCTGCATCACCGTGCATACCGAGATATCAACCAAGTCAGCGAGAAAGATTTCGCGCACCGCTTGTTCCGAAAAACGGTAATAGTCGCCTGGAAAAAGATGCTCACCCAAGGTAACCGTGCCCGCACGTAATACATCACTGTTGACGAGGCGTGCAAAAGCCTTCAGCAGCCATCCCGCTACCGGCTTGTTGCGCAGGAAAGATTGCGCGCCCATGCCCTCATAGCCCGGCACGCCGATCATAATCAGGCCGCCCGGTGCGGTGACCCGATGAATTTCGGCCAGCGTTTTCCAAAAGTAAGGATCGTGCTCCAATGTGGCGTTGCAGAGCACGGCTTCAAATTGTCCGTCGACAAAATCAGACATGTGATTGGCGTTGCCCTGAATGATCTGGCAATGCGCATCGACCACTGCCTGCGCAAGATTGATACCGATGCGGCGCGAAGCGAGGCGCAGGCAAGGCATGCGCAGCAAGCTGTCCGGCCCGGCAACCGCTCCTACCTCCAGTACGTCGCCTTTGATGGCGGCGGCTGTACAGATCGTTTCAAACACGCGGTACACATCAGGGGACATCGCCATGCCTTTCGCGGTTTTTGCCGCCTTGTTTTATGCCTGGCATCCATCGATGCATTAATAAGCGGGGCACGCTTGGCAGGTGGCGTCGGCAAACTGACAGCAGATGGCGATTGAGCAATAGGCGTGGGTCGACCGACAACACCACCGCCAGCATTCTTAAGGGTGCCAGCGGCCCATGCGCGGCGCGCCCCAAGGTTTGACCAAACAGATAAGCAAAGGTGTGCGCTTCGTAACGGCTGAGCGGGCCTTGGATATGCGCCATCGAGGTCAAACCGCGCTGCACTGCCGTCAGCGCAATTTGGCGAAAAATGCGTACGTTGACCGCAATCTTATTGGCCGGAAGATTTTTGCTGGCGTTGGTGCCGTGCTGTACCCAGCAACCGGCAATGGTGTTCAACACCAGCACTTCGCCTTCCAGCGCAAGCCTCAGAAATGAATCCATATCGGACGAGCTAATGTCGGCGCTATAACAGCCATTGGTGATGGCAGTACGGCGATGATAGAGCGTGCCGAGATGGGTGAAAAATCCCGTTTCATAGACAAATTTGAGATATTGCGCGCCACTCATCAATTGCTCCGCGCCAACGATGGGTGGCAAAATATCCACGTCGGGACGGCTTCCACTGCGATAAGTTGCGCGGTGCCCGGCTTGGGCAAACAGCACTGAGCGCCCGGCATGACGCTGCAGCGCCTGCCATGCGTGGCTGATGAAACTGGCATCGGTCAGATAATCGTCACCATCGAGCATCAGCACCCATTCACCCCGAGCGTGTTCGACCAGTGCGCGGCGGTAATTGGCGACCCGTCCCAGATTACGCTCATTGCAGATATAGCGAAAACGCGGATCACTGTCCCACTGGCGGGCCAAAACCGCAGTTTGATCGGTAGAAGCATCATCAATCACCAGCACTTCGAGCGAGACGAAATCCTGCATCAGTGCACTGCGAATCGCCTGCCCGATATATTGCGCCTGGTTATAGGTTGGAATCAGGATCGATACGGTCGGCGCAGTGGGCATGGTCACCTCAATCTGAGCGATCAGGCGGGCGCGCTCCTGTGCCGGATCAGAGACTGGTGGATCGCTTGCAAGCGCACAACGAAACTGCGCCCGCAACCCACCATCAAGCAGCAAACGCGACAGCCCGGCTGCCATGGCCGGCATCTCATTGGGCACAATGAGACCGGTGCGGCCGTTATCGATCAGCTCATCAACACCATTTACATCGGTTACGATCACCGGACAGCCCAGAGTCAGCGCCTCAATCACCACAGTCGGGCAGCCTTCGGAAGCTGAGAACAAGGCAAAAACAGTGCACTGCTGCATCCACGGCACCACGTTGTCGCGTACGCCGGACAAAAAGAAGACCTCACTCATGCGCAGCGCCACGATCTCGGCTTGCAGGCGCGCCTGCTCCGGCCCCTCACCCAAAACATACCAGTCGAAGTCAACGCCGTCCTGGCGCAGCCTATGGTGGATTTGCAGGCATTGCAAAATCTGCTTCTCGGTAGAAAGGCGCGCCACTGTCAGTACCACCGGACGCGAGGATCCAAGCCACGGTGGGCCGGATATATCCATTTCCACGTCAGCGTGCGCCTCAATACGTGCCAACTCCACCGGCGGGTGCAACACTTGCCACGGTTTCCGCGCCAGCATCGGGCACTGCCGTGCCATTTGCTGCCACAGGCGCGCAGAAACCGGCAATATCAGATCGGCTGAAAGCAAGGCGCATTCGATGGCGCTACGCTCCGGCAATAAACGCTGGGGATACCGGGCCAAACGCTCATCAACTAAAAACAGCAATTTACGCCGCGCCTGCACCAGACTCATGGCCAGACAGGCGCGCCGACTGGGGAAAACCGATGTCGCCAGCAGCGCGTGATAGGCACGCTGAAACGGCGGCAATGCACGCGCAGCCAATACCTGATCAAGGCACCACAATGCATTGACGTCGGCCCTCCACGACTGCACATCCAGCGTGAAGACCGACACTTGCTGCGGCAATTGGCGCAACATCCCATCCGCACACGGCCCCGTCACCAGCAGGTCGATGTCATAGTCGGGCACAAGTCGCTGTATATGCCGCAGCGCCAAAAACGCCGCGCCACCGGCCACAAACTCTTGCGCCAGGAATAAAATTCGATGCCGGGGTAGCGTATTAACCACCACTCTCATAGTCTCCAGCGCACCTTGAAGCGCCATTCATTGAACAGATCGCGCAGGCTGGCAAGCGTCCCTCTCGAACGCAATGTTAAAGCGCAACTTGGCTGACACGTGAAATTTTTTTGCGCCAAGCATCAGGTGACATTTTGAAAGGGGCTAGAAGTTCGCAAAGCTTTTTACTCGGCGCAGACGTGGTGTAACTACCTTTTGTCCATGACGCTGTAGCAGTCCATTTCATAGCCTTAGCAATGTCAACTGCCTCGGAGTAAGTAAGAGCAAAGCTCTGAGCATGCTCTGGAGCGTGAAGTCCCCAGACGTATGCAATGACGAGATTAGAAATCTTGGCATATTTAGTATCAATCGAAAATGCGCGAGTAGATGCAGCTTTCATTTGAATTGGAACAGCTGCGAATTTTGAAGTTTTCGCAGCAAGGTCAACATATGCGATTAAGTCGATGCCTCTATCTCGCAGTGGAATGGCGACCTCCAGCTCAGCAACCAGTAGCTCATTTACTAGCCGGTTGCGGCCCAAAATCTCTATGGTTTGCGTATCCATGCTTTGCGCCCTAACGTGTATTGGAAAACACCATCCCGCGCCGTGCCGCCATGCTTCTACCCAGTGTTTCCAGTTGCATATGATCGAGCAGCTTTGCCGCTTGCGGTAGTAGCTGCGTATTTTCCAGGGAAATGTGGCGGTCATGCACTTGGATGAAATGCTCCGCTGATTTAATGTCCAACTCCGTCGCTTGGCCTTCTGCAATACCAAGTAACAAAGGGCGTAACTGCTGCCATGCCGTATCCAGCACTTTGTGCTCGTCCAGTAAGTGCGCTATTAATTTGTGTATTTCTGCGTTTGGGGTAGCGAGCAGACACGGGAATAAATCTTGCTCTTCGTCGTCATGGTGATTCTGCCCGGCGGTATCGAAATAGCGCAGGATGGCCTGCGCTGCCTGTTGTGCCTGCGCATCGCAGCCATGAGAGGGGAAGTGTTGCAGCAACTTGCGCAGCGTGACGCACTGTGTCTGTATTTTGCCGTGACACGCTAACAGCATTTCCAGCGGGTTATCGAAGCTGGGAACGAATGCACCGCTCAATAAGTCACTCATCGCTGTTCTTCTGTATTACAAGCAATTACAAATTCGTCAGTGCAACGGATCAAGGACTAACTTTACCGCCACGATTCCGCGCATTCTTAAGAGCCAGCTCGTAGATATCGACAAGGTCTTCTTCGCTAACGTCGATCACGCCATCCATTTGAGTTAGTGCCCATTCGATATCAGCCCGCTCGAGTTGGATATGCTTGGGTTGCATATCCGTTTTTAGTATGGGTTGGGGAGTATGTCGCACCGGGTAGCTTCTGCCAGGCAAAAGGTTGTTGATCAACAACGCCAGCACCAAGGAGATTCCGGCATTCGCCAGCACGATGCATACTACCCATGGCCAACCCATCGGGTTGAATTGTGCGCTGAGCAATACTAACGTGAGCGCTGTGGCTGCACCCGGTGGGTGCAGGCATCTACAGTAATGCATCAGAAGTATTGCAAATCCGACTGCGCAGCCTGCGGCTACTATAGGGTCACTGATGTTTTGGCTGCATAGCCAACCCGCTATTGTCGAAATAAAATGACCACCCATTAAAGGCCACGGTTGCGCCAAAGGACTGTGCGGTATAGCAAAGAGAAGCACAGCAGAGGCTGCTATTGAGCCCAGCATGACAAGTGGATAATTGAAATGTGGCAAATATTTGAGCGCAATCCCCAAGAGCAGGATGGCAATGCCAGCTGCTAAGCTGCTGCGAATTTTCTCGGTGTGCAAAACGGGTGCAGTATGTGTCTTAAAAGACAGAATAAATTCTTTAAAATTCATGGCGTCTGATTTCTCTTCTGACTAATTGTAAAGCATGATGTTTATGCACTGTGCTCAATAAGGGAGAAAGTATTTAGTCGTCAAACAAATTTACCAAGCCATCCAGCCCTACAAAGTTAAACGCATAATTGGCCTGCGCGAGCACTACCGGTTTGGCGTGATAGGCGATACTGACGCCCGCTTGCGCCATCATCTTGAGATCGTTGGCGCCGTCGCCCACAGCAATTACCTGTTCCGCCTTAAGCTTCAATTCATCGCGGATACGCACTAACCAATCAGCTTTACCTTGTGCGTCGAGGATGTGCCCGAGTACTTTACCAGTAAGTTTGCCGTTGATGATTTCCAGCGTATTGGCATGCGCGTAATCGAGACCCAGACGTTGCTTTAAGCGTTCGGCGAAAAAGACAAAGCCACCGGACACGAGCATGGTCTTGATACCGTATTTTCTCAGTGTGGACAACATGATTTCGGCACCCTGATTGAGCCGCAAGCGTTCGTCATACACGCACTGCAATGCACTTTCTTCCAGTCCATCCAGCAACGCCACACGGCGACGCAGGCTCTCACTGAAATCAATCTCCCCACGCATCGCAGCTTCGGTGATGGCCGCTACCTGCGGTTTAATGTTGACCATATCGGCGACCTCGTCGATACATTCTATGGAGATGAGGGTGGAATCCATGTCCATCACGACCAGACCAAAATCTGATAAATGCTGGCTTGGACGGACAAAGCCATAGTCGAGGTGGTGTTCGTAACAATAGGCAGCAACTCCATCATGCGGCTTTGCATCATACAGTCGGTAGGCGTGTGCTGAAGTCTGTTCAATATGGGATGCGGTGGTCAATCCGGCAAGGCGCTTCAGGTGAACAGGAGCGATGTCTTGGACGCTTTGAATAATGCAGTTCATGTTTTGTATAGAGTTTTATTTGGACGCGATGAGAAATGGCGGCCTGTCATTCCCTCAAAGGCGGGAATGACAATGGTTGCAACGAAGTTTAACGATTCACGATAGCTCATTAAAAAAATTCTTGATCGCCAACACACGCTGGCCGACATCACCGTATTTTAATTCAATTTTCAGTTTGTCCTGACCACTCAGCTTGTACTGGCGCTTGCTTTGGATAAGCGTGATGATGCGCATCGGATCGATGGGTGGATTTGGCATGAACTGAATTTGAATCACCTCGCTGGAAGCATCGACCTTGATGATGCCGTACTGCTTGGCGGCAATGCGCAAACGGTGACAATCAAGTAATGTTTGGGCAGGTGGCGGCAGCAGGCCGAAGCGGTCTATCAGCTCCTGATGCATGTCGTCCAGCTCCCCTGATGTGGTGCAGTTAGCCAGACGTTTGTACAGCACCAGTCGCTGGTGAATGTCGCCGCAGTAATCGTTGGGCAGCAAGGCGGGGGTATGCAGGTTAATCTCGGTGGCGACCCCAAGCGGGTGGGCCATATCCGGTTCATGGCCCAGTCTGAGCGAGGTAATAGCCGCGTTGAGCATGTCCGTGTAGAGCGAAAAACCAATTTCGTGCATCTCTCCGCTTTGTGATTCGCCCAGTACCTCGCCCGCGCCGCGAATTTCCAAATCATGCATTGCAAGATAGAAACCGCTTCCCAGTTGTTCCATGGCCTGGATTGCTTCCAATCTTTTCTTCGCTTGTGCGGTAAGCCCTTCCATATTGTCTACCAATAAATAAGCATACGCTTGGTGGTGCGAGCGCCCAACCCGGCCTCGCAACTGATGTAGTTGCGCTAACCCAAAACGATCCGCGCGGTTTATGATGATAGTATTGGCACTGGGTACGTCGATGCCGGTTTCAATGATAGTGGTGCACAGCAGCACATTGAAGCGTTGTTGGTAAAAATCACGCATGACCGCTTCCAAGTCGCGCTCTCCCATTTGGCCGTGCGCTATGTGAATACGTGCTTCGGGCAATAAAGTCTCCAGTTTCTCCGCCATATTGGCGATGGTATCTACCTCGTTATGCAGGAAATAGACTTGTCCGCCGCGTTTTAGTTCACGCAGCACCGCTTCACGGATAACACCCGGGCTGTAGTTGCTGACGAAGGTCTTAATCGACAAACGGCGCTGCGGCGCAGTGGCAATTACCGAAAAATCGCGTAGTCCTTCCAAAGACATTGCCAACGTGCGAGGGATCGGCGTGGCGGTTAGGGTGAGCACGTCAACTTCGGCGCGGAGCGCCTTGAGGCGCTCCTTCTGCTGCACGCCGAAACGGTGTTCCTCGTCGATGATTATCAACCCCAGGTTGTGGAATTTAATTCCCTTCTGAATCAGCTTGTGCGTGCCGATGATGATGTCAAGCTTGCCATCTTCCATATCTTTCAGCGACTGGGTCTGTTCCTTGGCAGAGCAGAAGCGCGACAGTTCGCCAATTTTGATGGGCCAGTCGGCAAAACGATTGCAGAAATTCTGGAAATGCTGTTCTGTAAGCAGCGTAGTGGGTACCAGCACGGCTACTTGTTTACCGTCCATCGCTGCAATAAAAGCTGCGCGCAGGGCGACTTCCGTTTTACCAAAACCCACATCGCCGCAGATTAGCCGATCCATAGGTTTACCGCTCTGTAGATCAGTAACTACAGCCTCAATGGCGGCGGCCTGGTCAGGTGTTTCTTCAAAACCAAAACCGGCGGCGAACGCTTCGTAATCATGTTGCGACAGTTTGAATTGGTGACCCTTGCGCGTGGCGCGCTGGGCATACAGATTGAGCAATTCGGCAGCGGTGTCCCGTACCTGCTGCATGGCGCGACGTTTGGCCTTGTCCCAAGTGCCACTGCCCAGCTTATGCAACGGCGCGGTTTCCGGGGCTCCGCCACTGTAACGGCTGATTACATGCAGCTGTGCCACTGGAACATACAGCTTGTCTCCACCGGCGTACTCCAGCAACAAAAATTCGTTCTCGCCTTCGCCGAGATCAAGGTTTATCAGGCCATGATAACGCGCGATGCCATGCTGTTCATGCACCACAGGATCGCCCGGCTTGAGTTCGGACAGGTCGCGCAGCATTCCTTCCACGTTGCTTTTCTTGGTGGCGCGCGCAATGCGGCTGCGTGGCTGCGCGGCATACAGCTCACTTTCTGTAATGATTGCCAATTGCTCATCGTGCAATATGAAACCATTCTGCAGCGCCCCTACGGCAAGCATGAAGTGATCGTCACCGGCGAGAAACTGCCCATAGTTCTCACACAGTGCAGGTGTCAGGCCGTATTCGCGCAAATACTCGGCCATGATTTCGCGCCGTCCCAAACTGTCGGCGAGCAACAACACCCGTCCCGCATAATCTTGCAGAAAACTCTGGAGCGCGAGTGTCGGAATGTCGGCGCGCCGATTTACCGCGATGTCGGGCAATTTTTTGGTCGCGCAAGGAGTATGGGTTTTAGATGTCCGTTCCTCTTGGAAAGAGGTAAGGGGAGTCTCGCCAGTGGTTTCTTTTTCCTCTGAATTTTCAATCCGGAAGGAAGAGGGGATATCTGCGATGATATCGACACGCTTGAAATTTTTCGCAGCAATAAAGAAACTTTCTGCGTTCAGAAATAGTTCGTGCGGTTCCAGCAAAGGACGTTGCGGGTCACCGCGAAGCAGGTTGTAGCGCGACTGCGCATCCTTCGCAAAAGTGGCAATGGCAGCATCTACATTGTGATGCATGCACAGCGTGGCATGCGCAGGCAAATAATCAAACAGCGTGGCAGTACGCTCGAAAAACAATGGCAGGTAATATTCGATGCCTGCGGGTGCAATGCCCCGGCTCACGCCTTTGTAAATACTTGCTTTGGATGGATCGCCTTCGAAACAATCGCGGAAATTTTGACGAAAACGCGCCTGTCCGGCCTCATCCAGTGGAAACTCGCGTGCCGGTAACAGGCGAATATCCCGCACCGGATAGATGGTGCGCTGGGTATCCACATCGAAGGTCGCGATAGAATCAATTTCGTCATCAAACAGGTCGATGCGGTAAGGCACACTACTGCCCATCGGAAAAAGGTCAATCAAACCGCCACGCACGCAGTACTCGCCCGGTGTCAGCACCTGCTGAACATGGGTATAACCGGCCAATGTCATTTGTTCACGCAATTTGGCGATGTCCAGTTTTTCGCCGCACTTAAGGAAAAAGGTAAACGCAGCCAGATATTCCACGGGTGACAACGGATATAGCGCAGTAGTTATCGGGACGACGATCACATCACATGACTGGCTGCGAATGTGATGCAGCGTAGCAAGTCGCTCAGAGATTAGGTCCTGATGGGGCGAGAAGTGATCATAAGGCAGCGTTTCCCAATCCGGCAGTAGATGTACACGCAGCTCCGGAGAAAAAAATGGAATTTCTTCCACCAGCCGTTGTGCTTCCAGCGCGCTGGCGGCAATTACTACCAGCGGCACATGTAGTCCGGCATATTGCGCCAGAGCCAAGGCATCAGACGAACCATACAGACGGGTATAACGTGGACGGGGGTGTGAGGAAGAAAACAGCATGGGAAAATAAGGTACAGCTAAGTTTCAGGGTGCGGCATTATATAAGGGAAGCTTCGCAGTTGGCATGGATTGAAAAATTCTCATATTTTCTGCGGGGATAGTAACTTGAATTTTTATTCGTATAAAAAATTTCGTAGTAGATATCCTTTATGCGGCATAGTTTATAAGCCTGTGGCATGACGCAGACTTTATTATTGAAGTAGCGCGGAAATCATCCTTCTTCAATGGCAAACAATCTTCGGTGTTCTTTGATGGCGTAGCGATCAGTCATACCGGCGATGTAATCGGACACGGTGCGGGCGCGGTCGGTTTGCGCCTGCTGCTGAAACTGCGGTGGCAGCAGGCGGTTATCTTCCATGAATACCTGAAATAGATCGCTGATGATGCGGTGCGCCTTTGCACTCATGCGCATGACGCGATAATGACGGTATAAATTCTTATGCAGGAAGGCTTTAAGTTCGCGCTGCTGCTCATGGATCTCGGCGCTGAACGCGGCCAACGGCGGGGCGGCGCGGACTCCGTCGATATCACGCACAGCATGAGTCCGAATGTTTTTTTCAGTTTCATGGATTAAATCTGTTGCCAGTGTATTGATCATGCGCCGTATCGTTTCGTGAATCAGGCGGCGCTCGGCTAGGCCGGGGTAGGCTAGCCGTACAGCATCGAGATGACCGACAAACAAGCGCACCGAGGAAAACTGCTCTAGCGTAATTAACCCAGAGCGCAGCCCGTCATCCACATCATGATTGTTGTAGGCGATCTCATCGGCCAAATTGGCGATCTGCGCTTCCAGCGAAGGACGTTGCTGTTTAAGGAAACGCTCGCCCACTGCCCCCAGTTTGGCGGCATTTACCGGCGAGCAATGTTTGAGGATGCCCTCGCGCGTTTCGAAGCACAGATTGAGTCCATCAAAGGCGGCATAATGATCTTCGAGTATGTCCACCACGCGTAGCGATTGCAGGTTGTGCTCGAAGCCACCGTAATCCTTCATACAGGCATTGAGCGCATCCTGCCCGGCGTGGCCGAATGGCGTGTGACCGAGATCGTGAGCGAGCGATATAGCTTCCACCAGGTCTTCATTTAATTTCAGATATCGCGCGATGGAGCGGGCAATTTGTGCCACTTCCATGCTGTGAGTCAAGCGGGTGCGAAACAGGTCGCCTTCATGGTTAACAAATACCTGAGTCTTATATTCCAAACGACGGAAGGCGGTGGAATGGATGATGCGATCACGATCACGTTGAAATTCGCTGCGCCCAAAAGGCGCTTCCTCGCGCTTAATTCTGCCGCGTGTGTTGCCCTCTGTTACCGCATAAGGTGCAAGTTCAGCCATGCGCGCTGTTCGCCACCAAGGTTTGTCGCAATAATTCCGGCTCCACGTCCCCACTTATCACCGCACAACCGATGCTTTTAAGCAGCACGAAACGGATTTTGCCGCCAACCACTTTCTTGTCCAGGCCCATTAATTGTAGGTATTTTTCCACTCCCAGAGCAGGCGCGACAACTGGTAGGCCAGTGCGTTCAAACAAGCTACGGATGCGATCTACATCCTCCTTACTTAGCCAACCCAGGCGACACGATAGATCAGCGGCCATAATGGTACCTGCAGCGACTGCCTCGCCATGCAGCCATGTACCATAACCCATACCTGTTTCGATAGCGTGACCGAAGGTGTGGCCGAGATTAAGCAGAGCGCGTTCTCCACTTTCACGCTCGTCTGCAGCGACCACTTCGGCCTTATTTTGGCAACTGCGCGTGATAGCGTATTGCAGCGCATCCGCATCTCGTGCCAATAATTTTTCCATGTTTTGTTCCAGCCACTCGAAGAAAGATAGATCGCGGATAAGGCCGTACTTTATGACTTCCGCAATGCCCGCGCGTAATTCCTGATCCTTTAATGTATTTAATGTAGTGATGTCGGCAAGCACAACTTGCGGCTGGTAAAACGCACCTATCATGTTCTTACCTAGTGGGTGGTTGATGCCGGTCTTGCCGCCGACCGATGAATCTACCTGTGCCAGCAGAGTGGTGGGAATCTGGATGAAAGGAACGCCGCGTAAATAGGTTGCGGCAGCATAGCCCGTCATGTCGCCTATCACCCCCCCGCCCAAGGCGACCAATGGTGTGTTGCGTTCGCACCGATGGGAAAGTAGTGCATCGTAAATTAACCCGAGCGTTTCTACATTCTTGTATTGTTCACCATCCGGCAAGATGATGGGTATCATATCCACGCCATGAGCTTGCAGCATGGCGCGCAATGGCTCCAGATACAGTGATGCCACTGTAGTGTTGGTCACCACAGCCGTTCTCTTGTGAGGCAAGTGCGGCAATAGTAATTTTGTACATCCTAGTAAGTTACTTCCTATATAAATAGGATAGCTACGGTCTGCCAGTCCAACGGTTAAGGTTTGCATAAGTTTTGAGAGTTTTTAGTGAAGATTACATAATGAATGGTGGCAGCGCTATCACATTGCGAACAATTGATGACGCAGGTGCTGAACGCATTCTTCCGTTATTCCTGCGCAGGCTAAAGTTCAATGGACTTGTACAAAAAATCACTTTTAGTTGGCTTACATTAAGCCAATTAGTACAATTTTCATATACCCTAAAGTGGGTAGGATGGTTAGCCGTGATCACACAGCAATGGCCGCTGCTATTATTTAGTTGAGAAATTCCAATGGTTGCTACGACTTAATTTCCGAAAACCGATTTAGTTCCTGTTGTAAATGCAAAACTAGATTTTGTGCGCTTTGTTTACCAGTCGGCATAACCAAATTGGCCACTTGTGCATATAACGGGTCGCGCTGCTCATACATGCTTTTCAGTTTGGTATATGGATCGGCTGTCTGCAATAACGGACGATTGCGATCATAGCGAGTTCGCTGCCAGAGGTCATGAGCTGTGCTTTTCAGGTACACCACTATGCCATTGCAGCACAATGCAATGCGGCTTTGCTCATTCAATACTGTGCCACCTCCAGTTGCTAAAACGATATTGTCGAGTAGTACCAAGTCGTGAATTACACTTGCTTCGCGCTGACGAAAACCAGCTTCTCCCTCAACATCAAAAATGTGCGGGATAGTTACACCAGTACGCTGCTGAATTTCTTCATCACTATCAATAAAAATCTTTCCTAACGCTTGGGCGAGCAGTTTTCCTACGGTAGTTTTTCCAGCTCCCATCATTCCTACAAGGAAGATGTTGCCGGAAAGGCGTTTGGGTGGCACTGTATTAATATGATGCATGATCGAATTGTAGCCGAAAATTATCGTACCCACTGTTTTCTGCAATTTAAAAAGCCCGGCTATGCCGGGCTTTTTAAATTCATACCCTATTGCTTAACGCAGATTCAAGCTGTCACTCAGGATTTTTGGGGAAATAAACACTAATAACTCCCTTTTGTTGTTAGTATCAGTTTGACTTTTAAAGAGCCATCCAAGGATAGGGATATCACCTAGCAGTGGTACCTTAGGGGTCGTCCTTAATTCGTCTTGGGTATAAACTCCGCCAATGACGACAGTCCCCCCATTGTCAATCAATACTTGTGTACTGATTTTTTTAGTATTAATGCTGGGCACCCCTCCCGTTGTTGTGTTGATTATCTCGCCCACAGAATCCTGAGTCACTTCTACTTTCATGTTGATATTATCATCTGGCGTGATTTGAGGAGTCACGGTCAGGCTTAAAATTGCTTTCTTAAATAATACATTTGTCCCTTGCAAGCTGACTGTCTGATAGGGTATTTGCACACCTTGTTCAATAATTGCCTCAATTCCATTGGCGGTCACCACACGAGGACTAGCAATGTTTTTAGCTATCCCATTTAGTTGAGATGCTTGTAACTCCAGCCCTAATATTTTGGTCGCCGATGAGTTGAATAACATCGCTGTTACCACACCAGTCCCGATTAACCCCGGAGTTCCTGGCAAGTTAACTTGTCCACCGCCAGCGCTACCACCTATAGAGGCGCGCTGATCGCCACCTACAGAAAACCCACCTCCAGGCGGAGGGGGGGGCGTATAACTTAATCTTCCACCCAGGGTTCGAGTAAACGTATCGCTTGCCTCAACAAAACGTGCTTCAATCATCACTTGGCGCACCGCTACGTCAACTTGCTTGATCAGCTTGCGTGCTTCCTCTAGGCGTGATGGCGTGTCTTGAACGAATACAGTATTGGTACGTGCATCTACGACTGCGCTCCCGCGTTTTGATAGCATGCGCTGAGTGGGGCTCTGCAGTAAAGCGACAATTTCCGCACCTTTTGAATAAGCAAGCTGGAAACTTTCCGTGTGAAGAGCCTCAAGGTCGAAGATTTCTTGATTCGCTGCTAAATTAAGTTTTTCCTTGGCCGCCAATTCTTCTCGCGGGGCAACCTGGATCACGTTACCGTTTTTGCGCATATCCAAGCCGCGTGAATCAAGAATGATTTGTAGTGCTTGATCCCATGGTACATCCTTAAGGCGTAAAGTCAGATTGCCGCTCACGGAATCGCTAATTACCATGTTTAGATTAGTAAAGTCGGCAATAACGTTCAGCGCTTCCCGCACTGCAATATTTTGGAAGCTCAATGTCAGTTTTTCGCCCGCATAACCTATCTGTTTATTTTTCAATAGTTTATTTGGATTATCTGCCACTGCTTTTATTTCCACGATAAACTTGTTATCGGTCTGGTAGGCGACGTGTTCCCACAAACCTTTGGGTTCGATGACCATGCGTACATGGTCACCCTGCGTGAATGTATCGATGCCCTGTATTGGTGTGCCGAAATCCACTACATCAAGTTTACGCTGCAAGTTGCGCGGTAGATTGGTATTCATGAAGTCTACGATCAGGTTTTTGCCTTGTTGCTTAACGCTTATACCCACACCAGGGTCTGATAAATCTACCTGAATGCGTCCTCCACTATTCCCGCCACGGCGAAAAACAATATCACGCAGGCTGTATTTTTGGGCACTTGACTTTGCCTCAGAAAATCGAGCAGAGGCTACCGTTGCTGATGCCGTAGGAATTTTGCCATGCAGGGTGATCAGCAGGTTAGCGCCTTGTGTATGGGAGTCATAAAGCAATGTTTGACTAAGGTTAACCACTAAGCGGGTGCGATTGCCTGATTGCACGATATTGGCGCCACGCAATTCACCTATGTCAAACTTCTGCGTCGATTTGCCCAGCCCATTTGTTGTATTGGGGAAATCAAATACTATGCGTGCCGGATTGCTGATAGCAAAATTCAAAGGCGGATTAGCAAGTGTATTCTTCAATCCCAACTTGAGTACCAGCTTGCCACCCGGTGCGGCACTGACGCTAAGCGACTGTATGCTATTTCCTGCGCCAGAATTTTGTGTGCTAGCGTTTTGCGTAGTAGTATTGCTCTGAGCTTGGGCAGTTAATGCACAAGCCGTAAATACCGCAATAACAAGCAAAACAAGGTTATTGACTGCGTTTTTATAATGGCTCATGTCCCAATCCTAATCATTCATTCCATCATTGGCAAGCTGCTTATGCGTTCCGCCCAGTCTCCCGCACTGTCTTGCACGACTTCCTTGATTTTTACTTCGGTTTCTGACACTGAAATAATTTGACCAAAATTTGATCCTAGGTAGTTACCTGCTTTGACGCGGTGAAGCTTGCCGTCCGATGAGCGAACGATAGCGTGACCAACTTTAGCCTTGAGAAGAAAACCTACCATCCTTAAACTTTCCAATGGCGATTCTTCTAGTGCTTCTCGACGTCGTTTCATATTCGGTTGATTGAGGCTGGGGAGATCACCACTTTTCGTTTCGGGCTTGCGTGGCTTGAATGGATCTGGCAAGCCTGTAGGGTTATCATAAACAAAAGGCTCATAAGGTTTAATCTCAGGGGGTGGGTCCACCTTGCCGCGCATACCAGCTCCAGTGTTTTTGACAAAATCGCGCAAGTCCTGAAACTCTTCGTCAGCACAGGCAGTTAGTAGTAAAGATGTGAATAGTAACAAACAAGCTGGTCTCATTTGTGTACTCCAGCTACCTTGGATGATTGTTTCTGGGCAGTTAGTTCGTCCTCATCTAAATAGCGATATGTTTTAGCCGTAGTATCCATAGTCAGTTGCCCTCCCGTTGGATTAATGCTAATTTCGCTCAACGAAACAATGCGCGGTAATTGGGCAATATCGCTAGCAAATTTACCAATATCATCGTAATTACCGGTTACTTTAATGGTAATTGCCTGCTCAGCGAACACGCCGGTAATAATCTCGGCACCAGGTTTAAACAATTCAAATTGTAGGCCACGACTCAGCCCAGCCTGATTAATATCAGTCAGTAATGCATCCATCTCTGACTTGCTTGGCAATTGTTTCAGTAGCGCATCAAATGATTGTTTGGCTTCCGTAAGTTTTTTATTGATAACGTCTACATTGATGGCTATTGCCTTCTTGGCCTTGAAATCTGTTTTTAATGTAACCTCAATCTGCTTGGCCGTGTTTAATGCTTCCCAACGATCTTTCCAATCAAATACGGCGCCAGAAAGTAAAATGATCACGAATATTGCCACAAATGCGCTGAGTTTCACCAATAAAGGCCAACCGCCGGGATCTTTGGGGTTAATATTTTGTAGTTCGTTTAGTAGCCTCATGGTTCCAACCTAACTTTTCTTGCTAGCTGTTTTAGTCGAAGTAGCAGGGGTTGTTGGCACCTGAGTGGTCAAATTGAAATTCAAAGTAAACTCGCTCAAGCGTGGCCCATTCGCATTTGCGGTTGTCGCAGAAATTTGAACCAGTGTCGGCGACTCTAGCCATTGAGAACTATCAATGGAACGCATCAGAGTGGATACACGGGCATTCGACTGAGTAAAACCAACCAGGTTAATTTGGTTGCCCGTCTGTTTAATCGTTTTTAAATACACGCTTTCTGGCAAAATAGCCAACATCTGATCCAGCAGATGTACCACATCTGAGCGGGTACTTTGCAGTTTTTCAACCACCGTTTTCCGCTCCATCAATGCTGCGATTTCCATTTTTAGATGTTTTATTTCGGTAATCTGCTTGTCTAACAAGACAATTTGATCTGTCAAATATCGGTTGCGGCGCTCCTGATATTCAATCTGTGTATTAATGACGACATGCACAAAACCAACAAGCATTGCTGCCAGCACTAGCGTGATTAGGCTGAACGTGTAAAACTGAACCTGCCGCGCTTTACGCTTCTCGGCACGATGCGGTAATAAATTAATGCGTATCATGAAGGATCAAACCTCCGCATCGCAAGACCACAAGCAATCATGAGCGCTGGCGCATCAATCTGTAATTGGCGCTGTTTGATGCGTCCGGATAAAGTCATTTGAGCAAAGGGATTTGCCACCAATGTTTTTACCTGCGTACGTGTTGCTACAGCATCATCTAAGTGAGATAGCGCTGCGCAGCCGCCAGCTAAAACAATGTAACTTACTTCGTTAAATTGGGTTGAGGTAAAGAAAAGTTGAATGGCACGAAACACTTCTCCGGCCACGCTTTCGCGGAACGGTGTCAGCACGTCGCTTTCGTAATTTTCCGGTAATCCTCCATTAAGTTTGCCTGCTTCTGCCTCTTCAACGGATAAGCCGAATGCATTCTGAATATGTTGTGTCAATTGATCGCCACCCATTTGCTGGTCGCGCATGTACACCGACTGCCCGTTGCGCAGTATATTTACATTCATTACGTTTGCACCTATATCTACCAACGCTACGCATTGATCTGTGGCGCCTCCTGGCAACTGCAAGCGGATCTGATCAAACGCCATTTCGGCAGCGTAATGCTCTACATCCATCACTACCACTTTGAGCCCGGCGACTTGTGCGACGGCAACACGATCTTCCACATTGGCATTACGCGAGGCAGCCAACAATATTTCGATTTCCGCAGCATTGCCCGGTGCCGGTCCGATTACTTGAAAATCTAGGTTAACCTCGTCAATAGAAAAAGGGATGTACTGATTTGCTTCAGCCGTCACCTGGTGCTCCATATCTTCTTCATTCAATCCACTGGGAAGGATAATTTTTTTGCTTATCACAGCGGCAGCAGGAAGTGCGAGGCTAATGTTTTTAATGCGTGTTCCCATTCGCTTCCAAGCGCGGCGCATACATTCCGAAACTGCCTCCAGGTCATTGATATTGCCATCACTGACAGCATTTTGGGGTAATGTTTCTATTGCGTAATGCTCGATAACATAGCCGTTTTTCTTCGCTAATTCACTAAGCTCCACAATTTTGATTGAAGACGAACAAATATCGACCCCAATTAAAGGAGGTGTCTTGGTATACAAGAAATCTAACGGGATACTTAACTTGCCTTTGATCATAATTTATGATTAGAACTTTATGCGTTAAATCATTTATAAATAAAAAATTATTACGAATGCAGCAATTTTTATTGCAGCCTGCAATTACATTGCACATTAATAAAGTGCGAATAAATCAAGATGGTAATAGTTACATTGACAGAAAAATACTTTGTAATTTACAAAATTACCCGACTAAATCTAATGCATGGATGCATTTTTCTTTACGACAAGTTGCAGAGATACTTTAGTATCTTACCAGTTAAATGGCTTCATAAAATAACAAGGATTTTTTATTTATCTAATGGTGTCAATTGGTTAAGAGGTGGTGAGCTCTGTCAGTTTTTCGCAGGTTGCAATAGCAGATCAACCGATGTGTGTTAGGTAGTACGGGTAAATTTTTGCGACATGTTTGATTGAGCCAAGGATGCGTAGTTGTTTGAGGTATCGAGAGCGTTTTCCGTTTGAAATGGATAGAAGGTGTTTCCTCATGAATATTGAATAGCGAGGATAGAAATTCAAGGTAACGGTTGTGTTATAGCCGAGAAGAATCTCGCGCATCGCTAATGATGCTGTAGATGGCTTTTTTGAGATTACCGAGAAAATATGAGATGCCTTTGTTATCATTAAAATGAACGATAAGGTGGAACGCATGGCAGGGACAATGAAAACTCAGTAGGAAAAAATTGAAAATCTTACTGCGCGAATTATTTGGCGGAAAACAGCTTAGAAATTGCGCTGTCCTCTGATATAGCAGGCAAACCATCACCGTCAAAACGACTCGAACGCAAAACCTGAAAATTTACCACGAGCAATACCTTGCGGATGGATATATGACATATTTCACACTTGTTCAGGTGAAAATATACTGCTGGTTAGGCATCAACCACCCCAATTGGGTGCGGCTTTGTACGTTATCGCTAGCACTTGTGTTTTGTTGTCTGCCCTTACGAGCAGCGGGGCTTGCGCCGCCTCCGATAATGCTGGCAAATGTCTTTCGGGGCGATATCACGCTGGCAGATTATTGGGTGAGTGAAAAACTTGATGGCATGCGCGGTTACTGGGATGGTGAAAAACTATTGACCCGGAACGGCGAGCATATCGAAGCCCCAGTATGGTTCACTGCCGGCTGGCCAAAAATTCCTATCGACGGGGAATTATGGGTTGGCCGCGGTCAGTTTTCCCGCGCAGTTTCCACCGTCAGGAAAAAAATTCCCGACGAAGCCCAGTGGCGCACGCTGCACTTCATGGTATTCGATCTGCCAGCGCATCCAGGCAGCTACACCGAACGCAATGCCGCACTACAGACTGTCATTGCGCAGATCGGGCAGCCATGGGTACACCATGTAGAGCAGTTTAAAGTAGCCGATCAAGCCGCTTTGAGAGCAATGCTTAAGCGGGTGGTCAAGCAAGGCGGTGAGGGTCTGATACTGCATCGTGGCACTTCACTTTACCGGGCAGTCCGCAGCAACGATCTATTAAAACTAAAGCCCTACGAAGATACAGAAGCCAAGGTGGTCGCTCACCTGCCGGGTAAAGGTAAGTATGCAGGCACGTTAGGCGCTTTGGAGGTAGAGTCAGTTGACGGATTACGCTTTCGTTTGGGTGCTGGGCTATCTAACGCAGATCGGCGCCATCCGCCCCAGTTGGGAAGATGGGTTACCTACCGCTATAACGGACTAAATGAAAAAACCGGTATCCCACGATTCGCTCGCTTCATACGAGTACGCGAAGATTATGACTCTCTTGAGATAGATAACGAGCCCTTGATTAACACTCATAAGAATTTCAATCAAAACTCGAATTTAAAACCCGAATTTAAAGCAACTTGCGCGGTTTGCGCGGAGCCCGTGAAAACACAAAATCATATAACCAATTCGGCAGCAGCTTAAGCACGTGCCCGACGAATCCCATCTGCCACGGCACTACCGCAAATGAGCTGCCGGAAGCAATTGCTCGTGCAATACGACGCGCTGCTTCGTCGGCTGACAAAATAAAAGGCATGGGGTAAGGATTGACGGCGGTCATCGGCGTTTTGATGTAGCCAGGGCAGATGGTAACGGCGCGCATCCCGCTACCGCGCAATTCCACACGTAAACTTTCCATATAAGAGATTAGCGCCGCCTTGGATGCGGAATAGCCACCCGCCCCCGGCAACCCCCGGAATCCTGCCACACTGGCAATGCCAACCAATAAGCCCTGTCCGGCCTCACGCATAGGTACTAGAAACGGTTGAAAAGTTTTGATTACACCTAACATATTGATGTCCATCATCTGCTGGAAAACATCAATGTCCTCGGCATATTCAGTGAGCGTTCCGACACTAATACCGGCATTGGCAATCACGATATCCGGCACACCTGTGTGGGCGATGAAACTCTGCGCCGCCGCTTGTACGGCAGCTGAGTCACGCACATCCAGTGGGTAACAATAAACTTGTTGGGGGAACTGCTTAGAGAGGTCTTGCAGACAATCTGCGCGACGGGCGAGCACCCCAACCATCGCGCCTTGCTCAAGGTAATAACGCGCCAGCGCCAGACCCATGCCGCTGGATGCGCCGCTGATAACGACGCGTTGTGCGGCCACTAACGTTTGCCCGCGCGCTCCTTGCGTGCCTTGTCGATCAAGGCATTCAACACTTTAATGCTTTCTTCCGGCCCCAGACCGCTAATCAAATATTTGCCGTCCACCGTCAGCGACGGTGTGCCTCGGATGCCATATATCTGCGCCAATTGCTTACTACGTGTTACCTTGCTTTGCATGGCGAATGAATTATAGGCCTCACTGAATTTCTTGCGATCTACGCCGCGCTGGCCAACAAATTCAACGATCTTGGCCTCGTCGCTCAGGTCAATATTATCCACGTTCCAAGCATTAAATAGGTCGTCGTGCAGCCGCTTTTGCTGTCCCAGCAATTCTAGCGTGTAGTAAGTACGTGCCATCGGCTCCCAAGAGTTATTGAAAATGGTCGGTACATAGACCAATTCAACATCTTTAGCCATTTTTTTCTCCCACGCGGTCAGCGCTGGGTGCATCTTGAAACAGTGTGAACACCCGTAGAAGAAAAATTCCAACACTTCAATTTTACTGCCTGCACGCGTCGGCTGGGCCGTATTGAGCACTTTGTAATCCTTGCCCAGTTCAGGCTCAGCAAAAACTTGGTTAACACATAACAACGCTAGTACCACAAAAATCTGTTTGATGAATTTCATATCTATCTCCATGCAAAGTTAGGACTGCCAACACAAATATATCATTATGCGACTCTCTACTCTTTGTTTGTTATGCCTATTTTTACTGCCTAACAAATAACATCCAATACGGTTTCATGCGAATATGAAACGTTCGGATTAAAAGTCAAATTAAACACTTCAGTAGCTAAATGAGTAAACACCTGCTTCTTTAGCCAGTAAGTAAACATTTAGTCTATTTCGCAAGCATTGGAGTAGCACTTATCCCATTTTGTTTCAACACTGCCAATGCATTACTCATTTCCTCTTTGCCCTTATAAGGACCGACGTGCACGCGATGCCATACCCCTTTATCAGGAATGGTCGCGATTTGCACACTGGCTTCTACACCGAGCATAGCCAACTTGGCTTTTAATTTATCCGCATCATCCGCATTGGAAAATGAACCCGCCTGTAAAAAATAAGTTTCTTTCGCAGTAGCATTCCCCGCAGACTGAACAGGTGCCGGCTTATTCTCTATCGTTGCCATATTGTCGCTGCTTTTTTGTATAAGTACCGTTGCATCTTGTTTGTCAGTTAACACTTTATAAAATTCAAAACGCGGTTTGCCTTCATCTACACCTGATGCAGCCACCGAAGAAGTTAGGCCCTGAGCGGTTTTTGATGTAGATGCAGGAAACTGCTTCTCAGCGTCCACCGCAAGTTTAGTCGTTTCATGGGGTACATTATTTACGAACGAGCTGGGAGTTTTTAAAATGTACCACGCCACGCCACCCGCAATAACCAGCCCCACTACCATACCGACTACAATGCCAGTCAGTAACGAACTACCTTGGCGCGGTGCTGCGGATCGAGTGTTACTGTTTTTACTCATATAATTAATCTTTAAAAAATTTCATCCATTCTTGTGAAGGCCGTCGAATCACCCATAGAATTGGTAACTTCACATTTGTTTTGACCTTGCGGATTTTCATCCCACCATGGAAGGTACCCAGCCTACATTTTTTCCGGTGCGGAAACACCCAACAACACTAAGCCGTTGCGCATGACCTGTGCCACCGCAGCAATCAACGCCAGCCGTGCCAGTTTTATACCTTTCTCCTCAACCAGGAAGCGTGAAGCATTATAATAGCTGTGAAAATCAGCGGCTAAATCCTTTAAATAGATCGCGATCAGGTGTGGTGTCAAATCTTCTGCAGCGCTTTCGATCACCTGCGGATAGTCAATCAGACGTTGCAATAAGGCGCGCTCGTAGTCACTCTCCAGCGTACTAACATCAGCTTGGCGTAGCACCGCAACATCGCCACCCCACTGTCCCAACACGCTACAAATACGCGCATGGGCATACTGAATATAATAAACAGGATTTTCATTGCTCTGCGATTTCGCCAGATCAATGTCGAACACCAGTTGAGAATCAGGATGACGCGCCGCCAGGAAGAAGCGCGTAGCATCGCAGCCCACTTCATCAATCAAGTCACGCAGAGTAACGTAGCTACCCGCGCGTTTGGATATTTTCACTTCTTCGCCATTGCGCAGCACCGTTACCATCTGGTGCAGCACATAATCCGGCCAACCTTGCGGAATGCCAACATCCAAAGCTTGCAGTCCCGCGCGCACCCGTGTGATGGTGCTGTGATGGTCCGCGCCCTGTTCGTTAATGACGCGGGTAAAGCCGCGCCGCCATTTATCCAAGTGGTAAGCGATATCCGGCACAAAATAAGTGTAATTGCCATCGCTCTTGCGCATTACACGGTCTTTGTCGTCACCAAAATCTGTCGTGCGTAGCCATAGTGCATTGTCTTGTTCATACGTGTGGCCGCTGGCGATAAGCGCCTTGACCACTTCCTCCACTTTGCCGTTGGTGTAAAGCGCAGATTCTAGCGCGAACACATCGAACTCCACGCCAAACGCACGCAAGTCCAGATCCTGTTCGCGGCGCAAATAGGCCACCGCGAAATGACGGATGGCTTCAACATCATCCGCATCTCCTCTACCACTCATCTGTATGTCATAGGCCTTCGTGGCATCGACTTCCCCGATGGCTTGGGAAGGCGTCCTCACGTCGATTACCTTTCTAGCCATGTAATCTTTTGCCACATCAATGATGTAGTCGCCGCGATAACCCGCTTCCGGCCAGGACGGATCGTCCGGCGTGATGCCCTTGCAGCGCAATTGCACGGAGTGCGTCAGGTTATCAATCTGCACACCCGCATCGTTGTAGTAAAACTCGCGCGTCACGTTCCAGCCTGCCGCATGCAAAACGTTACATAAACAATCTCCTACCGCAGCGCCGCGTCCATGTCCCACATGCAATGGTCCGGTCGGATTGGCCGAGACGAACTCTACCCCCACATTACGCCCCGCGCCCAGATGAATATGACCATAACCCGCCCCTGCCTGCAGCACTCCACGCACAACATTCTGTTTGGCTGCCGTAGTGATAAATACATTAATAAAACCCGCTCCCGCAATCTCCACCTTTTCCACTACTAGAGATGCAGGCATGGCCGCGACCAATGCTTGCGCAATGTCACGTGGAGATTTACGCAGCGGCTTTGCCAGCTGCATCGCCAGATTACAGGCGTAATCGCCATGCAGCACCTGTTTGGGCCGCTCGATGAGGATGTCGATCTGTGTCGCTTCAGGTGCAGCAACGCGCATGGCCTGCGCGAACAATTCGGAAAGATGGGATTTGAAATTCAAGGCAGCAAGCATTACACAACTCATTCACAAGAAGTGTGAATTATAGCACTTGATGGGGCTTACCCAATGACAGGGTGTAATGCGGGATAATTTAAAGCTGGTTTGTGCCAAAAAATAAACATTAGGCACGGTTTTGGAAAAATATGATTAGCAACGGGTACTGTTGCCGGGAAATATTGAAATAATTGAGCCCGAGCTGTTGGTTTATTATGCAGCCGCAATTATCTGCTCGATCAGGTTTTTAATATGCGATGGATCAAAAGGCTTGTCACAGATAGCTGAAACGCCTGCCTGCTTCACGACGGCAAGCCGATTTTCATCCCGTTCGCTGGATATCATTATTATCGGCAGCGCATTTTGCCAGCTCTGATTGCGAATAAATTCAACCAATTCCCCGCCATTCATTTCTGGCATGTTGTAACCGGTAATAACCAGATCGAAGGAATGCTCCTGGACGATTTCCGCCCCCCGCTTGCCATTTTCAGCTTCGGTAATATTCTTGATGCCAATATTTTTAAGTACCCTGATCAGGTAGGAACGTGCGCTGGAGCTGTCATCTACTACCAGTACTTGCAGATTTTCAATGTCGAAATTATCTCTTTCTAGCGCGAGATTGCCCGGATTGAGATAATCGAGCGTCGTGAAGATAACTTCACGTAAGTGTTTCAGTTCGAACCGTTTGGTCAGAATGGCGCAGGCGCCGGATTGACGCACGGGATCGAGGTAAAGAGGGTTGTCCTCGCTGAAAATCAGAATGAAAGCTATTCCAGTTAAGGCTGGATCGGCGCGCATCACTTCAATCAGTTTTGAGCCAGACATGTCTTCCAGGTACATCGCGCTGATGGTTAGGTCAGGCTGTTGTGTACGTATGGCCGCAAGTGCTGAAGTTCCGTCCTGGAAAACCTGTGTATTCAACACACCAAGATCACTCAGATATTTTTGGACAATGCGCGCCTGCAGGCTGGAAGGTTTAACCAAGAAAACGGAAAGTTCACTCGTGCCGATAGCTTATTTCATCGTGCCCCGCCATTATTATTGATATTTTGTTGGAGTTATATCGGCTGTTGCACTCCGAACTTGAATTAGCCCATAAAAGTCAATGGGTTGATGCTGTCAAAAGTATCGATCAAATTTTAAAAGGTAATAAATAATGCCTGTTGCAACTCGTGTCGCACTTTGAGCTTCAATCTGCCTTATTGCGATGTATATTAAGAATTAATATTAAGAAACATGGTGATAAATTTTATGGCATATTGGCTAGTGGAGGGGTGGCAGCCGGTGTGTTCAATTTTTCAGCTTCATGTTGGCGAACCATTTGTTTGACCTGTTCGCGTTTTTCTAAAGGAACTTTGCTAAATGCCTGGAATTTTTCGCGAGCACGGTCGCGCTGTTCGGGTGTTAGCTTGCTCCATTTTTCCAGTCTGTTATGCAGGCGTTGTTTCTTCATTGCATCAAGCTGTGGGTAGCGTTTCGCCAAATTGATGAGGCGCTGCTGCTGAAGTGTTTGCAGCGTATTCCATTGTTGAGAGAGCGGAGCTAATGCCTCTTGTTGTATTGGGGTGAGATTTTCCCATGTCTGCGCCCCAGCTATCGTTGGCAGAAATAAAAATAAGGTGATGCTGAATGCGAGCAGGTGATGGCGGATTAGGTACATGATTTGTATCAGTCAACGTAAAAGTGTATGGGCAAATCATCAGTCAGAATGGCAATATCTACGTCGGTTGTATCAGATTTTGCATTTTGATTCCAATAAGCGGTAGCGCTGAACAGAATAAGCGCAACTAATAAAGTGGCGGCCCACAAGCGTGATTTGTGCTGTGTACCGAAAGCATGCCATACAGCATGCCCAGCTCGGGCAAATACCGGTTCTATACAATGGGTAGCATGGTGTGCCATGGCTTGCTCTCGTGCCTGATGCAGGCGGGTCAGCGTGGGTTTGTCGAGCTGTGCGGCGGAATGGTTAAGTAATTGTTTGATATCTTCATGGCTCAGTTCATTTTTTTTCATGGCAAGTGAACTCCTTTTTTCCGCAAAATGGCCGCGAGGCTATGGGCAGCGCGTGAGCAGTGTGTTTTGACACTGCCTTCTGTGCAACCCATGATCGCCGCTGTTTCTGTAGTATCCATATCCTCCCAGTAACGCAACAGGAATGCCTCACGTTGACGTGCTGGGAGAACGATTAATGCTTCTTCAATCAGAGCAATAAGTTGGGATTGTTCAAATGATGCATCAGGAGCAAGTCCTTGGCTATTGTTGTCGTCGTCCTGAAGGGTATCCAGTGGCTCATATTCAGTTTCTTCGTGCTGTGGAATCAGCGAGGACATCAGCGAAACCCACCTGGAGCGCACTTTCTGTCTTCGGCAATGGTCACGAATGGTGTTTTGCAGGATACGCTGAAATAACATAGGTAGCTCATTGACGGGCTTACCGCCATATTTTTCGGCAAGCTTAAGCATAGAGTCCTGTACGATATCTAGCGCCACATGTTCGTTACGTATCGCGAACAATGCTTGTTTGTAGGCGCGACGTTCGGTTTCAGCGAGAAATTTGGAAAGTTCGTCGTGGCTGGCCAGTTTGAAATGCTCCCCTGATGGGTAATAACTACTGGGTAACATTGAAAATTCAAGGGTTACCCAAATTTCAAATGCAAGGTGTGAAAAAATTACATGACGCTACATGTCTTTGATATGTAAACGAGTAAATTTTTGGGCAACATTGCAATTGGGATGAGGTTTTTTAGTTCTGTAGATGTCTTACTAAATTAATGGGTGACGAATGCTAACAAATTTCATCATAAATCAATAGATAATTGTTAACCCTGTTCTGGTGTGGGGGTTGACCAAAATGCGTCTAACCTTTATCTTGCGCGGTTCTTTAATTATTGTTTGCTAGGGTAGTTTGACATGGAACTGACGGGCGCGGAAATAACCATTAGATGTTTGCAGGAAGAGGGGGCTGAATATGTGTTCGGGTACCCTGGCGGTGCGGTCTTGCACATTTACGATGCGTTGTTCACTCAGGATCAGGTTAAACATATACTAGTTCGTCATGAGCAGGCTGCAGTACATGCCGCTGACGGGTACGCGCGTTCCACTGATAAGGTGGGGGTCGCGTTGGTCACCTCTGGTCCTGGGGTAACCAATGCGGTCACAGGCATTGCTACTGCCTATATGGATTCTATTCCTATGGTAATTATTAGTGGCCAAGTGCCGACTTATGCCATCGGCGAAGATGCTTTTCAGGAGGTGGATACGGTTGGCATAACGCGACCTTGCGTGAAGCATAATTTCCTGGTCAAAGACGTTAAGGAAATCGCTAGTACCATTAAAAAGGCATTTTATCTTGCCAAAAGCGGCCGCCCTGGGCCAGTGCTGGTGGATATTCCGAAAGATATATCCTGTCAAAAAACGGAATTCAGCTATCCAACATCGGTGAGCATCCGTTCTTATCATCCGGCTCAGCATAGTGACTTGGGGCAGATCAAAAGTGCTGTGCAGTTGCTGCTGGCAGCCAAACGGCCTATGGTTTATGCGGGTGGTGGCGTAATCTTGGCTGATGCATCTAAGCAATTGACTGAATTAGTGCGTTTGCTGGGTTTCCCCTGTACCAATACTTTGATGGGCTTGGGTGGCTATCCGGCGACAGATAAGCAATTTGTTGGAATGTTGGGCATGCATGGTACGTATGAAGCAAACATGGGGATGCAGTATTGTGATGTGCTGCTGGCCGTGGGGGCACGTTTTGATGATCGTGTGGTTGGTAATGTTAAGCATTTTAGTCAGGAAAAACGCAAGATCATTCACATTGATATTGATCCTTCCTCAATTTCCAAGCGGGTGAAGGTGGATTTGCCCGTCGTTGGCGATGTGGCCCATGTGTTGAATGATCTGCTGGCAGAATTGCACGGTAGCAAGGAGAAGCCTGATCAGCAGGCGATTGCGCCGTGGTGGGCTCAAATTAAGGAATGGCGAGGCAAGAATAGCTTAGTTTACAAAAAGTCGGATGAGATAATTAAGCCGCAGTTCGTGATCGAAAAGCTGTATGAAGTTACCCAGGGTGATGCCTTCATCACCTCCGACGTTGGACAGCATCAGATGTGGGCGGCCCAGTATTACAAATTTGATAAGCCGCGTCGCTGGATTAACTCTGGTGGGCTAGGCACCATGGGCTTCGGTTTGCCCGCCGCAATGGGCGTGCAATTAGCTCATCCAGATGCGCATGTAGCGTGCGTTACTGGAGAAGGCAGTATTCAAATGTGTATTCAGGAGCTCTCTACCTGTAAACAATTTCAATTGCCACTCAAAATTATCATGTTAAATAACCGTTATCTAGGGATGGTGCGCCAGTGGCAGCAGTTCTTCCATGGTAACCGTTATGCCGAATCCTATATGGATGCGCTGCCCGATTTTGTGAAGCTGGCGGAAGCTTATGGTCATGTTGGTATGCGCATTGAGAAGCCATCGGATGTGGAGCCTGCATTGAAAGAAGCATTTGGGCGTAAGCAGCAACTTGTATTCATGGATTTCATAACAGACCAGACTGAGAACGTGTTCCCCATGGTCCAGGGTGGCAAGGGCTTGTCTGAAGTGATTTTGGCGGAGGATTTGTAATGCGGCATATTATTTCCCTGTTGATGGAAAATGAGGCGGGCGCCTTGTCGCGTGTTTCCGGGTTGTTTTCAGCGCGCGGTTACAATATAGAGTCACTTACTGTGGCGCCCACAGAAGATGCCACGCTGTCGCGCATGACTATAGTAACCAGTGGTTCTGACGAAGTGATCGAGCAAATTTACAAACAGCTCAACAAGCTGATTGAGGTAGTCGCGGTAATGGATCTGAGCGAAGGCGAACATCTGGAGCGCGAGTTAATGTTGGTGAAAGTGCGTGCAATGGGTGCGGTGCGTGAGGAAATGAAACGCATGACGGATATTTTCCGTGGGTGCATTATCGATGTATCTGACAAAACGTACACCATTGAATTAACCGGTACCGGCCACAAGCTTGAAAGCTTTTTGCAAGCCATAGACCGCAGCCTGATTCTGGAAACCGTGCGTACCGGCGCGTCCGGCATCGGGCGCGGCGATCGCATTTTAAAACTTTAATTTTTTAACTTTATGATTATTTTAAAGAGGCCAACATGAAAGTTTATTACGACAAAGATGCAGACTTGTCTTTAATTAAGGGTAAAGAAGTTGTCATTATCGGCTACGGCTCACAAGGCCATGCTCATGCCTTGAACCTAAAGGAGTCTGGTGTCAATGTGACTGTTGCCCTACGTAAGAATGGCGCTTCCTGGAAGAAAGCTGAAGCGGCTGGACATAAGGTTATGGAAGTCGCTACTGCGGTCAAGGGCGCCGATGTGGTCATGATGCTGTTGCCTGATGAAAATATCCCTGATGTTTATAACACTGAAGTTGTGTCAAATATGAAGACGGGCGCTACTTTAGCGTTCGCCCACGGCTTTAACATTCACTATAATCAAGTCATTCCACGTGCCGATTTGGACGTAATTATGATAGCGCCAAAAGGCCCGGGTCATACAGTTCGCTCCGAATATTTGAAGGGCGGCGGCGTGCCATCTTTGATTGCTGTATATCAGGATAAATCTGGCAAGGCCAAAAACGTCGCGCTTTCTTACGCCGCAGCCATTGGTGGCACCAAGGGTGGGGTGATTGAGACTGATTTCCGTGAGGAAACGGAAACAGATTTGTTTGGCGAGCAGGCCGTATTATGTGGTGGTGCCGTAGAACTGGTGAAGGCCGGTTTTGAAACTCTGGTGGAAGCTGGCTATGCGCCGGAAATGGCTTATTTCGAGTGCTTGCATGAATTGAAGTTAATAGTAGATTTGATGTACGAAGGTGGCATCGCCAATATGAACTATTCCATTTCAAATAATGCGGAATATGGCGAGTACGTCACCGGCCCTAAGATTATTACTGATAATACTAAGGAGGCCATGCGTAACTGTTTGAAAGATATACAGTCTGGTAAATATGCTAAACAGTTTATCTTGGAAGGCCGTACTAATTATCCTGAAATGACTGCGCGTCGCCGTCTTAACGCCAAGCATCCGATCGAAACAGTGGGTACCCAGCTGCGTGCCATGATGCCTTGGATTAGTAAAAATAAGCTGGTTGATCAAAGCAAGAACTAGGGATTTTGGAGTTGGGATTGAGAGTTTGAATAATGAGTGCTGGATCGCTCTCAATCCTGAGTTTCATGGTTCTTGTTCTTCAATACTTGTTTCTAAAAATTCAATCTTCGTTGTTCTCTTCTAATGTCTAATTATCCCCACCCAATCATTGCACGCGAGGGATGGCCATTTTTGGCTATCGCCGTATCCATAGCTAGTTTGGTATCATATTTTTTTGGTGGAGTATGGTCCCTACTGTTTTGGTTAGCGGCGTTGTTTGTGCTGCAATTTTTCCGCGATCCACCGCGTGCAATTCCACAGGATGCAGATGCAGTGTTATCCCCTGCGGATGGTCGTATTGTGGCAGTGGAGCGCACGCAGGATCCCTATGTACAGCGCGACGCCATTAAGATCAGCGTGTTCATGAATGTATTTAATGTACATTCCAATCGTAGCCCTATAGATGGCTTGGTAAAACGCGTTCAATATTTTCCTGGCAAGTTCGTAAATGCTGATTTGGCTAAGGCTTCGTTGGAAAATGAGCGAAATGCCATATGGATTAAAAGGGCTGATGGGCAAGATGTAACCAGTGTGCAAGTAGCTGGCCTGATCGCACGCCGTATCTTGTGTTATGTACAGGAAGGCAGTGTTTTGACACGTGGTCAGCGATATGGCTTCATCCGCTTCGGCTCGCGCGTGGATGTGTATTTGCCACTGACGGTTGCCGTAAAAGTGTCTATTGGTGATAAAGTATGCGCAACAACTACGATACTGGCGGTTTTGGCTAAGGGCTAAAAGCCAATACGATGAAAAGCTTTCAAAATCATGTCTGATTCGACTGATAAAAAATCGATGGATCTGCGCAGGCGCAGTATCTATCTGTTGCCCAATTTATTGACTACAGGTGCGCTGTTTGCCGGTTTTTACGCCATTGTACAGGCAATGAATAGTAAGTTTGAGTTTGCTGCCGTAGCAATTTTTATTGCTATGGTGCTAGATGGCCTGGATGGCCGTGTGGCTCGGTTGACCCGTACCCAAAGCGAATTTGGAGCGGAATATGATAGCCTGTCCGACATGGTGTCGTTCGGTGTGGCGCCCTCTTTGCTGATGTATGAATGGGCGTTCAAGGATTTAGGTAAATTGGGTTGGTTCGCAGCCTTTATTTATTGCGCTGGCACGGCGTTACGGCTGGCACGTTTCAACGCTAATATTGAAGTGGTAGATAAGCGATTTTTTCAAGGTTTACCTAGCCCGGCTGCTGCCGCAGTGATCGCAGGTTTCGTTTGGGTGATGCTGGATAATCACTTTAGCGGTCAAGAGGTACGTTGGTATGCCATCATTCTTACGGTGTTTGCTGGCTTGAGTATGGTGAGCAACGTGCGCTTTTACAGTTTTAAAGATTTTAATATGCGTAAGAGCGTGCCGTTTATCGTAATTATTCTGGTTGCGTTATTTTTTATACTGATTTCTAGCTATCCGCCCGGAGTGTTGTTTCTACTGTTTTTGTGCTATGCCCTATCTGGCTATGTGCTGTGGCTGCTCGGTTTTCGAAAGAAAACTTCCAATCCCACTACGTAGTGAACCACAAAAAAATGTGTCACGACGGGAGTAAATACTTTTTGTTCGGAGTGATACTGGATTCCTCAGTCTGCACTCATCGGTTACAAGTCCCATTACAGTTAAATCCTATCAGGACACCTCGTTTGGTTACTCTTAGCCATGCCATTTAAACAATGGCAACTGTTAATCGCATATATTGAAATTTTTCCGCGTCTTGTATTGGCTGACCACCAAAAAACAAGATTGGGATTTTTTGAGAATCAGGTGATAGATTTTGGGTTATTTTGTAATAGGCGCATTAACGGATGACGCGGCATTCACAGCAGATTGTCCTTTAGCAGCCTGCTTCATAGCGTATGCAGCTTCCGGTGCTATGTAGTTTTCATCATGCTTGGCCAACACCTCGTCCGCACGGAACACGTTTCCAGCTTCAAGTTTGCCATGCACCACTACTCCTTTCCCTTCCTTGAAAAGATCGGGCAAAAAACCTTTGTACACAACCGGCATACTCTTGGCGGTATCGGTTATGCTGAAATGTACTGTCAAACCGTCGCTCTGACGCTTGACGCTGTCCGTAACGACCAATCCGCCCATCCGGAAGCCGCGCCCTTGTGGCGCTTCTTTGTTAAGAACTTGGGTCGGGGTAAAGTACAAGCTGATATTATCGTTTAGTGCATATAGCACCAAACCTATGGCGGTACCCAAAGCAACAAGTGCAAAAATTATATATACAAATTTTCTTTGACGCGGTTTCATGTTATTTTTTTCCAATATATTATTTGAATCCAAATGTCTTATGAAATGCTTATGAGTCGACACAGCTTCGATTGCTTTGAGTTTATTTGGTAAAGTTTTGTTCCATCAGATGTATGAATACTTTGTTTTTGTGTCCGCATGGACAAGCATTTCTTGTCCAATTGAAAGAATTTTCGTGATCGTCGCACGAATTGATAATGCGATCAGGATATTTGGCAAACTTGTCCTTGAAGCATTATGTCATGTCATCTTCTGCATTGCGCATTAGGT
Organism: Candidatus Nitrotoga sp. CP45; assembly: GCA_003402375.1. Classification (GTDB taxonomy): domain Bacteria; phylum Pseudomonadota; class Gammaproteobacteria; order Burkholderiales; family Gallionellaceae; genus Nitrotoga. Next base: position 84,719 of record QFXJ01000040.1, read on the forward strand.
GTAATTGCTGCAAGGTAAGCATTCTTCTGCGGCGCACCATTACAATTTCAATAATAAATATCAGCAGCGCCATTCCGTACGAGCCCCATATGTACCAGGCATAGCCTTTCATGGCAAAAAATTCACTCCAGTTCATTGCCTAACCTCTACGAGCTCAGATACCCACTGGGCTTTGCATTCACGCTCTAAAATAATACAACGCACACGCAGCAAAGAAACCGCAATGGCATATAACCAGACTGCCAGCATCATGGTGTACATGCCCTGCTGCATAGCCACGTGCATGCTGGTGCCGGTGAATTTGACCGAAGCTCCTTGGTGCAGGGTATTCCACCATTGCACCGAAAAATAGATGATAGGGACATTGACCGAGCCTATTATGGCGAGTAGTGCGCTGGCACGGTCGGCACGACGCGGATCATCAATCGAGGCATGTAAAGCGATAAAACCAAGATAAAGGAATAGTAAGATGAGTTCGGAAGTCAGTCGCGCATCCCATACCCACCATGCTCCCCACATCGGCTTACCCCACAATGCACCAGTCCATAGCGAAAGAAAGGCAAGCAGCGCGCCCGTAGGTGCCAGCGCAGAAGCCATCATGGAAGATAAGCGCGTATTGAAAATCAGCCCTAGCGCGGCATAACCCGCCATGACTAGGTAGATAAACATGGACAGGATGGAAGCAGGCACATGTATGAACATGATGCGGTAAGCCTCACTTTGCTGGATATCAGTCGGCGCCACAAAAAAACTAATATAAAGACCCGCAACAAACAGGATTACGGCCGACCATGCGAACCACGGCACCATCTTACCGGCCACCTTATAAAAGGTACTCGGCGAGGAATATTTAAACCAGTTTATAGCCAATATCTACTCAATTAAAAATACACAATGTGTTTTATTCCATCGAAATACGCAGAGCGAGGGCCGTAACCCATGGCGTAAATACCAATGCTATCACCAGTAGCGCGCCTAGCAACGATAAGTGGGAGCTCACGCTTGTGCCACTTACAACGGCTTCCACTGCGCCTGCTCCAAAAACCAACACCGGGATGCACAACGGCAATACCAGTAGCGACACCAACGCCCCGCCGCCGCGCAGCCCCAGTGTCAGGGCAGCGCCGACCGCACCTATCATGCTGAGTATTGGTGTGCCAAGCAGCAGGGCAGCGATCAATACCCATAATGCCTGCGCCGACATATCAAACTGCAAGCCTAGCACCGGGGCCATAATTACCAACGGCAAACCGGAGACCATCCAGTGCGCCAAAATCTTAGCTAACACGAGTATCGACAGCGACTGCGGTACCAGCATCATCTGCTCCAGAGTGCCGTCCAGATAATCCGCTGAGAACATGCGCCCCAGTGATAGCATTGAAGCCAATAAAGCCGCTACCCAAACCACGCCAGGAGCCATTTTACGCAGCATATCCATTTCGGGGCCCACCCCTAAGGGAAACAGGCTGACCACAATGACGAAAAAAATCAGTGTAGTCAGTACATCGGCACGGCGACGCATGGCCAGCACCAGATCGCGACGAATCACCAGGCTCAACAAACCTATCAGCGACAACTTGTTCATGACAGCGCAAGCCACCGCGTTGCAATCCCGACTACTTCCAGTGGCTGATGGGTAGTGTAGATCACCATGCCGTTATTCACCAGGTGCTCGCCAATCAATTCCTGCATCAGCCCAACTGCGCCCACGTCCAGTGCAGTGAGTGGTTCATCCAGTATCCATAAAGGGGCATTGCTAAGCAACAAGCGCGCCAACGCCACACGCCGACGTTGCCCTTGAGACAGTACTTTGACCGGTAAAGTTTCCCGTCCACGCAAACCCATACGACGTAACGCAGCGATTACCTGCCTATCATCTACCCTACAGCCAGCCAGCCCTGCACTAATACGTAAATTCTCCAACGCATTCAATTCATCCTTGATGGCATTCAAATGGCCGAGATAAATCATCTCGGCATAAAATGCATCACCCAGCTCACGGACGTTCTGTCCGCGCCAACGGATCTCGCCCGTAGCAGGCATCATAAAGCCGCATAACGTACGCAGTAGGCTGGTCTTGCCGCTGCCATTGGCACCTTGTACCTGTAGCAAATCGCCGGCTGACAGAGAAAAATTCAGGTCAGAAAATAGCAGATGATCTCCGCGACTACAAGCAAGATTGCTAATTTCCAGCATTACGTGGTCAGTTTTCGCGCGCTATAAAATAGCGCAGAATTGTATACGATTGCACCAAGGTATGTTAGCCAAAAAATGAAGGTGTCTGCTACTACGATATAGAGAAAGTTAGATTCGCGGAGAAAACATGGATTAGAGAATGCGTTTTAGCCACGCAATTATTTTTGATAACGATTCACTGCATTGTTGTGTTCATTTAATGTATTTGAAAATTGCGAACTGCCATTCCCGCGCGCCACGAAGTACAGGGCATCGGTCGCAGCCGGATGAAGAGTCGCCTGTATCGAGGCTAGTCCTGGCAGTGCAATCGGGCTGGGTGGTAAACCTATGCGGGTATAGGTGTTGTACAGCGTATCGGTTAGCAAATCTCGTTTGCGCAAATTGCCGTCAAAATTATCTCGCAACCCATAAATTACGGTCGGATCAGTTTGCAGCAGCATGCCCTTGCGCAGACGGTTGATAAATACGGCCGCGATCATGCCGCGATCACTTGCTTGCCCCGTTTCTTTTTCCACGATAGAGGCCAAAATCAACGCTTCATAGGCTGACTTAAGGGGCAGGTCTGGCGTACGTTCTTGCCAACTTTTCTGCAGGTGCATTTGCATAGTCTTGTAGGCGCGCTTAAGCAAGGCTATGTCACTTGTGCCTTTGACGAAATAATAGGTGTCAGGAAAAAATTGTCCTTCCGCATACGCCTCCGTTGCGCCAATATGTCGCAGAATATCCGCTTCAGACAGGCTTGCGCTGTCATGCCGAATGGCTGGATTGGTATTCAATGCAGCGCGGAATTGGTTGAATGTCCAACCTTCAATTATGCTGAATTCACTTTGGGCAGCCTGCCCATCTGTCACGATAGCTAATAATTCCAACATCGTAACCGCAGTTTCCAGCTCATAGTTGCCAGCCTGTATCTGTGCAGATTTGCCCAGCATACGCGCCAACCAGACAAACATCCAATCGTTGGGTAACACGCCAGCCTGTTGCATCTGCCGCGCCGCAGCCTTCAAACTGCTACCCTGGTTAAGGGAAAACTCCAAGGGAAGCGTGGAAAAGGTCAGTGGGCGAATAACATAATAGCCAATCGCACTCGTCAGTAGCATAGCAAAAAGTAACACAATAACCAGTAAGCGCTTAATCGTGCGCATGGTTTAACCATTTCTGTACTTGCATGGAAATCGGGTGATGGTTCCAATTACGTCCTGACAGCTCGTGCACCGGCCATAAACCGATCACGCTATTCACCAAGAATATTTCGTCAGCAACAAGCAATTCCGCCAGTCCAAACTGTCTGACCCGGCACGGCACACCATGCTTGGCAGCCCACTCTATCACGCGTTCACGCTGTATGCCGGCCACGCCACAGTTCGACAAATTTGGTGTAAACAATTCACCGTTCCGTACCATGAACAGATTGCTGCGTACCCCTTCGATTACATTGTCAAAAATATCCAGCAACAGGCCCTCCGCGATGTCTGGGTCAGTCCATTCTGCAGCCGCCAGAACATTTTCCAAACGATTAAGGTGTTTAATGCCCGCCAGTTTCGGTTGATGGGCTAAGCGTAAATCGCATAGCCGGAGCCTGACACCGCGCGAATAATTGCTGCTTGGATAATCAAGTGAAGGAGTGAGACTCAAGATGCGTGTCGGAATCATATTTTCGACTGGAGCATAACCGCGAACCATTTGTTCGCCACGTGTGATGATTATTTTGGCCACACCATCAGGCTGTTGTTCAATCAAACGCCGCAATTCCTCAAACAGCAGCGCCGCTTCTGGACAAATGATGCGCAATGCAACGCAATCTTGTTGTAACTTGCGATAGTGACGCGGCCAATACTGCATACATCCACCGATCACACGCAGCGTGCGAAATACGCCATCGCCATACAGCAAGCCGCGGTCATGAACGCTAACCTGATCTCCCGGCACGCCATTGATCAGCATGTAGCTCCTTGAGACGTGCAAGCGTTCTAAACCTTACGGAACACCAAAGTAGCATTGGTGCCGCCAAAGCCAAATGAGTTGGACATGGCGACATTAATCGTCATGTTACGCGCAATATTAGGCACATAGTCCATATCACACGCTTCATCCTGCTCGAAAATATTTATGGTGGGTGGAGCAATCTGATGATAAATGCCGAGTGCGGAAAATATAGCCTCTACACCACCTGCAGCCCCCAGTAAATGTCCTGTCATGGATTTGGTGGAGCTGACCTTGACCTTCATCGCATGTTCGCCCAGGCAACGCTTCATTGCCATGGTTTCAGCCAAATCGCCCAGCGGGGTGGACGTGCCATGCGCATTAATGTAATCCACCTGATCCACATTCAGGCAGGCATTACGCAAGGCATTCTTCATACAACGCGCGGCACCCTCGCCATCCTCGCGTGGTGCAGTCATGTGGTATGCATCGGCACTCATACCGTAACCTGCCACTTCTGCGTAAATTTTCGCACCGCGGGATTTAGCATGTTCATATTCTTCCAGCACTAAAACCCCCGCACCTTCTCCCATCACAAAACCATCGCGATCTTTGTCCCATGGACGGCTAGCGGTAGCAGGATCGTCATTGCGGGTGGAAAGCGCTCGTGCAGAGGCAAACCCTCCTAACGCGAGTGCGCAAACGGACCCTTCAGAACCACCTGCGATCATAATGTCGGCATCACCATATTCGATCAATCGGGCAGATTCACCTATGCAATGAGTGGCTGTGGAGCAGGCGGTCACCATGGACAGATTAGGCCCTTTAAAGCCATACATGATGGACAAATTGCCAGAAATCATGTTGATAATGGTACCTGGAATAAAGAACGGTGAAATCTTGCGTGGACCCCCCGCCAAATAATCGTTATGACTATTTTCAATCATCGGCAATCCGCCGATACCAGATCCAATATTGACACCAATGCGTTCGGCGTTTTGTTCAGTTACCTCGATCCCGGCGTCCTTAATTGCCTCCATGCCAGCCGCCAGGCCGTAATGAATAAATACATCCATACGTCGGGCATCCTTGGCAGAAAGGAATTTCTCCACATCAAACCCTTGCACCTCTCCAGCAATCTTCGATGAAAACAAGCTGGCATCAAAACGAGTGATGCGAGTAATGCCTGATTTACCATCAACGATATTTTGCCATGCTTGGGTAATTCCTGTACCAACGGGCGAAACAATACCCAGGCCAGTAATGACGACTCTGCGTTTTGTCAAACCAAACTCCGTTATTTTAGGGGAAAAGCGAAAGGATGAATTACTTAGGATGATCGTTAACGTAATCGATTGCCTGTTGTACCGTAGTTATTTTCTCAGCGTCTTCATCTGGAATTTCACATTCGAACTCTTCTTCCAACGCCATTACCAGCTCAACCGTATCCAATGAATCTGCACCCAGGTCATTAACAAACGAGGACTCATTCTTCACCTCAGTCTCGTTTACACCGAGTTGTTCAGCAACGATTTTTTTAACGCGTTGTTCGATATTAGACATGTAACTCTCCCTACTCTGGTTAAAGTTCAAAAAGCCGCTGCATTCTACCAAACTTACCTCAAATTCCAAACTATCAACCTTTTTAAATATGAAGTCAGCCTAAAGGGGCTCGTAATTTCCGCTGGGAATTAATGATAGATAGCCTTGCTATGTAAGTTCCACATTAATAGGATAATAGGGCTTCTACAGCCCTGTACGCCTGATATTTAGGTACCTGTCGTTTTGTAAATTGGGCAAGGATAGGTAGTCGCTGAGCCATTGTCCCGGCTGAAGTCTGTACCATGCAGGTTGATCCGCTTGGCCATACACCCTGTGGGTTCTAACAGTGGTTGGTATAATCAAACGGGAGGAAACGATTCAACTTTGGTCGGCATTATTATCGGTGACGGTAAATTGTGCTGTGGTTGGTTCTTGAATCCGCCCTGTTATATAATTCACACTTGTAACTCGGTTGTTCTAAGTATTACGCGTTAGGGCATAATCAAAAGACCTAGATGTATTTTGCAAAACTTAAAGTGAATCTTCACGCTGTTTTTAACGTAGCGAAAATGAAGAACACTTCCATTCTACCGTTTGGATCCCATATTTAACCGTAGCCGTGTTGGGCGGCATTGCCCAATTCTCACAGCGATAACAGGAAATCATGTATAAAAGCACACCGCATATCTTGGAAGTCAGACCTAAAATACCAGCCCGTTTAGCTCGGCTTGAAGAACTGGCAAATAACTTATGGTATAGCTGGGATCTGCCCACACGTGATTTATTTTCTTATATTCATCGCAAACTGTGGGACGAAGTAGGTCAAAACCCAAAAGCTTTTCTGCGATGTGTGGACGAACGGTGCCTGATAACTGCCTCGGAAGATCAGATTTTTTTGGATCAATACCATCGTACATTATCAGCTTACGATAGTTATCATACTAAGCCAGTACGCAATAGCCATGTTGAAGGGTTTGCGGAAAACGATCTGATTGCCTATTTTTGTGCGGAGTTTGGGTTTCACGAAAGCTTTCCAATTTATTCCGGCGGTTTGGGAATTTTGGCCGGTGACCATTGCAAGTCCGCCAGCGATATGCACTTACCCTTTGTCGGTGTAGGTTTGCTTTATCGTCAAGGTTATTTCCAACAGACCATAGATGGTGATGGCAACCAAAAAGCTATTTATACAGACTCTGAATTCGAGAGCTTGCCTATTTCATCAGTATTGAATAGCGATGGTTCAGAGGTCCATGTCAGCGTGGATTTACCGGGGCGCAGAGTGGCAATTAAGGTGTGGAAGGCGCGAGTCGGTAACGTCACTATCTATTTGCTGGACACTGATCTTGATGAAAATTCCCAGCAAGATCGTGCCATTACCCACCATCTTTATGGCGGCGACAAATCTATTCGTATTGAACAAGAAATCGTGCTCGGAATCGGTGGTGCCCGCGCGCTCGGGGCAATGGGCATCAAGCCGAGTGCATGGCACATCAATGAAGGCCATGCCGCCTTTTTGTTGCTGGAACGCATCCGCATCCTGACGGAACAAGGTATAGAGTTTTCAACTGCACTTGAAGCAGTCGCTGCACATACTGTTTTTACAACGCACACTCCCGTACCGGCTGGCCATGATCATTTCGACTACGGCATGATGATGTACTATTTTGAAAACTATTATCCACAATTGAAAATCAGCCGCGACGAATTTCTTGCCTTGGGAAAGGTATCAAATACACTAGATTTTAATATGACCGCGTTGGCAATCCATTGCTCGCGTTTTCAGAATGGCGTATCTCGAATCCATGGCAAAATTTCTGCCAAAATTTGCGCCGAAATGTGGCCAGAAATTGAACAAGAAGACAATCCCATGAGCCACATTACTAATGGGGTACATATGCCTACATTTCTGGCCAAGGAATGGTCGGAGGTATTTGTGCGATATCTTGGTTGGGACTGGAGTCAACATGTAGCGGATGCCAGTTTCTGGGAGCGGGTCGATAGTATTCCGGACCATCAATTCTGGAGCGTGCGCGAATCACTTAAATCGCGAATGCTGCAATTAATCCGTTCCCGAATCAGCCGGCAACATTTCCGCAATCACGGCTCTGAAGCACATCTTGACCGTATTTTGAAGTATGCGGATCCAGCCAATCCGAATGTGCTCACTATCGGCTTCGCTCGCCGTTTCGCAACATATAAGCGCGCTGCACTATTGTTTCAAGATCTGGATTGGCTGCGCCAGATCATGCAGGATTCTGAGCGTCCGGTATTGTTCATTTTTGCCGGAAAAGCACACCCCGCAGATATTCCAGGGCAGGACCTTATCCGCCAAGTAACGAAAATTTCACGCATGCCGGAATTTGAAGGCAAGATCTTGATGCTGGAAGGCTACGACCTGCGGCTTGCACGTCGTATGGTAGCCGGGGTAGACGTGTGGTTGAACACCCCCCTGTATCCGCTTGAGGCAAGTGGCACTTCTGGTATGAAGGCAGCCATGAATGGGGTGCTTAACTTGTCGGTACTGGATGGCTGGTGGGATGAAGGTTACGATGGCAAGAATGGTTGGGCAATCAAACCAGTTTCAGAGTTTTTACCTGAAGCGCAGCGCAACCGTGAAGAAAGCCAAACGCTCTATGAATTATTGCAGGACCAGGTCATTCCAACTTATTACAAGCACAACAAGATGGGCTATTCGTCAGAATGGGTAAAGATGTCCAAACGCTCCATCGCAACCTTGCTGCCGAGCTTCAATTCCACGCGTATGGTGGGTGAGTATGTTGCCAAAACTTACTTACCAGCCACACGGCAGTATCGCAAGTATTGCGATACTGCTTTTGAAGGTGCGCGTCAAATTTCCGCTTGGAAAAACACTGTCCGCGAGGCTTGGCCCAGCGTCACAATACGCCGCTTGGGAACCCCTAAGCAAAGCGTTATGTTCAAAGAAGACGTGCACTTTGAAGTGAGCGTAAACCTGAATGGCCTCAAGTCTACTGACGTGGTGGTCGAAATGTTGATTGGCCATGCGTACAATAAGGAAAAGCTTAAGCAGTCGATACGCTACCAGTTTGCAGCACAAGAACTTAGTACAGAAACGGGCGAACATATTTATTCGTTGGTATTGACACCGGAACTATGTGGCAAGCTTGAATATCGCATACGGATTTATCCGCGCCACGAAATGCTGACGCATCCATTCGAGATGGGCTTAATGCGCTGGTTGTAATTCCAATTGCACTTCAGAGGTAGCGCTGTCTTGGTTACCTCGTTTATTTTTAGCCGTGCAATGTTGCTTTTACCATTTTTAAGTGGCTTACCTTCATCACCAAGGTTAACTTCCACCGCAACTGGAGATTGCAACTTTGCTCGTTAGCCGTTAATTTGTTCTACCTTAAGAATTGAAATTGGAATAACGATGCGGGTATTGTTTGCCACTTCTGAAGTTGCACCACTAATCAAAACTGGCGGCTTGGCCGATGTCAGTGCCTCACTACCAGCGGCGCTGAGTGGGATGGGAGTGGATGTGCGCATATTGTTGCCAGGTTACCCGCAAGTTTTAAAGGCGTTGCCACATCGTCAGGCCGCTACCAATATTCCCATTCAGCCCGGTTTCCCTGCGGCACGACTGCTGGTTAGTTTGTTGCCTAATGGCGTTCCTCTGTTAGTGATTGAATGTGCCGAGCTGTATGAACGGGGTGGGGGAGCATATCAAGATGAACATGGTCTCGACTGGCCAGATAACGCCCTACGATTTGGACTGCTATCAAAAATTGCTGCATTGCTGAGCTGTGCAGACTCCCCGCTTGACTGGAAGCCCGATATAGTTCATTGCAATGACTGGCAAACAGGACTGACCCCAGCTTATCTGCATTTTTCAGATGGTGCGGTACCTTGTGTAATGACCGTGCATAATCTTGCATTTCAAGGCGTATTCCCACCGCAAGTAGTTACGGAACTGGGGTTGCCCGCTGAGTGTTTTCAGCCTGACGGCGTAGAGTTTTACGGTAACCTGTCTTTCATGAAGGCAGGTTTGCATTATGCCGATCACATCACTACCGTGAGTCCTTCTTATGCCAACGAAATTCAAACCGACGCGCTGGGATTCGGTCTGCAAGGTCTGCTAGCTTACCGGCGCGAAGCTTTGACAGGCATTCTGAATGGTATCGATACCACAGAGTGGAACCCCGCCACCGACCCTAACTTGGTTCATTCTTATGATGCCACTGATATAAGCGGAAAATCCGCCAATAAACGCGAGTTACAAAAACATATGGGGTTGCATATTGATCCAGACCTGCCATTGTTCGGATTAGTGGGTCGATTTACTCCTCAGAAGGGTGTGGATCTGGTACTGGAAATTGCATCACAATTAATTACCTTGCCAGCGCAACTGATATTGCTTGGTAATGGCGATGTGGAAATGCAGCGGACTGCACTGGAGCTTTCGCATCAATATTCCGGCCAGATCAGTGCTTACGTTGGTTTCGATGAGGCCTTGTCACATTTGATAGAAGCAGGTGCAGACATTTTTTTAATGCCATCGCGTTTTGAGCCATGTGGACTAAGCCAGATGTATAGCCAACGCTATGGTACGCCGCCAGTGGTGCATGCGACTGGCGGCCTGATTGACACAGTATTGGATTGCAACGCAGTTTCACTAGAACAGGGCGTTGCCAGCGGTTTCGTATTTCACAGCATGGATACGTCCAGCCTGTTGGCTACGGCACAACGTGCCGTGATGGCTTATCATGACAAGAAAATCTGGCGCACATTGCAGCGCAATTGCATGGTCAAGGATTTTAGCTGGCGTCAGAGTGCCACAGCCTACTTTGACATCTATACACAATTGATACGGCGATAATTGCATTTAACGCAGCTTCATTCAGCATTCCGCTTCCGTCCAGTTTTCCTTCAGTACCCAGTGCGTGATTTCGGCTTTTAATTTGTATTTACCGTCGTAACTGGCGTGAACTATAGGTAGAAAAAATTCAGTAACGATGCTAAATTTTTTTACGGGTGAAACTTATAGTCATTATTGATGTCTGCCTATAGCCTTAAAATGCATTTGGAGAATTGAAATTAACATGCAATTGCATAGCTTACATATTCGTGTATGGTGGTCGATCTTTTTACTAATCGCTATCACCCCATCCTATGCGGCGACATTATTGACTTTAAATGAAGCATTGCGTCTCGCAACCATATACAGTCCAACGCTCGCTGATGTAACAGCCCAAGAGCGTGGCGCGCATGCCGCTCTCACTACGGCGCGGGCCTATCCCAATCCCGATCTTCAAGTCGGGGCTGGGAGTTCTCTTTCAAAGCATTTAAGTATCCCGAACGGGCATACCCGCGTAGCTGGATTATCCCAGCTGGTCGAACTGCCCTCCGTGCGTGCCGCGCGACGGCAGGGCGCAGAAGCTGGAATCACCGCCAGTGCAGCGGTAGTGTCGGATGCGCAAATAAATCTGCGTACCTCAGTAACGCAAGCTTTTTTCGATGTATTGCGTCGTCAAGAGGAAGTCAAGCTCGCTACGGTCAATCATGAGTTACTCATGCAAATTCGCGACAGGGTTAAACTCAAGGTCAAAGTTGGAGAGTCTCCGCGCTTTGAATTGGTGAAAGCAGACGTCGAAGCATTGGCTGCAAAGAGTGCCGTTAATAGTGCTGAACTACGCATCACCCAAGCCCGCGATCGGCTGCGGGCACTCATTGGCGCGCCGCTTGCGGGGAATTTCGAAGTGGCACAGGAACCGTTACTACCCCCCGATCTGCCAACTCTGGAAGAGCTACGTAAAGATTTATTGGAGCGTCAGCCATTACTTAAAGTGGCGGACGCCCAAACCCGTCGGGCGCAAGCGCGAGTGCAACTAGAGCGCAACCTGCGTTTCCCACAGCCCACCATTACGGTAGGCTCCAACCAAGATCCGGATTGGAAACAGTGGCAAGTCGGCGTGAGCCTGCCCTTGCCGTTATGGAATCGTCGTCAGGGCCCCATCGGCGAGGCCGTCGCAGGGCTTGATCGGGCTGAGGCGGAGAAGCGGCAGATAAGCATCAGTCTACTGGGAGTTCTGGACCAGGCTTACGGCCGATACCAGATTGCCAAAAATCAAGTAAAGATATTCGAGACCGGCTTGATGCACGATGCCGAAAATGCCATGAAGGTAGCCGAAGCGGCTTATCGCTATGGTGAGCGTGGCATTCTTGATTTTCTGGACGCCCAGCGTGTTTTGCGCACCACCCGCCTCGATTATCTAAATGCCCGTTACGAACTGCAAGCCGCACTTATTGAAATTGCCCGGTTACGCGCCATTCCCTCCAATGCCGGTGAAATATTATGAAACGTATGTTCTTACCAGTTTTAATCTTCCTTCTATCTATCGCTATGCTGATTGGTTGCAAGGGCAAGGAAACGCCACTTTCCGCTGCGGTTCCGGTCAATGATCCATCGGTGGTAAAGGTTGCACCGGAATTTCTCAAGCGTCTGACAGTCACCCTTGCTAGCGAAGGTGATGTGGCGGAGACCTTGCGCGTACCGGCCCGCGTTGAAGTTGACGAACATCGGGTAGCGCGCATCGGCGCTGCCGTAACGGGACGTGTAACTGAGATCCATGCATTTCTTGGTCAAACGGTAAAACGCGGCGATGTGTTAACCACACTGAATAGCACCGAGCTGGCTACTGCCCAGCTCGCCTATCTCAAGGCTTTATCCCATGAATCGTTGCAGCGTCGAGCGGAGGAGCGGGCACGATTACTGTTCGCTGCTGATGTTATAGGCGAAGCTGAACTGCAAAAGCGCGAGGCTGATTTAGTCCAGGCCCACGCCGAGCTGCACGCTTCCCACGAACAGCTCAAGGTGCTCGGTATGGCAAAAAGCGCCATTACCAAACTGGCGGCTACCCGTCGGGTGAATTCCATGTCCTCCATTATTGCCACTCTCGACGGAGTAGTGATTGAGCGTACGGTAACATCAGGCCAAGTAGTGCAACCGGCGGAAGCGCTTTTTACCGTAGCCGATCTATCCCACGTTTGGCTGGTGGCCGAGGTGACCGAACAGCAGGCTGCCCTGGTGAAGGTAGGTGAGGTGGTGCAAGCTGAGATTCCGGCGTTGGACGGAAAACGTATTGAAGGGCGACTAATTTTTGTCGCCGACACCGTTAATCCCGATAGACGAACGGTGAAGGTGCGTATGGACGCAGCGAATCATGAGCGCGTGCTCAAGCCGGAAATGCTTGCCTCGATGCTGATTTTGGTTAAATCCCAGCGTCGCCTGGTGGTGCCAGCTGCGGCGGTGGTGCGGGAGGATAACAAGGATCATGTTTTCGTCCAGCTAGATGACAAACGCTTCCAGTTGCGGCGTGTTCTGCTTGGACAAGAAAGCCATGGTTATTTCCCAGTGCTGGAGGGCATCAAAATAGGTGAGCGTATTGTCACACAAGGCGGTTTTCATCTAAACAACGAGCGCAAGCGAGAAGAGCTGGGAGGCTAATATGTTGGAATCCCTGATTCAGGCTGCGCTCAAACAGCGTTTGGTGCTTGTCGTGGTGGCGGTATGCTTGGTGGCATTCGGACTGGACGCGACGCGGAAGCTGTCAGTGGATGCTTTTCCAGACGTGACCAACGTACAAGTGCAGATTGCCACTGAGGCTTTGGGCCGTTCACCCGAGGAAGTCGAACGCTTCGTTACCGTGCCGTTGGAAATGGCCATGACCGGCCTGCCGGGCTTGGAGGAAATGCGCTCGCTCAATAAACCGGGGCTATCGCTGATTACGCTGGTGTTCACCGATGCGACCAATGTCTATTTTGCGCGCCAGCTGGTAATGGAGCGCCTGATCGAGGTAGGCGGGCGTATGCCGCAGGGCGTGACGCCCGTGCTCGGCCCGCTGTCTACCGGATTAGGTGAGGTTTATCAGTACACGTTGGAGCACCCGGACGACGGTAATCGGGTGCTTAGCCAAGAAGAGTTGACCAAACGTCGCATTACTCAGGATTGGGTGGTACGGCCACTGCTGCGTGGCATTCCTGGCGTGGCGGAGATCAATTCCCAAGGTGGCTACGTCAAGCAGTATCAAGCGTTGGTGAATCCAGACCGCATGAGGCATTACAAGGTGACCCTGCAGGAAGTGTATCAGGCCCTTGCCCGCAACAATGCCAACTCTGGCGGCGGCGTTTTGCCCCATTACGCTGAGCAATATTTGATTCGCGGCGTAGGCCTGATAAAAACCTTGGACGATATCCGTATGATCGTACTCAAGGAGCAGAGTGGCGTGCCGGTGTTCATGCGTGATGTCGCTGAAGTAACCATCGGTCACGAGGTGCGCTATGGCGCATTACTTAAGAATGGGATCACCGAGTCGGTGGGCGGAATAGTGATGATGATCCGCGCCGGTAACGCCAAAGAAATCGTGAGCCGGGTCAAGCAAAGGGTCGCAGAAATCAACGATAAGGGAATGCTTCCCGGCGGCCTCAAAATCATTCCATACTACGACCGTAGCGAGCTGGTGGACGCTGCTTTGAAAACTGTAATGAAAGTGTTACTCGAGGGTGTGATTCTAGTCATCATCGTGCTGTTTCTTTTCCTCGGTGATGTGCGCTCATCCCTGATCGTAGTTGCATCCCTGCTCCTGACGCCGCTGATCACCTTCATGGTGATGAACCATTATGGCCTGTCCGCCAATCTGATGTCCCTCGGCGGCCTCGCTATTGCCACCGGTTTGATTGTGGACGGTTCGGTGGTGGTGGTGGAAAATACTTTTCAGCGCCTCGCGGAGCGCAAAGATATCAGCCGGATGCAGGTAGTCCTTGAAGCGGCATCGGAGGTAGCCACACCAGTCATTTTTGGTATATCTATTATCATTCTGGTATTCCTGCCCCTCATGACGCTAGAGGGCATGGAAGGCAAAATGTTCGCTCCACTTGCATACACCATCGCTATCGCCCTTTTCGTATCGCTAATTCTGGCACTTACCCTAACCCCAGTTCTGTGCTCATACCTGTTAAAAGGGAAAGAAGAGCACGATACCCGCATAGTTGCCTTTATGAAGAAGCCTTACCTGAGACTGTTGGATTGGACGCTGACTAACGGCAAGAAGACCATCCTCATATCAGGAGGGGTATTCGTCGGAGCCTTGCTGCTCCTACCTTTGCTCGGCACGGCGTTCATTCCCGAGATGAAGGAAGGTTCTATCGTACCCGGCATAAATCGCGTACCCAATATTTCGCTTGAGGAATCCATCAAGCTAGAAATGGAGGCGATGCGGATGGTGATGCAGGTACCGGGGGTGAAATCCGCTTTTTCTGGCGTTGGCCGTGGTGAGAGTCCCGCCGATTCGCAAAGTCAGAATGAATCTACCCCGATAGTCAGTCTCAAACCCCGTGACGAGTGGCCTAAAGGGTGGACACAGGACGACATTGCTGACGCTATCCGGGAGAAGGTCAAAACTTTGCCCGGGGTACAGATTGTAATGGCCCAGCCGATTTCCGACCGGGTTGACGAGATGGTCACCGGAGTGCGCTCCGATGTGGCGATCAAATTGTTCGGCGATGATATAGACATGCTCAAATTGAAGGCCGACGCAATCGCCAAAGTGGCAACTTCAATCAAGGGAGCGCAGGATCTGCGCGTAGAAAGGGTTACCGGGCAGCAGTATTTGTCTATCAATATCGATCGTCAAGCCATTGCTCGCCACGGCCTCAACGTAGCTGATATCAATGACGTGATCGAGACCGCTATCGGCGGCAGGACAACCACTGAAATCTTTGAGGGCGAGCGCCGCTTTAGCGCCGTGGTACGTTTACCAGAAAGCTTCCGCAACAACTTGGGAGAGATCCATGGCCTGCGCGTTATCTCGCCCAATGGCGCACACGTGGCTCTGGAAGATTTGGCCACCATCAGTATTTTGGACGGGCCAGCGCAGATTAGCCGGGAGAAGGCTAAACGCCGTATCGTGGTGGGGGTGAACGTGAAGGGTCGTGACTTAGGCGGTTTCGTCGCCGAACTGCAGTTGGCTGTAGATGCCAAGGTCAAACTCCCCGAGGGTTATTACTTGGAATGGGGTGGTCAGTTTCAGAACATGGAGCGGGCGATGGGTCACTTGATGGTCATCGTTCCTGTAACGATCGCTGCGATTTTCTTCCTTTTGTTCCTGCTATTCGGTTCCCTGCGCTACGCCTCGCTTATTATCATGGTGCTGCCTTTCGCTTCGATAGGCGGCGTGGTGTCCCTGTTTTTAACAGGCGAGTATTTGTCAGTTCCCGCCTCAGTCGGTTTCATTGCCCTATGGGGGATCGCAGTGCTAAATGGTGTGGTGTTGGTGTCCTATATCCGCACCTTGCGGGAAAAAGGTATGTCCCAGACGGATGCCGTAATTCAAGGTTGCCGGCAGCGCTTTCGTCCAGTGCTGATGACCGCCACGGTAGCGATGCTGGGGCTTATCCCCATGCTGTTCGCTACAGGCCCAGGATCTGAAGTACAACGCCCCCTCGCTATCGTGGTAATCGGTGGCCTGGTTACCTCCACTTTGCTTACGTTGGTGGTGCTGCCGACTTTGTATAAGTGGTTTGAGGAAAAAACCGTTGCGGCGTAATTAAAATAAACAAAAGATATCGAAGGTGTCGTGGCCCGGTTTAATCTGATGGGGGATTATTGAAATAGCCGACGTTATAGTTTACTAATTCAAATAGGGTAGAGGCGGCTATACTATCAATTCATCGCATTAAAATTTACGACCATGATTGAAATAACCCTTGCCACAATCATCATCACGATTATCGTAGTTCTCACACTGCGCAATACCAAACACGCCGTGCTTGAAAATCCGGTCATTCTCAACCGCACAGGGCAGTATCACGCTATCTTGGCGCCCAAGCTCAATATTGCTCAAACATTTATTGAAGCCATCGCTAAGCAGATACCCGGCCCGCGTGACGCAAGCCAAAACAGCGCAACGCAATGTTTCGAGGTGCGCGACCCACAAGCCGCTGCAATTGGCCACGAACTCTATTTACTCGCTATCACAATGCGTAACGGCATGTTGTATTTTCAGGCTATCGTTCCACGCCCATTGATCAATGATCAAGATAGCCATTTCAATATGCTGATGGAATCAGCCCACGGCGCTCTTACAGACATTACTGCTACGGGTATGCACAGCACAGAGATGGATGAGCGCATCATTACGGCAATAGATACCGCAGCCCGAAAATTGGGCATCGGTATAAAACAGCAGGTGTGATTCAAATGTAAAACAGGGAGACATAGTTGCTCCCAATTTCCAGCGGTAATTTGTATGGATAACTCGACAATTGCTGCTACTTGCCGATTCGTTATATAGAGTTAAATTTTGGAAAGCACTCGATTAACTTTATCGTCAATGCTATTTTTAGCAAATAGCCGTGTCAAAAAATGAAACGTTTAGGCTGCAGCGTATTTTGTAATGGCGCAATGCAGGTTTCAAACAGGGTAACGCTCTCTAATACACCAGGCGCCACGCAAGTAATCAGATTGGCATGCATCGCCGGAGCATCACCAACAATAGCAAACAATCGACCGCCTGGTTTCAGGCTGT
Organism: Candidatus Nitrotoga sp. CP45; assembly: GCA_003402375.1. GTDB lineage: Bacteria > Pseudomonadota > Gammaproteobacteria > Burkholderiales > Gallionellaceae > Nitrotoga. The sequence goes on from QFXJ01000040.1 coordinate 101,944, forward strand.
GCTGGAATGCTTCCGGCAAAATTGGCACTGAGCCAGTCAACACGATTGCATCGTAGGAACCCGGCCAGCCTTGCGCTGCATCGCCCAGTGCCAAAGTTACGTTATCGATATGATGTGCCGCCAAATTCTTTTCCGCAAAGGCATGCAACTCCGGCACGATTTCAACGCTGGTTACATGCATCGCAAGATGGGAGAGCAAAGCGGTCAGATAACCACTACCACTGCCGACCTCAAGTACGTGGTCGTAGCGCCCAAGCTGCAAAGCCTGCAATACGCGCGCTTCCATTTTGGGCTGCCACATTAAAACGCCATGTCCCAGTGGAATTTCCGTATCCATGAAAGCCATACTCTGCCTTTCGGGCGGCACGAAACGTTCGCGCTTAACCTTGCTCAACAAATCCAGCACCCGCATATCCAGCACTTCCCAAGGCCGAATCTGTTGCTCCACCATATTAAAGCGCGCCTGTTCCACGTTACCCATCTCCCATTATCCCCAAATATTATTGATGTTTTGCGCAAGCAGTATAGCAAGGTCACTGCTTACGCTCAATGACCGCCTAAATCTAGCAGGACTCGTCGTGATTGGTAGAGATGCCCTATACTATTGCGTTTTATGCATTGATATATAGATAATCGCGCTACAAATTTATGAAATACTGAACCTATCCCAATCAACCTATGGAAACCATTATCATGACAACTCTGCCGCCAAGCGATACTCAAGCCAACCCAGACAACCCTAATGAGGCAATCCCGCCCCGATTCGAAATCTCGGCGGATGGTAGCGAAGTCACTGACAACAAAACGGGGCGAATCTGGCGGCGTTGCCCTGAAGGCATGGTGATGACTGCCACTGGCTGCACCGGAGTGGCCACCGCTTATACTTGGGATCAAGCACTCGCTCTGGCGAAACACGAAGCGATGTCCACAGGCACAGCTTGGCGTCTGCCTTTTGCAAATGAACTGTCCAGCATTGTGGATACAAGCGTCAGAAATCCGTCGATAGATACAGCCGTGTTTCCAATGAAATGGCCAACTCCAGCGGCACATTTCTGGTCGATTGAACCTGCGAAGGATAATTCGTCCTTTGCTTGGGGCGTCAGTTTTTATGATGGCAAAGTGGATTACCACCAACGCGGCGATAGTGGTCGGGTAAGACTAGTGCGCACAGGGCAGCTTGCCGTTCCCATTGATGCAACAGGGGCGGTGGAGAATTCAATTTATCCGTAATGCGGGTGCGTTCTAACCGTTTATTGGACAGCAAAGGCCAGAAGCTTTTGTCAAAATGGCAGCAGTCATCGTATTGCCAAAGTCGCGGAATAACGCCGGCATCGGTTGCACCGGTTGTCAAGAAGGCAATTGAAAATGGTCACCGGATTTAATTGCATAACAGGCTGCTGCATCCGACCGCCTTCGGCGCGGCTGAGCGGCGGCGTTAGTTTCAAGGTGCCATGATCAAATCTCCATTGAATAATGCAAAAGCGCTAATTCATTCAGGCGACGAAGAAAAACTAGTCTATGCCTGCTTGGAATTGAGGCTGGCTATCGAAAGTTATGTCTATCGTAAGTTGGAATTTCACTCCAAGAGACATGGGAAGAAACTGCTGTATAAACATTGGCAACCAAATAAGGCAATAAAGATTCTTGATCAAATTGAGCCAAAGGCAAACTTGTCGTATCAACTCAGCTTTGCCAAACAGACAGGTGAAGATGTTAAGAAGCTGGATTACAAGCCACTGGGCTCTCATCACGCACTTTCAGTTTCTTGGATAAATAAAACATACAACAAGCTGGGGTCATTTCTGCATCTTCAGCCAAAATCGAATTCAATGGCTACTATTGATAAGACATTCTTAGAAGAGGTGGTGGTTGAGATTGAAAAGTCAGAGACAAGCAGTTTGCTCAGTAACTTTGCAACAACCATAAGTTTCGATTGTGATCTATGCAAAGAATCAATTACGTGTTGTGAGGAGGCGCTCACCGATTTAAAGGAGGTGGTATGCCCTAACGATCTATGTCGTGGCGCTTATGACATGAGTAAAGAAGGGACGGATTGGATGTTCAAGTTGAAAACACTCAGCTTTGACTGCCCTGACTGCAACTCAAAATCTGAGCTGGCAACGACCAAACTGGATGTGGGCCAGCGAATAGTTTGTATAGACTGTGGTTCACAATTTCAAATAGCAGGCAATGAATGGAAGCTGTCCAAGGTAATAAACTAACAATCTGGTCAAGAGCGGTCAAAATATGTCGTCGTGGCTTTTGTAAAAAAACGCAAAAGCCATGCCAACACTTTGGCGCCTTACCAGGGGCGTTAAGCACCAAATAGCAACCAGTAAATAGCCGAAACGCGTAAGCGTCTCTCGGAGGTAGCCTCCCGAGACTGATGATGGCAGGCATTGTTTTTGTGGTTTTCGATCCGTCCAACTATTGGACACAGTATCTTTGCTCAGAAATAATTTACCTAATGTCAATTAAGTTAAAGGAGGGTTTGCTTATGGTTATGAAGGTTGTAAGAGAAGCTAAGTCATTCGCTAAATGTCTTGTCAAAACCATCAATCGGTTTTTGGGAGTCTACCTCTCTTCTGGGCTAAGCCCACTGATGAGCTGGTGAAATTCCAGCGAAAAGGGAGACCGAGAAATATGCATAACAAGTCGCACAAGTCCGCTCTTCGCCGCGCTTCGTCACTGGACAGCCTCAATCGGCGCATGCTTCGCATTTTACGCGCCCCTTGTGTTCTTCCCCTCAGCTCTACGTTGACGCTGTAGAAAGCCCCTTCTTCCGTCGATTTCGGCCCAGAATTTTCCACCTGAAACTCTCCCGTTCAACTTCAATAATTAGTCATGATTTCTGTTGCGGAGAGTGCGCGCAAATTGCTTTGCAGGGGAGTTGAAACGGTGGGTTTTGCTGAGGGATTACCCCCCTTTCCTACTGCGCATTCACCTTCGTCCGTCCTCTGAGCGTGAAGCGGTTGAGTTGCTTATTATGCCGCAGATTGCCGAATACCGGCTCCACTGTAGTGAAGCGCTGGCCGTATTTGATGCGCCTTTACGGGCTGTCGATGTGCATTTTCATTTTGTCAGTGTAACTTTCTCCGCTTTCTTTCCTTGGAAGAACGCCACCTGCCTGGCTTTTGCCTTCTGTGGCGCAAGCAGACAACGATCCCTATGCGAATACGGTAAGGAGTCGCGCTGCGCTCCCTGAAGTTTCACCACTACATAGTCATTGATTGTATATAGCCACTGTCGTTGCCGTAAAGTTGTTTACCTGCGGGGTAAACATATTCCCGCCTGCGGGTTATAGGCGAAGTCGCCGGGCTGATAGCGCGCCGCCTTTTTGGGCTTGTTACCCTTGTCGTGAATCGGGTCGGGTAGTGCCTTGTATTAGCCTTGATCGGTAAAGTGTTCATCGCGGCTGCGCATGTTGTTGTCGGCAATGAGCGCATCCACTTTTGAAGATGCCAGCTCCTTGAGGTTGGCTTCACTGTGGTATCCGACATCGGCAGTGATCAGCGTGTTGTGCGCAAGAATTTCCTTCATCGCGGCCACTCCGGGAATCAGCAGCGCTTCTCCGCTGCCGGTGCCGTGTGCCTGCGTTTTGACGATGATCTGGTGTGAATGTGTTTATAGCGCGTCCTATCTGTCTCCGAAATTTTACATTTCGTTTGACCTTGATGTTTGTTTTGGTTCACGGCACGATACGATTATGTAGATACGTTTCTACAGCGTCGTTAGGCTTTATCAGAATTTACCCCGAAAAGGAGAAATATTATGAAAAGTAATCCAGTCGTTTGGTTTGAAATTTACGTACAAAACATGGAACGTGCCAAAGCATTCTATGAAAACGTACTTGCAGTTAAGCTGGAAAAAATGCCTGCCCCAACTTCAGAATTTGGGGATATGGAAATGTGGGCATTCCCCTCAGACAAGCAAACCAGCCCCACTACTTATGGTGCTTGCGGTATGCTGGTCAAAATGGATGGTTATCCCTCTGGCGGTGGTGGCGCACTGGTGTATTTCGGCTGTAATGACTGTGCGGTGGAAGCTGCCCGCGTTGCCAAAAGTGGCGGTAGTATTGTTAAAGAAAAATTCTCCATTGGTGAACACGGTTTTATAGCTCTCGCTAATGACACCGAAGGCAATGTGATTGGCTTTCATTCGATGTAGTACATGTGTAGCCTAACAACAGCATTAGCCTCCACATGGCCTAGCAGATGCTCCACTTCGGGCTGGCGGGATAAAGCCGCGCCTGCCAGTTAATTCTACGTTGATGCTGTAGAAAACTCTTTCTCGGACGATTTAAGCCCAGAATTTTTCTACCCGAAAGGCTTATGTTTCAATATCAAAAATTAGTCATAATTTCTGTTGCGAAGAGTGCGGACAAATTGCTTTGCTGGGGAGGTGAAGCAGTGGATTTTTGCTGAGGGTTATCTCCCATCCTCTCAAAAAAACAATAAAATAAGGCATGTCATCAGCTACAACAAATGGATTGATAACTTCATGGAACGCGAGAAACGTGCTTATGAATCAAAAAGCAATTCCTGACCGAATCAAGAGGCGTTAATACGTCACCGTGCCCGATCAATAAGAGGTATTTTTCGAAGTAAAAATTCACTACACCAAGAAATTACTAGCGGTTGTACTCCGAACTTGTAATCCGTTTTGCAAACTATAAAGGGGAAATTAAATGCCAAGGGTATCAATTGCAAAAATGATTGTAGTGGGTTATCTATTAACATCTCTGAATGGGGTTGCCGCTCCTCGGGACGAAAAAATCACGACGGTATCAGATCAAAAGGAAGTAGCTGTCACGATTTATAACGACAACCTGGCTTTAATTAAAGATGCACGCAGGGTAAAACTGGATCGTGATTTTAATAAACTGGCCTGGCGTGAAGTTTCCGCTCAAATACGGCCCGAGACGGCGCTATTGCGTAATCTCACCCATCCCGATGGCTTCCGTTTGCAGGAGCAAAATTTTGATTTTGATTTGTTGACGCCGCAAAAATTGCTGGAGAAATATCTCAACAAAGAGGTGACAGTAATTCGGACCAATCCCGCCACAGGTACGGAACTTAGGGAAATAGCCACGGTGCTTGCAACCAATGGGGGTACCGTACTTAAATTTGCCGACCGTATAGAAACCGGCGTCCCTGGTCGTTTGGCATTCTCGGGTGTTCCGGAGAATTTACGAGATAAACCTACTCTGGTTGTCTCACTCATCAATCCTGTTGCGGGCGAACAAAATCTTGAACTTTCCTATTTGACTGCTGGGCTATCTTGGCGGGCCGACTATGTGGCTGAATTAAATGCACGTGATGACCGCCTTGATCTCAATGGCTGGGTCACGCTGACCAATCAAAGTGGAGCAGCGTATCCGAATGCCAAGCTGCAACTGGTTGTCGGCGATGTGAACCGGGCGCGCCAACCGCAATCCATTTCGCGCAACATGATGGCAATGACGCCAAAAATGGCAGATGCGGAGGAAATGAAGGAAGAATCATTATTTGAATATCATCTCTATACGTTGCAACGCACCACGACATTAATGGAGAACCAGACCAAACAGGTGGCGCTGATGTCGGCATCCAGCGTACCCATAAATAAAGAGTTTTTGTTGGCAGGCGCGAATTACTATTACTCTGGACAGTATGGCGACCTCGGCCAAAAGCTTAAAGTGGGTGTCTTTGTAGAATTTCAAAATAAGGGCGAGGGTTTAGGGATTCCGCTACCCAAGGGGGTAATCCGGGTTTACAAAAAAGATGCTCAGGGCAATGCCCAATTTGTAGGTGAAGATCAAATTAATCACACGCCTAAAAATGAGTCTGTTCGCCTGAAATTGGGGGATGCATTTGATGTAACAGCCGACAAGAAACAGACAGATTTTCAGAAATTGGCTGGAACGGGGCGTACGAGTAACATCTTCGAAAGTGCCTACCAGATCGTATTGAAGAATGCCAAAACTGAGTCAGTTACAGTGGTGGTACGGGAACCCATGCCAGGTGACTGGACGATGATATCCGAATCTCAACCTCATACTAAGGTGACATCCGGCCTGGCAGAATGGAAAGTGGCGGTACCCGCTGACAGCAAGGCGACATTGATTTATCGGGTACGCGTTAAATATTGATGCTACGGAGATTATGTTCTTTGGGCGATTCAGCGCATGAGAGTTAATAGGCGCTGACTATAAAAAACCGCTGACCGGGGGGGTGTCAGCGGCGACAATAGCACGTTACATCTGGCTTTGTAGCCAATTTTGGATGCCGACTTTTTGCATTACGTCCAATTGGGTTTCCAGCCAATCAATGTGTTCTTCGGTGTCTTCCAGAATTTTTTTAAAAATTTCGCGGGATACATAATCGTTAGCCTTTTCGCAAGCGGCCATCGCGGCGACCAAATTTTCACGTGCGGCCACTTCTAGCTTGAGATCGCAGGCCACGCACTCCTCGGCCTTTTCGCCGATCATCAGCTTGCCGAGTTCCTGCAAATTAGGCAGGCCTTCCAGAAATAAAACGCGTTCTAACAGCATATCAGCGTGTTTCATCTCCTCGATAGATTCATCATACTCATGCTTGCCCAGGCTATTGAAACCCCAGTTTTTGTACATGCGTGCATGAAGGAAATACTGGTTAATGGCAGTCAACTCGTGTTTTAGTTGACGATTGAGAAATTGAATGATGTCTACATTGCCTTTCATGTTGGCTTCCTTAGGTTATAGCCTCAATCAGATGGCTGGGTTGATGTGAAATTATGTTGATATGCCTTAAATCTGCCAGAACCTCATTCAAAACTTGCTTGGCATGACAGGCACATTTACCGCATTGTGTACCAACACCCAGGCAAGTTTTTAAATCCCGCATACGACATGCACCTTGGCAAACGGCTTCGCGGATGGCGGAATCGGTGATGCCCTTACAGATACAAATATACATAATCTTGACCTTTATCCTATGCGGATTAGTTTGTTTGTGTACCGTATAACTTACTGCGTAATACTGGGCGACAGGTTTTGGTCAAACTTTTCCATTGGTGATTCCTTAACAATAATGAGAATGATACTTAATAATAAACGAAATGCAACTAATTTATTATTTGGAGGGATGCTTAACTTAAATAAATAGGCAGGCAGGCGCCTCTTGCAGATGCAAGAGGAAGCGAGGAAAGCAGGAAGCGCTACACGCCTTACGGCGTGTGATTGCTGCATTCAAGTTATAATCCGAACACCTACACAGCACGCGCTTATTATGCAAATTACCCGAAGACTAGAATTTGATGCAGGTCACCGCATCCCCAGTCACACCAGCCAATGCCGGCATTTGCACGGCCACCGCTACGCCATTGAGATCACCTTGTCCGGCGAGATTATCACCACTGATGGCATCTCCGAACAAGGCATGATAATGGACTACTCTGAAGTGAAACGCATAGCCAAAGAACAGCTGGTTGATGCGTGGGACCATGCCTTCCTGGTATATCGAAATGACAAAGCGGTATTGGATTTTTTGAACTCACTACCGAATCACAAAACTGTCGTTCTGGAAGTTCCGCCCACCGCAGAAAATCTTGCCATGCTCGCATTCAAGCTGCTCGACAGCGCTTACCGCCATAGCTATGGAAATAACCTGCAACTGGAACGCGTGCGCATTTACGAGACGCCTAATAACTGGGCAGATTGCCTGCGCAATTCAAGCTGACTTTGATGTATGATTAATTGCTGCATCTGCACAATCTTGTGCATCCTCAGCTCTTGAGTCGGTATCCTGTCTTGAAAATCCACCATACGGTTGTGAGGCACACGACAAGGAATGCCAATGACATACCAACGCTGATGGCCACGTTGACGTCGGAAACATCATAAAAGCTCCATCTGAAACCACTGATCAGGTAGACCACCGGGTTGAACAGCGTGATTTTTTGCCACAGGGGGGGCAGCATGCTGATCGAATAAAAACTTCCGCCCAGAAAAGCTAGCGGCGTGATGACCATCATAGGTATGATTTGTAACTTCTCGAACCCGTCAGCCCAAACGCCAATTATGAAACCGAAGAGGCTGAAGGTAACTGCAGTGAGTACCAAGAAGATAATCATCCACAGTGGATGCGCGATCCCGAACGGAACGAAAAGCCGCGCTGTGGCCAGTATAAGCATGCCCAGGATGATCGACTTGGTGGCCGCAGCCCCAACATAGCCAATAACGATTTCCACGTAAGAAATAGGGGCGGAGAGGATCTCGTAGATGGTGCCTGAGAATTTTGGCATGTAAATGCCGAAAGAGGCATTGGAGATACTCTCTGTCAGCAGGGCGAGCATGATCAGGCCGGGGACAATAAAGGCCCCATAGCTGATGCCGTCGATCTCGGTCATGCGCGAGCCGATCGCTGAGCCAAACACCACGAAATAAAGTGAGGTCGAGATGACTGGCGATGCAATGCTTTGCATCAGTGTTCGCCAGGTGCGCGCCAACTCGAAAAAATAAATCGCGCGAATTGCATAAAAGTTCATGATCGTCCACTTACCAAATTAACAAAGATTTCTTCCAGTGAGCTTTGGCTCGACTGAAGGTCCTTAAAGTCGATCCCATGCTTAGCGAGCTGTCGTAGAATATCTGCGATTCCTGTCTGTTCGCCCTGGGCGTCAAAGATATAGATCAGCTCATTGCCGTCGGCCGACAGTTCAAGTGGGTATCCGGCGAGTTCTTCGGGGATGTGCGCCAGTGGAGACTGCAAATACAGCTTAAGTTGCTTTTTACCGAGTTTATCCATCAATCTGACCTTTTCCTCCACCAGGATAATTGTACCTTTGCTAATGATCCCGATGCGGTCGGCCATTTCCTCGGCTTCCTCAATATAATGGGTAGTCAGAATAATGGTCACGCCGCTTTTTCGTAAGCCCCGAACCATCTCCCACATGTCGCGGCGCAGTTCGACGTCAACGCCAGCTGAAGGCTCGTCGAGAAATAGAATCTGTGGTTCATGGGATAGAGCCTTGGCGATCATGACCCGGCGCTTCATACCGCCCGACAGTGTCCTGATTTTTGCATCTTTCTTGTCCCACAGGGACAGATCGCGCAGCACTTTTTCGATATAGGCTGGATTGGGTGGTTTACCAAACAGGCCACGACTGAATTTTACCGTGGCCAAAACGGTTTCGAAGGCATCGGTGGAAAGCTCCTGCGGCACCAGGCCGATTTTTGATCTGGCCGCGCGATAGTCAGAAACTATGTCATGGCCATCGGCCAGAACCTTGCCTTGGCTCAGACCAATAATCCCGCAAATGATGTTGATTAATGTCGTCTTGCCGGCCCCATTCGGACCCAGCAGGGCAAAAATTTCTCCACGCTGAATCTCCAGATTGATGCTTTTGAGAGCCATAAAGCCGGAAGCGTAGGTCTTTGTAAGGTTTTCGACTGATATAACTGACTGCACGTAATTTCCTTATTGACAGTAAATTTACTTTTAACGCCTTTATAGAAAAAGCATTCAATCCACTGGATTTATCAACGTATCCTAATTTTTAAAAGAGAACAGCCACATTGTCGCTTATCTTTGCTGCCTGTGTATCCGGTGGCTTGAATTTGCCCCCTTCTTTGAGAGACTCACTTTATGCTGGAAGAGCCTCAAACTGGTTGATCTGCCAGACTCACGGGTATAATGAACATTTTTTAGCTAGGAATAGAAATGAATCTAGATCGAGTAAATTCTGGCCGCGACCTTCCCAATGATTGTAACGTTATTATTGAAATTCCCATGAATGCTGATCCTGTCAAGTACGAGGTAGATAAGGAAACTGGCGCCATGTTTGTGGATCGATTCATGTCCACGGCAATGCATTATCCATGCAACTACGGTTATATCCCCCATACGCTGTCAGAAGACGGAGATCCGGTAGATGTACTGGTAATCTCACCCGTGCAACTCATTACGGGTGTGGTGGTTCGCTGTAGGCCATTGGGCATGTTGCAGATGACTGACGAAGCTGGCGAGGATGCCAAGATACTGGCTGTACCCGTTGACAAGTTATGCAGTCTTTACAGTAAGTTAAAGTCGCATGCCGATCTGCCGGAGCTTGTGCTCTCGCAAATTTCGCATTTCTTCGCTCATTATAAAGACCTGGAAATAGGGAAATGGGTCAAGATAAATGGCTGGGTCGGGGTCGAGGAAGCCAAGGCGGAGATCTTGAATGGGGTCAAGCGCTATAAATCAGCCGATAAGAAACCGATGTTCTAAATAAATTATATTAATATCAATAGATAAACGAAAAATTTATTTTTGTTTATGGTGGTTATCAAAGGGAGCTGGTCTATTATTTTTGAAGTTTTTGTATTTATATTTTGAATTTTTTAGTTTTACGTTAGCGTTGCTTTCTTTCTTCAACTTCACACATGAAATTTTACCTCGGTCTCGACTTTGGCACATCCGGCGCACGCGCTTGTGTTGTGGACAAAGTTGGGGCTATTAGCCATGAAGATCATATCTTTTATCCTGATGCGGCTGTACAAACTCATCTGAATTGGCGCGAAGCACTGCATACACTGCTCAAACGCCTACCCCCCACTATTGCAGCTGAATTACAAAGCATCGCTATTGCTGCTACTTCTGCCACAGTATTACTGTGTGATAAAGAGTTGGAGCCGATTACCCCCGCTTTGCTCTACTTCGATAACCGTGCACAAGAAGAATCGGAACAACTAGAGCAGTTTGCCCCGCCGGGCCATATTGCTTGCAGCGCAAGCTCAGGGTTAGCAAAGTTCATGTGGCTGACAAGGCACACTGAATTTTCAAACGTAGCGCACTTCCTGCATCAGGCGGATTGGCTGGCTGCGCTGCTTACCGGGCTAGGTGGCGTTAGCGATTATCATAATGCCCTTAAGAGTGGCTATGATGTAGAGCGCCTATGCTGGCCGGATTGGGTCAAGAGTTTGCCGCATGCCCATTTGCTGCCGCACGTTGTCGCCCCTGGATCAAACATTACCAACATCAGCTCATTGGTGGCACAGCATTTCAAAATTAACCCGGCGTGCATGGTGTGTGCGGGCACGACTGACAGTATTGCCGCTTTTATTGCCACAGGTGTGCATGAACCCGGCTCAGCGGTCACTTCGCTAGGCACTACCGTAGTGCTTAAACTGCTCTCGAAGCAACGTGTAGAAGCAGCACGATATGGCGTATACAGTCATCGTTTTGGTGATTTATGGTTGGCAGGAGGTGCATCCAATGCAGGTGGCGGCGTATTGCGGAAATATTTTAGTGATTCGCAGATCGATGAACTTAGTCGGCATATTGATCCGGTTACGGATAGCCCTCTTGACTATTACCCGTTGCCGCGAGCAGGCGAACGTTTTCCAATTAACGATCCCTCCTTGACACCACGTCTTACCCCGCGTCCTGAAGACGACATACTTTTTTTGCATGGCTTGTTGCAAGGTTTGAGTCGTATCGAAGTGGCGGGTTACACCAAGCTGGCTGAACTTGGCGCAAGCCCGCTTAAAGCTGTTACCACCACTGGCGGCGGAGCGAAAAATCAAGTGTGGGGAAAAATACGTGAACGTTTGTTAGGTGTGCCACTGTCGGTAGCGGAACACATTGAAGCTGCCTACGGCGCGGCCCTGTTGGCCAAGCATGGTTTATGAATGGGGAATCTTTAAAAAATTCGTTTTATTGAAGTCGTTGACATATGCTCTTGGCGAGTCGCACCTGCCAATCTAACGGTGGTTTTGGAATGCCTGCACGTTGAGGTGTTCCCCAGATCGGGTTGGGAAAATGTTTGTCGATGGCGTAGCGTGGAATAATGTGCCAGTGCAAGTGCGGTGTTATGTTGCCGAGGCTGGCAAGGTTAATTTTGTCGGGTTGCATCACGTCACGTACCGCGCATTCCACGGCAAATACCACATTCATGAGAGCATGTTGTTCTTCATTATTCAAGTCTGTCATTTCCTTGACGTGACGGTTCCATATTACGCGACAGAATCCGGGATAATCGGCATCCTCAATCAGCACCACACGACAAAGCTCGCTGCGCCATAGCAGTGTTTCGCTCGTTGTTTTACAGAGTTCGCAACTCATCATTTTTTCGTGAATATGTTGTCAGTGATATAGAGGCAGTGCGGCGATGCGGCGCTCGATTTCGTTGGTCATTTTTATATAAGCCGGGCTGCCGATGCTGCCATAGCGGCGTTTGAACTCGCTTTCCTGCATATACTCCGGTAAATCCTTTACTTCCGGCATGATGTCGGATTCGCGCAGGCCCGTAGTAAGTTGCCGCTGTACTTTCTGTGCGCCACTCTCACTTGTCGTGGCAAGCTCGCCGAAACGTGTACCGGCACGATCAGCGGCGATGTCATTGAAGCTGAAGCCGCTGCCACCATGAGAATCTTTTATTTCCTTGTACAAGCCGATAACATCCGACAGCGGGCTGCCGGCAGTAGAGGCGAGTGCAGCAGAAATTGTGAAATGCTGGGAAAAATCACTACGTCCGCCTAGGGTCACACTGCGCGAAGTCGGCTTTGGCCATTGCATGGCAGCCGGAATAATGGCGCCGAGTCCTTTTCCATTAACGTAAAACGCCATTACGATAATTGCGGCACGATTTTCTGCTACTGGGTCGCCACCGTTGTTTGTGCGCTGTGTGGCGAGCTCAAACAGCGCCCGCATTAGCTCATTGAACCGTAGCTTGTGTTTTAAGCCAGGTTTACCGGTCAACTCGACCAATCGCTCATGATATGCCTTCAGTCGCTCCTGCTCCTTGGGTGGCACCAGCAAAGCCTTGAGCTGATTCGGTACCGCTGCGTTCCATTCGAAAACGATACGTAGCATCTCATTGCTTGTGCTCACACTCTTGATGATATCGGCAGCTGCTCCGTAGTCCTCGCTGGCTTGCAACTGCTTAATGCCGAACTGTAGAAGTCCGTCTGCAATAAACGCGGGCACTGGTAATTTACCAATGCGCAGATACTCAACTCGCGGTAATGTTTTTGTTTCGCGAAATTTGGCGTCGACATTAAGGTAGTGTCCGAATGGATTGGACGGCAATTCAACAGTCGCGCGCACGCTAGCCATGCCTTGCTGTAAATCTATATTGGAACTGGCCTTGCCGTAGTTGTTGGCAAGATAGTTGATTACAAGGTCGAGATCTTCTTGGCTAATGGTGATAGTGCGTAGTACGCCCGCTTTCATTTTACGCGGATCGTTATGCGACAGTATGTGTTTGGCGCGTTCGATATGAGCTGGGGTAAATTCGGCTATTCCCGTAATGAGTGGCTGATTCTCGACGCTTACATAGATTGCGGATAGCAGTACAAGCCAGACAATGATAATTAGTACAAATATAGTTCGCATATTTTTATCTACATTTGTTTATTTTTACTTTGAATGGGTATCTCCTTAGATGCATGTAGTATTACGTTTCAGCAAACCAGTTACCGTTCGCGGTGAGCTTGTTAAACCGCTGGTTTCGCGCCAGCACTGGCCTTCGACAGGTTCGGGGCGAACGGATTTCAAACATAATCTGGCTAAATCAATAGTAATGTTGCCTAGCATTTTTTAATGCTTAGTGCTTGGCCGTTTGGCTGGCAGGGTATGGCGTGTAAGCATACCCTGCTAAACAGCAATTCAGCGTTAGCTACTGCTCATTTCCAACATCAGCTGATTAATACGTTTCACGAAGCTGGCCGGATCGTCGAGCTGACCACCCTCAGCCAACAAGGCTTGGTCAAACAACACTGAGGCCCAGTCATCAAATTTTTTCTCTTCGGCTTTCAGACGTAATACAACTGGATGCTTGGGATTAATTTCAAGGATAGGCTGCGACACGGGTGCCTTCTGCCCTGACGCCTTTAGTAGACGAGCCAGATTAGCGTTTATGTCATGAACATCCGCCACTAGACAGGCTGGCGAGTCAGTCAGGCGATGAGTTACGCGTACCTCTTTAACGCGATCGCTAAGGCTAGCTTTAATCTTGTCGGTCAACTCTTTGAAGACACCGGCATCTTTTTCCTGTTCCTGTTTCTCTGCCTCATCTTCGAGTTTACCGAGATCAAGCCCCCCTTTTGCGACAGATACCAATGATTTGCCCTCGAATGTGGGTAGATTACTTACCACCCATTCATCTACGTGATCGGTCAGCAAAAGTACTTCAATGTCTTTCTTGCGGAATACTTCTAAATGCGGACTATTTTTTGCGGCATTGAAAGTATCGGCGGTGATGTAATAAATCTTGTCCTGACCCTCCTTCATGCGACTGATGTAATCGGCCAGAGAAACAATTTCTCCCGGCGAATTGGTATAAGTAGAAGCCAAGCGCATCAAGCCAGCGATTTTATCTTTATTAACAAAGTCCTCGCCCACTCCTTCTTTCAGCACGCGACCAAATACCTCCCAGAACTTGGCATATTTCTCCTGGTCTTTTTCGGCCATATCTTCCAGCAGACCAAGCACTTTCTTTGTGCAACCAGAACGGATTGCTTCGATGTCTTTCGATTCTTGCAAAATTTCGCGCGATACATTAAGTGGGAGATCATTGGTATCAACCACACCGCGCACAAAGCGCAGGTAATTCGGCATGAGTTGGGTCGCATCGTCCATGATGAAGACGCGGCGCACATACAGTTTAATGCCGTGGCTCGCAGTGCGTTCCCACAGATCAAAGGGTGCCCTGGCCGGTATATACAGCAACTGCGTGTATTCCTGGCGGCCCTCTACACGTGCATGGGTCCATGCCAGCGGATCCTCATAGTCATGGCCCACATGCTTATAAAAACCCTTGTACTCATCATCGCTAATCTCATTTTTGGGGCGTGCCCACAGCGCAAAAGCTTGATTGATCGTCTCCTCTTCGTCCAGCACCTGCTGTGCGTTGTCTTTCCATTCCTCCTTTTTCATCAAGATAGGCTGAACGATATGATCCGAATACTTGTGGATAATGGTGCGCAACTTTGTGCCATTCAGCAGGTCTTCCTGACCTTCGCGCAGATGCAGGGTAATAGCCGTCCCCCGTGTGGCCCGCTCGACCATTTCAATGGCAAATTCTCCGCCACCGTCGGATTCCCAGCTTACCCCTTGATCGATGTTCTCACCGGCACGGCGCGTTAGCACGCTTACCTTGTCGGCGACGATAAAAGCTGAATAAAACCCCACGCCAAATTGACCGATAAGATTTGCATCCTTCTGCTGGTCTCCAGAAAGCTGGGTAAAGAATTCGCGCGTGCCAGATTTGGCAATCGTGCCAAGATTGTTGATGACCTCGTCGCGGCTCATACCAATGCCATTGTCGCTAATGGTCAGCGTTTTTGCCTCTTTGTCGTAGCTGACATGGATAGTCAGCTCGGAATCATTCTCAAATAACGCTGAGTTATGCAGCCCCTCGAAGCGCAGCTTGTCGCAGGCATCCGATGCATTGGATATCAGCTCACGCAGGAAAATTTCTCGATTCGAATATAGCGAATGGATCATCAATTGCAATAGTTGCTTTACCTCGGCCTGGAAGCCCATGGTTTCACGATTGCTGGTTACATTTTCGGTCATTACTCTCTCCGTTATTTTTTAGACAAGACGCCCGCATAGATTGGGGTAGTCTTACAATTTTCAAGAGGATTATGGGCGTCTCTAGAAATTCAGAGTTCTAAATCAAGACTAGGCGCGAATAAAAAATATTGACGCAGCATATAATTAATATGTAAGGAAATATTTTTTGTGAGCAACGAAGTGTTGTGACGAAATCTGGATTTTTAGAGGTGCACATATTTCATCTGCCGTCCGCTTTAGCAGCTTGTCGCAAGAGCCGACGCACGTTGTCCGCATCACGAGCGGCATCAATTTCCCGCATTACAGCGCCGACGTCAGCCTGCTTTTCGCTGTGTTTGAATTTGCCCGTCAGTTCGATTTCAGGGTGCAATTCACCGCTCTCATAGAGCGACCATATTTCTTTGCCATAATGGGTAGAACGTAGTTCGGGGGCGAATTGGCCGAAGTAAGTTGCCAGATTATTGACATCTCGTTCCAACATTTTGGAAGCATTATTGTTTGCGGCTGCATCGACCGCTTGCGGCAAGTCAATGATGACCGGTCCGTTATTGTCGACGAGGACGTTGTATTCGGACAGGTCGCCGTGAACGATGCCCGCACACAGCATGCGCACGACTTGTCTGATTAAAATCTGGTGATATTGTCGCGCGAGCTCATCAGTGAGAACTAGGTCATTAAGACGTGGGGCGGGCTCGCCATTCACGTCGGACACCAGTTCCATCAGCAACACACCCTCGTAAAATCCATAGGGATGTGGAACACGCACCCCCGCAGCGGCGAGTTTGTACAAAGCATCCACCTCGGCATTTTGCCAGGCAGCTTCCTGTTCTTTACGCCCATAGCGGGTGCCTTTTTCCATGGCACGGGCCATACGGCTGTTTTTTACCTTGCGGCCTTCCGTGTAATGGACGGCTTGACGGAAGCTGCGCTTGTTAGCTTCCTTATAAACTTTCGCGCAGCGGATGTTTTCTCCGCAGATAACAATATAGACATTAGCTTCTTTGCCGCTCATGAGCTGACGGTCAACCTTGTCCACTATGCCATCCTGGACGAGTGGCTCAATTCTTTTTGGAGTTTTCATGTGATCAAGGCGTTATCAAGAGCGTTTTTTTAAAATAAACTAAGCAGTTTTTTACATGGAACAGATTTATTAGTCTGATATTTTAAAGAGATGCTTGGTATTCAATAAATTCCAGTGCATTATCGTCCGGGTCGCGGCAGAACAAGGCAGGGCGGCCAGACATGCTTACCGTGTAGCTTACCGTGGCTGAATTCAATTTTTGTATTAGCGTATTCAGATCGTTTACCGCCAAGGCTATATGGCGGTCGCGTCCTCCGTGAGCTGGACGTTGTAGGCTTGCTTCTGGATTAGGAAGTTGCATAAGGTGGATTTGTTGATGTATGCCAACGTTATACCACACGCCGGGAAAACTCATCTCTGGGCGCATGCCGTCAGGTACTAATCCCAGAACATTTTCGTAAAAAATACGTGCCCTATTCAGGTCTTCAACCAGAAAGGTGGCATGTAACAGGTGAGTGATGTGCATAAATCTAGTGGCGTCCCGCATTATGCATAATGTCAAAGACGGATACTGTCGTTTTCGACCAGATATATTATGCGTATTAGTAATCGATTAAAATCAGAAGGCGATCAGAGACCGAAAAATGCTGGTCAGAAGATAGAAATGAACGGTATCGGTACAAGATTTGATATGGCACGGTGTTGTAACTTTGACAATTGTATTTTCGCAGAAGAAGCATTATATAAAATAATGCAGTTACATTGTTTGCTTTATGCGCGTGGCAAATTTATGGAATAAAATCTTGGTCTTCAGGTTTTCCCCAAAAGGATTTTCCGGGCTGAGTTAAGTACAACGAGCGTAATTTATTAATTCTAAGGAGAGCATTATCATGGAAACCGGCACTCCCCAGTCGTTGGCAGATATACCAGCTGAACCAGGCAGCTCAGATGCACAAACTCAAGCCAGATATACCATTTCGGCGGATGGAAGCGAAGTCGCTGACAGTAAAACCGGGCTGATCTGGCGACGCTGTCCAGAAGGCATGACGGCCAGCTCCACTGGCTGCAGTGGGGTTGCCGCCGCGTATACCTGGGAGCAGTCACTGGCTTTGGCCAACGACGTAGCGTCGATTGATGGCAAGCCATGGCGTCTGCCTGATGTAAAGGAGCTTTCAAGCATTGTCGATGCCAGCTTCGGAAATCCAGCAATTGACACCCACGCTTTTCCGGGGACACCTGCAACGCCTTTCTGGTCCGCTTCGCCGGTGGAGAATAATCCGTTAAAGGCTTGGTACGTCATGTTCTATGGTGGCTTCATGAACACTTATGTCTGTGGCGGTAAGCTTCAAGTGCGCTTAGTACGTTCCGGTCAGTAATGCGCAGTGCGGGTGGACGGTGCGGAACGAAGCGACTCTGGAGTAGAATCCAACATTGACAAGATATTGTGATTATTTTACAAATACGTGTTCTCTAAAATCGTTGCAGTAATTATTGATGTTTTTGTGAAAACGCAGTTAACTCCCTGTTAACTGATAATTAATTGATAGAAAGAAGATTAAATATGCAGAATGAAACCGATAACTCCCAGCCGCAGGCAGACAGCCCAAATGAGCAACCAGTAGCACGATTTGTCATTTCTGAGGACGGGACTGAAGTAACAGATAACAAAACGGGCCTAATCTGGCGACGTTGCCCTGAAGGCATGACAGCAAGTGTTGATGGCTGCACGGGTATACCCGGCGTTTATAATTTGGAAGAGGCATTGGCGTTGGCTAAAAACGAAGCAAAGGCCACACGCCAAGCTTGGCGCTTGCCTAAAGTAGAAGAGCTGTCGAGCATTGTGGATATGAGCCGCAGAGATCCGTCGATTGACACAGATGTCTTTCCAGGAACACCAGGCTCTGCTTTTTTTACATCTTCGCCAGATGGCGCCCTATCCTGGTTTGTTAGCTTCTACGTTGGTAAGGTGTTTAGTGAATACAACGCTGTCCCTAATCACGTTAGGTTAGTGCGTTCTAGTTAATGAATTGTGAGTTATTTAGTGTCGGGACAAGAAGATGCCAAGTCTCTCAGCTTATGCAAATTAACTAATGTCTCCCGAATTGAACTAACTGTAATCAATTGTGTATGAAAATTGTCAATAACACGGCTTGTATGTAAAAAGTATGAGCCGTGGTTGTAATAGACCATATGATTCGTTATTAATGAATATGGAAGATGCGTTCGATGATAAGTAGAAAAAAATCTCAGGTAATGAATATCCCTTAAAACATACCGTCCTTAAATCTCCTTTTAATCTTTGTTGGAGTCCTTGCGATGCGCCTTGACCCCCGGTCGTTCTCCCCCCCAGTTTGGCAGTTGCATCGATTGGCCAATGTCACTTACCCAGTAAACATAACATGAAAGATATGCCCATTTTGGGGCTGCCGCTGATCCTGCTGGGTGCCCTGTGGGGAGCTGTCAGTATCGTTCTGCAGTCCTATCAGATGATCAATGCCAAGCGGGATCAGATCATGGTGTTTATCGAGTGCAAGAAGGCCTTTGCGGGGAAGATGACAAATGCAGGGGGAGACTTCGTGGCTGCACCGGCCAAAGTGCTCGATCAGTGCCACTCATGCTGTTACGGTAAAGAACTCCAGCCGATTGATCTGTATTTATCTAACCTGCTCCCGCTCTCTCTTGGACTCTGTCTGTTCCTCGCCATAGTTTCTTTCGCTGTCGTGTGTATTCCGGGCTACCTGAATTCAGGCGATGCCGATTTTATGCGCAGAGTGCGTCGGATTAGCTGGATCACCGCATCGCTGCCGCTTTTCTCGCTGTTCGCTTTCACCGCAGGCACACTTTTCGACGTCTATACCTTTCTGTTTAAGCTAGGCGACTGGGTCTTGTTGAAATGAGACCAAGTTTTATTTTAGCGGCCACACGGTGGTTTATGACACTGTTTGGCGGCATTGTGTTAGCCATTAACTCCGGCTGCGCTGTCCTTGACAAGAGCACACCTGCTTGGCGGGATTACCCGGCAACCTTGAAAGATGAGCCGCGCATCGATTTGCACGTGGAGGCGTCAGGTTCGGGTAAACCCATATTGCTAATTCACGGCTTCGGCAACAGCATCTATGTGTGGCGTCATTTGACCCCCGCACTGGCTCAACAAAACCGGGTGATTGCAATTGACCTGAAGGGTTTTGGCGACTCTCCAAAGCCGGCCGACGAGCGTTATTCTGTCTATGAACAGGCACGGTTAATCCGCGATTATGTAGTGGATAACGACCTGAAAGATGTAACTATTGTGGGGCACTCCCTAGGCGGCGGTATTGCGCTGGTGGCCTCGCTCTACCTGCAACAGTCGGCTCCCGGTCGTCAGAGAGGCTTGGTGCTGATCGACGGTATCGCTTACCCGCAGCGCATGCCCATGTTCATTCGTTTGCTTGCAACCCCTGTACTTGGGCCGTTGGCCGTGAGATTGATTCCACCTGAAATTCAAATTCGAGAGGTGATGAAATTAGTGTATGCAAAAAATTCGGCAGTGCCTGAGGATGCAGTTAAGGTTTACGCCAAGGCCTTGAAGACACCTGAGGGACGTCATGCCGCAGTAACCAGCGCGCGTCAGATCCAGCCGCCGGACCTGGAAGATTTATCTCTACAGTATCCAAGCCTCCGGGTGCCGACTCTCATTGTTTGGGGTAAGCAGGATAGGATTGTCCCGGTTAGCGTCGGTGAGCGACTTCATCAGGCGATCCCCGACTCACAGTTGTTTGTGATCGATGATAGCGGTCACTCTCCAGCGGAAGAGCGGCCGCAGGTGCTCCTACCTTTAGTGGAGTCATTCCTGCGTTATCCTGAGACGACAGATTAATGGCCCTCGGCGTTAATCACGCCGCGTATTCATTAAGAATGCCCAGCTGGAAGTTTCTCGTCCATCGCAGGCAAATTTCTGCGCTGATTCACATTCCGACGGCAATTATTCATTTGCACAAATTGAAGTTGGTACGGGTAAAAACCTATAAAATGCGAATCCATCGGTAATTTTTTGTTAAGGTTGATCTATTATGCGTATCACCCAAAAGGGGCTAACTTTTGACGATGTCTTGCTGATCCCGGCACACTCCAATGTCTTGCCGCGAGATGTCAGTTTGCGTACCCAGCTTACCCGCAATATTACCTTGAATATTCCTTTGTTATCCGCTGCCATGGATACCGTGACCGAGGCGCGCCTGGCAATAGCCTTGGCGCAGGAAGGAGGTATCGGCATCATTCACAAAAATATGACCGCCAAGCAGCAGGCTGCTGAGGTATCCAAGGTTAAGCGTTTTGAAAGTGGCATGGTGAAGGATCCCATCACCGTCACACCCGGGATGACAGTACGCGATGTGCTAAATCTTATTCGCCAGCACAATATTTCAGGATTGCCAGTGGTGCAGGGTAAGCAGGTGGTCGGTATTGTGACTAACCGCGATTTGCGTTTCGAGAGCAATCTCGATCAACCCATCCAAAATATTATGACGCCGCGGGAACGGCTGATTACGGTCAAGGAAAACGCCAGCCGCGAAGAGGCGCGCGGGTTGATGCATCAACATCGAATTGAGCGCGTACTGGTAGTGAATGATGCGTTTGAGTTGTGTGGCCTGTTTACCGTAAAAGATATTCTCAAGTCCAGCGAACATCCGCTAGCGTGTAAAGATGAACTAGGCCGATTACGTGTGGGAGCCGCGATTGGCGTGGGCGAGGGCACGGACGAACGCGCCACCCTATTGGCAGAAGCCGGTGTGGATGTCCTCATAGTGGATACCGCACACGGCCATGCGCAGGGCGTACTGGACCGTGTTAAGTGGGTAAAGAAGAATTTCCCGAACGTGGATGTGATTGGCGGGAATATTGCTACTGCTACTGCCGCCAAGGCCCTTATGGATCATGGCGCAGACGGCGTTAAAGTAGGTATTGGCCCCGGTTCGATTTGTACTACGCGCATGGTTGCAGGTATTGGTGTGCCGCAAATATCGGCCATACAGAATGTGGCGGAAGCATTGCAAGGCTCCGCTATACCACTTATTGCAGATGGTGGAGTGCGTTATTCCGGTGACATCGCAAAAGCGATTGCGGCAGGTGCGCACGTCGTGATGTTGGGTGGTCTGTTTGCAGGTACGGAAGAAGCGCCTGGTGAGGTGGAGCTGTTCCAGGGCCGTTCTTATAAATCCTATCGTGGCATGGGCAGTTTAGGCGCGATGCAGCAGGGTTCCAGTGATCGTTATTTTCAGGACAACGAAGCCAATAAAGAAAAATTGGTTCCTGAGGGAGTGGAAGGGCGCGTGCCTTACAAGGGTAGCGTGCTGGCGGTTATCCACCAGTTAATGGGTGGTTTGCGTGCCAGTATGGGCTATCTGGGTTGCCCAGATGTCGCCACCATGCACACCAAGGCTGAGTTTGTGCAAATAACATCTGCCGGTATCCGTGAGTCGCACGTCCACGACGTGCAGATCACCAAGGAAGCACCGAATTACCATATTGATTAGTCGCTGTTAGCTATTAGCTGAAGTAAAGATGACTAAATACCATAGGCTGAAAATAGGGTAGAGGCCAATCGAACTGTTTATGGGCTAGCAACAATCGCTGCACCAACCTATTAATTAATAATCTACATTTAATAATTTACATCCGATAACTTTATGTCCCGCCAAAAAATTCTGATTCTCGATTTTGGTTCGCAATATACCCAGCTTATAGCCCGCTGTGTGCGTGAATCTCATGTTTACTGCGAGCTGCATCCTTTCGACGTAGATGATGAATTCATTCGCGACTTCAAGCCGGCTGGCATCATTCTTTCGGGCGGCCCCAATTCAGTGACGGAAGGTGATGCCCCGCGTGCACCGCAAGTGGTATTTGAACTGGGCGTGCCGGTGCTAGGTATTTGTTACGGTATGCAAACCATGGCCGCGCAATTGGGTGGGGAAGTAGAAGTCGGCCTGGTGCGCGAATTCGGCTATGCGGAAATCCGTGCACGCGGCCATTCAAAATTATTTCGCGACATTCAGGATCGTATCAACGAGGCCGGCCACGGCTTGCTGGATGTGTGGATGAGCCACGGCGACAAGGTTACCCTGCTGCCGCCGGGCTTCACGGTGATTGCTTCCAATGCAATCACGCAGATTGCCGGTATGGCCGACGAAGCACGCCGTTTCTACTCGGTACAATTTCATCCGGAAGTGACCCACACTCCGCAAGGCAAGGCGATAATCAGCCGCTTTGTGCATGACATCTGCGGCTGCGGGCAGGATTGGAACATGCCCGATTACATCAGTGAAGCGGTAGAAAAAATCCGCGCCCAAGTCGGTCAGGAAGAAGTCATCCTCGGCCTGTCTGGCGGAGTGGATTCTTCCGTGGCAGCAGCATTGTTGCATCGGGCCATTGGCACGCAACTCACCTGCGTATTTGTGGACAATGGCCTGTTGCGCTTGAATGAAGCCAAGCAAGTTATGGAAACTTTTGCTAAAAATCTGGGCGTGAAAGTTATCCACGTTGATGCTGGCGCAGAATTCATGAAACATTTGGCAGGTGTGTCTGATCCCGAGCAAAAACGCAAAATTATCGGGCGTGAATTTGTCGAAGTATTCCAGCGCGAAGCCGCCAAATTGCCGCAGGCTAAATGGCTGGCGCAAGGCACCATTTATCCTGACGTGATCGAATCTGCTGGCGCCAAAACCAAAAAGGCACACGCCATCAAATCACACCACAACGTCGGCGGCCTGCCCGATACCTTGCATCTTAAGCTGCTGGAACCGTTGCGCGAACTGTTCAAGGACGAAGTGCGCGAACTTGGCGTGGCGCTCGGCTTGCCGCGCGACATGGTGTATCGCCACCCATTCCCGGGACCGGGGTTGGGTGTGCGCATCCTCGGCGAAGTCAAGCGAGAGTACGCCGACTTATTGCGTCGTGCTGATGCAATCTTCATTGAAGAGCTACATACGTCCGGCTGGTATGAGAAAACCGCGCAGGCATTTGTTGTCTTTCTGCCAGTAAAGTCGGTGGGCGTGATGGGTGATGGCCGCACTTATGAGTGGGTGGTAGCGCTGCGTGCGGTGCAAACGCAGGACTTCATGACCGCACATTGGGCAGAATTGCCGCATGCCTTGCTAGCCAAAATATCGAACCGCATTATCAACGAAGTGCGAGGCATTAACCGAGTGGTTTATGATATTTCCGGGAAGCCGCCTGCTACTATTGAGTGGGAATGATTTGAGGTTGTTTGAAGGCTATCGATAACTACTCTGGTTGAAACGCTGAACCGGGTAGGCAAACCGGTCAAATTTGCCATCGGTTAATGCACATCTAACTAACCGCCATCTCTCGGCGCGGCGTGCCATCTCCAGGGGAAAACGTGACAGAGAGCCAATCTGACGACGAAAAGTTTTATGGCAGCGAGGACCGCCACGACGGTGGGCCATGCTACATGGTACCTGGTGATATTCCAGACGGCAAACTGCACACTGCGCTGGGACAGCTTTGCTTTCTGCAATCGGATCCCTATTTCCGGACACAGGCTTTCAATCTTGACATGACGGATAGGTTCCTCATGGAACTTGAGTACGCGACGTTGCGTGAATGGTCCGAGACTGAACGCACACCGCCCCAGACATATTTTCTTAATGCCCAATCGCAAATGTGGATTTTCGCCGCCTACGAACTACAGCGATCTTGGCGCGAGTGGGCCAGCGAGATCAAGAAATGGTCTGCCACTGGTGGCTTGAATCACAAACTTGTATCAATGAAAAGCCAAGCTGAAGACTTCAGCCACTTTGGCATTGAAGCCAAAATCGACCAGCTGGAGGAGGTGATTGCGAAGCCAGAGCTGGTTCATCTGATCGAGGCGCATCTAGATTACACATACATTTCCTTCAAGAGGCTGGAATTCTTGCGCGTTGCATTGGCAAAAAATCAAGTCAGTGGGAAACAGAAATTGATTCCGTCGATGCCGACCCATGGCCGGATTAACAAAGAATGTGGGGCATTGGACTATGCACTTCAGAATGGGAAGTACATCATCGGAGAGATGAGCCGCCGCGATGTGGCAGATGCTATACGCGAACTTGATCTTATAGCTGCACCTCCACTCAAGGAGAATTTAGCTTCCTTCGATGCCTATATGAAAGGGCCTGGCAATGAAATCTTCTTGTGAATGGAGCGTAATTGTGTCAGGCCTTCCTGAGTAGCCTTTTTAGTATTCATGTGGATGATGCCCTGCTGTCGGTAGACAATAAAAAGATAATTGAAGGATAAAAATGCTAGCGAACATAAAGGGATTAGTTGATCGATTGGATCTGTCACAGGCCAAGGCAATGATGCCGCTCTTTGAGGCCATATCGAATGCGATCGAGGCCATTGAGGAACATCGAAACGGTTTCTCAAACCACTTGGTTCGCATCCGGCTAGTAGCGACACACGATCTGGCTTATCAAGGAGGTGATGATGTTTTAATGATTGACGGCTTTGATATCACAGATGATGGTGTTGGCTTTGATGATGCCAATTTGGCTTCATTTCAAGAGGCGCACACGCTTTCAAAGGTTAAGGTTGGCGGCAAAGGAGTTGGGCGCTTTACCTTTTTGAAGGTATTTGCGAGCGTGCAAATTCGAAGCGTCTTTCAGCGTCAAAGCGAAACTTTTTTACGTGAATTTGAGTTCTCCATCGCGAATGAATTGAAAGGCGCGGATGATGTAAGGTCCGCCACCGAATCACGGGGAACCACGCTCTCAATGCGTGGTATGGATTCCAAATACAAGGGCGGCTGGCCCCATGATCCAGCCATTATCGCAGAGCGCATCCTCGCGCATTTCCTTATTCGGTTCGCAGCGCGTTCGTGCCCGCCTATGGTGTTGGAATCGCCTGGGCATGCATCCATTGATCTTCATGCTCTCTTTCAATCGACTGTGCTGTCGCACATTGAGGAACGGTTCTTTGATGTGCTGGGCCAAACCTTCGCCCTACAAGCATATCGGCACCGCGATGGTCGTTCTCGACACGACCTATACTTGTGTGCAAATGGGCGAGAAGTCACGGCAAACAAGCTGCGTGATCTTCTGCCCGAGCTGCCAGAACGCCTGCTAGACGGCGATCAGGAGCCATACACGCTGATTGTCCTCGTTACAGGAGAATATCTCGACGATCACGCCAACCAAGAGCGAACGAGAATTTCCTTCCAGTCCGAGGATGAACCCGATCTGGACGAAATGCTTGTGTCACGTCAAGCGCTCAATCGCGGCATAGTGGAAACGCTACGCCCGTTGCTTTCGGATGACCTGAAGTCGACAAACGAAGACAAGCGTCTTCAAATCGAAAAATTCGTCGAACAGGCTCCTGAGTACCGCGCGTTAACTCATCCGCGCTACAAAGAGCTAATTGAACAGCGCATTCAGCCTGGGCTACCAACTGAGAAACTCGACGAGGCCCTACTTCATGTGAAGAGGGATGTTGAAGACTCGGTGCGCAAGGAAGTGCGACATGTGGCCGCATTGTTTGAAACCGAGACGTTTGAGCAGTATCAAGAGCGATTTCAAGTTGTGGCGGAACAAGCCAATGAGCTTGGAAAGGCTCAGCTCGCTGCTTACGTGGCGCACCGGCGGACCATTCTTGATCTTGTGAGCCAGAGTCTCAAGAAGGTGCGCATCGACGACAAGTACCCATTTGAAAAGATCCTGCACAAGATGATCTTTCCGATGGGGGCCACCTCGAAAGACATTTTCTTCGAGCAGCAGAATTTATGGGTTATTGATGAGCGACTTTGCTATCACACCCTTCTTACGTCCGACAAGAAGTTAAACAGTGTGCCCGGGATGAGAGGAACATCAGGCAAAGAGCCAGACATTTTTGCTTTCTTCTATGACACGCCGATTGGCGTAGCGGAATCGGACAATTTACCTAGTGGAGGTGTCATCATCATCGAATTCAAAAGACCCGGGCGGGATGACTACGTCAAAGACCCAGCGGATCAGATCATTCAACGTTTTCGGGAGATCAGTGATGGCAATGTAAACGATATTGATGGACGTCAGATTAACCCGGCGAATCTTCGATTTACCGGATACCTGATAGCCGATCTGAAACCCTCGCTGCATAAACAGGTCTACGGGCGATATCACAAGACTGCGGATAGTGAAGGTTATTTCTTTAACCTAGCTGCCGGTAATGGTTGTATTGAAATTATCTCTTACGATAAGTTAGTTAAGGATGCCGAACGCAGAAACCGTATTTTGTTCGCTAAACTGGGCCTCCATAAGCATTGATAGTTGAATGCCTATTGCTTGCCTTATTTCTTCCACCGAACACGGTGGTAAGTGCCGAGGAGCGACAACGAGAAGCAGCATCGGATATTCAGGATACCGCTAGCCATTTCGTGACATTAGCCGAATAGGCCTGCGATCCTGAGCGGACTGGAATTCATAACTAAAGCAACACAAATGAGAAAGGGCTTATGTACTCGGGCAGGATATGCTTACGAACCTTTCTCGAGATTGTCTTCAGTTGTTCGTCGTAGTGTTCGAATTACAGTGCGTAGACCCATGGCTCGCAGTGGACTGTCGTCGGGCATTTGAAACGCCTGTCATAGTTGCGCAAGGAGCCGTTGCCCAACAAAACTTTCCAACCCTAAATCAAAATTACTTTAAGCGATCCTTGATCTTTGCGATTCCTGCCTCCGCGCACTGTTCATCGAGATGGCCTCAAGGTGCACCGCCGATGCCAATAGCGCCAATTGTTTCGCCTTCCACTTGAATGGGTACTCCACCACCTAAGACAATGAAATAATTTATTAAATTAAGATTAGCAGCTGAGAAATTTTGCAAGCCAGCAATAATCTGCGACATAATTCAAATGATTTGCCCCTCCACTAAATCGGATCCTGCTCAATCCACTTAGGGAATGCATCTAAGCGTGCCAGGAGTACCTTTCAAGATTCCAGAAAGCCGATAGCCTCATTTTAATTACAAAAAAACCTGCTCCAATTAAGGGCTGGCATCGAAGCAAAACTCTTATGTGCGTAAATGACGCAATGAAAAGAGCGTTCCTAATGCCAGCAGAATGGAGAGAATGATTACGCTCCACGTGGATAGAGCCGGGATGGGGACCGCTCCGCTGAATTGCGACTGCAGGCCAACTCCGCCTGGATCCGCGATGGTGCTATTGACCGTCAAATCATGGTCACCGATGCCGCCATCAGTGATGGTGATAGTGACGGTGTTGCCGACTATGGTTGCCGGGATGGTGTACCAGTGCGCGGCGACGGGGCCGGGTGTCGGACCGTATTTCCAGTACACAGCGTTTGGTGGCAATGCCGCCGGATAAGTAATGGTAATGGTAGCCGTGCTACCTGGCTGTCCACCTGCCAAAACAAAATCCAATAAACCATAGGGAAAGGTAACTCCGGCAGGCGGGGCAACAGGGGGCGACTTCGGGTTCCCGCTTAATGGGATAAAACCTCCACTCTGTAAGGCACCGTTTCCTGCAGTGGCAAAAAGCCAAGCACCATTACCGCCACCTGTGACCGTGGCTGATGCAGCTCCTGCACCCGTGGAGCCGTTGATGCTGGGCCCACTTACCGATGTTGATAGCGTCGTGCTGGTAAAGGTATCGCTCACTCCGCCCACCGCGAGCGTGGTATTGGTCGCGGTGGAGTAGCTTGCCGAAGAAGTGTGCTGCACACACAGATACTGGTTGTTGGTGATCGTGCCGCTAGTAGCATGGGATACCACATCGCAGGAGCAATCATTGCCCGCGCTGACGCAAGCCGTGCCGCCGCCAGTCGCCGTCCAATTGATCGCAACATTAATGCCGGTTATTTTTACCGGAGCAGAGGTCACTACAGAAGAGAGCGTTACACCGCTTTTGTCAACGAAGGTGAAGGCGTTGGGCGTGGTGTTGGGTACGGCAGGTATCACGTTGTTTGATGCAGCCGATGCCGCACCGGTACCTGCTGCGTTGGTCGCAGTAACCGTGAAGGTGTAAGCCGACCCATTGGTCAGGCCGGTGACCGTACAAGGCGATAACGCGCACGTGCCGGTAATGTTGCTCGGCGAGGAGGTCGCCGTATAGCTGGTGATGGCCGCACCGCCATTGTTCACCGGAGCGGTGAAGTTTACCGTGGCTTGAGCGTTGCCGGCAGTGGCTGTGCCGATGGTCGGTGCGCCGGGAACGGTGGCCGGCATTACGGAATTGCTGGCCGCTGATGCAGAACCCGCACCGGCACTATTGGTCGCAGTGACCGTGAAGGTGTAAGCCGACCCATTGGTCAGGCCGGTGACCGTGCAAGGCGATGACGCGCACGTGCCGGTAATGTTGCTCGGCGAGGAGGTCGCCGTGTAGATGGTGATCGCTGCACCGCCATTGTTCACCGGAGCGGTGAAGTTTACCGTGGCTTGAGCGTCGCCGCCTGTGGCTGTGCCGATGGTCGGTGCGCCGGGAACCACCGCTGCTACTGTAAACGACTGATCAATGTTGCTTGCAGCGACATAAGTGGCGTCGCCAGCTTGGCTGGCGCGGATGGTGCAGGTGCCTGCGGTGACGATAGTGACGGTAGCTCCAGAAACAGTGCAAACACTGGTAGTTGTTGAACTAAACGCGACAGATAGTCCGGAGTCGGAAGTGGCCGAGACAGTAAATAGGGGATCGCTGTAGGTCTTGTCGCTGAGGGTGCCGAACGTGATGGTTTGATTGGCCTTGTTAATAGTAAGACTCTGATCCTCCCATCCACCAATGCCGCTAGGTTCGCCGGTAACGTAGCTGGCGGTGGCCGCGCGAATTGTGCATGTACCACCGGCGACGGCCGTAATAGTTGTGCCGGAGATCGTGCACACGGCTGGTGTTCTGGAAGTTTCCGTCACGGCGAGTGCGTTGCCTGAGGTTGCGGTCCACGTTCCCGTTGCACCGCCGAAGGTCATCGTGGGCGTAGCGCTCCACGTGAATGTATCTGCAGTAAGCGATGTGATGATGACTGAGCCATTGCCACCCGCCGCGTTGACAGAACCGCCGGTTCCGCCGTCTCCGGAATATGTCGGCCCAAATGAGTTTGTGCTGACCCGGCTGGCACCGGCACCACCGGCAGCCGTACCGCCGCCAATACCACTGCCTCCGCCACCCCCACCGGCGCCGGCACCACCGCCGCCGCCAGATCCAACACCATCACCGCCGTTACCGTTACTACCCGTGGTTCCGTCGCTATGCCAGTCACTGCCATTCCCGCCACCTGCATTGATACTGGGGGGGCCTGCGGTGTAATCGCCGCTTGCACCGACTCCACCCGTGTCAGTCACAGCTAGCCCTTCAGCCCCCGGGTAGCATAGGTTGATAACGGGGGCGAGGGGAGTTGTGCATGATGCTGGTTGGGTCGGGGTTGAGATAATTGTTCCGCCACTGCCGCCGGACACGGCGTGACTTCCAGAGCTTCCCCCGCCCCCACCGCCGGCAATGATTTGCACAGTCGTGCCGTCGATAACCGATGTGGAACCACCACCACCGCCAGCGCCGGTGACGCCGTTGCCGCCTATGCCTTCTCCGGTTCCGCCAGCGGAGCCGCCAGACCCACTTTGGCCCCCGGTTCCAATCTTGATGGTCAGTTGTTCATTGGCGGTCACTGGCTGATAGGTGACAACTTTTGCCCCGCTTCCGCCACTGCTGGCTGTAGATCCACCGCCACCTCCCCCACCCTTGGCAACAATCTGGAGCATGGTGACGCCGGTTGCGGGAACAGCGTAAATGTTGTTTGATAGATACGTGATGGTTGCAGCAAATGAAGGCAGGGACCAACTGCCAAGAAATACTGCAGGCAGCCCCATTAAAAAAACAATGCGCCAAGCCAGCCAGACCTTGGTTAACTGTCGGCCGCATTTTGCAAGCACTGTCTTTATATACATGGAAAAACTCTACTTTCTTGCGCGTGCAGCAAACAAAACACGCAATGGCTTAACTGCCACTAAGTATTGTAGAAAACCTGTAGTTTTCGTCTTCAAAACAGGGAGTGATGTGCGACATTCCTTCATTTTTTCGTCTTCCGAGAGGCAGGACTCATACTACCAGTTTTGTCTGTTGCTGAGAGCGGTGCCTGTCACTCAATAACTGTGTCGGTGACTTGTAGCCCAGCGTCGAGTGTAACTGGCGGTTGTAAAACACATTAATGTATTCAACGTTATGACTATCACCTTGTCCACGGTCTTAAAACGTTCGCCTACACCCGCTCGTTCTTAAAGCTGCCGATCGAGCTTTCGGTCGGCACATTGTAATTACGGCATAACTTGAATGAATATTAGCCTTAACTGAAACCTCGTTTTCCCCGCAACTTCTTTTGCGGCTCATGGCTCATCAAGCAAGTCAGAACACAGGTAAGACGCATTCTTTTTGCTTGGTTTGGAGTGCGTTGTCGCATCTGCTGCGGCAGCGTGATAGCAATTCTCTGTGTAAGCAATTTTGGCTTAATTCATGTATGCTGGCCCGCATGAAAAGGGCATTGGTATTTGGCGGCGGCGGTTTCATCGGCAGTCATCTGGTGAAGCGCCTGAAGGGCGAAGGATTCTGGGTGCGGGGCGTGGATTTGCAGATGCCCCGATACGCCCCGACGGCTGCGGATGAATTCATCATCGGAGATCTTCGCGATCCTGTTGTGTGCATTGCGGCGCTGAAGGGAGACTTCGACGAAGTTTACCAACTCGCGGCCGACATGGGCGGGGCAGGGTTTATCTCCTCCGGCGAGCACGACGCCGACATCATGCACAACTCGGCGCTGATCAACTTGAACATTCTGCGCGCATGCACCGATGCTCCTATCGGGCGGATCTTCTACTCGTCCTCGGCATGCGTCTACCCTGAGCGCAATCAACTCGACCCTGACAATCCGAACTGCAGCGAAGACAGCGCGTACCCGGCTGCGCCCGACAGCGAGTATGGCTGGGAAAAATTGTTCAGCGAACGGCTTTATCTTTCTTATGCGCGAAACTATGGCGTCGAGGTGCGCATCGCTCGATTCCACAACATCTTTGGCCCCGAAGGATCCTGGAATGACGGCCGGGAAAAAGTGCCGGCCGCGCTATGCCGCAAAGTCGCGATGGCGGCATCCGGTGGCGAGATTGAAATCTGGGGCGATGGCCACCAGACCCGGTCTTTCCTCTACATTGATGAATGCCTCGACGGTGTGCTGCGCTTGATGCGCTCGGACTATACTGAGCCGGTGAACATCGGGTCGGATCAAATGGTGACCATCAATCAGCTTGCCCGCATGATTATGGACGTTGCCGATAAAACATTGTCAATCCGGAACATCACCGGTCCGCTCGGCGTGCGTGGACGCAGGTCCGACAACCGCCTGATTCATGCTCGCCTTGGCTGGGCTCCGAGTTCGCACCTGAGGGACGGCCTTCAGCAGACGTACCGGTGGATCAGTACGCAGGTTGAGGATGGTAAGCTGGATCAGGAAGCGGCTTAGCCCACGACCGCGCAATGCGGCTGCGTGTCCACAGTGAGCCTCGGCGGCTCATCATGCGGCTTATGGGGCTACCTCACAGAGTCAGGTTCAGCCCCGCGGCCTTTGCCCACTCGTCGACACTACGTTCGTTTCCTAGCCCGTAGCGGCCGAGGCTGCGGGGGTCGCCCTGGCCATAGACCAAGGTCTGGAGCCGGCTGACCATCAGGTCCGTTCGTTCATTCTGCCACTGACCGCTCTTCACCTCCCACACCTTGTGTCGATATCCGTTCGGGTAATTATCGTAGTCCAGATGCCAGATCTGAATTTCGTCTGGTAGGTAAATGTCGTAGCCGTGTGTGAACGTTCGCAGGGAGAGTGGCCCTTCGTGGCCTGCATTGATCATCGCGGGGTCCTCCGGCACGTCGAGTATCCAGGCGCCATGCGTGAAGACAAAGTTGCAGCACGTAAATGCCGTTTTCTGGTGACGCTGGGATTTTCGTTCTGTTGACATCTGGATATCCAGCCAGCCTTCAGGTCGGATGATGTCGCATTTCATTAAAGGTACTCCGTCGAAATCGGTCCCCAGCCAGGGAAATACCACGTTCCTGGCTTTATCAAAAGTGAACGGTGGCGAACTCGTAGTGAGGAGCGGCTTGTCTCCCGGCTTGCTCTCGAGTTGAGCGATGAGATTTTCGTCCCAACCCGGCGCAAACGCGGTATGTGAGTCGATCAGCAGGTGGTATTTTTCCCCGTCATAGAGCTTCTGAACATCTGCTCGCGACCAGCCGTAACCGAGACTTGCGGAATAGGCATATTTGCGGATGCGAAACCTTGGGTCGCCAATGAAACGATCAAGATTTTCGCTATCGTCAGCCTGCCAGCAAATGCCGAAGATCAGACGATCCGGGTGCACAGCATTGGCGATCGCGGAATTGATCGTGAAAGGAAGGTACATATCCCGATACGATGCGATCGAGATGAATATCTGCTGCTCTTTTTTTGCGGCGGTAGTCATACCGGCTCGAGCCTGAGGGCTCCGATGCGTTCGAGACGCTTGATCACGACCTCAATATCGGCCCGCAGGCTTCCGGGTGGCATTTCGAAACGTGTTTCGAGTTCGCGGTTGATCTCGGCCAAGCTACGGGTGCCATCGCAGACTTCCCAGATCGCGGCACCTGAGGAATTCAGCGACACGGTATCCGCGCGGCCTGGAATATCGAGGAACATGGAACCGAGAATCTTTCCCTCGCGTACCCCCTTGTGACGACAGGGCCTCAGAAATGCCAGTTCGAGTCCTTGCTCACGCCGTTCGAGGAATTCGGAGAGCAAGGTAAGAACTTCTCTGCCGGGCCCGGGTTGGGCGCGCTCAGGCTGAACAGGCTCCCAGTTTCGGTAGGTGCCTGGGTCCCAAGCAATGTCGCCGTCTGTCGATGCAATAGGGTGCCGGTAGTCAAGAATGGGGGCAACGTTCTGCTGAGCTTCTATCCCGGCACCCAAATCAGCCACCGTATGCTGGATGCCCGCCTCTGCCGCAGCGATCGCATAGGCAATATTGTCGGCGTCCGATAATGAGCCGTTTGCCGTGCCTGCCGTTTCTGCGCGAATGATGCTCATCAGCTCCAGCCAGCGCGCCACAATCTTGCGCAAATCGCTCGAGTGGATCAGCACCGGCAGCGTCACGGCCGGGAGATCGATCGTGCGATCCACGCAGAATTTTTCGAGGAATTCAAAACCGGATCCCAGCCCGAAGGGGCCATCGCCGCGCGGCAAGTCGGGCCACGCCGCGGCCTTTGGCTGTCCGCGCTTGATCTCCGATATAACGGGAAACCGGAAAACACAGTTTGATTCGAGCAGCACTATGGTTCCTTCAATCCGCTCTGTGAATAGCCATTCGAGCAAGGCTGCCGCTTTGTGGTAAGGCGGGTATAGATCGCCTGTGTACGGATGCGGTAACCAACTTAGCGTCTCAACCACGCGCGCGAGTCGATGGCATGGAGTAGGCTCTCCCGGTCTGGCGGCGACCAAACGCACCAATTCGCCCGGCTGCCGAGCACGGCCCCAAGAGTACTCGAGCAGTTCCGACTGCCACTGCATTTCTCCTCCGGCCGACGTACAAAAGACGGTGTAGATCACGACTTGTTTCCTCCGGAACCCTGATACGCAGCAAACTGCGGTGCCACCACGCCACAGCGAAAGTGACCCCAGCCAAACAGTGTTCCAGGATTAGGGCACGCGGCGCGGTGCAGCCATGTCGTGACTGCAAAGCGACTGTCCGCGAATTCTTTCGACGGACAGCGCACCGGCATTGCTTCGTGAAATTCCTCGCTCGGGAAAACCACCAGACGATTTGCTACGGGTTCCACTGTCGTGAAGGTATCCGCTGGCCGGCGCGAACCGCCAGTTTCGATGCAGTCATAGAGCCGCAGATCCCCTCCCGCAAATCCGCGTGGCTCGCGATGAAGATAGTAGACGCAGGAGAGCACTCTTGGGAGATCCGGCGCGTCGTCACAATGCACCTTGAAATAATGGCCGTCTCCCGCAGCAGTCAGTTGCGATTCAACCATTGCCAAAGGGAACACCGGCATGCCGAAGGTCTTGGCGAGCAGCGGGAACCATATGAGCAGTCGATTCTGGACTAGCCGACTGTGCACCGATTCGCCGAAGCCAAGAATGGCCAGATTTTGCCGCGTCTCGGGATCATACGAGGTGATGGTGCCCGCCTTGAACTGCTCTTCGGATATCAGGCTGAAGGCGAGCAGTTCGTTGTGTTCCTGCGGGCTCAGGAAATCGTCGATGACCACGAATCGGGGACGGCGCAGCTGGGTAGCGGAGGTGGGGTGTTCGGCATTATGCACCTTGCCAAGCTCCGGTACCTTGTGAAGCTCCATCACTACAGGAGGCTCGCTCACTATCGAGACGAGCTGCGACGTCTGAAATGAACAGGCGACTTTGCCCCCGTCCAGCGGGAGTTGTACAAAACGATTTCCCGACTCCGGGGTGGATAGCGCCGTGAACAGTACCAACAGTTCCGGTGCATCTTCACGCAGTGTCACTGTATGCTCATGGCCACCTGCCAGGTGGATCTTCAACTGGATGTCACGAGGTGTATTCATCACGCGGTAGTCTCAAATAACGTATCTGCCCAGTTCGAGACTAACTGCGCGGCCTCCAGCGGGCGGTTCCATTGGAACTGAGCGATTGGCCGCTGTTCAACCAGACGGCATAATAAATTCACGGCCCGATGTTGGTCTATTTGGAAGTCCAGTGACGCGCCGATCAGCGCCGCCACCGCGGTGGCGGGCGACACGGGGATGATGGCCGCGTTTCGCGTGTAGAGTGGTGCTCTTGCCATAATGACAAGACGTGTGAACGACGTTGGCACCCGCCCTGAATGCGCCGCGGCTCCTTCCGGCTGCGTCCGCGCACCCAACGGGACGATCATGAGATCATCGACGCGGACGGCGACCAAGCCACCATCGAGTAGCTCCCAGCCATTCTTCTGCAAGGTCAGCAGAAGTGAGTCATTCGGGCCGCCGGTATCACCGGCAATCACCAAGCCCCGTCCGGCCTTGGCAAATGCTGTTGCCCCGAGCCAGGCATACTGATGCCGAGCCATGGCAAAAATCATCCCGATTCGTTGCTTAAGCAATACCGATAGTTGCGCTTTGTCACAGCTCGCTCTCGCGGGCCGCCCCCTTTGCTCGATCCAGCAGCCGGCAGCCGTTATGGAGATTTCGAGATTGGCGATCACATTTCTCGCCTGGGTGTGGAGGTGCGCACCGAATTCCGGAGCCAATCGCTGCAGCATTACGGCGTCATCGGACCAGACCGCTACTTGGAGATTTTCAAAGGTGACGTGAATGACTGTTTGCTGGGTAGAGGCAGCAGCATATGATGTGAGAACATCTGCGCCGCCGGACGGCTTTGCCGCGAGGGCACCAGTAGCAAATGTTGCTGGCGTAAGGAAGCTCTCCGGCCACTCGCGCATCCAGGCGGGGTTGAGTAGCTGGCTGACTCGGTTCCATGAGTACGGCCCCCGAAACTGCTCGATCATCTCACCCCGATCAAGCGGGATGCATTCGCTGAAGGCATGCTGACCGCGCTCGATTCCCTGGCCGGATTCCGGCAGTTCATTCCAGAGATACCGAAACGTCTCGTGCTTGCCGCGGCTCCCGCGGTAGCGTTGAATTATCCCGGTGAAGGTGCTCGTCATTGTTCCGATGAATTCCTTCGCCTCGGCAGCAACCAACTGGGACAGGTAGGCGAGGCTTAAACTGTCGGTCTGGGGAAGCTGCGCGAATTCAGGGCCATAGTTGTCGAGAATGTGCCAGTCGATAAAATAGTGATCGGGATAGGCGAGCTTGATCTCCATGAAAAATGGATCGTCGCGCTCGTCGGTTAAAATGACCAGCGGATCCTTGCGCTCGAACACCTGATCCATTGCCTCGATCGCTTCGCAGGGTTTTCGGTCCAGGGTTGTCACGCCATAGGTGACTTTGAAGTCGCCTCGCCGCAGGTGTACCGCGTTGAACGGGCCGATGTCACGAACCACGAGCTCGGCCAATTCGGCGAAAGGTCGCTTGGCTTGCATACGCTGTAAGAGGCTATAAACCGATCGCCGCGTTTCGTTGTCGAGGTAGAACTGGTAGCTGTAATAGCTAAGGTTGGTGCGGTGGTGCTGGGTACCGGGGACCAACGGATCCTCGGAGAGTCGGAGCACTGGAATTCGATCGTGCTCGCCCGTAACCGTCAACCAATGGTTGCGGTCACGGGCGAAGCTCCTGGCGTCATTGCTTGACAGGTTCAGTGTCTTTGGAAAATAAAATGCGAAGTCCCATAACGGCAAGTTTGTGAGTTCGAGACTCCCGAGCCCCTGCAAGTCTACTGCATCAGGCTCGATCCATGGCACCGGAATGTCTAACAGGTCGGTAATCCGACTTGGCTTCTGGTTGCTCACGCGGCCATCGTAGGCGACGATGTTGGCTGGCGGTGACACGTTGCCATCGAGAATGAGCAAACGGTTGGTCAGATGCGCGAGAATTACGCCGATCTCGACCGACATGATGCCGTTACTAAGACCCGAGTTGCCGGATTGATAATTGGTGTAGTAGAGATATCGCATTTATTTCCCGGCAGCGCTAATTGCCCGATCAGCGGGGTAATAGTGGACAAAGATGCCGGCATAGAAGTCTCCATCCAGCGGATAAGGGCGGCCATGCACGAGACGTGTCCCCTCGTAAAATACGAGCTCTCCAGGTTCCAGGTTAATTTGGCTGACTCGGCCGTCGATGTTCTCGATGTGCAAAGGCCAGGGAGAGTTTAGCGCGTGGTCCACGCAAATCGTCGAGCTGATGCAGTGCGGCTGCCGATCCACGTGGTTGTATAGGAAAGCTCCGCGCTGATAGCAACGGATGCCATAACAATAAGACAGGACAAGTGGCATACCTGCCCACGCTTCGTGTAGGGGCTTAAGTTCTTCTGCGAGTTGTGCGTTGAAACTCTCGTCCTCGAAAATCAACGCCGGGATGGTTCCCGTGGCGACGGCCCTGATTTCATCAATCATTTCCTCGGCGCGAAAGCGTTCGATATTGGCCCGGAAGTGGGTGAGAAGTCGTTCGTACACTTCAAATTCGAGTCTTGCCTTGCGGTAACCCAGGCCGAGGTAGGATGCCTCGGCTTGCATTTGGCTGCACTTTTCACGCAGGAACTCCGGTGCTTCGAACTCCGGAACCAATGCCTGTTCGTCAGTTCGCGCACGATTCATGAAGTCTCCTTTTTGCAGCTATCGACAGGTCTAGAAAGCATCGCTCGACATCGCTCTGGGCAACCATGCGGAAGCTCTCGAGATCCTCGATGAGGAAGTTCCTGTCATGAAAGAGTTGCTTATTCCACTGCGAGCCGAGGAATGGCCCGCCTTGACCGTCGTTGATGTCGGCATAGTAATGAAAGAAAGACCCCTCTGGTAGCGTCGCCTGCTGTGGTTCAGGTACGGCAAACTGTTGGACGTCGAGCAGCTCGTAGTCGATCCCGTTTGCAGTGAGCGCCATCGCAAAGCAGGCCATTTCTGCGAGCCACACATTGTGGTTCGGTAGCCCCGCTGCCTTGCCCAGCAGGTACGTAATTTGTGCGAAGCGGAAGCAGTCCTGAATGATCTTGTCGTTGCCGACGGTAGCGCCAGTCATGAAGACGGTCACGCCGCCGCGCTTGAGTTTCCGGTCACAGCCTAAGGAGTCCAGGAGTTTTTGAAGATCAATGCCGTGGTCGTCGCTACCGAAGCTCATGAACAGCTTGTCGTTGATGATGTTGTTCGAAGCCATGGCATTTCCAGTGGGAAATAGATCATCCCGCATGTCGCCATACAAGAACAGGTCGGTGTCCATAAGGCACACGATGTCGTCAGGCTCGACGTGTGCGGCGATCGCTTTCAATGCTTCGACGCGGTTGAGGGCTACATAGCCGCCATGGCTCGACGAGAAGTCAATTTTGTGGCTGTGTGCGTGGTTGGCACCAGTTATTGTACGCGTGCCGTAAACCTCGATCAGCTGTGTGAGTTCCTTGGAAAGTTTCTCATGGTCGTTACATACGACCACCGTGATGTCCCAGCCCGTTGCAAGCTGACCAACAAGCGACTCAAAGAGGATTGCCAGCTGCCAGTGAAAGTAGGGCTTGTCTTCGATTCCGAAGACGAAACGTATGCGAGGCCCATGCCCAGGCAGCGGGGTAGAGTTCATTGCGGGGGACTTTTGTCTGTCAAGGGACGGTGCCGCAAGCTCGATCAAGCCGAGATGATGAAATCGGAATAGTACCTCGGTGAGGTCGGAGAGCATGTTGATATCCTCTCCGTTATAACGCGCACGTAGCGCGCTAAGCATGTCGTACGGTGTGTGCTGGCCGTCGCACAGACTCCATATATCGGTAGCAGATTCGTTCAGTGCATGCGCCATTTCGCCTTCCGGAGACAGCAGAACGAGTTCATTGGCTACGGGAAACGCGGCAAATCCTGGTCGCTGTCTTGGCCGTGTAGTCAAGCCGGGAGGAGGGAGCACAGTCAATTGCTTCGGGATACTCACTTAGACCCCTTGTCGCCTCCGGATCCGTCCCCGCTTTGTGATCCCTTGGCGTCAGAGGCGCCCATCCGATCCATCAGCAGCTTAGCGCCTGAGGCAGCCAGCGCGCTGCCCAGTGCGGCGAGACCGATCACGCCAGGACCGGGTACCGGCACAGCGGTTGGCGCCACGGACATGGTCGGCATACTGGTCGGTGCTGCTTTAGGTTTGGCGGTCGGCGATCTGGTTGCCAAAGCTTGGGCAGTGCCAGGTGTAATGAGGGCCGTCACTCCCACTGGCACTGATAGGATCACCGGAGAAACCCAGCTAACGAGCGCACGGCCGAATAATTCGCGGCGAGTAATAGGTACTGAGAAAATGGGTTCGGTCGAACCTCCCGATACGGGTTTGCCGACATTGGAGCCTCGTGCCTCGAGCTGATCTCTAAGCGCCTCAATCTCGGCGAGAAGTTGCTCTTTTGTTCTCGTATCTTTACTGTCTGTCAAGAGAATGTACCTTTGGTGTGATCTCAGAGAGAGCTACTAAGGCGGAAACCCAGCTGGTTGGAGATCTCGGTTAGTCGGAAAGTAGACCAACTTATAGACTCGGCCCGATTTATCCGTGAGTCACCCAGTTTAAATTGCTCATAGAACTTGTATTTATTGACTTGCATGAGTGTCTCTCATACATGAGTCGCGGATAAATCAGGCCGGATCAATAGTATCGGTCAGGAGTTGCCGGATTGTATACGCTCTGTAATTGACTGACAAGCGCAGGTGCTTACGGAGTAACGGTTATCTGTTTGTAATCATAGCACTTGGCGTGTCAACTGGTAATTTTGATTGGGCTTTAGTTTCGCATCCGTCCGGCAGCCTTGATCCAGAGCGTACTCAACACAATAGACTGAACAAGTCACTCCAAAATTACTGCCTTGAATTTTTGCGAATGGATAAACTTATCTAGAAAAAGTATGGCGCCGAATTCAGTTCCATGGTGTTGATCAAAGTGCGTGAACTGTTGATCAACATAAAATTGACAACCATTCAAGAAAAACACTTCGTTAACATCAATGTGTTCATTTTCTGTATAGCTTCGGAGAAATCTGGAAATCATAGAGATTTTCAAGAAAGTCGTTGAAACAGTACGCCTTTGGGTGTGCCAGACATAAATAGAACTCCGCCCAAATTCGCTCATCCTTGTGGTTTCTCCAGAATTCATAGCCATTGGGTAATTTCTTTATATATTCACTAGTAGCCCACCAAAAATTTCCGCTGTAGTGACTTTGTTCGCACTGAAGTTCTACACCGCAGGTTTCGTACTCTTTCAGTACTGTTGCGCAATCCTCCCATTTCTCTATATTGAAGTACTCCATATACTCGCGCCATGCGTTAGTTGCATCTTCCCTTGGCGTAGCTACTGACGAGGCCCCTTTGGTATGAAGGTAATAACATAGAAATGATTCTTCATTTTCTTGCGCTTCCTTCCACACCCTGGCCAATGTCGGAAACTCGTAATCTCTGGGATCTTCGGTAACGAATACTTCAAACTTTGGGTCTTCCAGGATCGGTATATTCAATTCCTGTTCTCGATTCTTGCCCCCGACGAAACCAACAACTATTTTTTCACTCGCATCGTATAACCCTGACTCCTTCAATTTCCGATATTGCTCGGAAATGATCCGGAAACAGTCGCCAATTGCCCCAATATGCCAAAAGCCAATTATCTTCTTCGCGGGTCTGGAACCGATAATCGGCTTAGTCCACACGGGAAGCGGTGACAATTGCCAGAGCGTCGCGTCGATTTGTGAATTTACGTAGTCGGACTTGATGCCGCAAAAATGCCAGATGTAGTCTGTCATTTTTGGCATGAAATCATCTAGGTTTGCAATGCCGCAGCGATTAAACGACTTATCCAGGAGTTGCCGTTGACCAGATTTTTTTACCGCTAGCGAAATTGGGGGCTCGTCATAGAACTGGAATTGCTCTGCTGCCCCAAAAATATTTCGGGCTTCACTGAAGATATCTGTGTGCTGCTGCGGTTCGAACACCATTATGCCAGTGTTCAAATGATCCACAGTGTAATCGTATGGTACGCCGTTTGCTGTAAACAGCGGCATCAATGATTTGGCATCTTCGCGTATATGCCAGGGAATCTGATGTGCGGATACGCAGCCAAAATTGCCTTTCGTCACGATCTCGAAAAGATTGGGACAGTCGTAACGAACGATAATGTCGCGATCAAACCAGATGACACGATCAAACTCCTCGCAGTGTTTGTCCAGCCACAACTTCTGGGCAAACCCGCAGTCATCATTGCCGATAGGTTGAGTCAGTTCGATGACTGCAAGCCCACCCCAGCGGCGAGCAATGGCGGCGATTGACAACCTGGCATTTGCGCGCCAACCGTCATTGAACCAATTGCCAACTACGATGGCGTTCCGTCGATAAATTTCAGTCATGGTCTAATATTCGCAAAGGTTGTGCGACTTGTATCATTGGCACCTCTGCAATTTCGCAGTTGCATCAAAAATACTGGGTTGAAGTCAAGCTGAATGCGCAAGTCCTAACTCCCTCGCTTGCGCGCACGTGATGCAGCGGGCCCAGTCGGTTTTCGAGCGTATGGTGACGGGATCAGGATTGGCTCCGGTGAATACGTCAGGATGAGCGCGCTTGTTCTTGAAATCGAAGCCGGAGTAGATTTCGTAATCGTGCAATGAGCGGACGTGGCCGAGGCTGTATGGACCAAGATCATGCCCCTCACCGCTATAAATCAGACGGCGCAAGCGGTCAAATGCAACAGCGTTGCGCCGTTGAATCACCTCCTCGCCCTGTTCCCAGTGACGCCGCGGCGGAGCATTGCGATGCAGCATGTGCCAAACCACCACTTCACTGGGCAGAAAAAAATCGTAGCCCCAGGTAAAGCTGCGCACGGTGATGCTGAATTCTTCGCCCCAATAGTAGTGATCAGGATCCTGGGGCACTTCCACATTCCATTGCCCGCGGCTGAAAGCGAAATTGCCATTCACGAAACGCGTTCTTCCGGGTAACTGTTGGTTCGGCTTGCCGAAATCGAACCAGGGCGCCCATCCACTGTGCTCATTCCAGTCACTGACCGTTGTCGTCGGCACACCCATGTTGAAATTGCGCTGCAGCATTCCGTTGTCGTCATAATGAAACAAAGGTGCATTCATGCTGATGATCGGTTTTTCGGCAGGCAATGATTCTAGCATCTCGATCAGCCGTGCATCCCAATCCGGTTCGAATTTCATGTGCGAATCGACTTGCAGCGTGTATGCCTCGCCACGCCAAAGAGATTGCGCCAGGTTGCGCGCCCACGGGCCTCCCTTGCTTTCCTGAATTGTGCGATCAATGAAGCGAAACCGGGAATCGGCTTTGAACACGTCCACATTGATGGGATGATTCGGATCCTGTTGCCAGCAGATCCCGAAACGCAGATTCTCAGGTCGCCGCGCCATCGCGCTGCAATCCTGAAGTGTGCGTGGTAGCTCAGGGTCCGTGTAGGACGCGATAGCAATAAATATAAGTGGTTTCACGGTTGCAGGGACTCTTACAAGTAGGTCGGTGGCCGACCAATGATAAGCCGGCAGTATAATAGCAAATCAATCTGGATCAGCGCCTGGCATTGCGCCGTGTCCCGGCAGAGCACTAACATTTCCAAGAGTTGCAGACGCTACAATACATCACAACAAATCTGTTCCAGATCCGTCGATGAAGGCTGAATATAACCGTAGCATCAGAACAGCTGAAACCTCTCTGTTACAGCGGGTTCGTGACAGTATTCAGGGGCACGACCTTATCGATTGGGCCAAAAATGACTTCGAATCGTTCTTGGCGCTGTTTGACGTGGTCGATCTACAGGATGGAAACCGTTCCCAGATGAAAGATGGGGGGATCTACTTCAATACGCTCCCTGATATGATTCGCAAGCATGCTCAGAGCCCAACATCCCATGTATTGATAACTCACCTGAATGAGAATTGGGGTGGGTTTTCCACGAATGTTCCATACCGCACTGTGCAGTGGGGCGATTGGCACTCTGACATGATTAACGCCGGGTGCACACCGCAGATGGTGCGGCAGTACCTGGATGATCCCGAGGTAAAAGCGGTGGTCACGCCGCAACACACTGCTTTTTGGCACCCCACTATCCTGTCGATTCCGATCGGCATCAGGCAATCCGATGAAATCATCGATCACATCGTTAATGCGGATGGCACAAAGACAAAAGAATTGCTGCTAAATAACAGCGGTTGGGGGCATCGCCCACAGATCAACGAATGCATTATTGCAAACTTTGGTGGACACATCAGCAACACATATGGGATGAGCCAAACCGAATATTTCGAGGCCATCACCTGCTCCAGATTCGTGCTTTGTCCGTCTGGAATGGGTTGGGATTCGTATCGCATCTGGGAGACCTTGATGTTGGGGGCCATTCCCGTCGTCGAATTTTCAGCCGGTTGGCATACTGTACTCGATGACCTGCCTGTGTTGTTTGTCACGAATTTTAACGAGGTAACACCGGATTTGCTCGACAAGGCTTATCCGGAAATCATGTCTCACTGCGGGCGCTTCGATTATGGCAAATTGACGAAACAGTGGTGGGTTTCAAAGATTACAAAATTGCTGGTCGCCTCCCAGCCTCAAGGTTGAGGCTCTTCGTAGTGTCGCGTAAATGCGTGGCTGCGGCGCAGGAAAACTTTCAGGGCGTAATCCAACGATCAGCTTGCACGCTCGCTTCGCGGAAACTCCGGGCTGTCTGCGCGGGATCAGGGCGTGCTTCAGCAGTCAGAAATATTTCGTTTTCTTCCACGAAAATAGCTTCGTAACCCCATTTTTGACAGAAAAGCTGGCATTTTTGCGCATCGACTGTGGGCTCGAAGAATTTTTGCCTGAAAGCTTCCGATTCAAATAACAATTCGATGTTCAGGATGCCGTACGCAAAGACGAAGCCGCGCTTGAAACTGGCGTTGACAACTAGCAAAGGCTTCTTGTCGACGGACAGGTTTCTGATCTTTCTTATAAGCCGGTGCACGGCGTCTGGCTTGAGCCCCGCACGCGATGACAGCGTATATTTCTCGCCGCGGTAGGGGCGATCCCCGCTGTTTACGAATACATGATCCGGGTATTCATAATCCGAAAGCCGAATTACGAACTTATCCATTTCCGGTGCGAAGCGGTCGTACTGATGCACGGCATAAGAGATGTTGCCGTCGTCATCCAGCACCCAGCCGTCGTGATCCCGATAGAGTTTCAGTCTTCCCTGCTCGTCGCGAGGAATGAAAGCTATTGATGTTTCTTCTTCTGCTGTCATGGGACGAGTTTTTTGCAGCAAGTCGATTTCCGTAAAGCCACAATTATTGACGATACTTTTTCCTGCACGCTCGATCTTGATGCGACCGCAGTGCTCCAAATGACCACTGTGCGCCAGGTAGTTCAAGGTACCTTGGTCTGCGAATTCAAAATTCTGTTGCACCGTCACCTCGGCAATGATCTCAAGAAACGCCATCACGGCGCATCGCGTTCCCATGATGGCTCCCGAATTCAATATGACCTTGTCTGCGATTGCATCGGCTATTGGTTTGCCGAACGGCTCATTTATCCAGGCGTAATTCATCCCATTAGGATGATTCCCGAGGGTCAGGAATTGGAATTCCGACATCAAATAGAGATCGCAGTCCAGCATGAAATTTTCTACGTTTGCAAACGGATCACGTTGAAAATAGGCATCCCTGAAATCCATCATCAGGGCATAGCGAAAGTCCAGATCCTGCAGCCATTGCCTGTATTGTTCAAAACGGTATCCATTAACGACCTTATGGGGCGGGGAGATCGGCGGCACGATGAAATAGTTGATGGCGTTATCGAGCAGATACCTTTTGACCGGCTCATATTCCGGTCCGTCGGATATGCCCAGCAAGAC
Source organism: Candidatus Nitrotoga sp. CP45 (assembly GCA_003402375.1). Classification (GTDB taxonomy): domain Bacteria; phylum Pseudomonadota; class Gammaproteobacteria; order Burkholderiales; family Gallionellaceae; genus Nitrotoga. The sequence goes on from QFXJ01000040.1 coordinate 146,911, forward strand.
TGGGCAGTTTGCGCCGGTTCTGCGCAATGTCGAAATGAATTGACGGTACTCGTCTATGTTTTTGTATCCCGTTGCAATGGAGACGATGATATCTATCCCCGGCGCAGTTTTCGCGGAGTGCGTGGACAGCGGACTCGTGCCTTCGAGTTCATGGATGATTTCAGCGACGCGATTAGTAGACCGGTGATGACTCATGACAAACGCTCTCCCCTGCATCCCGATTCTTTCTCGTTCCGTATTATCGTCCAGATAGTCCATGATCTTCCGTTCAAGGATTTCCATTCCCTCATCAGTCAGGTCGTAGAAAATCAGGTGCTGTTCATCGATCAGGGGGTTTTTTATGGGGGCATACATTCTATCGACGAAGACCAGTGCGCCGGAAGCCAGCGCCTCCCAGAGTCTAGCATCGCCTTCCCACGGATCCGGGTTGGCGTGAAGGATGATCTTGCTGTCATACAAACACTGTTTGTACCTCGGATCGATGCCCGACCTTCCGACCGGACCGCATTCGGAAACTGTTCCAATCTGCATGGAGAGGCGGTGATCAGCAGCCAATCTCTTGGCGAATTTCAACAACCTTCCCCTGGCCAGCTTGAACCAGGGACTATCGATAACGTCGTCATCAAAAAGGCAGGAAACATCGATATTTTTTCTGTTGTCATAGTCGACGGGCGGCTCACACATATCGTTGACAACACAGTACGCCGTCGGCAGAACTGAAAGTCCGGCATAGTTCATGATTCGCCCGTTTTCCCGATCGACACAACTGCGCTTGAAGTAGAGCCTCCATCTGAAATCGCCGGCGTCATAGATCATGTCGGGATTGTCATCGTAGTCGAGCAGGATCGTTTTTTCTTTGTACTTGTCTTTGATTGGGTTAAACCGGATGTGAAACGGGCAGTGGTCGACCAGATGGTTCTGACAAAAGATCAGGTAATCTGCATTTTCTGGACGATCAACCAGAGTCACTTGCGGATGAGCCGCGAGACCTTCATGGGTCAGCCGCATCTCGTTGCTTGCGGACTCGATGTGATCGAACAGGGGAAAGTAGATTTTGTACATCGAACCCATTAAAAATTCAGGCTGTTGAATGATATCCGTCATGACTTTGATTTCTTGTTCACAGTTTCCGCTGAATGGGCCTCCGGCATCTATGAAATTCTTGTTTGCATAGATTACGTATATGCAGCATAAATCATTCTTCAGGAGTCGAATGCTGGTTTCCTCTGCAACACCCTCTCTCAATTTAACTAGAATAAAGAACAGTCCAAATATATTGATGAACCGTTTCGCAATGAGCTCACTAAAGCCCGTAAATTCGTCAATCAGCTCATTTTTCTGCCTGTTGTAGTCATTGATCCCCATTATGGGGTGAATATAGAAATAAATTTTCTTTCTGTCTTGTTTGAGTATTTCATATAGTCGTTCTATCCTCCGGGCATAGGTTTCGTAATCCTGCGCCGAAGACAGGTCATGATGGGTCAAAGCCAGTTGTAAATGGTAGGTCGAACTATTGGTCAGGGCTTCCGCAGCTATAGTCTTCTTGGTTTCTTCATAGTGTGTATTGATACTGGGTATTTCACAACAACACTCCTCCACCACGCCGTCAATAATATTTACGGTCATGGTATTGGCTTTAGTGTAGTTATTTATATCCAGGAACTCTTTGAAATTATTTTGAAGACAGTCCTTGATGACGTTTAGTTGGCATACAAGTGAATCAAAAGGCAATGATTGATTGCCTAGGTGGCATCTATCCAATATCCCCCTACTTGAACACCTGTGGCCAAATGGTATAAATATCGTATTATTGCTCGACATGAAAGATTCTCCAGGTTCACCTCAAGACTGACAATGAACTTCCTGACATATCAACGGCTACACAGTACGTCGTCGACAAATTATAAAGGTCGGTATGGTCGATAATCTGCACATTATTCCAGTGGGCCAAGTGGTTTCGACGAAAGCCCGGATAATCAGCCCATCCGCGACGATGGAGATGAGTTACTTGCGGATGAAGCAGAAGAGTTTCATGGAGTAGCTGCATCTCTTTGCTTATCGACTTGCGGTGATTGAATAGAGGGGCATATATGTTGTGCATCAAGAAATTATATCGGACTAACCTTTCGCAGGTATATCCAGAGGTGAATCATGCCTGACCAAACGGCCGGCGAGTTGCTTCAACAGGTCGAACAGGAGCAAAGAATAGCGATTCTCGTGCTTGGTTGTTTGCAGACTGTTTATGACCGCTGCACCCAAACCATCCGCGCAACCTGGGGATCAAAACCCAGACGTAACACGGACATTTTTTATGTGTATGGCGGCCAGAATGCTGGCATCGCCCCGGATATGGTCGACATCGAGCATATCATCGGACAGGCTCGGCCGCCCGAATTGCAAGATTATGAAGTCTGGGTGTCTGGTGACATTATTCTGTGTGGGGCGGCGGATGTGTACGCTGGGCAACAAGATTGTATTTTGCGCAAGCGATTGATAGCGTTTGGTTACCTGGCCAATCAACGATGCTACGATTTTGTGTATACGGTGTGCGCATCGAGCTATGTGGATGTTGATGCATTGCAACTATATGTCAAAAGCCTGCCTATTGCGGGCGTATACCATGGCCCATTGAACGTGCACGAACCCAGCGGTTATCCATTTGTATCCGGATCATCGATCTTGCTCTCGAGAGACGTTGCAGCGGATCTGGCTGATAACGCAGAGGACATTATTTCTGCCTACCCAGATACCATGCCTGATGATGTCGTAATCGGTCACTGGATTGCGAACAAGTACTGCACTGAATCAGTGGCAGAAATCTCCAGCCGCATCGCTACCGATAGAAAGGCGACGAACAACCAGACCTTCGTCATGCCGTATGGCGAAGGGTTAATGGATTTTGTCTGGTCACTGGCACATAGCCAGGTACCGCAAAAACAAGCCTATCATTACCATTTCCATTCCCGCCGCATGTGGGAGATGGGGAATTTTCACCGCCGTTTCTTTGCGGCATAGGAAATCGGTTGCTGGATGAATATTTAGCCCTTATTGGTTCTGATAAATCACCTATCCGAGGATTCCCCATGAACGACGAGCCCAAATTGACCGACCGTCAGCAGCAGATTCTTGATTCAATGCGTAGTGCCCTTGGGTCTATACCAATTGCTTCCAGGAGCTGTGGAGATTGCGCCAAGTGTTGTGAGGGTTGGCTGTCAGGAGAAGTATACGGACATGATTTTTATCCCGGCAATCCTTGTTTTTTTCTGGAAAAAACTTGTTCAATATACAAAGATCGTCCGGTTGATCCTTGCAGAAATTTTAAATGTAACTGGCTATCAGAGGATGTATTTCCCATGTGGATGAAACCCAGCCTTATTAATGCCATCATCATCAAAAAACAAAATAAAAATATGTCGTATTATGAAATAGAACCGGCTGGCGACATCGACACAATCGACTCAAAAACTCTAAACTGGCTGGTTAAATGGGCGGCAAATACTGGCAGCAATATTCAATATCGTATTGATGGAGAAATAAAAAGAATTGGTTTGCCTGAGTTTATAAAAATGTAAAACTTTATGTCAACTGTCAGGTTGTTAACATCAATCAAACTTCAATCTAATTGCATATTGTTTATTTCGCAATTCGAGCTTCTTTCAGCATAAGGTGGCCAAGAATATGCATTGCACGTTGGCAGTTCTAATCGAACTTTGCTTGCTAATCTTAGCTCTTCTTGGCAACCTTTTATTCCCAGCGTTCAAATGGCCATGGATGTTTCCTGGCATTGACGTGACCGGGATCGAAGGCAGTGAGTTCCGAGCGCCCATGCAACAAGCGTTCGATCAACTCGACCCCTTGCATGAAGGAATGGTCCTGATTGCTGACCTCGTATTTCCAGAGTCCGAAACGTCCGCGTGAATACACATCATGCTGTTCAAAGTACGGAATGATCTGCGCCAATGCCTCGTTTCGATGCAATCCCGGTGTCGGATACCCATAGTCGGCGCGATAGCACCAAGTCGAGACGATATCTTCTCGTCTATGGATTAAGTGGGTATTCAATGCACCCTGGATCACCTGCTCCAGCAAAGTGCTCGGGTCTACCGGCTTGTGGTGTGATTCGGATACTTCGCACATTAAAGACCAATACTGTGTGCTGTCTGGCACGTTGTTCGGCGAGTAGTTACTGAACACGGTCACCCTGTAGAACGGGCAGTTTTCCTCAGGGAAATACATCCAGCTCTTGGTCGCCAACTCCGTTGTGGGTTGGCCGCGTAAACCAAGACCAATAATATTCGAACTTGAATGCAAAAGTCCCCGCTCTGCCGCCGGCTTCAAGTGTGATTGCCCGGAGAGTCGAATCAGGTCGGGCAACGGCATAGTAGAGATCAGGGTGTCGTAGTAAAAAGTCTGGCCATCTTCGGTTCCGATCTCATGCCGATCTAAGTCGATACGGCTGACTGGTGTATTGAAACGGAGCTTTCCTGCGGGCAACAGCTTTGCGCAGGCCCGCCAAATTGCGCCTGTACCTCCGTGTTTCGGAAATTGAAAGGTATTGTTTGGGCCCCATGAGCGGTCGTCTGTTTTCATTACCAGACCTTTTGATAGTATGGCAAGATCCGTGACGGCCACCCGCTCCCCAACCCAATCGGCACTCATCAACTCAGGGGGATAGCCCCAAACCTTGGAGTTGTATGGGCGCATGAAAATTTCGGCGATACCAGCACCAAACGTTGTTTCGATCCACTGACCGAAATTCGCTGGCTTTACTTGCGCTGAAGCGGCAATCTCGACCAGACCCTGCAAGCAGCGGGCCTGATCGTCCGCAGGTAGATGATGGATGTTGCTCTGCAATGGGTAAGGAATGAATCTTTCACGCATCCAGACCCATGACTCCCGCTGGTGGTGCAGCCAACCATCTGCGCCAAGAAATTCCTGCATCGCCGCATCGAAATAAGCGTAGTGTGAAAACTGAACGTGCCCGCCCACATCCCAAGTAAAACCTTTGTCATCAACAAACGATGCCGCCAGTCCGCCAGCTTCGCTGTGACCCTCAAGTAACATCCATGACGAGTGACCGTTGAGCTCCAATTGACGGGCAGCCCCCAAGCCGGTGGGGCCCGCGCCGAGGATTAAAATTTGCGCGTCTTGCATCTTGGTCGATAACCGCACCTGTGCATGAACTTTCATTTACTCATGCTCACTCGCACTTGCAAAGTAGTCAATCGCACGTTGCAGCCCATCATCCAGCGACACATGGGGTGTCCAGCCAAGGACGCGCTGCGCCAACTCGATATTGGGCTGGCGCTGTGCCGGGTCGTCCGCAGGTAGTGGTTTGAACTCAAGTTTGGATTTCGAGCGGGTCATGGCAATGATTTTCTGTGCAAGTTCCAGAATGGTGAATTCGCATGGGTTGCCCAAGTTCATGGGGCCAGTGACTTCGTCGGAAGAACTCATAAGACGTATAAGGCCATCGACCATATCATCCACGTAACAAAAGGAACGCGTCTGGACGCCTTTGCCGTAAATGGTGATGCTCTCGCCCCTTAATGCCTGCAGAATGAAGTTCGACACCACTCGGCCATCGCAGGGATGCATGCGTGGCCCGTAGGTATTGAAGATACGGGCCACCTTTATTTTTAGCGTGTGCTGGCGGTAGTAATCGAAGAACAGAGTCTCGGCACAACGCTTACCTTCATCGTAACAGGAGCGGGGGCCAATGGGATTCACGTTGCCCCAGTAGTCTTCAGTTTGCGGATGCATCATGGGGTCGCCGTACACCTCGCTGGTGGAAGCTTGCAGAATCTTGGCCTTGATGCGCTTGGCCAGGCCAAGCATATTGATTGCTCCATGCACGCTGGTCTTGGTTGTCTGCACCGGATCGTGCTGGTAATGAATCGGTGAAGCGGGACAGGCAAGATTGTAAATTTCGTCCACCTCTACAAAGAGCGGAAAAGTCACGTCGTGACGCAACAACTCGAAATTTGTATTGCTAATGAGGTGCGCAATATTGTCTTTGGTACCGGTGAAAAAGTTGTCCACGCACAGCACGTCGTTGCCTTCCGCGAGCAATCGTTCGCACAGATGCGAACCGAGGAAACCGGCCCCCCCTGTAACAAGAATGCGCTTGCGCAGGTTATAGCTTCTCATTGTTATATATCCCTTATGTCAACGTCAGAGCAAATCAGCTGCAGGTCATGCTTTAAAAGTGTACCAGTAGCCCGCATAAACAAAGTAGAATTGACCTGCCGCTCGGGAGATTGCACTAACGAATACTAGTGAGCCAATAATTACCTTTTAAATTACCGCTATAATCGCATCAGAATACCGGGATTTCCCCTCTGACGGAATCGAATGAAGCAGGACGATTCCCCATTGCAGTTACGCTTCACCGTTCGCCATCCCAGACCAACGAGGTTCATTTGAAAAAAGTGAAAAAACCGGCACCGCAGGCTTTGCGGCAACCGTCGGCACCCATATCGCGTTGGGGAGCATCACGCATTCGACTAGCGGTGGGTCGAATTTCCTTTGTCCAGCGTTTCCTCCTGATCTTCGGAGCAACCGCGCTCATAGGTTTCGGCATCGAGGTTATTCCCTGGGTGGATCAGCATTTGATCAAGACCTACATCGCCGGTATTGCCTGGATGGCTGGCAATCTGATTAACTTGGCTGGCGGCTTGGCCGATGTAAACAAAGCCGTCATCCAGCATCCCGTAAATAGTTTTGCAATTATGGTTGCTAATGGATGCAGCGGCTTGGAGGCGGTCATTTTGCTGGTGGCCGGCATATTGGCATTCCCTGCCACCTTGCGACAGCGAATCATAGGTTGTGTCGCCGGTACAATGACTATCGTAACGCTCAATCTTCTACGTATCATCAGTCTTTTTTACCTCGGCCAATACTCGCAGAAATGGTTTGATTGGGCACATTTCTACGCTTGGGATAACCTCATTATGATCGACGCCCTGGTTGCCTTTTTCCTCTGGGTCAGGTGGTTGCCCCCATACCAGGGCTCGCGCCATGCCAGCACGCCAGAGTAAGCTATTTCGCGGCTGGTTGATTCGCCTGATCATCTGGCTGGCACCGCTCTTTGTCGCATGGTGGTGGCTGGGCCTGGCAGAAGGGGGGCTGCACGGACTGAGCATCTTGGCAGCCATGTCACTGCCCATGCTTTTCCATCAGATTGTCAGTGAGATTGTGCGACAGGAAAATCAATCGTGGATGGTGGTCACGAAGCTGGTTATAGAACACTCCGATCCGAGCAGTTTGGTTGTTATGGTAATCTCCAAGGAAAAGCTCCTGCACATGATCTTTGGCTTTCCGTTTCTATGGGGACTTCTACTCGCTACGCAGGGAAAACGGGTAAGACGAATTATTTGGGGAACGCTGCTTCTGATTGTAATTTCCTTGATCGGAATAGCCACAGATTTGTGGGCAAGTCTCGCGGTGATAATCAATCATCAAGTGAGTTTTATCGATGAGGGCGTGGTACCGCCGCCTTTTCAGGTGTCTGTCCCTCCTTATCCGGAGTGGCTGCTCCATTTGAGCAGTTTCGCGCGTTATCTGTCCATCTTGATTGTGCCCATGATTGCGCCAGTTCTGATTTGGGTGATACTTTGTCCGCGTAATATCACTCGTTTGCTGGTGTCCTTGCGGTGGCGGATGCGGGTCAAAAAAACGGGAGCAGTTTCGATTTAGCGTTAGCGACTGGGTCTTCACTCGGGCCTCTATTGGTCGCAAAGTTATGTTGATGCATAGAATGCGAGCCTACATGGATGATTGCTAGCCCATATGCAAACAATTTGACTCCCTTATGCTTCTTAAGCAGCTTCCAATAAGCGAAGCCCGCGTTTATCGACGAGCAAACTGAGCGCCCCCAGTTTTTATGCTATACCCCTAGTCATCCAGCCAAGATGCCGTATGCGCAGTGATGACTGTGCCACGCGATAGCTCACCCATCCGCACAACGTCATTGTAGCGGATCTTTTATTTGGGGTCGCACTTCACCTGACACTTTAGCGAAGTAGGCTACAATTATTCCTAATAAAAACAATCATCGAAAACCGGATTTTACAGCTGTTAGGAGTACACCGAACTGGCACAAGAAACCGCCAAGCTTTATTTGGTTGTAGTAGTTGTAGTTTAGTTACGATTAGGTTGCAACAGCCTAAGTATGAAGCTTCGGTACTTGCTCTTGCTGCGCTAGTTGGCATTTGATGTGTTAGAGTATTTGACGCGCAATCAAATGAATCTCACGCGCTCAGTAAAGCATTCGTTATTTGACGGTATAAACGACGGTAAAAGAAATAAAATCTTTAAGAAAACTTACTGTTTATGCGGGCTTCCGAGCCTCGGCAACAATAGCGTGGGAGTAGGTTTCGGGATCTATCGGGATCTATCGAAATATATCGCTGGGATGCCCTTCAACCTGACGGTAAATCTGACGGTAAGCAGCAACCTGCGGCCGTTTCAGGCTGGTGCTCGGCATTCTTATCTTCGCGGCCCTGCTGTTCCGCCGCGACCCCACACCGCAGGTCGGCTCCGCCGTGCCTCAGGCTCGGCCTTGAGGCGTCGCAACTTGGCTGGCTCCGCCGGGCCCATTCGGCTTCCGCGCCCTTCGCCGTGCCCACTTGATGCCTTCGAACCACACCACACTCATCAAGCCCAGTCCGCAGGCAGCGGCCAGCTCGTGCGCTGGCAAGGGTGCGAATCGCAGCATGCCGACGGCCCAGGGGATATAGAGCGCGGCCAGCAGCAGCGCGAATGCCAGGCCGACGATCACCCACAGCGTCCTGTTCGGTGTGTGCAGCGTCGCCCAGAGCGAGCGGGTGGCCGAGCGATTCGACAGTAAGAGCGCCAGGTTGCCTATCACCAGGGTGGCGAAGGCAAAGGCGCGGGCCTCCGGCTCGGGGATTCGCGGACTCGCCCAGGCGAACGCGGCCAGCACCATGGCGAGCACACCCAGGCCCTGCAGCAGCGCCAGCCACAGCGTGATGCCGCCGAACAGCGGTGCGGCAGCATCACGCGGCGGGCGCTGCATCACGTCGTTTTCGGCCGGTTCGTTCTCGAACGCGATCGAGCAGGCCGGGTCGATGATGAGCTCGAGCAAGGCGATGTGCATCGGGTACAGCAACGCCGGCCAGCCGAACAGCACCGGCAGCATCGCCATGCCGGCGATCGGCACGTGCACCGCGAGGATGTACGACATGGCCTTGCGCAGGTTGTCGAAGATGCGGCGCCCCAGCCGCACCGCCGCTACGATGGCCGCGAAGTTGTCGTCGACGAGAACCAGCGAGGCCGACTCGCGGGCCACGTCCGTGCCGCGGCCGCCCATGGCCACTCCCACGTGCGCCGCGCTCAACGCCGGGGCGTCGTTCACGCCATCGCCCGTCATCGCGACGATGTCGCCCCGGGCCTTCAGCGCCTGCACGATGCGCAGCTTCTGCTCGGGCGCGATGCGTGCGCAAACGCTGACGGTGGCCATGCGCTCGCGCAGGGCCTCGTCGTCGAGCGTCGCGATCTCGTCGCCTGACAGCACGTCGCTGTCGCGTTCGGCCAGTCCCGCCTGATGCGCAATGGCACGCGCCGTGGCCGGGTAGTCACCGGTAATCATGACCACGCGGATGCCGGCCGCACGGCACTCTGCCACGGCGGCCGGCACCTGGGCACGCACCGGGTCCGCCAGACCGAGCAGCCCGATGAACTCGAAATCGAAGCCGTGCTCGTCTGCGGGCCAGTCCTGCCCCGCGAACGAACCGCGGGCCACCGCCAGCACGCGCAGTCCCTCGGCGGCCAGTTCGTCGACCACGCTGGCAATGCGGGACCTTTGCGCATCGTCGAGATGGCACAGGTCCATCACCGTTTCCGGCGCGCCCTTGGCGGCGACGGTATGGACGTCGTCACCCGACGCTGCCCACACGTGCGACATCGCGCGCAGCGCTGGGCTGAGCGCGTAGGCCTGCACCAGACGCCAGTCGTGGTGCAGGTGTTCGGTGTCGGAGAGGAAGCGCTCGCCGAGTTGATGGAAGGCCTTCTCCATCGGGTCGAAGGGGTCGACGACGCTGGCCAGGATCGCCACTTCCACTAGGGGGTGGAAGGCCTCGGGCAAGTTTCCAGTAGCCACTAAATCCAGAGCGAGGCTATCCTTCAGGTTGACACCACCGGCGGTCAGGTGCGTCACCGTCATGCGGTTCTCGGTGAGCGTGCCGGTCTTGTCGCTGCACAGCACGGTGGTGGCGCCCAGCGTCTCTATGGCGTTGATCCGGCGGGTGAGCACGCCTTCCTTGGACAGTCGGCGTGCACCGAGGGCCGGGAACACGGTCAGCACCACCGGGTACTCTTCGGGCAGCATGGCCATGGCCAGGGCGATGCCGGCCAGCAGGGCCTGCAGCCAGTCGCCCTTGATCAGCCCGTGCACAACGACCAACGTCAGGCTGAGCGCTAACGCCAGCAGGGCCAGGTTTCGCACCAGCTGGGCCGTCTGCTTTTGCAGCGGCGAACGTTCGTTCGCTACCGTGCCCAGCGCCGTTCCGATGTGGCCGATCTCGCTGCGCTCGCCAGTGGCCGTCACACGCGCCAGCGCGTGCCCCTGCACGATCAGCGTGCCGGCATAGACCGCCGGTAGTTCGTCGCCGCCGGGCGCAACGCGTGCGGTGTCGGCAGGCTTAGCCGCGGCTGCCAGTTCATCGGGCAGCGCCACCCGCTTGCCGACTGGAACGGCCTCACCCGTCAGCAACGACTCGTCGACCCGAACGCCTTCGGCCGTCACCAGCAAGGCATCGGCCGGAACGCGGTCGCCCTCGCTCAGCTTGAGCAGGTCGCCGCGCACCACGTCGCGCCCGGCGATGCGTTGGGGTTGACCGTCGCGGATGACCAGCGCGCGCGGGCTGGTGAGATCGCGGAGAGCTTCGATGGCGCGCTCCGTCTTGCCTTCCTGGTAGAGGGTGAGCGCCACAGTGACTACCACGAAGCCAAAGAGCGTCAAGCCCTCCTGCATGTCACCGAACACCAGGTACAGCGTTCCCGCCGCGAGCAGCAACAGGAACATCGGCTCGCGCACGGTCTTGATGGCGATCGACAGCAAGGAGCGGCGCTGCCCGCCGGGCAGCGCATTGGGGCCGTCCTCGGCCAGACGCTGGGCAACCTGGGCTGCGGACAGACCCGATTCGGGGCCGACAACAGGGGCGGTCTCGCTTTCGGGTGCCATGCCGCGCTCGGCAAGATCAGATTGGGTCGTGTGCATGCCTAGGCAAAGTCAGCCTCCTCCTTAGTACAGGAAGCTTACGAGCGGGCCCGGTGCAAGTCCGTGCGGTAGCCAACACAGTCCTCGGTCCGATCAAGTCATGTGCGCATCGGTGATCCGGCCTTGATTGCGGCGATTCGTGAGGTCATGCAGGGGCGGGCGGTGGAGGTGTGTTCAAGAAACGGTTGAACAAGAATATGCACCGCTCAATCATACTGGCGAAGGGCGGGCGGCACTGGATCTTTGCCTATCTGTTTGCCAAGATGGACCGAGCCAACATTGATGATGAGCTTGCTGATTTCAAGAAACTGGCGCAGGCCTACAGCCGCATGACGGTCACTGAGTTGCGGGCCGCGCTGAATCAGGGTGACTTACTGGAGCTATGTGATGAAGAGTAAAGCCAAGTTCAAGAGCAACGCCTTCGAGGCGATTCACAGCGCAGCCCGAGGGCTGCATCGCGCCGGAACCATCGACAAGGCGACCATGCGCGAATTTGACGGATCGTGTCTCACTGCGCCGTCGGTGATCCCTCCGAGGGAGATCAAGCGAATCCGAGAGGGGGCGCATGTCAGTCAACCTGTATTCGCGCGCTATCTGAACACCAGCGAGTCCTCAGTACAGAAGTGGGAGGCCGGCACCAAGCGGCCCAGTGGCATGGCGCTCAAGTTGCTGGCCGTGGTCGAGAAGCACGGACTCAAAGTGCTGGCTTGATGTTGAGGCTTGCGCCCCTGACTGCACGCGGCCTTCAATCCGCGCCACCGACTAGCCTGACGGTAAAGAAATGATCGAAAAATCTTTTCGCGACAACAGGTTGAATCATTTGATGCCGGGCTTTTCTGGCGCTTTCTTCGCTATCAGAAAAGTCCGTTGCTGCCGTCCGCGACGGTCGCGCGAGTCGATAGATTTTGATTGATCCTGAAAGTTCACCCGCAAAAGGTTGTCGATCGATCTCGATACATGTCGATAGATGCTGAAAGGTGTTTTCGGGGATCAAATGAAATTGACGGAAAATCTGACGGTAAAAATGGTAGTGGCAGAAAAAACGCCTATACGCGACAACGGTTTGCTGGCGCCGTTGATGAACGAGAGGGAGTGACGTGTCATAATTACTTGTTATTAAAAGATAAATTTTAGACAATTGATACTGTATTCCAAATTATCAATGAGCTGAAAATACGCTGTAGCTCCAGTAAATACGTTGTTCGTGGGGCAGCATACCCTTGGTAATGGTTTTTTTGACAGACATCGACAAACGCCGCGCCGCTTCCTTCGGGCTTAACTCTTCTTCTGTGACTTGCTTGACCGTCTGTTCACGAAATTCTTTGCTGTAAATTGCGCTTGGTACTCTCTGGTTCATTTCACACCTCCGTTTTAAGTTTAACAAAACGTTGGTGTCCATTTTTCCCAGCCTACCTCACTCATACCCCTCCGCGTTCAGGCAACACGAAGCAAATTCACTCAGCCCTCCCCATTGCTTTCTCCAGCACCTCAAAAATCCTCGGTGTCTGACATTGCGCCACATTGAAGCGCATGAGCGGTGCAGCAGTTTGGCGTATGCTGAACACGTTGCCGGGTGCTAGCACGACACCTAAGGTCGGTTGGCATTCGACTCAGACAGTTGGCCTTCAATGTCCTATGAAAAGCGGAACCGCGACGTGTACAAGTACCATGAATCTCTTCTGCCCAGTGGATTACCCGCCAAGTGTCTGGTCCTGTTTTTTATACCAGGCAAGTGCGTACTCAAAATGCTGCGGATCAAAATCTGGCCAATATTCATCCCTGGCATAGAAATCCGCATAAACCGATTGCACCGGGAGAAAACCGCTCAATCTGCGTCCTCCGCCCCAGCGTACGATCAAATCCAGACGTGAAACTTCATCGGAACGCAGGCCGCCGTTTTTTAGACCGGCGAGATCCCATTCCCAGCCATAGTTGACCAGAAGATTCACCTTCATTCCGACACCCTGGCGCTGCCGGAATTCTTTTAACACCTCGGGGAATTGTGTCGAGGTCTCATCGCCGACCACAAGCAGCGCCGCTCCACGACGTGCAATCTCAAAAGCGAATGCAACGCAGGCGTCGCTGAATGCCTGTTTCTGAACGGAAGGCCGCTTGGTGTTGTCCTGAGTAAAGCAGTATATGGAAACTTCCTTGATCCCGAACTTTTTACATTTCTCGTACAGCAGCAACCCCGGGTCGATACCATGAGCATATCCGGCTTCTTTGGGCAGACCATGATCCATGGCCCAGCGGCGATTTCCATCGGGAATGAAACCGACATGATGCGGGATGTTGTTTTTCGTCATTGCAAACCTTATTCCAAATTGATGTGCGACTACAGGATACGAACGGTAATAAATTTACTTTCTCTGACATCTTGCAGGTTATTTGATAAAACCGAATGCAAATCAGGCCTTGCTCTGACTTGAACTCCCCGCTGTCTGAAATTTGCTCAATCCCTTTGGCAACGGAAAGGTAATATGTTCTTCTACTCCTTCCAGTGTTCGCACACTTTTCGCGCCGCATTCCTTCAATCGATCAATCACCGACTGCACCAAAACCTCCGGCGCCGATGCGCCAGCGGTCACGCCGATGCGTATTTTTCCGACCAACCATGCCGGATCGATTTGCGTCGCGTTGTCTACCATGTATGCCTCAGTCCAATTTTTTTCTGCGACTTCACGCAGGCGGTTGGAGTTGGAACTATTTGGGCTGCCGACCACGATTACGATATCCACCTGCGGCGCCATGAATTTCACTGCTTCCTGCCGGTTCGTGGTCGCGTAGCATATATCGGCTTTTTTCGGCTCTGTAATGCTTTGATATTTGCGTTTTAGCGCCCGAATGACGTCAATGGTATCTTCTACAGATAAGGTGGTTTGTGAAACATAGCCCAGCATCTTCGGATTGGTCACTTGCAGTTTTTCCACATCATGCACAGTCTCGACCAGATGCATCCCATGTTCCGACTGGCCCATCGTGCCTTCCACTTCTGGATGGCCTTGGTGGCCGATACATGATGATTTCACGTCCTTCACGGCGCATTTTTCCCACTTCGATATGTACCTTGGTCACCAAAGGGCAGGTTGCATCAAATACTCTCAAGCCGCGTGCATCGGCCTCATCCTGTACGGCTTTGGAGACACCGTGCGCCGAAAAAACGACGGTATTGCCGCCCGGGACATCTTGCAATTCTTTGATGAAAATTGCGCCTTTGTTGCGCAGATCATTGACGACATAAGCATTGTGTACGATCTCGTGGCGCACATAGATCGGTGCGCCAAACTCCGTGAGCGCTCGCTCAACGATTTCGATCGCGCGATCTACTCCGGCACAAAAGCCACGCGGTTGGGCGAGTAGTATTTCCGTATTCATTTTCTATCCTTCGAATCGCGCCACACATGCCTTGCACAAAATTCGCAGCAGCTTTCTGTGCCTGTCATAGTATGCCGATAATTTTCGTTTCGAATTTCAGCGGTTGGATCGCCAGCGGATGATTAAAGTCGAACAATGCTTCGTCTTCGTTGATCTCGCGCATGGCACCGGCAAAATGTTCGCCGCCGTGTGCGCAGTCGGCTCTCTATTCAGTCGTTTTGCCATCGAAGTGTTCGTCGTCGGCTTCCGCATCGGCGCGGGTATGGTGAACGACGCCGTCGCGATGGTTCGGCGGCGCATAGAGCGTATAGAGCTTCAGCGGGACGCTGCCGGTATTGATGATGTTGTGATTCGTTCCCGCCGGGACGACTACCGCAAAGCCGGCGGAAATCGCCGTACGAACGCCATCGTGAACTGCCTCGCCGGATCCCTCCTCCACGCGGAAGAACTGGTCGAGTTTGTGGACTTCCGCCCCGATCTCTTCCTTGGGCTTTAACGCCATGACGACGAGCTGGCAGTTCCTGGCCGTGTAAAGCACTTGTCGAAAATCTTCATTCTTGACAGCGATGCTTTCAATGTCTTGCACATAACCTTTCATAGCAATTTCTCCTTGTTTCAAAGCGACAGCTTTTAAGGCATGCTAGCGGGTCGGCATTGAACTGGGTCTTTGTGCGTATCCGCGAGGCCCCGGGGTGCGCCCGGGTAGATTTTCAGGGTCGCATTCTTGACCACCTTCGATCGGCACGATCTGGTTGTCGTCGCCATGAATATTCAGCGTCGGCACGTCGAACTGCTTGAGGTCTTCGGCGAAATCCGTCTCGGAGAACGCCTTGATGCAGTCGAAGGTGTTCTTGTGACCGCCCGCATCCTTGTAGAACTGCGAGCTATCGCCGATGCCGCCGTTGTGGATTTGCGTGTCATCTTTCGTCGTAAACGTGCTCATTGTTTGTTTCCTTTTTATCGGCTATGCCAATGTTCGAACCGATTTTTCCCGGTTCCATTGGCGTGTTTTTGCCGCAGCAATAAATGCGTTCGTGTCATTGGTATCCATCACGCCCGCGTCTTGTCCGACATTCGCACTTTTTAAAAGTGCCTGACCGCCTTGGTCGACGGCGATTGCCTTGAGATGACAGAAAGCATCTCGTACAAAATCAATCGCGGCGCTTTCTATCGACAGCGCTTTCGCGCCTTTATCGGAGAGGATGACGGCGACTGCGTCGAATAGCACAGAAGGCGTGCCAGCCAGCTGCCCATCAGCTGCCAGCATCGAACCATCGGCAAGCTTCGTGCCGCCTACTTTGGGGGCAACAATCTTTACGTTAGCACCCCCATCCATTGCGGCTTTTATGATGTTCTTAATGACAGCGCCGTCCGAACCATCTGCGATCAGGATACCAATCGCGCGCCCCATAAGAGTGTCTTTCATCTTGCCAATGATCTGCAATGCCGGTGAAGGCTCCATTTCCTGTACGGGTGCTGCGGCTTCCGGCGCATCGGGCATTTTGTCAAATGCAAGACCTGCGGCAACCCGTTGGGCGAGGTCGTCATCAATATGCAGCAGGTGACCGACCATCGCCTCACGCACGTGCACATGTTCGACCTTGGAGAGCTCAAACACTAATGCCGAGGCGATGTGCGCCTGCTCATATGTGGTTTGGCTGAGATAGAACTGCCGCGCCTGGCTGTAGTGGTCGGCGAAGCTCTCGGCACGGATGCGAATTTTCTCGCCAGTTTCAGTTACTACAGCGCTATGAAAACCTTTGATCGGCGTTTCTCGTGGTGAGTTTTTAGACAAGGAGTTGGGCTCATATGCAACGCGGCCCACCGGTTGTGCCATTTGCATGTGCCCGTCACGTTGGTGGTTGGAAAAGGGGCATTTGGGCGCGTTGATCGGGATCTGATGAAAATTGGGCGAACCCAGGCGCGAAAGTTGCGTGTCGAGATAGGAGAATAAACGGCCTTGTAATAGTGGATCGTTCGAGAAATCGATTCCTGGCACGACATGAGAAGGGCAGTAAGCCACCTGTTCAGTTTCAGCGAAAAAATTGTTCGGCCAGCGATCCAACACCATGCGCCCGATCACTTTCAAGGGCACCAGTTCTTCTGGAATCAGCTTAGTTGCATCCAGATGATCGAACGGGAATCTATCCGCTTCTTCCTGCGTGAAAAGTTGAACCGAAAATTCCCACTCGGGAAAATTGCCGGCTTCGATGGCCTCGAACATATCGCGGCGATGAAAGTCTTGATCAGCGCCCGCAATCGTGACAGTCTCATCCCAAATGGTGGA
The DNA here is from genome assembly GCA_003402375.1 of Candidatus Nitrotoga sp. CP45. GTDB lineage: Bacteria > Pseudomonadota > Gammaproteobacteria > Burkholderiales > Gallionellaceae > Nitrotoga. The sequence goes on from QFXJ01000040.1 coordinate 163,815, forward strand.
CTGCAAGCCGAGCTTGGGACGCCAGTGGAATTTGACGAAGGTTGATTTGCTGGCCTCGTTAATTAGCCGAAAACTATGCACACCAAAGCCTTCGATCATGCGCAGCGAACGCGGTAGCGTGCGATCAGACATAATCCACATCACCATATGCATGGATTCAGGCGTGAGCGAAATAAAATCCCAGAATGTGTCATGCGCGCTTGACGATTGCGGGAAGCCACGGTCGGGTTCCATCTTTACCGCGTGGACGAGGTCGGGGAATTTGATGGCATCCTGGATAAAGAAAACCGGAATGTTGTTGCCAACTAAATCCCAGTTGCCTTCCTTGGTATAAAACTTGACGGCAAACCCGCGTACGTCACGTGGGGTATCGACCGAACCCGCTCCGCCTGCGACGGTCGATATGCGAGTGAATACGGGCGTCTTTTCACCTATTTCGGTGAGAATCCTGGCAGTGGTGTATTGCTCCAATGAGGCGGTCAGCTCAAAAAATCCATGTACGCCCGTTCCTCGGGCGTGAACGATACGTTCTGGAATACGTTCGTGATCGAAATGAGTAATTTTTTCGCGAAGGATAAAATCCTCTAGAAGAGTAGGACCGCGTAAATTAGCCCTGAGCGAATTCTGATTATCGGAAAGTCCGACGCCTTGGTTCGTGGTAAGAGCGGGGTGCTCTCCACCCGCCATCTGGTGCAGCTCGCCGCCAGCACCCAGTTGTGAGTCTCCGTTCGAATCTAAAACCAAGTTCTCTTTGCCACTACTAGAGTGACTCGTCGTATTTTTCTTTTCCAAATTAATCTCCTAAATGATTCAACCCAGCCTAACGCTAATGAGTGAATTTTAATTAAATGGGTGTTAATAGCACTTCATGAATTTGAGTTAGCTTCGTACCAATTACGATACCCCCGAGTGTGAATCGAACTATGTACTTTCCTTCTGAAGTTCTTCTTTGCGAGCGGCCATTCTGGTACCAAGCGCAACCATATCTAGCTCCGTCGACTTCGCTTGAGGAAATATTTCGTTCTGTTCTTCCTTGACGTGATGCTTAACGTACTCGGATAGCACCTTCATCTTTGCATCGAACATCTCGCCGTTTGGCTCGATACCTTCGATTTGGCCGATGAGCTCTTTAAGCGTTGCGTGTTCTACTATTGCTTCTGGTATCAATTCTTTGTCTTTAAGTGCTTTTTTGACAGCGGGATAGAATATTTCTTCTTCCACTTGGGCATGAACGCTTAGCTCAGTGCATATTTGGGAGACGAGCATCTTTTTCTTGGAAGTGGAGCCCGCCTTTTCGTATTCGGCGAAGAGTGTGCTGACCAGTTTGTGGTCAGCACGCAACAAGGCTATTGCATCCTGAATCTTGGATGGATTATCTGGCATGGTTTTTTTTGCATTGCAGTCGTCATAATGTTTTTTCCTTTTTAGATTTGGTGGGGACGGATCTCGTTTAGTGTACGAATAACGCGATCAGAATAATGATGGGAATGGGGATGCCGAGAAAGAGAAGAAGTATTGAACGCATTATTGCCTCCGAAGTGAAATGTTTAACTTGTGGTCAGAAGTCGCGCCGCCGCCCGCCAAACGTGGCCGCTAAACTGGCGACGAATGCGCCCCCGAGCAGTGAGACGAAGATCCACAGCGCCGCATAGGCAGAAGCTTTACGCGCCTTGTTAGCAGCGTCTTTCGTTGCAGCTTCCGCATCGTGTAGCTTTGCCTGCATGCGCGCATAAGTGTCACTCACTCGCTTCTCTGCGTCCCGCTGTGTAAGACCGGTACGCTGCGAAACGATCTGGCCAACATACTTAATATCTTCCGGAGCTAGAGTTCCCGTTTGGATAGTGGTCATGAAGATCCGTGCAACTTCGGATGATGGTGCGGCAGCGGTTTGCTCCATGGCACCCTCTGATCTAGCGCCGCTTCCAGCGGGGACAACCGTGTTTATGTCCTTGCGGAATAGGTAATCCACGAAGTAGCCCATCGGCCCATCGTCACTGCCCGACTTCGCCATCTGGGATCCAGCCGCTGCCGCACCGCCTGCTGTAGCGGCAGTCGCCGTGGTGGCAACGCCCCCTGCCACAGAGGCTCCAGCCTGAATTCCACCGCTGATGATCGCCCCAATCACCGATGTCAGCAACGCGGCGGTAACAAGGGACGCGACGGCCCAAGCCAGAAAGCCGTGCGCGGTATCGCGGAAATAAACCTCATCCGTATGAACCGTAACCCACTTTGTTCGCAACCTACCGGCGAGGTAACCACCCATTCCAGATGCAACGAGTTGCGTGGCGGTAACCCAAAGAATGGTCGTTACACCAAAGGTTGTTGCGCTAATACCGCTGTGCGCCCATGGTGATACTGAGGACAAACCCAACCCAGTTCCCAAAATCAGCAGAATAAGAGACAGAGCGGCAGCTGCAGCAGCCCCTGCAACTATGGCGCCCCACGACACTGCACTAGTATCGGATTGCGTGTTGTTGGGGTTCAGTCCGGACACGCCACCTGTGGATTCGAATTCGACAGCGGTTGCTACATTGGGAAGGGTCATGATGACTCCTGAAAGTTGAAAGTTGAAAGTTGAAAGTTGTATGATTTTGGAGTGAGGTACTCATACGCGTCTGTTCGAAAGCACACATTGAGGTGAATATATTGCGGGTTCCGGCGGCGAGTGCCTTCGGATATCGAGCCGTTCAAGGAAAACGGGCCGCCATATAATGGACTGATCATTGTGCGGTTGAATCAACCCAGAGACGACACGGCGGACTTCATTAATGCCCCGGCCAAGGCTTGAAGGAAAATACGAACGGATTGCTGGAATTTGCCCAAAGGGGTAGATCTGTCGACTTACAAGCAAGAACAGTTGGATGAAATTCTTGGAGTTTAAATACTCGTCCGAGGAAATCGCTCGGATTTCGAGCACCAGTAGCGGTTTACAACGAGCTCCTGTTCAATATGGAGCTCGCTAAATCTGCGACTAAACATTAACTGTTGTCGTTGATTCTTGAATCCGCCGACTAATATCCAGACCCTCCAGCTGAGCTGGAATTAGAGCCAGAGCCACCCATTTCACCGGATGGGCCCGAGGGATTCATTCCACCTGAGGTGCCAGGAAGACCCATTACACCGGATGTGCCCGAGGGATCGATTACACGCGTGGAGCCAGAAGGATCCATTATGCCTAAGGTGTCAGAAGCACTCATCCCTCCAGATATACCGGTGGTGTTGCTTCTTCCGGGTGTATCAGACTTTATTATATTTTCATGATTTTCCTGGGAATCAGCTTGGGTTAAGGTAGTCCCCATTGCAAAACAGGATGCAATTGCTAGACTCATAAAATTTTTTTTCATGATTAACTCCTCTAATATTGTTAAGACAAAAGACACCCATACATTGAGAAAGTTGACGTACTTGCGTCAAAGCAGTCCAACCAACCAATCAGACACTTGCGGGTTTTTTATTGCTGCGAAATTGGAAAGCTCGCATAAAAATAAAATTGGCTTGTCGCGTCAATTGTTTTTACTCAATGTGCGTCAAGCACTTTAGGTGATAAACATATTGAGGAGCAAACGATGAACAAGTTCTCACAAAGAATTGTTCAGCGTCGTGAGGAAAGCCAGGGCAGAACGCTGCCCCGGCTTGCATCTAGTCCCGTTTAGTGCTTGTCGCTAACCGAACTTTGAATGGTGTCGGCATACTCTAGATGGGAGGCAAGGGCGGGGTGAACTTTCGCCACCAAGGCTTTTAATTCCTCATTCTTCACGGCGGGTACCAACTGGATGTCAACCACATCAATGACCTTTTGATGAAACTTGATTTCCGCGTCGATATAGGCTTTATCGAATTCGCTGCCGCTAAGATTCTTCAGCTGATCGAGACTCTTTTTGCCATCGGCTTTCAGGCTCTTGCTGATGGCATTATCCTCCGGAGTCACGTTGAGCTTAGCGGCGAGGCCCTTTGCCTGTTTGTTGACGTCCGTGGATTCCGTGATGATGCGGCGTGCAAATGCATGCACATTTTTGTTTCTTGCCTTCTTTCCTGCAAGCTCGCTATTTTCAATAAAAACCTGATTGGCAGTCACAATAGTGTGGATGATTTGCGCATCATTGAGTTCGCTGCTACTTAGAGATTCGGCTATGGCAAATGCAGGAAACATCAGCGCAACCGCAAACATGAGTACTTTTTTCATTTCAATCTCCTTCTTTAGGGGTAGGTGTGCCCCGTATAGGGGCGAGATATGCTGAGCGTTTACGCGTCCATAAAACTGGTCAAAAGCTCTGGACACCACCATGATAGCGAGGTAGCTGCCAGTTTTCTGTTCGCTAGCATACAAAGCCACAGAATTAATTGGAATATTTAATCCATTCATCACATGCCATGATGACAGGGTCGTTTCCATGAAGTAGCAAGCTATATCGGGTTAATATCTCGTCACGGTCCGGCATCTTCACCAGAGATATCTTGTTATATGTGACATCCATAGTTATCTAATTGAAGTTACTCACGTTTTTTATTCGTAATAAAAAGTTAGATCAGGGTGTTATTCATAAAAGCAGCCAAGTGACCTTACATTTTTTAGACAGTTTTTGACTTTTTTTGTTGCTTTTCATTGGTGCGTCTCGGGGAGTAGTCGCCGCGCAAACCGAGTGCATCTCCCGCGCCAGTCAATGCGCTTGTTTTTTGACGGTAAATATGACGGTAAAGTTAAATGGTTGATACAAAGAAAGCATGCATCTATGTGGATTAGAGATTGGAAATAATTTATTGGGAATAATTTCGCACGCTAGTAGCGTAGCGCAACGACGACCGGTAGTTTATAGAACACTTTGTATTTACATTATTTTTATTTTTGGCTGGCAGAGTATGGTAATAGCAAGTAGCGGCAAGCAAGTCTTTTTCATGGTTTTATTGGTGGTACAGTTTTTTCAGATGCCACTCGTTCATCGTAATACCATTGCAAAGAATATGGTTAGACGATGACATCAAATATGAACAAGTTAAATAAACACGCGAAGTATAGCGTTTTTATTTGTTTTCATAATCATGGTATCAAACCGCTGGGGGACGCATGCTGACAGACACAAAATTACGGAACCTCAAGTCTGAAATCAAGGCGTGCAAGGTCAGTGATCGTGATGGTTTTATGCCGCTGTTTTGACCGCAGGTGCGGTATCGTACCGCTATAACTACGGCATCAACGGATGGCGACCGACACTAGTGGTCGGGCATTATGGTGTTGGGGGTCTGACACTGACGGACGTGGAAGCGTGGGGACAAGTCCGCGCATGGTACGCGAGCTGCGTGCGAGAGGTTTCTCCGCCAGTAAGGCGGGACCGGCTAATGCGCGCAACGGCTCCAAGCCCGCCACAAGTGGCGCAACATGGTCACGGCGGACTAGAAACATGGCCTACCTGTGGGTGCGGAGCACCTGCTCGCTAGAAATTTCACGCCGACGCCGCCGAATCAGATTTTGACATCGGGATACACCTATCTGTGGACAGATTAAGGCTGGCTGTACCCTGGCTATCGTGCGCGACCTATTTAACCGGGAAATCATAGACTGGTCGTTGAAGCCGCGCATGCAGCGGATATCGTGATCAACGCGCTGGGACTCTGGTTCAGGAAGAGGCCGGCCCGGGCTGCTGCATAACTTCGTCGTGGGTAGCCAGTACGCCAGTTATGTCTTTTAGGACAAGCTCAAGAGGCTCGGCATGATCTGCTCGATGAGCCGGGAAGGAAACTTGCCTAGGATAACGCTCCCGATGGAGAGCTGGTTCAACAACTTCAAGAACGAGCGAGTGCATGGAATTCGTTATGCCACCTACGAAGGCCGCCAGATTTGAATACATTGAGGTCTTCTACAACCGGAAGCGTCCGCACTTGACTTTCGGCTACAGGTCGCCAGTTCAGTTGCTTGATATTGCATCAGAGATGCAATATCAAGCAAAACTGGTAGCATGAAACTCTCCGTTGGGCATACCAAAAACCGAGGGAAGATCAATACTTATTCAGCATTTTTTAGTGTGAACATAGTTAATAAAAAAGCCAGATAAATCTGGCTTTTTTATTAACTTCAAAATGTAATCGCTTGATCCTGCTAGTAAAAACAACTAGTTTAAGTTTGTAATGTACGAATAAACTAGGTACCGCCTACTACAGCGACGGTACCGAAATATTAGATAAACTACTTCACTACTAGGAACGATCCAAGTTTTACAAATGCATTAAATTCGCGTTTAAACTGTAACTGCAACGCAAGCTTGCGTTCCAAGATCAACAACTTCATGGAATTCATCTACTATCTTGATACAGATGTCATGTTTTCCTGGTCCGAGCAGATCCAAGCCAACAGTATAACCATAGCTACCATTTAGTAAATGTATCCCAGAGAAATGCTTACCGTCTACATAAAGATGACCATGTTCATCGTTGTATATAATAGTCGGTGATTGAAAACGGTAAGTGCCCTCAGGAGCCAATTTTGTGTAACCGGCATTTTGAGGTTGACGAGTCGTATCAACAAAGTTTCCGCCAGGTGTAATGGCATATTGAAGCCTGATCTTTGCCGGTTTTGTACCTGCTCTGGTATCAGTATTTTCTACGATTGCATTCATTGTTACTGTTGTACCTTGTCCCCTTGGTCCGTCAGCATTAACAAAGTATTGTTTAGTATAGGTTTTGCTTGGACTGGTTTCTGACGCATGGTAACCAAGGCCTGTCTCTATTGGAGCTACGCAATAAGGAGCCGCACTAGCTATACAGCCTCCGGTACCGTTTGCCCTGTCGCCTGCCCATGCTTCGTTAAAGTCTGTATCGTACAGAGGCTTACCATCTACATATGGAACAGCTGTTTTAAAGTCTGGGGTAAATTTGGTGGGCTGTTTACCATGATAACTGGCTTGACCGGAGCCGCCTTCTTCTTTCTGCCATTGATCCAAATGATGCTTCCCAATGTTATATTGGCCTTGGGTTTCATATTGATATTTAGGAGCTACCTCACCTCCGCCGGGAGGATAGTTGCCTGGTATGCCAAGTTGCGCTCCAGGATGCAGATCGCCAGCTTGAGGATCGGGTGCAAACGAACCTGCCGGAGGAAGAAAATTGAATTGAGCATGTGGACCGTCATATGCCATGGCAGCTGGGGCACTAATAGCAAGCAGTAGTGCCAGTGAGTTAACTCTGCGCATAATTATTACTCCTCTAAGTAAATAAATAAAAAAAGATAAACCCACTCGTACCGTCCGCGGGGGCTCTTAGAAACTTCTAACAGCTGGGTCAGGGTACCATAATATTGGTGAGTATTGCAAAAAATATTTGTACTTTTGTACGGTGACTTGGTGGCCTTTTTATTCCCTTTTTTTAGGGGTTAAAATTTGACCGTAATCCGCTGTTCAATGCCTTTAATACGGCTTTAGTAATAGACCTCCGCTATGCCGCGAAATCTGTGGTTTTGCGATGCTAATGTGCGGTAGATGGGATATGGTTTAATGTAATTTGGGAGTAGCTCGGGCGAGTGGTGGTTGTTAGGGCTAATTTCATAATTATCTAATTTTTTTTAATACCTGCTTCAGATAAATACCAGTCACGCTTTCCGAATTGGCAGCAATATCTTTGGGCGAGCCTTGTGCGATGATATGCCCACCCCCCTCGCCACCCTCAGGCCCGAGGTCTATGATCCAATCGGCGGTTTTTATTACGTCAAGGTTATGTTCGATTACTACTACGGTGTTTCCTTGGTCACGTAGTTTCTGAATGACTTCCAGAAGCAGGGCGATATCATGGAAATGTAAGCCGGTTGTAGGCTCGTCCAAGATGTACAGAGTACGTCCGGTGTCGCGCTTGGAAAGTTCCAACGATAATTTGATACGTTGCGCTTCGCCTCCGGATAGTGTGGTCGCGCTTTGCCCCAATGTGATGTAGCCGAGTCCCACGTCGAGCATAGTTTGCAGTTTCCGTGCGATGATGGGCACCGGTTTGAAAAACTCATGCGCATGTTCCACTGTCATTTGTAAAATCTGGTGGATGTTCCGGCCCTTGTATTGTATCTCTAGCGTTTCGCGGTTGTAGCGCATGCTATGGCACACGTCGCATGGCACATAGAGGTCAGGCAGGAAATGCATCTCGACTTTGATCACGCCATCACCCTGGCAAGATTCGCAGCGCCCGCCCTTTACGTTGAACGAGAATCGTCCCGGGCCATAGCCGCGTTCACGTGATTGTGGCACTCCGGCGAATAGCTCGCGGATGGGAGTGAACAGGCCGGTGTAAGTGGCGGGGTTAGATCTTGGGGTACGTCCGATGGGTGACTGATCTACGTTAATGACCTTGTCAAAAAATTCCAGCCCGTCGATTTTTACGAACGGTGCGGGCTCAGCGTTGCTTCCATATAAGTGTTGTGCGACGGCGTGGTACAAGGTGTCGTTGATGAGAGTGGACTTTCCGGAACCGGACACGCCTGTTACGCACACCAGCAGGCCAACAGGTAAATCAAGCGTAACTTGTTTCAGGTTGTTGCCGCATGCGCCTTGAATTTGCAGCGTGCGTTCCGGATCGGGGGAGAGATATTTTTTTGGCGCTTCGATGTTGCGCCGTCCGGAAAGGTAATCACCTGTCAGTGATTGCTGGCTAGCGCACACTTCTTGCGGCGTGCCTTGTGCGACGATCATGCCCCCGTGCTCGCCCGCACCGGGGCCCATGTCCACTACGTAGTCGGCAGCCTGGATTGCATCCGCGTCATGTTCCACCACGATTACACTGTTGCCCATGTCGCGCAGGCGCTTTAGCGTGCCCAGCAAACGATCATTGTCACGTTGATGCAGGCCGATGGAAGGTTCGTCTAATACATACATCACACCGGTCAAACCGGAGCCAATTTGCGAGGCTAGGCGGATGCGCTGTGATTCGCCACCGGACAAGGTCTCTGCCGAACGATCTAACGACAGATATTCCAAGCCGACATTGTTGAGAAAGGTCAGGCGGCTCGCGATTTCATGCACGATTCTTTCCGCGATGGCCTGCTTGTGACCTGGCAGCTTCACCTGTTGGAAGAAAGTGAGCGCCTGCTTCAAGGGTAAAGCACTGAGTTCATAAATGGCATGGTCTGCGATGCGCACATTGCGGGCTTCCAGGCGCAGGCGCGTCCCCTTGCATTCAGGGCAAATGCACGTGTTGAGATGTTTCGCCAGTTCCTCGCGCACGGTAGGTGATGTGGTTTCCTTGTAACGACGCTCCAGATTATTGATGATGCCTTCGAATGCATGCTCGCGTAGCGTGGGTTTGCCGCGCTCGTTGAGATAGCTGAAGGGGATTTCTTCCTTGCCGCTGCCGTACAAAATAATTTGTTGTACTTTTTCCGGTAGGCTTTCGAACGGACGTTCCAGATCGAAATCGTAATATTTGGCCAAGCTGTCCAGCATCTGGTAATAAAATTGGTTGCGTCGATCCCAGCCTTTGATTGCCCCAGAACTTAACGACAATTGTGGGAAAGCCACAATCCGTTTTGGATCGAAGAAACTGATGCTGCCCAACCCATCGCATTTGGGGCAGGCGCCCATCGGGTTGTTGAAGGAGAACAAGCGTGGTTCCAGTTCTGGCAACGAATAATTGCAGATTGGGCAGGCAAACTTGGCGGAGAATATATGTTCTTTACCGCTGTCCATTTCCACTGCTAATGCGCGCCCCTCGGCATGGCGCAATGCGGTCTCGAATGATTCTGCCAGGCGCTGCTGGTTGTCTGCGCTGGCTTTCAGCCGATCCACCACAATCTCAACAGTGTGTTTCTTGTTCTTTGCCAGCGTGGGCAGCTTGTCTATTTCATGCACGGTGCCGTTTACGCGTAGCCGCATAAAACCTTGCGCACGCAACTCATTAAATAAATCGACTTGTTCGCCTTTGCGCTCAATGACCAATGGAGAGAGAATCATGATGCGCGTATCTTGCGGCAGTTGCAGCACATGGTCCACCATCTGCCCAACGCTTTGGGCTTGTAACACCAGATCATGTTGCGGGCAATAGGGGTCACCCGCGCGTGCAAATAGCAGGCGCAGGTAGTCGTGAATTTCTGTCACCGTGCCAACGGTAGAACGCGGGTTATGCGAGGTGGCCTTTTGCTCAATAGCGATGGCAGGTGACAAGCCCTCGATCAAGTCTACATCCGGTTTTGCCATTAGTTGCAAAAACTGGCGCGCGTAAGCGGAAAGCGATTCGACATAGCGTCGCTGTCCCTCGGCATACAAAGTGTCAAAAGCTAGGGAAGACTTGCCGGAACCTGACAATCCGGTGATGACCACAAGTTGATTGCGCGGCAAATCGAGGCTGATGTTTTTCAGGTTGTGCGTGCGTGCGCCACGTATTTTGATACTGTCCATGCCGGTTACCGTAGGTTGCGCTAAACCTGCTAATATACGCGATTTTTTGCGCTTTCAACACTTCACATGGGATACACACCTGATTCAATGACGCCACTTGAGCGCCGTGCCAGTATGGGCTTAGCCGGTATTTATGGCTTGCGGATGCTGGGGCTGTTTATCATTCTGCCGGTATTTGCGCTGTATGCTGCGGAACGGTTGCCTGGCGGCGAAAGCCGTACCCTGATCGGTATTGCCCTAGGGGCTTACGGCCTGACCCAGGCAGTATTGCAAATCCCAGCTGGCTGGATGTCCGACCATTATGGGCGCAAACCGGTGATCTATGCTGGACTACTTCTATTCGCTATCGGCAGTTTCATCGCAGCTTCGGCGGACAACATCTATTGGGTCATCGCCGGGCGTGCGATACAGGGCGCGGGAGCAATCAATGCCGCAGTAATGGCGCTAACAGCCGACCTCACGCGTGAGGAAGTCCGCACCAAGGCGATGGGGATGATAGGCATCACTATTGGTATTACATTTGCGATATCACTGGTGCTGGCACCGATGTTGTATCAAGCGATAGGTGTGCCCGGAATTTTTGCGCTAACCGGCGTATTGGCGCTTCTGGCCATGCTATTTGTGGCCTTTGTAATTCCAAATCCGGCAATTACGCGCTTCCATTCTGGTTCGGGGGCGAGTAGCAAACGATTTGGCGATGTGCTGCGTAACAAAGATTTGCTGCGACTCGATTTTGGTATTTTTTCGTTGCATGCGATTTTAATGTCGGTATTCATGCAGGTGCCATTCGTGCTGAAAAATAATGGGTTGGAGATTGCGCAACATTGGCAAGTATATCTGCCGGTTATGTTGCTAGCTCTTATGTTGATGGTCCCGCCCATCATTGTTGCCGAGAAAAAAGCAAAGATGAAGCAGGTGTTTATGGGCGCGATTGCCCTGGCGGCGCTAGGGCAATTATCATTAATGCTGATGCAGAACAGTGTGTGGGGTGTGATGGTGTCGTTGTTGCTGTTTTTCACCGCATTTAATGTATTGGAGGCGACACTGCCTTCCATGATCAGTAAGATTGCTCCGTTAGCGGCCAAAGGTACGGCTATGGGCGTATATAGCAGCGTGCAGTTTCTCGGCGCATTTTTTGGTGCGATTGCGGGCGGTTTTTTGATGCAATATTTTGGCGGCAATGCTGTATTTGTATTTGCGGTAGGTTTGTTATTGCTGTGGTTGCTAGTTGCCAGCACCATGCAGCCGCCTGCAGCGGTGCGTACTAAAATGTATCCATTGCCTGAAATGGATGGGCGCGCAGGCGCTGTTTTACAACAACGCTTGGCGCAATTAAATGGGGTGCGCGAAGTAATGGTGGTGCCAGCCGAAGGTATGGCTTGCCTTAAAGTAGATATGAGTGGCTTTGACGAAGCCGCAGTAGAGAATTTAGTGAAAGGGGAATGACATGTCTGTAAACAAAGTAATTTTAGTAGGGCGTCTGGGTAAAGATCCAGAAACGCGTTACATGCCTAATGGCGAGGCAGTGACCAATGCCACGTTGGCTACCTCAGAAAACTGGAAGGACAAAAACGGCGAGAAACAAGAAAAAACAGAATGGCATAACCTGACTTTCTACCGTCGCCTGGCAGAAATTGCCGGAGAATTTCTGAAAAAAGGTTCGATGATTTACGTTGAGGGCAAGCTTGCTACTCGCAAATGGCAGGACAAGGAAGGCAAGGATCGTTATACCACCGATATCATTGTCGGCGAGATGCAGATGCTGTCCAGTAAATCTGGCAGCGGTAATTTTGACATGGTGGATAAGCCACTTGCATCATCGTCAACTGGTGCGCCTGCTACTAATAAACCGGCACCAGTCAAAAGCGGTGGTTTCGATAACTTTGATGACGATATACCGTTTTGAAATCACTTACGATTGCCTTGTAAAGTATAAATATAAAGCCCCTGCAAACAGGGGCTTCATTACTTCCATTCAATGTAAACGAGTTCATACAACGATGCGCATGAAGTTAAAAAGTTGGGGCTTAAAATTAAGGTCAAAAAAACCGCCACGCCAAGTAGCTTAAAATTGCAGTTACGCGTTTTAACTTACCTGATTAGCTATGATAGCAGGCTCATCTGGTAAGCCTATAGAGGCAGATAATAAGCGCATATTAACAAGAGGAGATGCTCTGGTGGGGATCAACAAAATTCAGTTTCAAAAAGGGCTGTTGATGGTTGGGTTTATGGACAATTGCAGAATGGCGGATAAATGCCACGCGGCACTGGTTGCTTCCGTGCTGGTCTGTTGGGTTTGATATTCGTGCGGCAGTAAGCACCCTAGCACCTTTGGGCGCGAGGGACTGCATTACTAACAGTGTTCGATTTGCCGGGAACAGGCTTCCGCACTCTGCGGGACGATTTCGCACGCTACGAAGTGGCCACTGACACGCTGGTTTTTGGGTGTGCCTTTGTTGAGTCAATCGAAGAACAGCATATCGGCATTGGAACGCATTCCATGTCTCAAGTTGACTTAACGCTTTATTGTAGCTTTTAAATCTCGATTTTATAAACGTGCGAATAATGATTTTTATCCGAAGTTCTTTGCATTGTATTAGCAGGCTGCTGAACCCCCCCCCAGTGTTGGTAGTTGGTAAAATAGCGCCATTGAAATGCGGAGATATAACAATGCGCGGCGTAGACGTTCAACCGATGAATTTGTCAGTTACATTCAACTTGAAGAGCGTGTTCCAAGGAGGCATCCGCTGCGAGCGATTCGCAAGATGGTGGATGTTTCCCTTGTTGGGATGGACGAGCTATTTTCAGAGATGTACTCGGATACAGGGCGCCCCTCAATTGCACCGGAACGACTGCTTCGCGCGCAGACGCTACAAATATTGTACACGGCACGTTCGGAACGACAGTTGCTGGAGCAGATCGACTTTAACCTGCTGTTTCGCTCTGGTTTGTTGGTTTGAAATTGGACGAGGCGGTATGGGATTGCGACCGTGTTTTGTCATAACCGTGACCGGCTGCTGACGCATGAAGTTGCCGAAACATTTTTCGAGCAGATCAAGGTACAGGCCAGCGCAGACGAGCTGTTGTCGAAAGAACACTTTACGGCTGATAGCACGTTGCTGGACGCGGCGGCATCAATCAAGAGTTTCATGCGCAAGGGTGCGGAGTCCGGCGAAGGCGCGAAGTCCGACGAGCAACAGCCTGGAGATCAGGGACGAAACAAGGAAGTAAACTTCCACGGCGAGCAGTACGGAGAATCGCAACGGTCTGATCGTACAGGCCAGCGTAAGTCAGGCAACGGGAACGGCGGAGCGGGAAGTGGCTTTAGCGATGCTGGATGCGGAGCAAAGCGCCGGCAGACGCACCTTGGGTGCCGACAAGAACTACGACACCCAAGCCTTTGTGGCGGACTGTCGCAAACGCAAAGTAACGCCGCATATGGCACAGAAAAAACATACAGCGATTGATGGGCGTACCACCCGCCATGCGGGTTACGAGATTAGCATCAGGAAGCGCAAGCAAATCGAAGAGTGTTTCGGCTGGATGAAAGACATCGGTTTGATGCGTAAATTGAGGCATCGCGGACAATCGTTGGTGAACCAGCTATTTCTGTTTACGGCCGCGGCGTACAACCTGGTCAGGATGAGGCGATTATTGGCGTAACACGCCATCAATCCGCCCAAAAGGCAGAAAAACGGGAAATCCCCGGAAAAACACGCTTCTACGGGAGCTATAAATTTAGAATCAACCGAAAAGTCTCTTAGGGGGCGGGTAAGGGAAAATATATGAGCCTTTTTCAGCAGCCTGTTAGAGTTGGCAAATTATGATAACTGTCATTTTTGGCTAGAATTATTATACCTATTGGTATAGAATGCTGCGTCTTCGCTGTAATTTAGCGTTGTGGCGGACTGAAATTTCCCGGTTTTTGTATGTAAATTAATTATTGTGAAGGAAAAGTAAATGAAACGTTTTGCTCTAGTTGCTGCCCTGTTAGCATTATCCCTAACTGCTTGTGGCGAAAAGCCTAAGGCGCCTGCAGTCGAGACCCCAGTTGTTGAAGCACCTGCACCTGCACCTGCACCTGCACCTGCCACTACTGCTGTTGCTGCAGCTGGTAGTGCTGTAGAAGCAGCTGGTAGTGCTGTAGAGGCAGCTGGTACTGCCGCTACCGCAGCGGCTACTGCTGCTGATGCCGCTCATGACGCTGCTAAAGATGCAATGAAGAAGTAATTTTCTTTTTTGTATAGTAAACATTAAAGCCGATGTAAAGTCGGCTTTATGCTTTTGTGGCTTACCTTTAGCAGATTGCGGAACGGATGCCACCTTAGTGTTTTTTGAAAATTGGTTGGCACCATAAACTTGGCAGTGCGTGTTTCATCATCAAAAAACCTAGGGTATGCGGGTGTGAGCATGGAAAGACTGGGCAGAGGGATTATGGATTGTATTGTTACCTCAAAATTCTGGCCGTAACTGATGCCTCAGGGTAGGTAATTCTATTTCTAATTCAATAAAGCACTAATAATCCATTTTCAAGCCACAATGGACTTGACCATTGGCGCATTACTCTCGAAGGTACGCAGGGCCACTTCGAGCTGATCCTCCAGTGCATCCAGACTATCGAAAACGTGGTTATGGAAGTACTTCTCACGCAATTCGTCCCACACATGTTCGACTGGATTGAGCTCAGGAGCATAGGGTGGCAAAGGTAACAGTTTCATGTTCTGTGGCGGGTTAAGTAACCTACTGGAGTGTCAGCCGGCGCCATCGAGCACCATTACGATTTTGTCGCTGGGATGGCGCGCACCCACCTCATCGAGAAACAATTGCATGCAGTCGGTATTGATATACGGCAAGATCAAAGAATCGAGCTCCCCACTTGACCTCTACTGCCGCGTAGGCGTAGGTGTACTCGTGGGTCAGCTAGCTTGGCATATTGGTCGTACGGGCTTGGGAGCCCAACAGCGAAGCACGTCGTTGATGCGCCCAAAACGCGCCTCGTCCTGAAACATCAGTCGGATCGGTTCGTTTTTGGCCCAGTTCTGGCGGATTTCGGCGAGTGTTTCGGGGAGTTTTTTTTCCAGTCTTCCTGTGCCACAGGATTGCTTCGCGGATGCCTTTTGTCAGGTGCGAGTTTGCGCCAGTTGTGTCGATGCAGCAATTTGTATACTGATGACAGCGCCATCTCTCGTCCCAGCGCCATTTCGAGTTGAGGCTTGATCTGGCTGACCACCAAAATGCCGCCGATACTGGCAGACTCCAGAAACGGTTTGAGTAATTCGGCTTCGCGTTCAGGAGTGAAGTGCTCCCTGCGTCGACCTCCGCGCACTGACTTGCCTTTATCGCCTACGGCGCTACCTGCAATGAACTGGTTACGCAAACGACATGTCCATCCTTTAGACAGTCCGATGGCCTGTGCTGTTTGCTCCAGATTCATGCCGTATTGAAGTGGCAAGACAACCGCCTGTGCTTGTCGTAACTGTTCAATCGTCGTCGCTGAAGCAATGGCTTGGAGTGCGCTATCAAGTACATCCTGCCCTCGCGGTGGTCGTGACATGAATTACCTCCTCGGTTTATTCGATGGGATAATTATTGCACTATTGATGTGTAAATGGAATTAGATGTCCTATGGTCAAAAATTGCAGAAAATCTATGATGCAGAGGGTTTTTGTATTTCTTAGAATAGCCAGTAACCAGTAATGATTGTGTTAAATAGATTACATGGGCTATTTATGATAAACGGTGGTATCTCCGGCCAGTCGGATATCCGTAGTGTCAGGTACAGGCTCGCTGGATTTTGTTTGAACATCAGCTGAAAGCAGACGCTGTTCTTCATATACGGTTTTAAGGTAACGTTGAATTTCCCCGGTGGCCGTATGAACAGGGGTTGCTTTTTCTATATTTCGGATGGTGGCGTTGGCCCCATGTTTAACGAGAAGTTGGGCGGACTCTAGATTCCCAACTTTATGCAGAGCAGTATTTCCTCTTTTAATAATCATGCTTCCTGTTACCAGCTGGATATTAGGATCGGCCCCTTCAACCAGTAAGCGTTGAACCACTTTGGGAAAATCTACCCAGATATACATCGCGGTCAGGCCATCTTTGTCCTGGAATTTGGCATCAGCACCATGATCGACCAAGAATATGGCAAGTTCTGGATCATTGACATCAAATAATGGCGGACGATTATTGTAATCCGCTATGTTTGGGTCAGCTCCGTGGTCAATTAAAAGTTGTGCTACCTCTACGCTCTCGATGTAGTGCAATGCTGTTTTTCCAAAGAAATCCTGATGGTTTATGTCTACACCAAGCTGGATTGCATTCTTGATTCCCTCTAAATCATTGGCCATTGTTGCGTCTATTATGGATTCTTCAAGTTCGTTTTGCATATGGGTCTTTAAATATAGGGCTAAAGAGCTTAAAACATTCAGGCGGATATACCGATTCCGTAATAATTCTTAAGAGCTTACGTGATCGTACGGTTTGTCCGCATGTTTAATGCAGTTTGCTAAGCCAGAGGTATTTGGAACAGTTAATAATGGCATCCGCAAACTTCTCCAGGGTGGTCTATATGTGGAAGTCATGATCGCGTGGCGGCATGGTATTTTAATTTAAAAAAGGCTGTACTTGTACAGTGCAGCCGGCTTCAACATTTCCTTGCGATACAGGTAATACAATATAGCAATTGGCTTTGCTCATTGAGCTAAGAATGCCGGAGCATTGAGCCCCCGTTGTATGTACTGTCCATCCGCCATTCTTATCTTGACTGAGAATGCCACGTTGAAATTCTGTTCTACCTGGAATCTTTCGGATAGAGCTGGCGCAGATAGCCTGAAATTCAATGGTTAATTTTGGTTTTTGCCCCATCAGTACGCGCAAGGCATCGCGAACAAACTGCTGGAAAGTTACCATGACCGCGACGGGATTACCGGGCAATCCAAAAAAATGGCAAGTTCCAATTTTGCCGTAAGCCAATGGTTTGCCAGGCTTCATGGCTATTTTCCAGAATACAATTTCTCCAATTTCCGCCAACAATTGTTTGATGTAATCGGCTTCACCGACCGAAACCCCACCGCTAGTGATAATGACATCCGTTCGTGATGCTGCATCCAGCAAGGCCTCTTTGAGGCTGGCCTTATTGTCACGAATGGTACCCATGTCGATAATTTCCACGCCCAGTTCACCTAGCATACCGAGTAAGGAATAACGGTTACTGTTATAAATTTTACCGGGAGCTAATGGTGTGCCGGGTTGCTGCAATTCGTCACCAGTTGAAAATAGCGCTACTTTTAGTTTGCGGTAAACGCTGATATTGCTGAAACCAAGCGAAGCCAGCAGACCCATCTCGGCAGGGCGAATAATCTGTCCACGAGTCAGTACGGTAGTGTTTTGTGCAATGTCTTCCCCGACCAAGCGGATGTTTTGACCATGGCGGTGTCCATCCCCTATTTCAACGGAGGATCCGGCGACCTGCACATGTTCTTGCATTACAACGCTATCGCAGCCCTCAGGAATGAGCGCACCAGTCATAATGCGAACGCATTGGCCTGCAGCAACATGGCCACTAAAGGCACGTCCAGCAAAGGCGCTGCCAATAACCGTAAGTCGGCTAGGAGCATTTGCTAGGTCGTCGTGGCGCACAGCGTAGCCATCCATAGCTGAGTAGTCGTGTGGCGGTACATTCATGGGGGAAAGTACATCTGTCGCTAGCGTGCGATGCAATGAATCGCACAGGCTGATCGATTCATGCTCCGTGACTGGCGTAAGAAATTGCTGGATAAATTGGCGCGCTTTTTCCACCGGCATAGAATTAGGGTCGTAATCACCCATTTTTTCAAGGGTAGACAAGAAGGGAAGCCTGGATTCCATGGAGCGTCCTTTGTTAAATTTGGCAGTCAGAATAAAGTCTGGAAAGCATCAACACAATTGTCAGGTAGGTTGTTGGTATGCGCTTTCGATATAGGCAAAACTATCCAGATCAGTGATTTGGATGTATCTGCAAAGATGGAGCCTACTGGTAGACTACCCCCCAATATAAGACATTTCAATTTTTTTGCCGGATGACGCTTTGGTTTTTGTGTTTGCACTGCGTAATTCTGAATAGCGATCCGCACGCAGGCGCCATAGATGTGCAAGGGCAGCGGAAATTTCTTGATCTGTTTTTCCGCTGTGCATGAGCGCTCGCAAATCGTGACCACTCTCTGCAAAGAGGCATGTATACAACTTGCCTTCGGTTGACAACCTGGCACGAACGCATTCGTGACAAAAAGTTTTGGTGATGCTTGAGATAACTCCGATTTCGCCCCCGCCATCCTTATAGCGCCAACGTTCTGCAGTCTCGCCGGTACAGTTTGGCTCGATTTCTTCAAGTGGCATGTGAGCGGAAATTCGTCGCACAACTTCTGCAGAGGGAATAACCTCGCCCATTTCCCACTGGTTAGAAGTCCCTACGTCCATGTATTCTATGAATCGGAGTATAAAGGGGGAGTCTTTGAAATAACGTGCCATAGGGACGATTTCTTGGTCATTCATGCCACTTTTGACAACCATGTTTACCTTGATTGGGCCGAGGCCTACTGAGTGGGCGACATCTAGACTGCGCAACACATCCGATACAGGAAAATCAACGCCGTTCATGCGCTTGAAAGTGGCATCATCCAGCGAATCCAGTGAAACCGTAACTCGATTTAATCCTGCATCTTTTAGTGATTGAGCTTTTTTCCCGAGTAACGCACCATTAGTGGTGAGTGTCAGGTCTAAATCGCTACCATCGTATGTTTTTAGCTTTGCAAGCATCTCAATTAAGTTTTCTACATGCTTGCGTAAAAGGGGCTCGCCACCCGTAAGGCGGATTTTCTGAACGCCATGATTAACGAAAATTTGCGCGATACGAGTAATTTCTTCAAAAGTCATCATTGAAGCCCGTGGCATAAATACATGATCTTTGCCGAATGATTCTATGGGCATGCAATATACGCATCGGAAATTGCAACGATCCGTGAGAGAAATGCGTAAATCTTGTAACGGGCGTCCAAACGCGTCGCCAATAAGTCCATTGGGTTCTTCTATAACAGCGGGGATGACAGGAACTGCCTTGGAATGACGATAATCTATAATCGGAATTATTTTTTTAGACATGGCATTTGGCCAATATATTCAAAATATGGTAGTAGTTAATAGTCATGGTTTCAATACTTACGCCCAAATTATACAGTAGTGTATAGCTAAGCTAGCCTGTGGGTAGGCGGCAATATCATGTTTATGTGACTGCTGTATCCTCAGGATAAAAAAATATCTGGTTGTATTCGATATAGTCGAATGTGCGTAAATGGAATTTTTATATTAGGAATAACAAGTTATTTGAGAGTGCTTAAATTAGCATCCGCACAACAAATCATGTGTGAGAGTACACGATTGTATGCATTTATTGCAATGTAAATATCAATGTGTTGAATGCAGAGCTTTTTATAAAGCTAGGTTGAATTGCCTGTTGGAACTGCCTTGTTAAATGTCCAAAGGCATACAATTTTGGGTAATTATGACATGGTTATAGAAAGCCTAGACTTCAATTATTTAGCTGAACCTTGGGAAGAGTTTTTAGGCAGAGGCTAAATATGATCGAGTTTTTATAAGGTTGTATTTCCTAGAGGATCTGGGTTAGTGGAAAGCTTTCTACATAGTCGCGAGTATTCGAATTTGGGATGGTACTAAAACGCGTGAAATCCCCTTAACGCAGTGGCGGACTTCGCTGAAATCCAGAGTTTGTGCTAAAAAACTCAAGCATCAAAAAATCTTCAAGCCCCTCATTATCTTCCATGCGGGCAGACAGAATGACCTCGCGGTTGAGGCGGTGCGATTCCCAATTAAAATTTCCTTTGTAATGTCTGCGAATTAGTTCGATCATCCTGCGAATAATTGCACGCTCCACATCACCATTTAACCCGGCATCGACTTCGATGACTTCTCGCCGAGAGTTGTTATAGTCCGTTGTCCAGCCTCGAAATGAAAATCGGGCGGTTCGGCTGCCCATGCTGATAATTTGAAACACACCGCTCGTACCTTCTGGCTGGAGGTTGCGCCTGATGTTAGCCATCCTTTTTTCGTCAGCCGAAAGCTGGCGTGGGTTAGGCATGGTTTCTGTATTTTCGCGTTCATCAGAAATCTCGGCTGCCTGACGGCGTGTTCTGGCGGCATTAATATAGCTTGCCAAATCCGTAGGAGGCGCTGAATGTGGAGCTGGGGGGGGCGCTAATGGAACCTCAGTTGGTGTGACTGTTTTTTCCGGTAAAGGCTTAATCAGTTTTTCCGTCTCGATGGCCCGAGGTTGAGGCGCAGGTGGCGGTTCATGTTTCGGCTCTGGCTCAAGTTGGGGTTTAGGCTTAAGTTTAGGTTCGGGTTCAGGTTGATTCTGAGAAATCGATTTTGGAGTTGAGGATTCTTGTTCTGGTTTTGTTTCAGGCAACTCTACAAAGCGTGCATCAATTGGCGGCGCAGAAATAATCTCTTCCTTGGGAGATTTTAGGAAATATCCAAATTCCCAAATGATGATTAGCCAAATGATAGCCGCCAGTGGTATCGGCCACCAGAATCGAATCTCCTTCGATCTTGATTCGGGCATACTTACCACGTCATTTATGTTTTACCGCAATCAAAAAATGTTGGGCGCCGGCGGATCGAGCCTGTAACATCGCCTGCACTACCATACCTTGCGGCGCTTCGTTGTCCGCTGATACGACTACGCTTTGTTGTGAAGTGTGTAAAAATGGCTTGAGTGTAGCGGCCAGAGTTTCTAGTGTTACGGGGATACGATTGATAAAGATTTGGCTATCACCAGTCAGCGTCAGCGTTACCGGCGCGTCAGCTTTGAGCTTTTCAGCTTCCCCTTGGGGCAGATTCACCTGCAGGGAATCAAGATTCTGCATCGACAATGAAGAGAGCATGAATGTCACCAATAAGAAAAACATCACATCGATCATCGGAATGATCTCAATGCGTCCCTTGCGATAGGTTCTGGATTTACGCAGCTTCATGGGTGTTACCCTGTTGATCTAAACGGATGTGATCAATAAGACGTGTGCCAAGGCGCTCCATTTCATCCATCGTTTGTGATTGCAGACGGGAAAAATAATTAAATCCAAATAAGGCAATCAGCGCGATTAATAAGCCGACTGCAGTTGCAATAAGTGCTTGAGCTACGCCTCCTGTCACCCCCGTAGGATTGACGACGCCGCTGCCGCCAATTATCTGGAAGGCATGCATCATTCCAACAATTGTTCCCATCAGCCCGAGCAAAGGCGCAGCGGTGACGATCGTTTCTAACACCCACAACCTACGCGCAAGGGATGTTTCAATCAACTGAGCTTCATCCGCTGCACGAGATTCAGTCCACCATGAAGGCCGATGCCGGTTCGCGATCACTACTTCAAAGAATCGCTTGTAATAGTGGCGCTCATTCAACCCGGAAAGTATCTTTTCCAGGTCTGCCCATGCGAAGCCATAAGTTTCAACAAGGTTTAGCAAGTCATATGAAAGACGTGCAAAGCGCCCATAAAGAACTGCCTTCTCAAGCATAATGGCTAAAGCGATTATCCCCAGTAAAGACAATGGCAGGATAATTATCCCGCCGAGTTTAAATGCGATCCAAATTTCTTGTAGTTCTTGCATGGTTATCTCCAAATATGAGAGGGGGTTTTCAAGGTGCCCAGGAGTGTATTCAATATAGTTGTGTACACGCTAGGCCGCGCCTTTCGGCTAGGGGTGTATTGATAAGAGTATCCTTATGGCCTTGTCGTATCTTGCATAATCCGACAAAGCATTATCAAATAAGCTCAATATTGAAGTGCCGAGTCTATAATATTTAGTTCCCGAATTAGCCGTCGTGTCTTTGGGACACTGCGCAAATGCGCTGCATGACGGCGGGATTCGGCTCTTGAAACTCACCTTGTTGATAGGCAATTATTGTCAGGTGCGGGAAAAAAACTTTCAATAATTCGTTAGAACGTAGCAAAAAATCTGGATTTTTGGGTCGCCCAAAACGCTCGTTACCATCCATGAATGTTTCATAAATGAGCACTCCACCAGTATGTAGCGACTCAATCAATCGGGGTAATAGTGGCCGGTGTAAATAACGGCTGACGACTATGCCATGAAAGCGATGGCCAGAATATGGCCAAATATCATTCTCCAAGTCTGCAACTGTGGTTGATATATTAGGCAGTTGTTGTAGCTCGGCAAGAGCCTCCACATCACGATCTACGGCATTGACTTGCCAATGGTTGGCCGCAAGCCAGCGTGCATGGCGTCCGTTACCACAAGCTAAATCGAGCACTTGTCCACCGCTATGGATCAATTGGGCATAGCGGCAAATCCAAGGCGATGGGATACCCATGTGTTGTAATGGAATAGTGTTTTCGTTATGTTTTGGCATCTTTGAAAATGGTGTTAGTTCCGCAAAGCACATTCAAATGTACTGCTAAGGTTAACTTTGCTTCGGCAAATGTATCGTTACAGTAGGCAAGGTTACTATTTTGATAGTGACAGTTTGCTTGGCAAGACTGTACGGTAATTTTCTGGAGATATCATAATACGAAAGGTGCCAAGTGTTTCTAAAAGTGTTAATTCCTGCAATAATCTGGGGGTAAACAATATTTGTTAAATTGAGGCAGCATAACCATGACGCAAAATGAGTTAAAGCTTGCGGTGGCACAAGCCGCAATAGCGCATGTCCCAGCGAATTGCATCGTGGGAGTGGGTACCGGCTCGACGGCCAATTTCTTTATAGACGAGCTGGGAAAGATCAAGAAAAAAATATGCGGTGCGGTGGCTAGCTCTGAAGCTTCAGCGCAGCGCTTAAAAGAGCATGGCATCCAGGTGGTTTCGCTGAATGATATAGGTAGCTTATCTATTTATGTGGATGGAGCAGACGAGGTTACGCGTCATTTACACATGATTAAAGGTGGTGGTGGCGCATTGACGCGCGAAAAAATAGTAGCTGCCGCGAGCAAAAAGTTTGTTTGTTTATGTGATTCCAGCAAGCTCGTGGATGTTCTTGGGAGCTTTCCATTGCCGCTAGAGGTGATCCCTATGGCTAGCAGTTATGTGGCACGCCAGATGGTGCTGTTGGGTGGCCAGCCAAAGTTGCGTGTGGGGTTTGTTACTGACAACGGTAACCTCATTATTGATGTATCTGGTCTAAAAATATTGAATCCGGTGGAATTGGAAACTACGTTAAATAATATTACGGGCGTGGTTACCAATGGCCTGTTTGCGCGCCGTGGGGCGGATGTGTTGTTGCTGGGAACTGCAAGCGGGGTGCAAACCTTTACTGCTTAGAGTGTAATACTGCTGTCACAGTACGTAAGTAGTATCACCTTACCTTTATCCCTAAAAGGATCTGAATGATGGTCTCCACTGAACATACCTCTAAGCAATTTGATGCCGAACTGGAAGCGGTGCGTGCACGAGTATTACAAATGGGTGGGCTGGTGGAGAGTCAAATCCGGCTCTCTATTGAGGCGCTGGTTAGTGGTGATGTGTCGCTGATGAACAGCATTATCAATGATGACCATCGCGTTAACGCGATGGAGGTAGAAATCGACGAAAGCTGTAACCAGATTATTGCCCGCCGCCAGCCTGCCGCAGGTGACTTGCGCATGGTAATGACGGTAATCAAGACTATTACGGATCTTGAACGTATCGGGGATGAGGCGGAAAAAATAGCACGCATGGGCAAACTGCTGTCGCAGAGGAAAAGTATTATCCTGCCACGCTATACAGAGATTAAGCATGCCGCTGAAATGGCTCTGGATATGTTACGTAAATCGTTGGATGCCTTTGCTCGTCTTGATATTGCCTATGCGGCTCAAGTGGTCCGTCAGGATGAGTTGGTTGATGAGGAATTCCGTACCATCATGCGCTACCTCATCACCTTCATGATGGAAGACCCGCGCACCATCTCCACTGCGCTGGAAATTCTGTTTATCGCCAAGGCCATTGAGCGCATTGGTGACCATGCCAAGAATATGTCTGAATATGTGGTTTATATGGTAAAGGGCAAAGACGTGCGCCATGTCACCGTAGAAGAAATCGAGCGCGAAGTTCTGGAGTAATTTGTCAGGGTGCAATTACGCACGCCACATCATCGATGTATAAGCTGCCGGTAATACCTCAGCCATGTGCACAAAATTAAATTTCAGGGGAAATACAGCTTCTCATTGATGGGTTTGTACTTACCCAATTTTTAATGATATGGAATCTCTGGAAACCCAGGTTGGCTAAGTCATCTGTAAGTGATCCAGTCCCGCCATTATGTCTATATCCTTGGAACTTTGACTTTCCAGCTTGAAGCGCAGGCGTAGATCGTTGACCGAGTCAGCATTCTTTAGCGCTTCTGCATAGCTGATCAGGTTGGCTTCGTGCAGATCGAACAACGCTTGATCGAAGGTCTGCATCCCAAGCTCGCGTGACTTGGACATTACTCCCTTGATGGCAAGCACTTCACCCTTGAAAATCAAATCAGAGATGAGCGGTGAGTTGAGCATGATTTCCATGGCGACTGAACGGCCTATCCCATCCACACGCGGGATTAGGCGCTGTGAAATAAGCGCCTTGATATTTAGAGACAAATCCATCAACAATTGCTCGCGGCGCTCTTCCGGGAAGAAGTTGATGATGCGATCCAGCGCCTGATTCGCACTGTTGGCGTGCAGGGTAGCCATGCATAGGTGGCCGGTCTCGGCAAATGTCACAGCATATTCCATGGTTTCATGGTCGCGTATTTCACCGATGAAAATGACATCTGGCGCTTGGCGCAAGGTGTTTTTCAATGCGACTTGCCAGGAATTTGTGTCTACACCAACCTCACGGTGGGTAACGAGGCAGTTGATGTGCTCATGCACAAATTCAACTGGATCTTCGATGGTGATGATGTGGCCGTAAGAATTCTGGTTACGGTAGCCAAGCATAGCTGCCAATGTTGTAGATTTGCCGCTGCCAGTGCCACCAACCAAAATGACCAGTCCGCGTTTAGTCATTGCCACATCCTTTAGTACTTCTGGCATCCCCATTTGAGTAAGATCGGGAATCTTGGTGGTGATGGTGCGCAACACCATGCCTATACGCTGCTGTTGCATAAACACATTAACGCGGAAGCGGCCAATGCCAGCGGGACTGATCGCAAAGTTACATTCGTGTGAAGCTTCAAATTCAGCGGCTTGGCGGTCGTTCATGATGCTGTTCGCTAATTCCATAGTGTGTTGCGGCGTCAGCACCTGTTGTGAAACGGGGGTCATTTTGCCATCCACCTTGAATGCGGGCGGGAATCCGGCTGTAATAAACAGGTCAGATGCCTTCTGGGTAATCATCCCCCGTAACAGGTTGTGCATTAGCTCGGTAGCCTGATCTCTTTCCATTATGAACTCCAGATAAACCGCTGATTAACCGACAAATGTATCCTTGTTAGCTGCCTTGGTGCGTGCTTCTGCAGAGGATACAACGTTGCGCTTGACCAGATCTTGCAGGCATTGGTCTAGCGTCTGCATTCCAAGGGCACCGCCAGTCTGGATGGAGGAATACATCTGTGGCACCTTGGCTTCGCGAATTAAATTACGGATGGCTGGGGTGCAAATCATAATTTCATGGGCTGCCACACGTCCGGTACCATCTTTGGTTTTAAGCAAGGTTTGGGAAATAACTGCTCGCAGTGATTCTGACAGCATGGCGCGCACCATTTCCTTTTCGTCAGCGGGGAAAACGTCAATGATGCGGTCGATGGTCTTGGCCGCAGAACTGGTATGCAGTGTTCCAAACACCAAATGGCCAGTTTCAGCCGCAGACATGGCCAGACGTATAGTTTCCAAGTCGCGCATTTCACCTACCAGGATAATGTCTGGGTCTTCGCGCAATGCACTACGTAAAGCATTTTGGAATGAAAGAGTATGCGCGCCGACTTCGCGCTGGTTAACCAAACACTTTTTACTTTCATGCACAAACTCAATCGGATCCTCAACGGTAAGTATGTGCCCCATCTCATGTTCATTGCGATGATTAACCATCGCTGCCAACGTGGTGGACTTACCCGACCCGGTTGGTCCAGTCACTAACACCATGCCGCGCGGATAATCGGCAATAGACTCAAAAATTTTGGGGGCCTTGAGGTCTGCCAGGGTCAATATTTTGGATGGAATGGTACGCATCACCGCACCCGCACCGCGCTGGTGGACAAAAGCATTTACGCGAAAACGTGCGAGTCCCGGGATCTCAAAAGAGAAATCAATTTCTTTATTTTCTTCATAAATTTTGCGCTGCCCGTCGTTCATGATGTCATATACCATGGCATGCACTTCCGTATGTAGCATCGCTGGCAGGTTGATTTTGCGTATGTCACCATGCACACGAATCATCGGCGGCAACCCAGCAGATAGGTGCAAATCAGAAGCTTTGTTTTTAACACCAAAAGCAAGCAGTTCGGTAATGTCCATATATAATCCTAGTTAATTCGCAGAACTGAACTATCGCATGAAAATAAGCCAGGGGCGCGATTAATGGCGCCTTTACTGCACCTTCACATTGATGCCTGTCAGACAAGATACTGTGCAATCACACAAATTTAATGAAGCATTCAGTTTGACGATCGGTTAATTATGACCGCGATCACTTCCAACTTGCAAGCTGTCAATCACGCTATTACACAGGCTATGTGCATGGCTCATCGGCGCAAGGAAAGTATTAAGCTGCTGGCAGTGAGCAAGGGTTTTTCTGCTGTTGCAGTGCGTGAAGCATACCAGGCCGGGCAACGCGCTTTCGGTGAAAGTTACATCCAGGAAGCCTTGGATAAAATTGGGCTACTTCGTGACTTGCCGCTAGAGTGGCATTTCATCGGGCCGATACAGAGTAATAAAACGCGGGCCATTGCAACGCATTTCGCATGGGCACACAGCGTTGACAGGCTAAAAATCGCTGAGCGTTTGTCAGCGCAGCGGCCAGCTAGTTTGCCGCCACTAAATATATGTATACAGGTTAATGTGAGCGGAGAAGACAGCAAAAGCGGCGTAGCGCCTAGCGGATTGGTGGAGTTGGCGCAGGCTGTGGCGAGTTTGCCACAACTTAAGTTGCGTGGGCTGATGGCTATTCCTGCACCTGTTGAAGGATTGGAAGCCCAACGCGTACCCTTCGCCAAACTGCGCGAGCTTATGCAGCAGATCAACATGCAAGGATTGGCACTGGATACTTTATCGATGGGGATGTCGCATGATTTCAGTGCGGCAATACTGGAAGGGGCGACTATCGTGCGCGTCGGGACGGCAATCTTTGGCGAAAGAAATTACGGAGGAAATTAATGAAAATTTGTTTTATCGGAGGCGGCAACATGGCGACCGCACTCATTGGCGGCTTGCTTAAACAGGACTTTGTTGCCGCGCAGATAAGCGTAGTGGAAATCAATGTCAGTCACCATGCCAAGTTACACAATGAATTTGGGGTGCAAGCGGTATCCGAACTAGAAGTGGGAGCGGCAGGCAGTGATGTCATTGTATTAGCAGTTAAGCCGCAGCAGTTGCACGGGGTCGCAATGAGTCTGGCACCATTGTTGACTGGGCAATTGCTTATCTCGATAGCGGCCGGTATTCGCGCCGCTGATTTGGCGCATTGGTTGGGTTCGCAAAACATTGTACGCGCCATGCCCAATACGCCCGCTTTAATTCAGAGCGGCATTACTGGCCTGTATGCGCTACCGGCGGTAAGCAAGGTACAGTGCGACACAGCGCAAACCATACTTGCCGCAGTAGGTAGCACGATATGGCTGAAAGATGAAGTAATGATGGATGCGGTTACTGCGGTGTCTGGCAGCGGCCCCGCCTATGTGTTTTATTTTATCGAGGCGCTGCAACAGGCGGCCAGCGAACTTGGCTTCGATGCTGAAACAGCGCGCCATTTGGCAATCAATACTTTCAGCGGTGCAGTCAAACTTGCCGATGTCAGTAGCGATGATGTGAGCGTGCTGCGAACACGCGTTACTTCCAAAAATGGTACGACCGAGTGCGCCCTGCTCAGCATGGAAGCCAATGCGGTTAAGCAACATATTGTTACGGCGGTGCAAGCCGCAGCCAAGCGTGCCAGGGAAATGGGAGACGAACTAGGAAGTGCGCCATGCTGAGTGAAGCACTACAATTTTTGTTTGACACTTTGTTGCAGCCGTTCGCTGTCATATTGCTACTGCGCTTCCACTTGCAATGGTTACGCGCACCGATGCGTAACCCACTGGGCGCATTTATTATGACGCTTACCAATTTTCTGGTACTGCGGGCGCGCCGATTGATTCCTTCTGCTTGGGGTTTTGATATCGCCACCTTGCTGTTGGCTTTCGTGGCGGAAGCGATTTATCTCGCCGCCACGCTCTGGTTACAAGGTTTGCCTATTGATTTCCCCGTGCTCGGACTGCTTATGTGGACAGCGGTCAAGCTACTCAAGCTCAGCCTATACTTGCTCATGGCTGCACTGTTTATTCAGGCATTATTATCGTGGTTTAACCCCCATTCACCGATGGCGGGTTTGATGGCCGCAGTGACGCAGCCTTTTCTTCTGCCCCTGCAACGACGTATCCCGCCTTTCGGCAATATAGATCTCACCTTGTTACTATTACTTATCGTGTGCCAACTCATCCTCATCGTACCGCTACGTTTGTTGGAAAGCTTGGCTTTGAGTTTGTTTTGAACGTGTGGTATCGCCGCGATGGGGGTGTCACCACGCTGGTGTTACATGTTCAACCGGGTGCCAAGCGCACTGAGGTAATTGGCTTGCACGGTGACGCACTGAAGATTCGCCTAGCCGCTCCACCCATCGAGGGACGTGCCAATGAAGCGCTGCTGCGCTTCATTGCTGCTAGCTTTAATGTTCCACTACGCAACGTCGAGCTAAAGCAAGGGGCGCAGTCACGCCATAAAGTAGTGTTGGTAAATAGCAGCACATTGGAACCGGAAAGTTTGCTCAATTCGACCAGTTTGTTCAAGATGAAATAAAAACGGTGGTGGATTCAACTCTGAAGTGCAACCGACCCGACGACACATCCGATTTTGTTAATGTGGAATTGCAGATTTCTCAGGCTTGGTTTTTAATGGGCTGGCAGGTGGTTGCGTTTGACGGGATGGAGTTTGGGAATAACCTGCTATATCCAGCCCACCGCCCCACTGTTCCGCCTGAAAACCCTTGAACCAAGTTTTACCTACTGCGAGTGTTGGTACGCCTTCGCTACCGGATAACTGCTTGAAAGTAGAAAGTTCTTCTTTGGTACGCAGGGTGTTTTCAGTAAATGGAATACCGCGCTTATTAAGGAATTCGCGTGCTTGTTTGCAAGAATCGCCACAATTCTCGGCTATATAAAGAGTGACGGGAAAATTTTGTTTGGCTTGACGTGTTGCATAAGGTAAGTCGTTCACATCAACTGTTGGGGCAGCGCCAAATTTCTTTTTTTCAACTGCTGCCGCATCTGCCGCCGGGGCATCGCCGTAATATACTTTGCCGGATTTATCCACCCAACGATATAGCCCATCTGCCTGCGCACTGCCGGACGCTAACGCTATTAATCCGGCCCACACGAAACGTTTTTTCATATTGCCCTCCCAGAAACTGAACACAAATTTAGTTTGCCGCGACCAAACCGCTGTGCCGCAATAGCGCATCAATTGTCGGTTCGCGACCTCGAAATGCCACAAAGGATTGCATCGCATCACGGCTGCCCCCCATTGCGAGTATTTCTTCGCGGAAACGCAGTCCAGTCGTCAAGTTGAGTACGCCACTTTCTTCAAACAGGCTATATGCGTCAGCGGATAATACTTCTGCCCATTTGTAGCTGTAATAGCCAGCCGCATAGCCACCAGCAAAAATGTGTGAAAAGCTATTAGGGAACCGATTAAATGCGGGCGGGATAAGTACCGCCACTTCGCTACGCACTTCGTCCAATAATTGCTGGATAGTTTGCGTACCCTGTGGATCGAAGTCGCTATGTAACCGCATGTCAAATAAAGAAAATTCTATTTGGCGTAAAGTTTGCAAGCCATTCTGGAAGTTTTTCGCCGCCTGCATTTTGTCGAATAAGGCGCGCGGTAATTTTTGTCCTGTATCTGCATGCCTCGTTAAATCCTGCAGTACATTCCATTCCCAGCAGAAGTTTTCCATGAATTGGCTGGGTAACTCTACTGCATCCCATTCCACACCGTTGATGCCGGACACACCGAGGTCTTCTACTTGCGTTAGCAAATGGTGCAGACCGTGACCGAATTCATGGAACAGGGTAATAACTTCATCGTGCGTGAAGAGCGCGCGTCTGTCTCCTACCGGTGCAGCAAAATTGCAATTGAGGTAGGCGACGGGTGTTTGGATGCCGGCTGCAATACGGCGTCGCGTGATGGCATCATCCATCCAAGCGCCGCCGCGCTTGCTGCTGCGCGCATACAAATCGAGATAAAACTGACCCACTAAACTGCCATCACTATTTAGAACATCGTAAAAGCTAACCGTTGAATGCCACAGCGGTGCCGGTGCAGAGCGGACGGTTAGGCCATATAACGTTTCCACCAATTTGAACATGCCATCCAGCACTTTATCTTCTGGAAAATATTGCTTCACTTCTTGCTCGGAAAAGGCATAACGCTGTTGGCGTAAATGTTCACTGGCGTAACTGACATCCCATGCCTGTAAATCTGCTATGTCGAGGTGATCGCGGGCAAATTCACGCAGTTCTGTCAGGTCCCGTTCAGCGAAAGGTCGTGCGCGTTGCGCCAATTCACCCAAGAAGTTTTGCACCTGTTGCGGCGTGCTCGCCATTTTAGTTGCCAGCGAAAGCTCTGCAAAATTCGAAAATCCTAGCAGCTGCGCTTCTTCGCTACGCAGCTTTAGAATTTGCTTCATCAGCGGTGTGTTATCCCATTCCGGCTTGGATTGATCCAAGGCTGAAGCGTTCGGAGAAAGCTCGCTGGCGCGGGTGCTGTTTGCAATGTACATGCGCTCGCGCAGCTCACGGTTATCTGCGTATTGCATGAGCGGGCCATAAGAAGGCGCTTTCAGGGTGAACAACCAACCCGTTTTGCCTTCTTCTTGCGCCGTTTCGGCAGCAACCTGGCGCTCATCTGCTGGGATACCGGACAACTCTGCTTCGTCTTCAACCAGCCATGTGTAAGCGTTAGTGGCATCCAAAATATTATCGGAAAAACGCGAGCACAATGTGGAAAGCTCCTCCTGAATGGCTAGAAAGCGTGCCTTTTGCGCTTCCGGTAATTCAGCCCCGCCGAGGCGAAAATCACGCAGTTGATTCTCAATAATTTTCTGACGTGCCGCATTCAAAGTTGCAAATTGTGCGCTGGAGTGTATGATTTTTACCTTCTGAAACAGAGCGAGATTTTGCGACAGCTCGGCGTAATACTGTGTAATTTTTGGTAAATTGGCATTGTATACTTCGCGCAGTGGAGCCGAGTTCATCACTGCATTTAAGTGCGAGACCTGCCCCCATGATCGTGATAAACGCTCGTTGGCATCCGCTAACGGTTGTATGAAGTTATCCCAAGTGGGGGCAGATACATCGGCCAATAGCCGCTGACATAGCTCACGATTTTCAGCTAAAAGTTGATCAAGTGCCGGCGCAACGTGTTTGGAGCGGATTTCCTCAAAACGGGGTAAGCCGGAAAAATTGAGTAATGGGTTCATATCTTAAAAGAGCCTTTCATTTATGATTTGTTATGGTCTGCTAGTAAGTAGATTCAACTACGGATCGTAGCAGATCAACATTAAATATCGCGTTAATGTTTTATATTGAAATGGATTTATTTCACCTTGCGCAAAGCCAAGTATTATTCATCCCAGTACATGCTGAGTGCAATTTACTGTATCAATTAAATGGCCAGTCAATATATCAAAGACGACAGTAAAACTATCCACCTTGAAAGTATTGTAGTCATCACGAAACCATGGACGAATAAGCTAAGTCAGGATGTTTTTTCGTCATGAGGGAAGGCAATTGCGCTCAAAGTAGCCGAGGTTTCGTAGTCGACATGCAGCGCCCTTCCTTGAGCAGAATTTCTAATTCTTCGGCGGGAATCGGAGTACTGAAAAAGTAGCCCTGCATTTCATCACAACAATGCAAGTGTAGGAAGGATTTCTGTTCTTCGGTTTCGACCCCCTCCGCGATGACTTTGAGCCCTAAATCATGTGCCATGGAAATAATAATCTTGGCGATGATTGCGTCATCCCGGTTGGTGGTGATGTCACATACGAATGATTGGTCTATTTTAAGAAAGCTTATTGGAAAATGTTTAAGGTAATTCAGGCTTGAATAGCCGATACCGAAATCGTCAATCGATACCTTTACCCCGATCGCTTTGATTTGAGTGAGTGTAACTATGGCTGTTTCTACGTGCTGCATGACCATGCTCTCGGTTAATTCCAGCTCGAGGTAGCAGGGGTCTAGTTCGGTTTCTTTTAAAATACGGGCAATAATTTCAGCCAGATCCTGCTGTTTGAACTGGCGTGCTGAAAGGTTGACTGCAATACATACTGGCTTGAGCCCGGCAAGCTGCCACGTCTTGTTCTGTTTGCAGGCGGTGCGTAACACCCATTCCCCGAGCGGCACTATCAGGTCAGATTCCTCTGCTACCGGGATGAACTTGTTTGGATAAAGTAAACCTTGGGTAGGATGTTGCCAACGTATCAAAGCTTCCATTCCGGTGATTTCGCCGCTAATCATATTTACCCGCGGTTGATAATGAAGCAGAAATTCCTGGCGATAAATTGCTTGTCTCAGGCTATTTTCTAACGTTAGCCGCTCCAGTGCCTTGGCATTCATTTCGGAGGTGCAGAACTGGGCATTGTTGCGTCCTTTGCTCTTGGCCAGATACAGCGCACCATCGGCACTCTGAAGCAGAGTCTTGGCGTCTTCACCGTCCTTGGGGTAGAGCGCGATACCGATACTGCATGTAACGAGTAGCTCGTGGCCCTCAATAGTGAGTGGCACAGTCATAAATTTGAGGATTTTTTGCGATACCATCCAGGCATCGTTTTCTGATGCCATACTGTCCAGAATTACCACGAACTCATCCCCGCCCAAGCGCGCTACAGTATCGCCCTCTCGCATACAGGCGGAAAACATGGCGGCAACTTGTTTCAGCAACATATCGCCGGCATGATGACCCAAACTGTCATTTACGTTTTTGAAGTTGTCCAAATCAATGAACAGCACACCTAACTTATCCTTGTGGCGATGGGAGTTGGTCAGCGCTTGGACGAGCCGATCATACAGCAGGGTGCGACTGGGGAGTCCGGTCAGGACGTCGTGATAGGCCAGGTAATTGAGCTTTTCTTCCTTTTTGATATATTCCAACGCATATGAAATATTTGCTGTCAGTTCAGTAAGTAATTTTATTTCTTCCATGTCGAAAAAATTTGGCTCTGACGCATAGAGGGTGAATAAGCCAACCGGCTGATCATCCCCGATTAGGGGAAATATACCCATGGAACGGTAGCCGCGTTGCAATGCTTCACTGTACCAGTGCGTTAGTTTGGGGTCGGCATTAAAATCGTTGCAGACAACGGGTGTTTTTTTCTGTAATGCCTGCGCTACAAGGGGTAATGCATTTGTCCCGTTGTCCCTGATATGTGAGGTGAGCCTGTCAAGATATCCTTCGTCAAAACCGGACCAGGCCAAGGGTGTCAGCTCTCCCTGGGCGTCTACTGATCCTATCCAGGCCATCCTGAAATGGCCGTGCTCCACTGTAATACGGCAAGTTTCAGAAAATAACTCCTGCCGGTTCTGGGTACGAACAACGGCTGCATTGATGCCGCTCAAGATTGCGTAGAGGCGGTTGAGTCGATTGATTTGAATCTCCGCGCGTTTGCACTCCATAATTTCTTCACTTTGCCCGCACACAGCTTGTTTGAGAAGCTGATTATGTTCGGCAAGGAAATCACCGTATTCTTTCAGTCGTAACAGATTGCGCACGCGCACCCACAACTCGGCACGATCGATTGGCTTAGTAAGAAAGTCTTCTGCCCCGGCACTTAGTCCCGCCAGCTTGGAGCTGCGGTCATCCAATGCGGAGAGCATAATGATCGGCAGGTTGCGGGTGGCGGGATTGGCCTTGAGCTGGGTCGCCACATGGTAGCCATCCATGCCGGGCATCATGACATCGAGCAGAATTAAGTCTGGGGGCTTCTCCGCCACCATCACCAATGCCTCCTCTCCGCTGCTAGCGGTAAAGGTAAGGTAGCCTTCCGGCTTAAGCAAGACCTCCAGCAAGCTCCTGTTTTTGGGTTCATCATCCACAATCAGGATTGTTGCTTTATGAGCAGTCATGGTGGGCTTTCTTCTTTGTTAGGCTCCATTGAAGAAGATGATGAAATATTACGCTTCGCTAACTGCGCCTTGATCTCTGTCAACAATTCCTCATAGCGCAACGGTTTGGCGATATACCCATCACAACCGGCGCTGCGGCAGCGTTCCTCATCACCTTCCATCGCTAAAGCAGTAAGTGCGATGACCGGAATGGTGCGCGTGGAGAGATTCTGCTTGAGCAGTGCCGTAGCCACCAGGCCGTCCATGTCGGGCAACTGGATATCCATCAGGATCAAGTCGGGCTGCTCAATTTGCGCTAACGTCAAGCCAACCTCCGCATCCAAGGCGCTAAGCACGCTGTAATCTGCCTTTTGCAAGAGAAGTACTGCCAGTTTCATATTCGTTAGATTGTCCTCGACCACCAATATTTTGGTCATGTCAGTCTTCTTTACGACGAATCATCAGTGCACACCGCACCTCGTTGAGGAAGAGACCTTGGCTCAATACGGTCTTTTCCATGATTTTTATTACCCGAGGATCAAGCGCAGCACGGTCCTCGGCAGTGATTTCTTTGGAGGTAACGACCAGTATCGGGATACGCGCAGTGTCAGCACTGTTTTTAAGTGCCAGCACCACGTCAAAACCGTTCACTTCCGGCATCAGCAGGTCGAGCACGATCAGGTCAGGCAACAAACGGTAGGCCGCTTCAATCGCCTCACGCCCACCATAGGCTTTTACTACCTCGTAGCCAGTATCCCGCAGATGAATAGCAATAATTTCCACCGCCTTGGGGTCGTCGTCCACCACTAATATTGTCAGCGGCTGTCTGGGATGTAATGACGAATGCAGGCCAAGATCGGTCAACGTACCATGCAAATCCGCTCGGCTGATTGGCTTCTGTAGCACCGCCGATGCACCGAGGGATAGACCCATGCTGCGGTCTGCCATAACAGAAATAATCACTACCGGAATATGAGCCAGCGCAGGAATTTGCTTGATGCGAGTGAGAAACTCCCAGCCAATCATATTTGGCAACAAAATATCCAGCGTGATTAACGCCAGTGGCTGTTGCATGGCGATGTTGAATGCAGCGTCTGCGCTTACGGCTCGCACTGCCGTGATACCTAACAATTCCAGTTGGATGCGGATTAGCTCTGCCGCCCGATCGTCATCTTCCACCACCAAGGCAAACCGCTGTCCTGAGGGGCGGAGCGCCATCAATGGTGGCGGGATGACCGAATCGACTGGTTCGTCCGTCATTGCGGCAACCGCTTCCTCCGTCCGCCATAGTGGTAGCCAGACCGTAAAGCATGTGCCTTGACCCTCGGCACTTTCCACCGCCACCGTACCGCCGTGCAGTTCAGCGAGACTCTTTACTATCGCCAAACCTAATCCCGTCCCTTCGAATTTGCGCGCCAGACTGCTATCGATCTGGCTGAACGGCTTGAACAGTCGCTCAAAATTTTCATCAGCAATGCCGATGCCACTGTCGGTGACGCTGATTTCGACGAAATCCATAATTTTATTGTCGCTCCAAGGGAAGCTCAGCCCCGCCCATCGGCCGGTTAGCTGGCCCACTTGCGCGCGCGACACGCGGCGGGCACGCAGGGTTATATCGCCGCCTTCGGGAGTAAACTTGACAGCGTTAGATAGCAGGTTATAAACGATTTGCTTGACCTTGCACATGTCTGCCTGGATATCGTCCAGCCTATCGGCAATATCTAAATTGAGGTGGATGTGCTGGGCAGCCGCTGTCTCCCTGACCATAAACAGGCTGTTGGAGAGCAGCAAGGCCACATCGATCGGCTCCAAATGGAGACCCATTTTGCCGGCCTCCACTTTTGATAGATCCAGGATATCGTTGATCAGAGCCAACTGATGCTGGCCACTATCCAAGATGTCACCTATATAGCCACGTTGCTCATCAGTCAAATCACCAATTAGGCCATCCTTGAGCACTTGAGAAAAACCGATAATGGCGTTAAGAGGCGTTCTTAATTCGTGCGACATAGTTGAGAAAAATTCCGATTTCATCCGGTTAGCCGTCTCCAGCTCAACGTTCTGCTGCCGCACCTTCTCATGCTTTTTCTGTTCCGCCTCTGCTTGTTTTATGACGGTCAAATCCCTTGCCACCACAATATAAAGCTGCCCCATGTTGAAGCGGATTTCACGCGTTTTGAATTCCAGGGGAAAATTTGTTCCGTCCTTGCGCACGCCCGCCACTTCCTTGCTCAATCCAGGGGCCGTGGGTTTGCTTAACTGCTGACGGGGTTCTAGAGAACCATTATGCTGACCTCGGCTTCGCTCCCGCGTCAGCAGGCTGGCATTTTTACCCATTATCTCGTTTCCTTTGTAGCCAAAAATCTGCTCCGCAGCCGGATTGAAGATTTCGATCACACCGTCTTCATTAATTGCAATGATGCCTTCGTCCACGTTGTCTAGCACCGTACGGGTACGCGCTTCGCTGTCACGTACTTGGCCGATGATCTTCACCAGGTTATCGTGTATTTCTTTCAGGGCTTTCATCAGTTGGCCAATTTCATTTGTTGAGTGGACTTCGATTTTTTGCGTCAAATTACCGGCGGCAACACCTCGGGCAATCCTCACTACGTCCTCTAGCGGCTGGGAAATGGCGCGGACAAGCATAAAACCAATCCATAAAGCCGCCCCCAGGCCAAAGATTGCTGTAGCGATGATAATGTTGCGAATAATATCGTAGCGATTCTTTATCTTTTCATATTCCTGCTTAGTCACACTTAATTGCAGCTTGCCAAGAGTCTTGATCCCTTTCCCGACTGGTAGATAGAGGGGGCGGATATTTTCCACGAGGATTTGGTTCGCTTTTTTTAAGTCGTTTGCCCGCAAAGCGGCTGCTGCTGGATTTAGACCTTGGGTAATGAATTTTTTACGGTCAACGTCAAATTTATCCGCTAGTATCTTTTCTTCGGGCGTAAGATAGGTGGCCGTGTAAGCTGCCCATATTTGGTCAATTTCCGCTATATTCTTTTCCATCTTTGCAACATTATTGCTAATTTCATGGGGCGTCACCGACGCCAGCAGGCTAGCCGTTATGGCGAGACGGTTTTGCAATATCAGCGATTCAATGTCCGTCAATTGATCGAGTGCAATGATGCGATCCTCATAAACAGTTTTCAGACTGTCTCTCGCTTTGCTCATTCCAAACAGGGAAATCGACTCAATTCCTAGCAGGGTGACTGCAATGAAAAGAAAGGTGGTGATCAAGCGCGATTTAATGGTCAAATTTCTAAGCATATTTTTCCATGGATAATGGTATATGCAGTGGCGGGGCATCTGTAATTACGTCTAAGTAAGGTTTTCCAATGCTTTTGGTGAACTTTAACTGTTTTAGAAAAGTTCATTATTGAATTGTCAACCTGAATCTACAGATTGCCGCACAACCAAGCTTATTGACAAGCCTTTGATTGATAAATAAGTTGCCCGTCCACCAAAGTATAGCGCACACGACCCTGCAACTCCATATCGATGAATGGCGTATTTTTTCCTTGGCTTTTCAATACTGCGGGTTCAACTTTCCAGTACTTATCTGGATCGAATACGCACACATCGGCAGCGGCTCCGACAGACAGATGCCCAGCGTCCAGACCCAATATACGTGCAGGCTGTAGCGTTATCTTGGCGAGTCCATCGGCGAGTCCACGACCGCCCTGTTTCGCCCACTTGAGCACTAGCGGTAGCAGCAATTCCAGTCCGGTCGCGCCTGCTTCGGCCTCGGCGAAAGGCAGTTGCTTGGCATCCTCGTCCACTGGCGTGTGATCGGAACAAATTGCGTCTATTGATCCGTCGAGCAAGCCAGCATGCAAAGCATCGCGATCGCGCTGACTGCGCAATGGTGGCACTAAATAGCAGTTGGCATCAAAGAAACCGATATCCATTTCGGACAGGTGCACATGGTTGGCAGATACATCGCAGGTAAGCATGAGTCCCTGTTGTTTGGCGGCACGCACCAGTGCCACTCCTTCTGCACTGGAGATGCGACAGATGTGCAGTCGCACACCGGTCTCACGTGCTAATTGCAACATGGTGGACAGTGCAATGGTCTCTGCACACACCGGAATGGCGGGTAAACCCAGACGCGTCGCCACTTCGCCATCGTGCGCCACACCATCGCGTGAAAGGAAGCTGTCCTGTGGGCGCAGCCACACACTGAAACCAAAGGTGGCGGCATATTGCATGGCGCGCATCAGCACACGCGTGTCAGTAAGCGCAGCATCGGCTTGACTGAAGGCTATGCAACCGGCATCGGCCAGCTCAGCCATCTCGGTAAGTTCCGCACCTTTCAGTCCGTAGGTCAGCGCGCCCACCGGATAAACATGTGCCTTATTCAATGCACGGGCACGATGCTTAAGCATTTCTACCAGACCCGGTTCATCCAGTGGCGGATCGGTATCCGGCGGACATGCCAATGTCGTGATGCCGCCTGCCACGGCTGCATCCATCTCGGATTCAAGCGTGGCCTTGTATTCGTAACCCGGTTCGCGCAGGCGCGCGGCAAGGTCGATCAGCCCGGGCGCAACCACAAGACCTGTTGCATCAATCACTTGTTGCGCCACAAAACCTGCTGGTGGGCTGCCAATAGCAGCCACTTTACCAGCCACGATAAATAAATCGTGGAGGCCATCAATCTGATTTTTTGGATCAATTAAATGCCCATTTTTAATCTGGATATTCATTGCCCAACTCCCGCCAAGGTGCTCATTACCGCCATGCGTACCGCAATGCCAAAAGTGACTTGTGGCAAGATTACCGATTGTGTTCCATCCGCAACGCTGGAATCGATCTCCACACCACGATTCATCGGCCCCGGGTGCATCACGATGGCATCCGTT
Organism: Candidatus Nitrotoga sp. CP45; assembly: GCA_003402375.1. Lineage (GTDB taxonomy): Bacteria > Pseudomonadota > Gammaproteobacteria > Burkholderiales > Gallionellaceae > Nitrotoga. The sequence goes on from QFXJ01000040.1 coordinate 203,354, forward strand.
TTGGCTAGCACCAATTTTTCCTGGGTGAGACCATAGTATTTGAAATACTCTTGTGCGCTGGGCAACACCGCATCCTGCATGCGTTCGTTCTGCAAGCGCAACATCATCACCACATCCACATCACGCAAGCCTTGTGTCATGTCGTGATACACCCGCACCCCGAGTTTATCGACACAGCTTGGTAATAATGTCTTGGGGGCGATGACGCGAACTTCCGGCACACCCAACGTGGTCAGCGCATGAATTTGCGAACGCGCCACGCGCGAATGCAATATATCGCCGATGATAGCCACTCGCAGGTTATGAAACTCTTTCTTGTAATGACGAATGGTGAACATGTCGAGCAGCGCTTGTGTTGGGTGCGCATGGCGCCCGTCACCGGCATTAATGACATGGATTTCCGGTGCAACGTGCTTGGCAATGAGGTGGGCTGCGCCGCTCTGTGAGTGGCGCACCACGAACATGTCGGCGTGCATGGCGCATAAATTATCGACAGTATCAAGCAAAGTTTCGCCTTTACTGGCGGAGGAAGAACCAATGTTCAAATTGACCACATCGGCCGAAAGGCGCTTGGCAGCAATCTCGAAAGTAGTTCGGGTGCGGGTGCTATTTTCGAAAAATATATTGAATATAGATTTGCCGTGCAGTAATGGGAGTTTTTTAATGTCTCGCCCCTCAGCCACGCTCATATAGGAAGCCGCTGTATCTAAAATATTGCGCAAAATTGGTGCTGGTAACCCTTCAGTAGAGAGCAAGTGCTGTAGTTCGCCATGTTTATTGAGTTGTGGATTATTCATGCAATTTGTTCTATCGCGGGTTCGTCAAAGTAGGCTTGCAGAATTTGCTGCGCCGCGACCTGGTCGAGCAGCGGCTTTTGCTTGATGCCACGTATGCCCATCTCAGCAAGCTGCGAACTTGCGGCAGTGGAAGTGTAGCGTTCGTCCACTAAAATGGTAGGCAAATCAAAGCGCCCCTTGAGGCGCTGAGCGAAGCGGCGACATAATCGGGTTAGTTCGTGTGGCGTGCCATCATCATGACTGGGTAACCCCACTACTAGTGCAGATGGCTCCCACTCACGGATAAGTTCACCGATGGCAGCAAAGCGTTGCCCATTATGTTCGCCATGCAAAGTTGTTAATGGCCGTGCAGTACAAGAAAGAGAATTGCCTACCGCCACGCCGATGCGTTTAGTACCAAAATCGAATCCAAGCAAAATGCCTTGTACCGCAATGGTAATGCCCTCGTCAGGCATGTCCCGCATACTCTGAGAGTGATGCATAATCTACGCCCAACAGCGCCATTGCAGCAGGCAAGCGTTCCTCTGAGGACAGTTCAAATAATATGTGCTCAGAGGCGGGTACAGTGAGCCAGGCGTTTTGTGTTAACTCATGCTCTAATTGCCCCTGCGCCCAGCCGGAATAGCCCAAGGTCAGCAGCAGGTTTTTGGGTTCTAGTCCTGCACCCACCGCTAGTAAAATATCCCTAGAGGTAGTCAGACCAAGATTGTCGTTGATGGATAAAGTGGATTGCCATTGTCCTACTGGTTTATGCAATACAAATCCCCGGTCTGTCTGCACTGGCCCGCCAAAATACACCGGCATGCCACTTAATTTAAACTCGCTCACCGGAATTTTAGTTTGGTCGAATAACTCGCCAAGCGTGAGATTAGTCGGGCGGTTCACTATAATGCCTAACGCCCCTTGTTCATTGTGTTCACAAATGTAAACAAGTGTTTTAGCAAAATGGGAATCTGCCATGGCGGGCATAGCAATTAGAAAATGATGTCTGAAATCAAGTTGCGACATGGTTGTTATTGTAATTCATAAAGCAGCCTCTTAAGTCAAGAGAGTTAATGTATCGGGTAGATGAGGGTAGCCGATCACCACAGGGCTGTCAAAGTCCTAGGCGTTTCCATATTTCCATTGAAGGGGCAGACTGGTTGAGCGTATAGAAATGGAGGCCAGGCGCACCGCCGACGAGCAGACGTTCACACAGTTGCGTGACAACATCAAGGCCGAATGCCTGTACGGATTCGTTGTCATCGCCATAGCTTTCCAACATTTTTCGTATCGAGCGTGGAATTTCTGCACCGCATAAATCCGAAAATCGCGCTAACTGCGAGAATTTCATGATGGGCATTATGCCGGGCACGATGGGAAGTGTAACGCCCAACTTGCGACATTCCTCAACGAAGCGGAAGTAGCCGTCGGCGTTATAGAAATATTGGGTGATGGCGGAATTTGCTCCGGCCATTACTTTGCGTTTAAAGTTTAAAAGATCATCGCGCGGCGATTTCGCTTGTGGATGGAATTCTGGGTAGGCCGCCACCTCGATATGAAAGTGCTCGCCAGTCTCAGCGCGGATGAATGATACCAGCTCATTGGCATAGTGGAATTCGCCAGAGGTGGCCATCCCGGAGGGCAGATCACCACGTAGTGCCACGATGCGTTTGATCCCCATATTTTTGTAGGTATGCAAAATTGTGCGGATGTTCTCGCGTGTAGAGCCGACGCAAGATAAATGAGGCGCGGCTTCATAACCGTCAGCTTTGATCTGCTGTACCGCTTCCAAGGTGCGCTCACGCGTTGAGCCGCCCGCACCGAAGGTAACCGAGAAAAATGCGGGTTTGAGTACTGCCAATTGCCTGCGTGCGGAGGCGAGTTTGTTTGCGCCCTCTTGTGTTTGTGGCGGAAAAAATTCGAAACTAAATGATTTAGAGTTTGTCATGATTAATAATCACCGCATCTGCTATGAATTTTTTTTCCGCAGGAACATTGATAGAACGAAGGAGAAAGCACTATATAACAAAGCACCGATCACACCTGCCCAAAAGCCATTGACTTCGAAACCTTTTAGCACAGAACCGGCAAACCAGAATAGCAAACCGTTTATTACCAGGATGAATAGGCCAAGCGATAAAACGGTGACTGGCAGGGTAAGTAGAATCAGTAAGGGCCGCAGAAGCGTATTAATGAGGCCCAGTACTAATGCAGCAATTAATGCGGAGATAAAACCATCCACATGAATACCTGGTAACAGGTAAGCAACCGCTAGCAGTGCTATTGCATTGAAAATCCAGATCAGGATGAGTCGCATAAGGGTGTTTTTAAGGTTGCTTTCGAGGGTATAAAAGCCCACATTTTAGTAGCGATAATGATCCGATTTATAGGGTCCTTCTTTAGGCACGCCGATGTAAGCGGCTTGTTGGTCTGTTAGTGTACTCAGTTGTGCATTAAGCTTTTTCAATTGCAATACCGCTACTTTTTCATCCAAGTGTTTGGGCAAGGTATACACACCAACCGGATATTTGCCGGTGCCCTTTTGTGCCTCGCTCCATAGCTCGATCTGGGCGATGGTCTGGTTGGCAAATGAGGAGCTCATCACATAAGAAGGATGGCCCGTGCCACAACCTAGATTCACCAAGCGGCCTTCGGCCAGCAGAATGATGCGCTTGGCGGGTTGACCATCTACTGCGGGGAAAATGATGTGATCGACTTGTGGCTTGATGTTATCCCACGTGTAAGCCTTAAGCGAGGCAACGTCGATTTCATTGTCGAAATGGCCAATATTACACACGATGGCCTGATTCTTCATTTTCTTCATATGCTCATGAGTGATCACATGATAGTTACCAGTGCAGGTCACGAAAATGTCACCATGTTCAGCAGCATAATCCATGGTAACGACACGATAGCCTTCCATGGCAGCTTGCAGTGCGCAAATCGGATCAATCTCCGTTACCCAAACTTGGGCTGACAGTGCGCGCATTGCTTGCGCAGACCCTTTTCCTACGTCCCCGTAACCGGCAATAACAGCAACCTTTCCGGCAATCATCACATCGGTTGCACGTTTAATGCCATCCACCAGCGATTCTCGGCAACCGTAAAGGTTGTCGAACTTGGATTTGGTAACTGAATCGTTGACGTTAATGCCAGGGAATTTCAACTCGCCGCGCGCATGCATCTGGTACAGACGATGAACACCTGTTGTAGTTTCTTCAGTCACCCCTTTAATTGTCGCTAAGCGTTTGGAATACCAGCCAGGCTGCGCAGCAAGGCGCTGCTTGATAGCAGCATACAGAAAAGTTTCTTCTTCCGAAGTGGGCTTGCTGATAAGCGACGTATCTATTTCGGCACGCGCGCCCAGATGCAACAATAAGGTTGCATCGCCACCATCGTCCAGAATCATGTTGGCGTGATTGTCGTTAGGCCATTCGAAGATGCGATGGGTGTATTCCCAATACTCTTCAAGTGATTCGCCTTTGATCGCAAATACCGGTGTACCGCCTACGGCTATGGCTGATGCTGCGTGATCCTGGGTGGAGTATATATTGCAGGAAGCCCAGCGTACCTCAGCTCCCAAGGCTTTCAGGGTTTCAATTAGCACGGCAGTCTGAATGGTCATATGCAGCGATCCGGCGATGCGTGAACCGCGCAACGGTTGCGCGCCTGCATATTCTTCGCGAATCGCCATTAACCCTGGCATTTCAGTTTCGGCAATAGCAATTTCCTTGCGTCCCCAAGGAGCAAGATTGATGTCGGCAATTTTGTAGTCGGTAAATACAGCGTTGGTAACGGCGTTCATATTTCTCTCCATTCAAATTAATGAACGAGCGCCGTTGCTACAGATATACCCCAGAGTTCCAAGCCTGGCCTTGCCTGATGCAAGGTCGCAGCGCTCCTCGGAACCGGAGAAACTAATGAATTGTTTTCGATATGACCACCTTTTGCATTTTAACACAATCACAGGGGCTGTTTACAACCTGGAAAACACAGCCTGAAAGATTGAATCCTTGTCATCATTGGCATTTCGATGTCTTTGGGGAAGCACATAATGTTCAGCTTGCCGTGGCCAAGGCGTTTGTTAGCGGTCACTATAGGTTACCTGATTAGTTACATGCCTCAGCTGCCCGAATGGCAGCTTCAGGGCATGGGGTTGTAATCGCCGCAGCACGAACGAGGCGCTTGATGATGGTGCCAAGATCGAAGCGGCGGTTAAAACGGTACTGAACCTCGGCCAGGTAACGGTCAGCGTATTTACGGAAATCGAAAGCATGGTAGGTTCCACTGATAGCTGTTTTCAGGTTGCCC